>JBHELB010000010.1:0-142903 GCA_041859045.1 Candidatus Hydrogenedentales bacterium | reverse complement strand
AGCACACCCCCTCCCGCGGGAGGGGGTGAAAAAGCCCCAGCCCAAGTCGACAACCAGGTCCCTAACCAGCCCTTCTCCCGGTAAGATCACAAATGGCAGGACAACTACCGCCCCGGTAAGATTCTTAAATGGCTTGACACGGCACCGCTCCTGACCGGCGAGCAGCATTGTCTATCTCTTCTCCTTTTCCAGTCGCGCCGAGAGTTCCTGAAATCGCGCTTCGAGCGTTGTCGCGGTGAGCGAATCGCCCAACGGTTTCTCTGGATTGCTCGCGTAGAGTGTACGCAAGCGCTTCTCGTGGCGCACCCCAAGGCTTGCGAAGTCCAGAAGCCCGCTCACGACGTCAAGTTGTTCGAGCAATGGCACGTTCAGGCGATTTGCGGGGATGCCGTCGGCTAACATCGGTACCCCGGGAAGCTTCCCTTCATACCGCGCAATGAGCCACGCAAGTTTTTCCGCTGTGAGTAGAGACGGTTTGATCTGTGCCGTTTGGTAATACGCGGCGAACGATTCTGACGCGGTCTTCCACTCGTAGGTTGAGTGCGCGGCGTAAGGCGCCGGCCCACCTTCGTCGAGGTAGAGAATGGACCACTGCGTTCTTTTCGACCACGGACGATCCTCCATCGTCGGGCGCACTTTGGGCCGCTTCTTGGCGCCGGTGAAGTAATCGAAGGTAATCTCGTAGGAGTTCTTCTGAAGCCCCATCGTTTTCACCTTATACGTGCCGCCGGGCAGGCGCTCCTCAAGGGTTTTGCGGGCAGGCGCATAAGTCGTCAACGCATCGAAATCGCGAAGATATCCCTCGGGGAATCGCGCGCGATCGTAAGGACGCAGGTGGGTGCGCGTCGCGGCTTCGATCGGCACCAACATATCGCCGGTATACGATGTAGTCAGCACCGGACACGTGATGCGCGCCAGATAGGAGACGGGACTCAGGCGGTAGTAGGTCTCCGTGTTAAACGGTTTGCCGAAATCGCGCGCGACCCAATCGGCAAGCATGCTCACGTTATGCATCGGCGGCATGGGACTTTCCCCGACGCGATCGGGGGGCAATGGGTATTTTGAAATGGGCTTGTTCACCTCGAAATAGTTCAGGTTGTAACACCAGTTCAGCACGGGCACGTCGGGCGCGGCAGAGGTGACAGGAAAGATATCCGCCGCCATGGCCAATGTCATGTAGCCGCCCTGGCTTTCGGCGGCAATGTGTAGACGCGTTCGGTCAGCGACGGCCAGACGCCGCGCCCACTGGATAATCGCTCGGGAAAGATTGTAGCTGTCGCAGGGCGCAGCGTCGATCTCGTACTCTCCAGGGCCCGATCCATAATGTGGCGTCACAAAGAGCCATCCCTTGCGGCACCAGTTCTTCGCGCCGCCCGCGTCCTTCTCGTAGTGTGGATGGCAGAACACCGGAAGCCTTTTCCCTGCCGTATATTGATTCTCAAGAAGGTAGACACGCGCTTGCCCGGTCTTGGGATTGCCGTGCAGATCGAGGTACGGGACATCTAGAGTGACGGTTCCAAAGCCTTCTTCATCCGCCGCAGCCGAGACAACCGTAACCGCCCCCTCGAACCCTTGTTCCGACGGGACGGCCTGCGCTAACCAATCCGCGGCAGCGGAAAACGTCACCCATAGGACAAAGAAAGTCCCCACCCATAGTCTGTACATCATGTACTCCTTCAAGGAACACGCATCCCCGTACTCTTCGCACTATAGCGCCGCAAATTCGGCAGACACGTTGAGGGGGTAGTATACACGGGCGGGGCTTGGGTTGTTCGCGCGGTTACCGCACCGCCCAGAAGGCCCCGTGCCCCGTGCCATCGTCGGGACGGATCCGGATTTCGTGCGTGTGGGCAAAGGCGCGCGTCAAGACGCCGAGCACGCCTGGCCGGTAGTTCTCATGGTACTCCAACACGGCCGTATCGATCCGCTCGAGGGTCTCCGGCGCAATATGCTCGAAGACATCGAACTCCGCGCCCTCGATGTCCATCTTGAGCAGCGCAATGCGGCTTGCCCCCGTGGCCGCGATCGCGTCCGCGAGGGTGATCATCTCGACCGCATCCTCATCCGTGGTGTCGGCGGCATGCGCGCGAAAATCGACCGAGCGTTGCGTCGTGGTACGCATGACGACCTGCCCACGTTCGCCCCCCAGCGCTATGCGTTGCGTGGCAACATTGGCGAGACCGAACGCGCGGATATTCCGTTCGAGGTACGCGTAGTTGTCCGAAGGTTCATACGCGAATATCCGCACTTCAGGATAGCGTAGCGCCAAGCCAATACAGAACATTCCGACATGACTGCCGACATCGAGCACGACGTCGCCGGGCCGGGGGGTGTAGTACACGCCGATACGGTACGCGTTGCGGAACCATAGTTCATGGACAACCCCGATGAGGCCGGACTGCTCGGGGTGCCGCAGATGGGTGCCGTTCCAGAGCACCGCGTCGGACAGCGCCGGGCCGCGCGCCAGCAGGCCGCCGTGACGGTAGTTCTGCACCATCGACGGGAAGCTGCGGAAGTTCCGGGCCAGATACCAATAAAACGGAAGGCTGCTCGTCCCCATGACATCCCCCTTTCGGTGGTTGTCCCCCCAGCCTCTCCCAGTATACATCTAGCAGGAGAAAAGGTGAGGGATTTCTTGGCTTAATAATTGACAAGCCCCGGAGGGTGTGTTAGACTCGCCAAAGGATGGGCAAGTGGGTTGTGCCTATAGGTTTGGGCGGCGACGCCGAGAGGGAGGGTTGGTTGTGAGCAAGACGTGGCGAGGACTGATCGCGGTGCTGCTGGTTTTGGCGGTGGCGTTGCAGGCCGGCCCGGCGCTCGCGCAGAGCTATGACCCTGAGGATGAAATTGCCAAGCCCACCGGCCTTGAAAAAGGGCTGACCAAGCTCGGGCGCGGCATCTCGAACATTCTGTTGGGTTGGGCCGAAATTCCCGTGACTTTTGACACGAAACTCAAAGAAGGCAAGCCGTTAGGCTACTTGGTCGGCGTTGTGCCGGTGTTGGGAACCGCCCGGGCGGTCATGCGCACGGGAACTGGTGTCTTCGAGACGGTTTCGTTCCCCTTCTCGGATCGTAGCGTGAACTACGAAGCGGTCCTCAAGCCGGACTACATTTTCTAGCTGCCTTGCTGCGCCACGCGCACAGAGCCGGATGGCGTCCTCCACAGATCTGGAGCGTCGAGGCTGTCTTTGCCGGGGGGTGTCTATAATGATGCGATGGACACGACAAGGACCGGCGCTCACAGCGGCCGTACTCCTTTCGGATGGTTCCTATGGGAAAGCCGTGCTGATGGCGAGCCGCGAGAATCCCAAGGGCGCCATGCTCGTGCTCTCTCCCGCTGATGGCGGGCCCGTAAAGACTCTTCCTTTGAGCGAAGGCCTGACCCTTCTTTCCCCTGACCAGGTAATCGACATTCTCTGCGCCCAGGAACGCGCATTTGGCGCGGGCCACTTGCCCTCGTTGGAGTCCGCATGAGCGAATCGAAGGAAATCGTCGATGGTCTGCTCGAAGAGATCATCACTTTGCCCAGCCTGCCCGATGTGGTGCAGCGCGTTTCCCAGTTGCTCGACGATCCCAACGCCGCATTGGCGGACATCGGCCGCGTCGTGGCCACGGACCCCGGCATCGCGCTCAAGACCCTACGCCTGGTCAACTCGGCCTACTACGGCCTGCGTAACAAAGTCACCGCGGTGGAAGTCGCGGTCTCCTTGCTTGGCGCGAGGGTAATCAAAAATCTTGTGCTCACGGCGACGGTCTTTGAATCTTTCCAGAAGACCACGGGCTTGTTGCTGCGCCACAGCGTGGCGACGGGCATCGCAATGGGCGCGTTGGCCAGTGCCCGGCGCGGCACGCTCACGATGGAGCCGTCTGAAGGCTTCGTGTTTGGGCTGTTGCACGACGTCGGCAAGATCATTCTCGAGGAATTCCTGCCCAACGAGTGCAAACGCGCGGAGGCGCTGAGCGAATCGAAGGGGATTCCGATGTGGCAGGCCGAGCGCGAGGTGTTTGGCACAGACCACGCCGAAGTGGGCGCGCGCCTGGCAATCAAATGGAAACTGCCCGACGCGTTGGCCGCCGCGATTGGCTATCACCATTCACCGTCGGCCTGCGTGCCGCCGGAGTATGCGGAACACGCGGCGATGGTGGCCGCCGCCGACTATATGGTCATCGCCGCAGGACTCGGCGCGCATGCAGCATCGGTCGCGCAGGTTTCGCCTGAAACATGGGAACTGGCGGGAATCGCCGGTCCGGGCGTCCCGCCGGTGTTTGACGCATTCCTCGCGGGGCTGCCCAGTCTCGATGAACTGCTCCAGGCGGCTTCCGCCACGGAAAGCTGACGCTACCCCACTCCCCACAGGTACGCTATCAATTCGCACTCGATGATGGAATGCGCCAAGAACGGCAACGCGACATTGCGCCGTTTGCGTGCCCATGCAGTCAGAATCAGGCCGAATACGCCCATACCCAAGGCTTCGAGCGGCGGTTTCTGCAAGTGATACAGCGTTTCCACCAACGGGACGAGCAGCCAGCCCCGGCGCGGAAACGCCTGGTCCGCCGCGCGCAACAGAACGTAACGGTGAATGAACTCCCATCCCGTCAACCAGGAAAGAGTCCAGATGAGTTGGTGCATCGCCAATTGCGTGCGCACCGCGTCGGGCATGTGCCCCCACCCCGGGTAGACCGCGCGCAACGACGGCGTGACGTGAACCACGGCCATAGCGACGACTCCTCCGAGCGCCACTACCGCAAGGATCACGATATCGATCTTGCTCCAACGCCGCACGCCAAACGCGCCCAGGTCAAGCGTGCGCAGTGAGTAGAGCAGTGGAATGATCAGCCACGCCGTCAGTTTGAACAGGTCCGCGCCGTTGTCCATGCGCCAGCGAAATGCGTGCATCGCGGGCACGTACGCGGCAAGGGTATCGATGCTGTGGGCGACGACGATATAGGCCAGCACCACGCCCAGCGCGGCATAGGCGCGCGCGCGGGAGCGGGGTTCGTCCGGGTGTTCGGCATCGTGTGTGGGCATGCGACGAGCATAGGCGGCGTGTGTGAAAAAAACAAACCCGCTTACTGTTCTTTGTACTGGAGTAAGCGCAGACTGTTGAAGATCACCAGCAGCGATCCGCCCATATCGGCGGCAATGGCCATGCCCAGGGTCGCGTATCCGGCCAGGGCCAACGAGAAGAAGATGGCTTTCAGTCCAAGCGCAATCGTGATGTTCACCTTGATGGTGTTCAGCGTGCGCCGGGCATGACGAATGAGCCACGGCAGTTTGCTGAGATCGTCGGACATGAGCGCGACATCGGCGGTTTCCAACGCCGCATCGCTGCCCGCCGCGCCCATCGCGATGCCCAATGTCGACGCGGCCATCGCGGGCGTATCATTGATGCCGTCGCCAACCATCCCCACGCGCCCGTGTCTACGTACAAGCTCTTCGACAAGCCGCACCTTGTCCTCGGGCAATAGTTCGGCGTGATACGTGTCGCAGCCCACTTCTTCCGCCACCGCGGCGGCCGTGCCGGCGTGATCGCCCGTCAGCAACACGATCGGCGAAATACCCAATCGCTTCAACTCAGCGATCGCGGCGCGCGCATCCGGCCGAACGCGGTCGGCCACGCCAATAAAACCGCAGACGTGCTCGTCGTTTCCCAGCGCAATGACCGAATGTCCGGCATCCTCGAGTTCGGCCGCGTGCGAGTCAAATTCCGCGCATTCTGTGCAGTTCTCGAGGAGAAAGCGGCGGCTGCCGATCCAATGCGGGCGTCCCTCGACGATGCCGCGCGCGCCTTTACCCTGAATCACTTGGTAATCGTCCGCCGCGCGAAAAGCGACACCTTCCTCGTGGGCCTTGGCAAGCACCGCGCGGGCCAGCGGGTGGGTGCCGTGGGCTTCCATCGCGGCGGCCAACGACAACAATTCTGCGGGCGTGTGCCCGTTGAGGGGAAGAACGCGTTGCACTTCTGGACGACCATGGGTGACGGTGCCTGTCTTGTCCAACGCCAACGCGCGCAACCGTGCCGGTTCCTCGAGATAGGCGCCCCCTTTGATGAGCACGCCCGCGCGAGCCGCCGAGGTTAAGCCCGCAACGACGCTGATCGGCGTCGACAGCACAAACGCGCAGGGACACGCAATCAGTAACAACACCAGTGCCTGGTAAAACCACTCGACCCATGCGCCGCCGAACAACAGCGGCGGCGTGACGGCCACCGCAATTGCAGCGATCAGCATGAACGGCGTGTAGACGCGTGCAAACCGTTCGACCCATTGTTCTGTCGGCGCGCGGCGCGACTGCGCTTGCTCCACTAGACGAATGATCCGCGCCAACGCAGTATCGCCCGCGGGCTTGGTCGTGCGAAATTCGAATACGCCATCGAGGTTGACCGTGCCCGCATACACTTCGTCGTCCAGGCCTTTTGCCGCCGGGATGGATTCACCGGTAATCGGCGCCTGGTTCACGCTGCTCGAGCCCTTTGTCACGATCCCGTCAAGGGGCACGCGTTCGCCAGGCCGCACCAATACCGTCGAACCAACGCGCACGGACTCCGCCGGACGCGACTCGATGCACCCGTCGTGCGGGCACACCGTGGAGGCCATCTCGGGCGAGAGGTCCATGAGTTTGCGCACCGCTTGACGCGCGCGCCCGACGCTCCACGACTCGAGCAGCAGTGACAGCGCAAACAGAAACGTCACCATCGACGCCTCGGCCCAGTCGCCAATGCCGAGCGCTCCCGAGATCGAGATCGTCATCAGCAAATACATGTCCGGGCGAAAACGTCGCGCCGCCAGCCAGGCCCGCGGAAGCACCCGCCAGATGCCACACACAATCGATGCCAGGAAAAGAATCTTGGCGGGAAGCGAATAGACAGGTTCCGCGAAATCCGGCTTTAGCGCCTCGATAAATCCGTTCGTCGCGATGTGCGCGCCATAGCCCAGCACCATAAACAAACCGCTTAACGCGAACAAAACGGTCCGGCTGTTCCAGCGACTTTCAGAAACGGGTACCGGGGCACAGCATGCATCAGGGGTGTAAGGTTCAGCGCGCATGCCGGTTCGGGCCACCGCGCGAAACAGGTCTTCGTCGCTAATCGGGAGGGCGTCGTCCGCCAGGGTGATTCGGGCGTTCAGGACGTCGAAACTGAGTTTATCCACGCCGCCCACGCGCGACCCGAGTTCCTGCTGTAACGCGAGGACTTCCTCGCCACAATCCAATCCTTCGATATGGTAGGTCCGTGTAGCCATGGTTCTCGTTCAACCTCGTTCACGTCCTATGCTTTACTCCCGAGGACGAACGAAGCGCAGTCAATGGTTGCGGCCAGACTTCACCATGGGGAACAACGAAATAAAAGATTTCCTGACCCGGGGCGGATCTAAAATCGCGGTCTTGCGGAGGGCCGCTATTCTTCTTCGCTGTTGGAGGCGGAATCGTCGTCCGCCTCAGGCACGAAGTTCGTGCTGCTTTGCACGAGTTCCTTGAGCGCTTTGCCGGGCTTGAACGACGCGATCCGCTTTCCGGCGATGGGCACTTCCTGGCCCGTGCGCGGGTTACGTCCAATGCGGGCATCGCGCGCCTTCACCTCGAAGACGCCGAAATTGCGAATCTCAAGCCGCTCGCCCTGAGCCAGCGACTCGATAATGCAGTCAAGCGCGGTCTGTACTACGCTCGCGACTTCGTTCTGGGTATACCCCAGTTTTTCGGCCACTTCACTGACCAACTCACGCTTTGTCACGTGCGTCTCCTTTCAGCCCCGTGAACTACACAATGCGGAACTGGGTTTCAGTTTACTGTTCTCTTGAGTATGCCCAAATCTTGAAGAAGACCAATATAGGTGTCTCGGAAGAAATAGAACATCACACCAAGAATAATCGCAACGACAACGACGATCATGAGGTTCCGCTTGGCCCCTTCGGACATTCCGCCGCCACCGCCGCCTTTGCCGCCCTGCGCCCCCATAAGCTGAGGCACGAACACTCGCTCGCCGCGCTCGGCGCGTTCCTTTTTGTCTTCCAGCGCGCCCAGCGTTTCGTTGATCGAAATGAACGCCCGGTGCCACTCGTTCTGCAGCTTCTTGACGGCCATCTCGGACTGCGAGTAGATGGACTCGAGGTTCGTCGCGCCGGACACGATGTTCATCGTGTTGCCGTCAATGTTGTAGTCCATTCCCAAGCTGTCTTTGAGCACCCGGTGCGAGCGCGCCAGTTTGCTCTTGATCTTGAGGAACTGGTTCTCGAGCTGCGCCTTGTTCACGCCCGGACTCGGGTATGCGCTCAGGATCTGGTTGAACAGCAGCCAGTCGTTCATGAACTCCCGGCACAACTGCACGTTCTTCTCGAGAAACTCGACAACCTTAAGCTGTTTCTTGCTCAGCCCCATTCCTAGTGCCTTTCCCGGCGATGTCCGGTGTTACCTCAAGACGGCCCACTCTAGCACAGACTATTGGCGTTGTCAATCTAAGTCCTGACGCCGTAGCGCGTTATGTCGTGATAGATTATTGCGGATTTTCCCCTTCTTTCCTTGCCCCGCGCCAGTGTTGCCGACTCATTTTCCTCTCCCTCGTTGGCCGACCGAAATTCTCTTTCCAATCGACTTGACATCATTGCGGCGGGTTTGAACAATGGTGCAGTCTCTGGGGGCATGCGGCGATCCAAGCATGCGGAGGCAGGAAACCGGAAAAACAAGTGCCGGGAATGACTCCCCGTGCACGAATGTTGTCGGTATGGATGCGCCGGGTGGCGAATATTTCCTCGCTCAATGCCTTGTATCGCCCAGCGCAACATGATGAAGTACGGCCCGTTGGGGTGGCCGAGTAGTTTAAAGATTGGAGTGCGGTTGTGACATCGACGAAGCGTTGGCATGAGATCTATTCTGGGGAGAACCCGCTTTCCCTGCCTCAGTCGATTGCAAGACGCCTTCGCGCCGTGCATCGACACAGCCCAAACGAAGATAGCGCCCAGCTCAAGTACCTGTGGCTGTATGTCTCCGAAGAAGGCGCGCAGGACGGCGGGATTGTGCTCGAATCCAAGGGAATGGACGCGCCATCCTGGCTGAATGTCATCGATGAAGCCGCCTCGCTGGGAGCCGACAGCGTAATTTTCACGGTGGGACGCCCCATCGCCGGTCATCCTGAGGTATTCGAGATCGCACAGTGGGCACAGACAACCCACGAAATGAACGTGGGCATTCACCTCTGCGAATGCGGCCTCGGGGACAACGTGGTTGCCCTCGCGAAGAACCTGGACCGCAGCCGGACCGCGTTTTTTGTGGAAGCTTCGATGATGAACGAAGCGACCGTGCTGGAGCGGGAAGGATTCCGCGTGTTTCCCTCCAAAGGCCAAGACCAGACCATCGTGCATCCGACGTGTCACCTGCCCGAGACGATGGCATGCATGGGCGCGCGGGGCAATATGTACACCTGCGGCCTGGTTCTGGGCGACAAGACCTACTATATGGGCAATTACGGCGACCGCCCCCTCGAAGCGACGATGGAGGACGCAAACATCCCCCACATCGTGCCGGAGGGCCTGCCCAAAACTCACCGTGGGTGCAACGGATGTCCTCCCTTGATGTACCGCCGCATGAACGGCGAGAACATCTGACCACACACAAAGCATAGGGCTCTTCTGTTTTTCCCGCCGCATGTTCGGGGTGTGTAAACCTTTCACCGCGCCACAACGTTACTCCATGACTCTTTTTGTGTCGCGCGTGCCATCGGGAAGATGTTGCACTTTTGGTTGGATTCGACCACAATAGCTTGTGGTATCAGGAAATTTGGCGGAAGCGGAAGGGACGAGAACACCTGTTCGCTGAACGAAGGCAGGCCGGGCAACTTTTCCACCTACTGGGGGATTAACCGGACGGTCCCGGGACAAACCCGGGAATGAGTGTTTCTCTGTAACGTATCTAAATTAAAGCCGTTACGCAGATATGTTGGCGCTGCATACAGTGCAAACACGCTCATGGGACGAGTGATGGCAAAGACTTCGTGAAGAGACAGGGGTCTCGGGGGCTCCGGCCCTGGAGGTGACGTCTAGCGCGTCTTGGCGCCGCGCGCGTGGGCCAGGCAGCGGACCCAACACGGAGACAGGACTAGTGCTGAGTGTGGCGCAGCGAATCGGCCCGCTAGCGGGGTGTTTATTCCTCCTGCTCTCGGGCTCCGTGCATGCCGCGCAGTTCTCCATTCCGCCCGCGCAAATCGACCCCGGGAAAATCTACTATGGGCAGGCGGCCGGTTTCGACAAGGCAGGCGAGGTCAATTTTCAGGAAGCCATCGTCGCGACCCCCGAATACGAGACCATGCGCAAAGAAAAGGTCGACTATGGCTCCGGGCGGTATTGGGTTCTCCAGAGCCAGGCCAGCGATCGGGTAGTGCATGCGGTATCCGATTTCGCGGACGCCACGGATTTCGACCTGATTGCTGCCGTAGGATATCTGGGGAAATTGACGCCGCCAATTTCCGCCGAAAACGTCACCGCGCAGGTCATTGGCCAAATGCTGGGCCGCAAAGCCAAGGTACCGGCCCCAACGGAACAGACGAAACCGGCTGAAACCAATGTTGCTGCAGCAGATTCGGCTGGTACGGCGGCCGCGCCCGTCGCGACGGAAAGCGCCGCAGACCGGCGCAAGCGCGAGGCCGAGGAAAAGGCGGCGCGCAAAGCTGCCGAGAAGGCGGAACGCGAGGCCAAGAAGGCGGCCAAAAAAGCCGAAGCCGATCGAAAGAAAGAAGAAGCGCGAAAAGCCAAAGAGGCGGCGCGCGCGGAAAAAGAGCGAAAGAAACAAGAGGCGGAACAAGCCAAGCAGACGCCCAAAACGGAGGAATCGCCGGTTGCGGCGCCCGCTGAATCGGCTGCGGCTCCGCCGGCATCGTCGTAACGGTCTCGTGTGAGGCTGGCAGCATACTGGGGGACACTGGACAAGCATGGTTACGTGGACGGCGCGAGTGGGGGTTGTAGCGGCTTTAGCCATTCTATTGGGCGCATGTTCGACTTCTTTTTTGACACGTCCCTCCGTCGCGACTAACGCCGATCTCGGCGGTAAGCTGACTCCTAGCTGGACCGCGCAGAGAGAAATCGCCGACTGCAAATATCTGGTGGAATCTGGCGACTTTAATGCGGCCATTCCGCGTCTGGTCAGTGTGGTTAACTCCTATCCGACGTCCCCTTCCGCGATTGAGGCGCGCTATTGGCTTGGCGTGGCGTATCATCGCGCTTCGGTTTACCGGGACGCGATGAGTGCGCTTCAGGAATATCTCAAGCTGGCGCCCAATGGCCCGCTCGCCGCGAAGGCGCATGAGGAGTTAAGCGCCGTTCAACGGGAATACCTTGAGAAATTTGACGTCCCCGAGGAATTCGAACCTCGTATTCGCCAGCTTAAGGCCGCACTCAGAAAGAAGCCGAAGCAACTGGACCTGCAATGGGAACTGGCCGATCTGCTGTGGCGGCAAGGCGACTACCGGGCGGCAGGGCGGACCTATCTGCATATTGTTGAAAAGCACCCCGAAGCGAAGAGCGATTCGCGGCTCGCTGGACGTATTCAGGAAACGTCCGAAGGGAAATGGGTGGTTGTCGGCCCAGGCGAAGTTCAGCGCAGAGATACCGTGACCCACCCGCTTGAGATCACGAACACGGCCTCTTTCAAAGGACGTCGTGAATCGTGGAGCAACCCGGCGCAGTATTATACGGTGACCGGAGAGGCGGTGAACCAAGGCGCGCGTGCGCTGCAAGGCGCGCGCGTTACCGTCACAATCTATGGTTTTGGAATGGTGGTCCACGATACGCGCACGGTTCTGCTTGGACGCCTGAATCCCCGGGAGTCGCGCGCCTTCTCCGTTTCGTTCACAAATATCGACAACGTAAACAATATCACTCAGTACGTGTGCGAAGGGGGTTTTGACCGATGAACGTAATGAGGTCAACGAGCGCCCGGCGGTTCCGTCAATGGTGGCTGCGTGTCGCGCTGCTTGCCGTGGCCACTGCGGTGACGGGGCCCGCATGGGCGCAGCAGGCCGCCACCAAACCGGACCTGAGTCAAGCGGCGATCGATCCCGCCAGTCCGGTGCCGTGGACGCCGGTTCCCGCGGCCCAGGCCACGTTGCCCGCAGTGGATGCCGCGCCGCAACAGGTCAACGTGTCGGTCAAGGTGATCGAGTACCAAACGTCAAAAGGGGTCGACACCGGCCTCAGTGCGTATTTCCAGCGCAAGAACAAAGAACGCGCCTACGGCCGGGTGACTAGCGGTGAGGGAGCAATCACTACGGCGGATCTTACGTTTCCCATCTCCACGCAATCCGGGATCAGTGTGTTTTTGGATCGCTTGCATATAAGCGACGGCGATCTGGAAGTCACGATGCAAGCGTTGGTGAACGAGAATCGCGCGTCGATCCTCGCGCAACCTCGCGAAATGGTCATGCTCGGTTCGCCCATTCCGACGATCATCAAGACCGTCGACCAGGTGCCGTATGAAGAGACCGTGGTGGTCGGCGTAAATGTGGTGCAGACGACGAAATTCCGCGATACGGGCGTGAAAATGAAGATCCAGGTGCCGCAGGCGATCGATGACGACGGCAACTGGGCGACGACGAATGACACGTACATCATGCTCAACGTCGAGGCCGAGGTGAATCAAGCCGGCCAGCGTTACACCGTGGCCTTGAACAATCAGGGAAGCTCAAGCACCAGTCAGTTGCAGGTGCCTGAATTTGTCACGCGCCAAGTCAACACCTCAGTCTGGGTGCGCCACGGTCAAGTGCTGATTCTTGGCGGTATGTACCGCAAAAACACCACCTCGAACACGACGACGATGCCTTGGCTGCCCACCGCCGAGGACCTCGCGGTGGGGTTGGCGGAACGATTAGTGCCAGGCGACTTTATCGGCTCGCCGGTCTCCTCCACACTGGGAAATCGCTCCGTGTCGGAGACTCGGCGCGAACTGGTGTTCATTCTCAAGGCCGAGATTTGGCGTCCCTCGTTTACGGTCGCGCCGGAACACGGCTTCACCGAGCCCGGTAAAGAGGAGAAACCTAAATCCTCGCCGACCGATGTGATCAGCGGAGTGATTCAGGGCATTTCGAATATTCCACAGGGCATTGCCGAAGGCATTGCCCGTCCCTCGGATAAAAAAGGCATCGATTCCGAACTTGGAGGATCGAAAAAATGACGACACAACCGGCGCGATGGATGGGCCGAGTGGCGTTGTGGCTATGTCTGTGTGCGCCCGCATTTGCGCAGGAACCCGCACCCTCGGGATCGGCCGAAGCACAGGCCGTTTCCGTGAAGCAGATTCAGTTGCGCGTGTGGATCACCGAGATCAGCGAACAAGGACTGCGCGATTTGGGCGCGAACCTGACCTATGCCCGCTACGTCCGCGGCGTCGATCAGGGGGGCAACCTCGAGCGTGTTACCACGAATCTCATGGACCCGGCCAACGTCGACTACCGCGTGACGCTGCCCGCGCCAATCACCGATGCCACGTCGCCCCAATTCCGCCGCGCGACCCCGCCGCCGAGTCAAACACCTATGCGGCCGGATTTGCAGACGCCTTTGGCGGATGGCGTTCAGACGCAAAACGGCGCGGGGCTCACGTTCGACATCATCGACTCCGATCATGGCACGATCAACGGCGTGTTTCGCGCCATAGAACGCCGCTCCGATCTGGATTTGGTCAGTAAGCCCGAGTTGCTCGTGCGCGACAAGGAGCAGGCGCTGATCAAGGCGGGCGGCGAGTTCCCCTTCCAGGACATTTCCTACCCGAACGGGCGTCCGACGCTGAATGTGGCGTGGAAAAATCTCGGCGTCACCATGCGCGTGCGCGCCTTGGCCTTATCGGACAACCTCGTGCAGATCTACCTGCCGCAACTGGACGTAAGCGACATCGCGCGCGTGGCGAATATCCGCGGTCTGGACCTGCCCGTGCTGTCGACGCGCTCGCAGACAGGGATGGTCGTCGTACCCAACAACGAGACGATTGTTATCGGCGGCCTAACCAGCAACGTGGTGCGCCGTAGCGAACAGCGCATTCCGATCGTGGGGGCGGTTCCCATCGTCGGCATTCCGTTCCGCTCGCGACGCTCCGAACCGATCAAAAGTCAACTGTATGTGCTAATCTCTCCAACGATTATCGATCTGCGTGACCTCAAGCCCGAGGCCGAGAGCGCCCTCAATTTCTGGGAAGGCAAAGATTGGCGGCATTCGGACAGCTTCAAGCAAGAGATTAAGATCATGCAGGAGGCCATGTAGGTTTCGTTGGGCTGCTAGGGGTCGGGGAAGAGCTGTGGCGCTTGCGGAAGAGAAATGTGAGGGTGGGGCCGAGGCGTCCGCGTGGGCGCGCTGGGTCCCCGCGCTCTGTGCCGCCACCGGCGCGCTGCTCGCCTTGAGCTTTCCAGGGTATCACCTCTTCTTCTTGGCCTGGGTGGGACTCGTCCCCGTGCTGTGGCTAACACGCCACGCCGCGCCACGCCGCGCCGCAGGCCTATTTTTCCTCGCGGGCCTCGCCTTCCACCTTGTTCTGTTGCAGTGGCTGATGGCCAATGTCTACTGGGGCGGCGGCTGGGCGGTCATCGGCTACGTCATGCTCTCCGCGTATCTCGCCGTATACTGGGCCTTGTTCGGCGCACTGCGCAGCCTGCTTCGGCGTCACGATCTACGGTTTGAAGCGTTCTGGCTCGCAGTGTTCTGGGCCGCAATGGAATACGCGCAGGCCACGTTGTTCAGCGGATTCGGTTGGAGCGCACTGGCGTACAGCCAAGGCCCCGACCTCGCGTTCGCGCAGTTGGCCTCGCTGGGCGGAACGTCGCTCATTGGTGCAATACTTGTGGCGGTCAACGTAGCGATCGCGAAAACGCTCGAAGGCCCGCGGCGATGGCGGCATGTTGCGGTGGCAGTCGCGATCATTGTCGTTGTACACGCTGTTGGCGCAAGCATGCTGGACACGCCCCGCGACAGTGCCCCCCCGTTTCATGCCGGACTGTTTCAATCCAATTTCCCTGTCGAAATGAAGTACGACCCCGATTACACGACCGAGATGGTCCAGTCCGCGGCGGATTATTCGCGCAGCCTCGCGCAGAACGCACCGGTGGAACTCTTCATCTGGCCCGAGGCGCTCGTGATGGCCCCGATCGCGGAGCCGCAAATGATTGAGCCGATCGCTGCGCTTGCCCGCGAACGCCAAACGCCCGTATTCACCGGCGCGCAACGCGACGCCCCCGCCACAGGGGAGGGATACAACTCCAGCGCACTGATCCTTCCAAGCGGAGAGATTGTGGGCTACTACGACAAGACGCATCTCGCGCCATTTGGCGAGTACGTGCCGTTCGGAAAAATCCTGCCCTTTCTCAACAAAGTCGTCCCGGCGATGAGCGACCTCACGCCGGGCACGGAACCGAAGGTTTTCGGCGTCAACGGACCGCGCTTCGGTCCGCTGATCTGTTTCGAGGTGCTGTTCGCGCCGATGGCGCAACGACTGCGCGCGCAAGGCGCGGAGTTTCTTGTGGTGATCACGAATTTGGGGTGGTTTGGCGCGAGTTGCGCGCTGCCGCAGGAACTCGAGATCGCGCGGTTTCGCAGCATCGAGACGCGCCTGCCAATGGTCCACGTCGCCAACACCGGCCGCTCGGGCGTGTTCGATCCCTACGGTCGCTTCACTGCCATTGAGGATGCACCGGCTGGACACGCCGTCGGTGTTGGCGATCGCATTGCCGCGTCGTTACCCGTGCCCCCGCCAGCAAAATTACCATGGGTGCCCGGGCCGCGCATCGCGCCGCTGATTTTCTCGCTTTGTGCCGCAGGAATGGTGCTGGCGCTGCTGCTCGCGAAACGGTTCAAGCCATGAGCGCCGCGCAGAAGGGTTTCTCGTGGCACGCGTTGGTTTTCGCCGCGGGCACGGCGTGCAGCCGGGTGCTGGGGTTAGTGCGCGACATTGTCACGTTCACGCTGATTCCCGAAGCCTCGTTGGCCGCCTTTCTCGTCGCGTTTCGTCTGCCCAACATGTTTCGCGATCTGGTGGGCGAAGGTGCGGCGAACGCGGCGTTTATCCCGGTCTTCAGCGAGGTGCAGGAGAAGCAGGGAGAGGCCGAGTTTCGGAAGGTTGTCGCGCTGGCGTGGAGCCGCCTTATCATTATCCTCGGCGTGCTTACGGTGTTGGGCGTGGTGTTTGTCGAGATTCCTCTGGCCGCAACAGAGAAGCTTCAGGTGATAACCGGCGGAGCGCCGCTCGACCAAAGCAACATCGCGCTGATGATCTCTGCCGCGCGTTGGACTTTCCCCTATCTGTTCCTGATCGGCATGGCGGTCTTTGCGATGGGGCCGCTCTTCGCGGTTCGGCATTACTCCACGCCGTCGTGGACCCCGGCCCTGCTCAACGTGGCTCTGATCGTCTGCTGCGTGCCATTCGTGCGCGGTTGGTTCAGCGATCCGGTCTATGCCCTTGTGCTCGGCGTGTGGATCGGCGGGCTCACGCACGTGGCGGTGAGTTGGTGGGCGATGGGCAAATACACGGGCGTGTGGCGGCCCGCGCTTCGCGGGAAACACCCTAGTGTCGGCAAAATCTACTGGCTCATGGTGCCTGTACTCATTGGACAGGCCGCGAATGAGGTCAACAAACTCGTCGACCTGACGTTTGCCGCCGCCATCGGCAAACATGCCGTCAACGCGCTCGCCCTGGGCAACCACCTCACCCAACTGCCCCTATCCATGTTTGGGTTTGCGGTATCGGCGGCGATTCTGCCCGGACTGTCCCGCGCGGGCGCACGCCTCGACTACGATGAGATGCGGTACACCCTCAAGAAGGCGCTTCGCTTCAGTTGTTTTCTCATCCTGCCGTCGATGCTCGGGCTAATGGTATTGAGCAAGCCGATCCTGCGCCTGCTGTTCGAGTGGCACCAGCGCGGCCCGCAGCAGACCCTCGACGCCATGACCGCGCTCGCGTGCTACGCGTCGGGTTTGTTGGCATTTGCGTGGGTAAAAGTGACGGTGGGCGGGTTTTATGCCCTTCAGGACACCAAGACGCCCGTAAAGATCGCGTCGCTGAGCATGCTGCTCAACGTGGTGTTTTGCGTGTTACTGGTGCGGCCGCTCGGATTCGGCGGACTTGCTATCGCCACGACGTTGTCATTTACCGTCAATTTCGCCCTACTCTACCTCGTACTGGCGCGCCGCGTCGGTCCGCTCTGGGACACCGAGTTCATCTGGGGGCTGGCGCGCATGGGGATCGCCGGGGGCATGATGGCCGCCATCGCGTACGCGGCCTACGTGAACATCCACGGCGCGCTCGGGCAGGAAGGCGCGGATACGGCGTTTGCCGCCCGGTTCACACTACGCTTTGTCGACGTCGTAGTGCCGGTCGTTGTCGCCGGGCTCGCCTATCTGGGGTTCTGCCGTGCCCTGCGCCTGCCCGAACTGGCCGAACTCGAGCAGGTTCTGCGCCGAAAACTCGGCCGCGGCTCCGCTACGCCCGCCTAACGACCACCCCCCACTCGTTCCGTTCCACCGCCTGGGGCACAGCCGTTGTGAGGTCGTATTGCGCCGCGTAGACAATATCGGCATCGAGTCCTACTCGGCGCAGTTTCTCCGAATGCGGGGCGGTCTCGAACAACCGTTCGACCCCTTCGGCCTCGATCCGGCTCCGCCAATGCGCGAACCGCTCCGCCCCCTCCCCCGGCTCGCCAGGAAGCAACGCCGCCACCGCCGCGCCCGCCGCCCAGTCCTCCTGCGCGTCGAAGGTCGGGTCCGTGGCCAGGCCCGCCGGAATCACCACCACATCGCGCCCGTGACTCGCCGCCAACGACGCCACCGCTCGTGCGTTCAGGGTCGTGCCCATATAGACGGCATGGCTGCCCCACGCCGCAACCAGTCGGCCCGCTCCGGTCGTTGTCGTGAAAATGACCGTCTTGTCCTTCGCAATGGCCGTTTCGCGCGGGCTATTCCCGCCGTCGAAGCCCTCCGGCGGCAGGCCGCCTCGCTCGCCAAACAGCAACGCGCCGGGCAGCGTCCGCTGCGCCTCCCGCGCCGTCTCGACCTCAGACACCACCCACAACTCCCGTGCGCCCGCGTCCAATAGCATCGCGGCGGTCGCGCTGGCGCGCAGCGCGTCTACAATTATAGCTACATAATTGTGTTCAACCGCGTATACACACCCCGCCGCGCCTTCGATCAAATGCACCTTCATCGAACATCCTCCGTTGTGGGCTTCCAAAGGCCGCAAGTGTACACGGAGACACGCCATTTCGGAAGCAAAACTTTTTGCCCCCTCCGGAGTTGCGGAGGAACGAGCAAAAGGGATATATTCCCAACAGAGAGTAAATCCGTCTCGTTGCAGAGACTTGGAGGCAAAATGAAGATTATTTTAGCGCGTCCTCGAGGGTTTTGCGCGGGGGTGGAGCGTGCGATCAAGTGTGTGGAGCGCGCCTTGGAACGGTACGGCGCGCCGATCTACGTGCTGAACGACATCGTCCATAACGCCCATGTTGTCAAGGATTTGCGGGAAAAGGGCGCGATTTTCGTCAAATCTGTCGAGGAAGTGCCGGAGGGCTCGGTGCTCTTATTCAGCGCGCACGGAGTGACGCCCGAGCGCTACGAGCATGCCGAGAGCCTTCGCATGGAAGTGATCGACGCCACCTGCCCGTTGGTGGAGAAGGTGCACAACGAGGCGCGGCGCTTTGCGGCGAAGGAATTCACGATCATCCTCGTTGGCGAGCCGGGGCATGACGAGGTGATTGGGACGATGGGGTGGGCGCCGGGCCGAGTGGTGCGGGTGCTAACGGAGGAAGATGTCGAGGCATTGGACCTCCCCCCGGTCGAAAAACTGTCGTACATCACGCAGACAACGCTGAGTGTGGAGGACTGTTCGAAGGTCGTCGAGGCGCTAAAACGGAAATTTCCGCACATTACCGCCCCGCCCAAGGCGGACATCTGTTACGCCACGACCAATCGACAGGCTGCGGTGAACGCCCTGTCACCGCAGGTGGATCTGGTGCTGGTGGTCGGCGACCGGGAAAGCGCCAATTCGAATCGTCTGGCCGACATCTGCCGGGCCAAGGGCAAACCAGCCCAGCTCATCAGCGATGTTTCGATGATCGACGAAGAATGGCTCAAGAACGTTCAGCGCGTGCTGGTTACCGCCGGCGCCTCGGCGCCTGAGCATCTCGTGGAGGAAGTCGTCGAGTATTTGTCGCGCCGTGAGCCGAGCGAGGTAATCGAGAGCGACGGCATAGATGAGGATGTCCACTTCAATCTGCCCAAGATCTTGGCCTAGCCAATCTACTGGCCCCCCCAATCGTAACGTTGAGGCGGGGACCGTCTATCTGCTATAGTTCCTCTTCGTGCCGGGGGAGAGTTCCCCGGCAAAACAACCAAGACCAGAAGGAGGTGAATTCAGTTGAAGCTTAGAACTTACGAAGCGCTCTATGTCGTCCGCCCGGATAAGGGAGACGAAGAGGTCCAGACGATAGCCAATGGCATCGAGGCCCAGGTAACCGCGCAAGGCGGTGCTATCGTGCGCTCGGAGATCTGGGGGAAACGCAAGCTGGCGTATGAGGTGAAGAATTTCACCGAAGGACATTACGTCCTGGTGCGTTTCCAAGCCGTCCCGTCGTTTGTCAGCAGCTTGGATGCGAGCATCAAGTTGAGCGACGACATCATCCGGCACCTCATCGTGTATTTTGATGAGAAGACGTTGCGCCTGGAGGAAGAGCAGCAGATCCGCAAGGAGGCTGAGATCCAGGCGAGCGCGCAGAAAGCCGCACGCGGCGAGCGCGATTCGGACGATGACGATGATGAGGACGATCGGCCCCGTGGCCGCCGTTCTTCGGATGATGACGACGACTAAACCGGGAGGGGAATGTTCATGTCGGACCTTCGCATGCCGGAAGTGAACCGCGTGTTGTTGGCAGGCCGTCTCACGCGCGATCCCGAATTGCGCTACCTGCCTTCGGGCATGGCCGTGTGCAAGATGGGGCTGGCGGTTTCGCGTCGCTATCGCGATCGCGACGGACAGACCAAAGAAGACGCGCTGTTCATCAATGTCACCGTCTGGGACAAGCAGGCCGAGTTTTGCGGACAAAACCTCCGTAAGGGTCGCCCGCTCCTGGTCGAAGGCAGTCTGCGCAGCGACGAGTGGGAAGACAAGAACACGGGTCAGAAGCGCTCGAGCATTGAAGTTCGGGCACAGCGGATCCAGATGTTGGATTGGGAGGACCGCGGAGGCGGCGCTCCACGTCCGGCGGCATCGCGTCCGCAAGATGAGCCGCTCCCCGAGGATGACATCCCGTTTTAACGGGACGGAGAACTGAATTCCATGGCACGTATGCAATCGAATTCGCGCGCGAAGACGCGCCGGAAGAAGAGGAAGGGGCCAGCCAGACCGAAAGTGTCGCGGCTGACCGTCGACCGCGTCGTTTATATCGACTACAAAGACGTTGGCATGCTGAAGCACTACGTGACCGAGCGCGGCAAGATCATTCCGCGCCGTATCACGGGGGCGACGGCGCGTCATCAGCGCATGCTGACCAAGGCCATCAAGATGGCTCGTCAGATCGCGCTGCTGCCGTTCGTGGCCGACTAGATCGCCCTTCGGGGCAGGTTGGGCAACGCCCACGTGGGGACTACCGCTGCAGAGCCCGTCGCATTAGCGAAGTTCGGGTTGTTGGCCGTCGGGCTGTTTTGCATGGCCCTGGCGACCACGTTGCTCGTGGGTCCCAATCCCGTGGCGGAGGCCTTGTTTCCGCTGCCCGTCGCGATTTGCATCGCGCTGGGGTGGCCGGGCCGGGCCGGAACGCTGTGCGCGGCGGCTGCGGGGGCGGGCTTACTGGCCCTGTGGGCGCGGCATGACGTAGCGCTTGGCGCGTATGCCGCGGTGGCCTATGCTGGAGCGGCGGCGTTGGGCGTGGTGCTCGGCTTCGGACTGCGAAAGCGGTGGCGTTACGGACGCATCGTCGCGGCAGTGACGGCGGCGGGCGCAATGCTGGAGTTCTACGCGATCGCGAGCGACTGGACGGGCTGGTTGTCCTCCAGTATGACCGGGATCGAGTGGCTTCGGAAAAGTATCGAGAGCCGGGCGAAAGATGTCGATCCGGCGCTGCTCGACCAACAGTTGAAAAGTCTGCGATTCTTCGAGGACAACATCCCGGCGTTGGCCCCGGGCAGCAGTATCGGCACCATGCTGATTCTGTCGTGCTTGGCGGTGACGGCGGCGGCGTGGTGGTTGCGGCGTCAAGGCGCGCGCACGTTGCCCAAGGGCGGATTCGTCCGCACGATACGTCCGCCGGACTGGCTGGCGTGGGTGTTGATTCTCGCGGTGGGTCTTTGGTTCGCCGATCAGCGTTGGCCACACGTGGCGCTGCGTTGGTCGAGTTGGAACGCCCTGATCGTGTTGAGCGTCGTGTACTGGCTGAACGGCCTGTCCGTACTGGCCTATGCGACCACGGTGCTGCGGCCGCATTTTCTGGTCGCGGCGTTGATGATTTGGGCGCTATTGCTTAGGGAGACCCATCTGCTGTTGGCGATGGCCGGATTGTTCGATACGTGGTTTGAGTTCCGGCGCAAGGTAAACGCCTTGGCGCTGGCGCGGCGGCGGCTCTTGGAGGGACGCGACCGCGACGACGATGACCGCGACGATCGGTGACACACGGGACTTCGTGAAGAAGTCTCAAGGGAGGTCATGACCGTGAAAGTGATTCTATGTGAAAACGTAGCCCATCTTGGTCAGATGGGGGCGACCGTCAAGGTGGCCGACGGCTACGCGCGTAATTTTCTGATTCCGCGCAAGCTGGCGGTGGCGGCGAACTCCGGCAGTGGCCGTGAGATCGAGCACCATATGCGCATCATCAAGCGGCGCGAGGAAAAGCGCCGCACGGAGTACACCGCGCTGGCCAAGAAGATGGAGGGCACGACCCTCGAGTTCAAGATGCTGGCGGGTGAGGAAGACAAACTGTTCGGTTCGGTGACGACGGCGAACATCGCCGAGAAACTGGTCGAACTAGGCTATGCGGTGGACAAGAAGAGCATCAAGCTTGAAGACCCGATCAAGTCGCTTGGCATCTTCACCGTGCCGGTGAACATCGGCATGGGCGTGATCGCCCAGATCAAGGTGTGGGTGAGCAAGGAAGAGCGGGAAGAAGAGGCCAAGGAAGCCGCGGAATAGCAGTGTGACCAAACGAGCGTCATCGTCCCCGACGGTCTTCGACCGGATGCCTCCGCACAACGTAGAGGCTGAGCGGTCGGTGCTAGGGGCGATGCTGCTTAATCCGGAGGCGATCAGCACCGCAGTCGAACTGCTGCGCGAAAATGCCTCGGACGTGTTCTATGTGGGGGCCCACCAATCCGTCTATGACGCGATGGTGGGCCTCTTTCGTAAAGGCATCCCCATCGATGCGGTAACGCTGGTCGAGCAACTCACGCGCGAAGGCACGTTGGAAGACATCGGCGGGGCCAGTTATATCTCCGAGTTGGTTGGGGCAGTACCGACATCCGCAAATATCGAGTACTACGCCCAGATCGTGCTCGAGTCCTCGATTCTGCGCAAGCTCATCACCGTCTGCACCAACGCCATCGGCGAAGCGTACAGCGGCGCCGACGACGTCACGAGTCTTCTCGACCGCGCGGAAGCCAACATTTTCTCCATCGCCGAAACGCGGCAGACGCATCCCGTCTATCGCATCGGCGACTTGCTTAGCGCGAGCATTAAGAACATCGAGCGGATTATCGCGGCAAAGTCGGGCTTCACCGGGCTGCCGGGCGGATTTCGGCGACTCGATGAAAAACTCTCGGGCTTTCAGAAGTCGGACATGATCATCCTGGCCGCGCGGCCGTCGGTGGGTAAGACCGCATTCGCGCTGAACGTCGCCGCGAACGTCGCCGTTCGGCAGAAAAAGGGCGTGCTCCTGTTCAGCCTCGAAATGAGCAAGGAACAGCTCGTCCAGCGTCTGCTGTGCATGGAAGGCCGTATCGACTCCCAACGGTTACGCTCGGGATTTCTGGCCGACCGCGAGTTTCCCAAGCTCCAGGATGCGGCGAGCAAACTCAGCGGCGCGCCGATCTTCATCGACGAGACCCCGAACATCAGCGTGCTCGAGATTCGATCCAAGGCGCGACGTCAAATGGCAGTCGAACCGGTTGAGTTGTTGATCATCGACTACCTTCAACTCATGCAGGGCACACGCCGCGCGGAAAACCGACAGACGGAAATCGCCGAGATTTCGCGCTCTATCAAGGGGCTCGCCCGCGAACTACAGGTGCCGGTCATTGCGCTGTCTCAGCTCAGCCGCGAGGCGGAGCGCGATGACGAGGGGACGCCGAAGCTTTCCCACCTGCGCGAGTCCGGCGCCATCGAGCAGGACGCCGACGTGGTGCTCATGCTTTCGCGCCCGCCCGCGAGCAGGAAAGAGGAACTCGAATCCAAGTACGGCGCGGGGGTCGAGGTCGAGAAAATTATCCGCCTGGACATCGCCAAGCAGCGCAACGGCCCCACCGGTTTCCTACATCTGCTTTTTGACCGCGACCTCCAGCACTTCGGCGATCTTGCCTCGGGCATGGACGATGAGCCTGCGCCCACGCAGTACGAAGATCCCGCCGAAACCATCGACCGGGTCTATAGCGACGAGGACGAGATTCCGTTCTAGCGCCAAAAGGCACCTGTCGGTTAGGTGATGATTTTTTCACTACAATTTGGTAGCCTCCATCTGGAGAATCACCTTGACTCCGGAGATGGAATCACCATAACTCATTTTATTTCAACGAACTACCACATAGGCAACTGGGGGCGGTAGTTTGGCATAGTGGTTGCTTTATTCTCGGTCACGTGGGGTTGCTCATCTTCTGAGACGACCTCGTTCAGTTTCGGCCGCGCAGCGTGCACGCTGGCTCCCTTGTCCGAACGCCTTGCCCGGAGTGTTCGGTCCTCGCTGCGCGGCCTCCCCTTTTTCATTCGAGCCCGCCAATTTCGTCTTTTTGTATAGAAAAATTGCCTTTGAATTCTGAGTTTTCGAGAAAGTGATTGACAGGATTGCCCGATAGGAATACCTTAGTTTAGGTGTAGGCTGTGAGCCTGCATCTTCCGTTCGGGGAAGATGCAGGTGTCTCGACATAGTCTATCTTGGCGCAGTAAGAAAATGAGGAAAGATTTCATGCCATATCGCGCACGTCCCGGCTCTTATTCCCGCTGTTTCCGTTTCCTTCCGCGATTTGTTGCCGTTGTTACCGTTGGCGTGTTTCTCTCCCTTGGCACCGATTCTCCGGTGTGGGCATGCCTCAGTGTGGATGGCAAGCTTCCGCCGTTTGGAGGCAGCGGCGCGAATCCAATCGTATCGGCGGAAATCGCGGCGGCGAATCGCGCGGCGGCCGCGCAAGGACTTCAGGCTCCGCCCGCGCCTCCGATCGGAGGCACGCACAAAGTTCTCATCATTCTGATCGAGAACACCTCCGCAGGGGTGACGTTTGCCTATCCGACGGCGTCGCTCTGGAGTTCGCGTATCACGGAAATGGCCGGTTACTATACGGAGGTCTCGCGGGGGGCGTTGACGCTGGCGCCCGCGACGGAGTCGCACGGTACCGCGAACGACGGCGTGATCGGCCCCGTGCAGGTGTCCTCACTCAATATGTCCTCCGTAGTCACAGGGGCGAATTCTCCGACGTTGTTCGTCCAGGCGATTCGCGCGGCGAATCCCTACATCAACTATGCCTCGTATGACACGGACAATTCGGGCACGATTGAAGCAGACGAATTGCATTTCCTGATCTACCAAGCGGGAGATGAGACTTCTTATTTTGATTCCAGCGCTCCCGAGGCGTGGGCGCACATGTACTGGGAAACGCCGCGCATTTCTGGGCTGTTTCCGGCCACGGATTCGGACGGAAAGAACATCACCAGCTATAGCTATTGCGGCTCAGAGTTCGGCGGGGTCACGCGTGCGACTATGGGCCCCATGACCCATGAGTTGGGACACGACATCGGGCTGCCGGATCTTTACGACGTAGATGGAGCCGACAGCGGTGGCGATTGGAGCGGGCTTGGCTATCACTCGCTGATGGCCGGAGGTTCGTGGGGAGGAAGTCCGGCGGGCAGTTCGCCCACGCACGTTGACGGTTTTCTCAAGAGCTGGCTCGGCTGGGCACAGGTAACCAGCGTCACGGCCCCGGTCAATCAGGGATTCGCGCTCGCGGCGGCGAACGGCAACAATGCCGTGGTCAGAGTCGCCCCGTCCGTGGCCTCGTCTCAGTTCTTTGTCATAGAGAATCGCCAGCAGACCGGCTACGACACGGGATTGCCCGGCTCGCAAGGCGGTCTTGCCGTCTACCATTGCGATGGGAGCATTCTTACCGACACGAACATTCGTCTCACCAACTCAATCAACATGAATCCAACGAATGCCGGTATTGCCCTTGAACAGGCGGACGGATCGAACTCTCTGGTTAGCGGAAGCTGGGGCAGCGACGCCGATTACTTCCGCGCGGGGAACAACAGTACGTTCAACGCATCGACCAACCCAAACAGCAATCTGAAAAACGGCACGCCCAGCGGAATCAACGTCTCGAATGTGAGCGCGTCGGGCGCGGTGATGACCTTCGACATCGGCACGGCCACGGCGTCATTTCTCTTCTCTCCGGGTTCCTACAGCGTGAGCGAGGCGGCCGGTTCGGTTACCGTGACCGTCGCGCTCACTGCCGCGCCGGGCGCTTCCACATTCACAGTGCAGTATGCGACGAGCAACGGGACCGCCGTCGCGGGAAGCGACTATACGGATACGTCCGGGACATTGTCGTTCACGGGCCTGGAAACGGTGAAGACGTTTGAGGTACCGCTCCTAAACAACGGCGCACTGGAGTCCTCAGAGACCTTCGCGGTGACGCTCAGCAGTCCGTCGAGCGCCGTTCTGGGATCGCCGTCATCGGCCACGATCACGATCACGGATGATGACGTGGACACGGATGGCGATGGAATCAGCGACTATGACGAAACGAACGGAACGCTGGGGTTTGTCACCGATCCGACGCTGGCGGACAGCGATGGCGATTTTATCTCCGATCTCGACGAGATTCAGGGAAGGTATGGAATTGCGACCAATCCGACGCTGTCGGACACTGACGGCGATGGCTTTGACGATCGCCTCGAACTGACGTTTGGGTTCGACCCCACCGATCTCGGAGATTTTCCGCTGTCGCTCAGCGAAATCCGAGTCCCGTTCTTTGTAAAGAAGTAAGCGGTCAGCAAGAAACTCGGGGGAACTCCTCTTGGAAGAGTGAGTTCCCCCGAGTGCTTTTGGTTACTTCTTGAAGCGCAGCAGGTGATAGTTGCGCTTGCCCGTGCGCACGACCGCGAGCGACTCCGAACACAGCGAATCGGAGCCAAGCAACGCGCCTTCCGATTCCACCCGGCGGCTATTGAGGTATAACCCGCCATTTTGTACTAAGCGCCGGGCTTCGCCTTTGCTCTTGAACACACCGGCTTCGACCAGCACATCCAGCAGCGGACGTTGCGCTTGGAGTTCCGCCGCGGCGATCTCCGACGACGGCACTTCGCCGAACACGTCCTCGAGCGTGGCCTCATTCAGCCCCGTCACATCGCCGCCAAACATCGCCTGCGACGCCCGCTCGGCGTCGTCGAGCGCCGCCTGGCCGTGAAGCAGACGCGTCACTTCCTGCGCGAGACGCCGCTGCGCCGCACGTTTCTCCGGCTCTTGCTCGGTGAGGCGGTCGAGTTCGAGTACTTCCTCCTGCGCGAGCAACGTGAAGTAGCGCAGGAAGCGCCCCACGTCCGCATCGGTCTGGTTCATCCAGAACTGGTAGAACTTGTACGGAGAGGTGCGGCGCGGATCGAGCCAAACGTTGCCCGATTCGGACTTGCCAAACTTGGAGCCGTCGGCCTTGGTCACCAGCGGAATGGTCAACCCGAAGGTTTCCGCCTGGCGCAGCCGCCGAGTGAGGTCCATACCCGCTACGATATTGCCCCACTGGTCGCTGCCGCCGACCTGCAACCGGCAGCCGCACGTGTCGTGCAGGTGCAAGAAATCGTAGGCCTGCAACAGACTGTACGAAAACTCCGTGAACGAAATGCCGTGGTCGCGGTCGTTGAGGCGCTGCTTAACGCTGTCGCGGGCCAACATCACGTTGACCGAGAAGTGCTTTCCGATGTCACGCAAGAAGTCCACCAACGGCAAGGTACACAACCAGTCCGCGTTGTTCACCATTGTGGCCGCGTTTGCGCCCTCGAACGACAAGAAGTGTTCGAGCTGCGCGCGAATCCCTCGCAGGTTCGCGTCGACCTGAGCCTTATCGAGCAACGTACGCTCCGACGCTTTTCCGCTCGGGTCACCGATGAGCCCCGTGCCGCCGCCCACGAGCGCGATGGGCCGGTGCCCGTGGCGCTGGAAATGCACTAGGGTCATAATCGGCAGCAGGCTGCCGATGTGCAGGCTGTCCGCAGTGGGATCGAACCCGCAGTAGAGCGTAATGGGTTCCTTCTCGAGCACCTGCTCGAGTTCAGGATGAGTAAATTGGTTCAGCATTCCGCGCCAGCGGAGTTCATCGAATAGAGTCATGGCATTCTCCAATGATCTTGTAAAGTTGACGAAGGAAAGGCCGAACCCCGCCGTCCGGCCGCGAGAAACGGGAAGCTAGCCGCGCGCGTAGGCACGGCAGGCGAAATGGAAACCGCCTGCCGCTGCACCCCCGAAAACGTCATTGTTGCGCGTAAACATGGGCGAAAGTCTAGCAGGCGCGCCGGAGAAGTTCAAAAACCGAGCCGCGCAGGGAATCCCCGAGGCGAAAAGGCGCTGGCAGGAACTTGAAACACCCTATACAAGGGCGGGTATAGTATACGGCGGAAACAGCAGCCTGCTGAGCAGGACGGCGCGGAAGTTCGTCCGTACACACAGCAGGGTAGCATTAAGGGGAACCACCATGAAAATGCATCTGAAGTCGATCAGTCAGCCGCGTGTGGCGCTTGCCGCGACCTCGGATCCGCTTATCACGTGGAAGACTTTCCTGGTCAACGTGTTGATCGCCGTGAACGACCTGCTCGATCGCAAGGCCAATCCGAGCACGTAATGCCCAGAGTGTCGGATTCGAATGTTGAACGCGCGTCCGCGAAGGGGCCGCACCTGCGGGCATTAAGCCGCGCCGCTGTGTTGGAAGAAGGGCCTGTGGCGGCATGGCTTATTCGTTTGCTCATGGGACTCGAGGCCTATAAGACGCGAAAAGCGGGAACGTTGACGTAGTAGGATTTCACAGGGAGAAAATGGGATGAAGCACACCAGGCTCATTACACGCAAGCCGCAGATGGCCTCGAATTTCACCGACAAGTTGAACTTTTTCCTGAATATCTTCTCGTCGCTGGGAGAGATATTCTTCATTATCTTTGGATCTGGTCGCGTCTAGTTCGCGAAACACACGAGGAAGAAACATGAACACGCATCGCACGCATTGTCGCGCTATATCGAAGACCCCGGCGGTCGCCGTCAGCGGCTCCAATTTCCAGGCGATCCTTCAGTTCGTTGAAGAATTGCTAGTCAATCTCTCTTCGTTCCTCCGTTCGATGTCCTGGGGTGTCTCGTTCAAGGGCACGACCAGCAACTAGAACAGCAAAAAGAAGCGAAGGGGACACCCTCTCATAGGAAAGGGTGTCCCCATTGTTTGTTTTTGAGACAGCCTAGCCGTTCTTCGCCTTGAACGCCGTCATGAAATCGCACAACGCCTTGACGCCTTCGGTGGGCATGGCGTTGTAGATGGACGCCCGGATGCCGCCGACGGAGCGGTGGCCCTTGAGCGCATCGAGGCCCGCGGCCTTGGCTTCCTTCACGAAACTTGCCTCAAGTTCTTCGCTTGGCAGACGCCACGTGACGTTCATGATCGACCGGCTGGCCGCCTGCGCATGTCCGCGGTAGTAGCCGCCGCTCGCATCGATCGCGTCGTACAGCATCTTCGCCTTCTGGCGGTTGATCTCGGCCATCTTGTCGAGCCCGCCAATGGTCTCGAGCAGCCAATCCGTCACCAGCATAATCAGGTAGATGCCAAACGTCGGCGGTGTGTTGTACAGCGAATCGTTCTCAGCCATCATCGCGTAGTCGAGCATCGTCGGCAAGCCCTTGGGCACTCGCGCAAGCATGTCCTCGCGCACAATCGCCACCACTACGCCCGACGGACCGACGTTCTTCTGCGCGCCCGCGTAGATCAAGCCGAAGGGGCGCACGTCCACGGGCTGCGACAGAAAGTCCGACGACGCATCGCACACCAACGGCACGCCTGCGGTGTCAGGGAACGCCGTAAACTCGACGCCTTCGATCGTCTCGTTCGAGGTGATGTGGCAGTACGGCGCTTTGGGATTCAGCTTCAGTTCGGACTGCGCCGGTACGCGGGAGTACCCCTCTTCCTTGCCGTCCCACACGACGCTCGTCGGGCCTTCCTTCCGCGCTTCCTTGAGCGCTTTCTTGCCCCACGCCCCGGTCAGCAAGTAATCGGCCGCTTCGCTGGAACCGCGCAAGAAGTTCATCGGGATCATCGAGAACTGCATCGACGCGCCGCCCTGCAAGAACAGCACTTTGTATTCGCTCGGCAGCTTGAGCAACTGCGCGATATTCGACTTCGCCTTCTCGAGCACCGCCGAGAACTGCTTCGAGCGATGGCTGATCTCCATGACTGAGGCTCCGGCCCCCGGCAATACGAGCAACTCGCGCTGCGCCTTTTCCAGTGCCGCGAGCGGCAACGCCGCCGGGCCCGCCGAGAAGTTGTACAATCGCTGTTCCATGGCTCGCTCCTTCCGTGACGGCGCGCCGCCCGGGCCGTCCGCGAAAAATGGCGCCTCTACCACAAAGCGCCTCATTTTCCCCGTTTCGCGGCCAAAACGCCCCGTCCGTTGAGCGAGTATTGTACGTTCTGCCCTGGAAGCGGTCAAGCGACGCTCGGGAGCGTTCAACAAACCCCAGATTGTGAGCGTCTTACATCTGGTTTCTCGCAGGTGTTTTTGCTGTAATTAATGGCCGGAGCGCTCGCCTTAAGCCCACGCATATTTCGTTTCAAACGCCCGGAACCGAGGCAGAAGGGCTTCGCGACTTCCGGTGGACGATATGGATTCGGGTTGTTTTATGAGCAGAAATTGATTAATATAGTCGTTACTTGATTGAAATTAGTTCGCTTTGAGCAAAGGATCTCCTCATGCACATACAGCAAGTCGGCCTCTCTCTGGTTCTCCTCGGTTGCTCGTTGGCGGCCCATGGCGCGGACAGCGGTTCCTGGGTGGGTCCGTATATGGGGCGACAGACGATTTTCATTGACGGCAAGCCGGAAGCCCCGTTCATCTATCACCTCATGGGAGCACCCTCCGGCGAGCCTTGGCGGCCAGAAGCACAGGAAACGCTGCGGGACTTTGCCAGTCAAGGGTATCGCTTGTTTGGGTGTCAGGTCTCGCTCGGCGGGATTTGGCGTCCAGAGGGGCTGGACGTCGAGCGCGTGAAGCGTCAGATTCGCGCCATCCAACAGGTGCGGCCCGATGCCCGCGTCTTGTTGCGCGTAGTGGTGTGGGCACCGGGCTGGTGGACAGAACAGCACCCGCAGGAACTGATTGGATGGACGTTGCGAGCAGGTACACAGATTCCTGAGAGCGTGCGCCAAAATCCAGATAACTGGAAGACGCCTAGCTTTGCCTCAGAGGTCTGGCGTCGAGACACCGGCGAGCAACTACGAAAGTTGTTGCATGAGCTATCCGCGTCGCCTGAGGGAAACGCGGTGTTTGGGTTGTTGGTCGTCGGTGGGGAATGGCACGAGTGGTTTTACCCGAAGTTCGAGTTCGAGCCGGATAACGGTCCCGCCATGACGCGTCATTTTCGGCAATGGCTGCGCGCGAAGTATGCGACGGACGACGCGTTGCGAAGCGCGTGGAACAAGCCCGACGTTACCTTCGACACGGCCGAGGTCCCGGGGGTGCCGGAGCGCTTCAAAACTTCCGAGCGGATGTTCCGCGATCCTCAGAAGGAACGGCAGGCGATCGACTATTACAAATGTCACCAGGAGCTGGTGGCGGACGTTCCCATCGAGTTTTGCCGTATCGCGAAAGAGGCGTGGACGCGCCCGGTTATTGTAGGTACGTTTCACGCTTATTTCCTTCATCTCACGCACCAGGCGTCGGGCGGGCACTTGGAGATGAAGCGGGTGATCGAGTCGCCCTATATCGATTTTCTGTCGTCGCCGTTCAGCTACGAGTTCGATTCGCGTTTTCTGGGTGGCTCGGGCCATTACCGCTGCCTATGGGAAAGCCTGCGCATGCACGGCAAACTCTGGCTCAACGAGAACGACCATCCCACACACGTGGGTGACAATTTCCAGCGCCCTGGGCCCTTTTACCCGACCACGGTCGAAGGGGACATCGCTGCGATGCGCCGGAACACCGCGCACTGCTATACGCTTGGGCAGGGGATGTGGTGGCTTGATTTCGGCCCCGGTGGCGACAAGGGGGCCGGCAAGTGGTGGGCGCATCCCGCGTTGAAGGAGGAGACGGGCAGACTGCTGAAACTGTCCGGGGAGTTGTTGGACAAACCGTACACGAATCCCGCCGACGTTCTGTTCGTTTACGACACCGAATGTTTCTACTACATGGCGCCGCACTACCTGTCCTTGTACAACCAGGATGCGCATTGGGACCGCACCGAGACGTTGTCGCTTGAGGCATTGAACGAGACGGTGGCGGGCGCGTACAAAAGCGGCGTTGCGTTTGACCTGGTTCACCTCAACGACCTTGGCGACGTTGATTTGTCGCGGTACAAGACGGTGGTGTTCGGCTTCACACCGTATCTGAGCGAGGCGCATCGCGCGCTCATCCGAGAGAAGGTGGTTACGCCGGGGCGGACGGTGGTGTGGGTGTATGCGCCGGGCTACGTGGACGGCGAACGGTTGAGCACGGAGCGCGTGGCGGATACGGTGGGAATGAAGATCGAGAAGTCCACGGTGAACCTGCAGCCGCAACTGCTCCTGCGCGAGGGCAGCATCACGCCGAAGTTTCCCGAAACGCGGATCGACGCACGCGTCCGAGACGCTTGGACCGCGCCGACCTTCCAGGTGGTCGACTCCGAGGCGGAGACGCTTGCCTACTATGGCGGTTCGGTCGAGGTGGCGCTGGCCCGCAAGAAGATCAACGGAGCTACCGTGTGGTATTCGGCATTGCCCCTGAAACACCCGCCCCTCATGCGGGAGATTTTCCGGCAGTCCGGCGCGCACATCTACAACGAAAAGAACGACGTGGTGAGCGCGGGCGGCGGGGTGTTGTGGATCCACACCGAAACCGGCGGCAAACGGACCCTGACGTTACATAACGGCAAGAAAGTGAAGATCAGCCTCGAACCTTGGTCCACCGTGATCCTCGATAGCGAAACGGGGAAAACGCTCTTGCGGTAGCGAAAGGCGTCGGCCCTACTCGAACCGAGGCGCAGTCATCCTGGCGGCACGAACAACCGAAATCCGTGGGGCTAACGCCCTCACGCAGAAATTCGCGGGGTCGGCTTTGGTCGGTTCAGCTTTCGGAGGAGGCAGCCCCCGCCGTTTCAGCGGCATGCCCCTTTACTAGTATCTTGAGGACATGGACCGATCCCGACAGGGCCAGCGCCTGGCGAAGCAGCTTGCTTCCGGAGTCTGCGACATCATCCGCGAGCGCCGAGTTTGCCTGAGTCGCCTTATCGATCTCGGCTACAGCGAGGCTAACTTGCTCCGAGCCTTTCGCTTGCTCGTCCGAGGCGGTCGAGACGCTGACGACAAGGTGCCCCAATTGTCCGAGGGCATCGCGCGTGCGCCCGAAGAGCTCGACAACACTGTGCGCAGCCTCAACTCCGCTCTGGGTCTGTTTGCGAGATGACTCTATAAGCGCTGAGGTTTCCTTCGCGGCGTCCGACGAGCGTTCCGCGAGCCGGCGCACCTCGCCCGCGACAACGGCAAACCCTCGGCCCGCTTCACCGGCCCGTTCAGCCTCGACCGCAGCGTTGAGCGCAAGCAGATTGGTTTGCGCGGCGATGCCCTGAATTGTCCCGATAATCTTCATGGTTTCGTCGGCCTCCGCCGCGATACGCTGGATCCTGTCTTCCAGCATGCGGATGCGTTGGGCACCCTCCTCTGCGGCCGCTTGCGCCTGTGTTAGGAGCGACATCGCGGTGCTTGCCGTTCGGGCATTCTCGCGGGTGACCGAGGCCATCTCGTAAATTGCGGCACTCGTTTGCTCGAGGCTTGAGGCCTGGGTAAGAATGCGTGCGGCCATTGCCCGGCCTGATGTGGCGACGCGTCTCGCATCACCCGAAACGAGGCGCGTATGTTCGGAAGTTTGCGCAATAAACCTGTACAGCGGCGCCGTAATGCTTCGCAGGAAGAACGCCGCCCCAACGCATGCGACTGCAAGCAGCAGGCATGTGGTAAGCAGGGCGAGGAAGCGACTGTCACGGATAGCGCCAATGCGACTATTCAGAAGCATGTCGAGTTCCTTGATGCTCGGTTCCATAGCGTCAAAACTGGCCTGCATGGCTTTTTCGGCGGACGTCGCGAGCAGAGAAAAGTCTGGTTTTCCTTTTGACGCATCTTCAAGCGCTTGCGCCAACGCAAGCACGGCGCTGGAATATCTCTCGATGGTTGGCGTCAGATTAGCCTCGGCGGTGGGACTCTTGCCGTAGAACTTCGCATCTTCATTTAGGACGGTCTGCAGATCCCCGCTGATACGTCCCTGGTCCGCCTCGCGTATCATCGCCGCGTACACAGCGAGTCTTACTTGGTCGGCGGGGGCGAGATCGCCGGAAGAGGGTAAAGACAGAAGCCATGCGGCGATGGACCGAATGCGGTCTTGGCTCTGCGGCAAGGCCAGAAGCGTTATATCCATAAGATAGTAGCTATCTAGGTCTGGATCTAGAATCAGGTTCGATGTATCACCTGCCTGCGCAACCATCGCACGCAATGCCGCGCAGAGCGGTGTGTATCGATCGGAAAGCTCGCGCAGATCGGCGTTGCTGTTCGCTGCGGCGATCGATTGCCATGCCTTTGCCACTTTAGGAAAATGGGCGTCCGCCCTTCCTCGGCTCTCCAGTCCGGCCGGAGTGAAATCGAGTTGGAGGCCTAATTCGTGATCGACTCTTGCCAGTTCGGCCAGCGCCTCATCAGCTCTCTGTGAGGCTTCCCGAAGAGCCGTCGACGATAAGCCGTCACGCTTGGCGCGCAAGGCGGACAGTTGGTGTGCGCTGACCGCGGCAAAGAAGTCCTCCACCGCGAGCTGGTAGGTGTTCCCACGAAGCTCCTGTTCGGCGAAGCGGATGTCTTTGTTGAGTCCGGTGAGTATAAAGTAAATGATGGCACCGCTCAGCGGTATCACGAACAGAAGCACAAGCAGGACGATTTTCGTGGAAAGCCGCATGGAACTCCCTCCATCACAACCGTAGTACGGTGTTTTCGGCTCCCTTTCCAGCGCCCTGCCTACGGAAGTCTAGCACACGAGTGCGCCAATCTCTACAGATATCTCTCCATCTCAGAAAGCAGAATCACAAGGAGCGAGGCGAGCGGGAAGAAGCAGTTTTTTGCCGTCTTTGGGGCCCATCGCTGCGGCGTGCTCATGAATGCGGCCTACTCGCCTGGCGAGATTGAATCCACGCGAAGCAGCACAACAGGCCCGACGCGTTCGGTGGAGATCAGCAGGGTCGTCTCTTGACTACCGTCGCCATTTCGGCGAGTCAGGAGGGCCGGCTCACGCAGATGCGGCAGACCGGTCCGGAAAGAGTCCATTACGGTCCTACGGATGACGCAGCCGTTGCAGTGAGTGGTACCGCCACAACCACCGGGTTCGAAAGCATGAATGCACTCGAAAACATCGCCGCCCTTCAGATTTTCAATATCGACCAGTTCCTTGCCTAACAGGTCCTGAGCTAAGCTGTTTGCAGTTCGCACCACTCCATCCGAATCCACCAACACGACCGGCGCACCTAAGGTGTCGAGATACTTGTGAAGCGGCGTGCCCATTTGCTGCAAGATCTTTTCCGCACAGGAACTGCAGATTCCGTGGCTGACCAATCCGTTTTCAGGGACGGGCGTCCCGGACGGCAGCGGCGTCAGCTCCGTTTTGCACCAAGCACAGACCGTTCGCATCGCTCGGTCCTCTTATTTGGCGACAATAGAAGTATACCATGTCCCTTATTTGTTTGTCGTGGAAATTGCCCGGAAAACTCTCTACCATGCTGTCATGTTTGCTTTTCTACGAGGACAAGTGGCGCGCAAGACGGCGGCATGGATCGAGCTGGACGTCGGCGGCGTGGGCTATGAGGTATGGGTTCCTGCCTCGGTTCAGCGCAAGATGACCGAGGGGCAGGATGTTATCCTCCTCACGCACTGCCATATCCGCGAGGATCTGTTCCAGATTTTCGGTTTCCTGCGCGAAGACGAGCGTACGCTTTTTCGCATGTTGCTCGGAATCAGCGGAGTCGGGCCAAAGGTGGCTCTCGCGGTGTTGTCGGGGTTGAGCGTGCCGGAATTTGCCCGCGCCGTGCAGACCAATGACGTGGCCGCGTTCAAGCGCGTCCCCGGCGTGGGACAAAAAATGGCCCAACGGATCATACTCGAAATGAAGGCCAAGCTCGGCCAAGACGCGGAGCTGGATGAGATTCTCGGTGCGCCCGAGGCCGAACATGACGACGAGCGAGACGACGCGATCGCCGCGCTGTGCGCCTTGGGCTGTACGTTGCCCGAGGCCCGCCGGGCCGCACAAGCCGCCCGCAAGACCCTGGGCGCGGGCGCTTCCGACGAAGACGTGTTGAAGGCCGCGCTGCGGTCGATGGCAAAGGTGTAACTGCATGGCGCACGACGAAGTGCTTGACCCGAAACCTATCGAAGATGAGCGCGTCTTTGATGAACAAATTCGCCCGCAGCGGCTCGAGGATTTCCCCGGCCAGGAGCCGATCAAGGAAAAGCTGCGGATTGGCATCACTGCGGCGAAAACCCGCAAGGAGCCGCTCGATCACCTGCTGCTCTGCGGTCCGCCCGGGCTCGGAAAGACGACGCTGGCGCGCATTCTCGCCAACGAAATGGGCGTGGATTTTAAGGCCACGTCTGGGCCGGTTATTGAACGTCAGGCCGACCTCACGGCGATTCTGACGTCGCTGGAAGACCACGACGTATTGTTCATCGACGAGATCCACCGCCTCAACCACGCCGTCGAGGAGACGCTGTACTCGGCGATGGAAGACTTTGAGGTCGACATTATGCTTGGCAAGGGCCCGACGGCGCGCTCGATGAAGATCGGGCTCAAGCCGTTCACCTTGATCGGCGCCACGACGCGCGCGGGGCTATTAACGCCACCGTTGCGCGCACGGTTTGGCGACAACTGCCGCTTCGAGTTCTACTCGCCTGAAGAATTGCGGCGTATTGTGCTACGCTCGGCGCGGGTGCTTGATGTCACCACCGAACCCGACGGCGCACTCGAGATCGCCTCGCGGTCGCGCGGCACCGCGCGCATCGCCAACCGACTGCTGCGCCGCGTGCGCGACTATGCCTTGGTCAAGGGCGACGGCACAATCACGCGCGAAATGGCGGACGCCGCACTGCGCATGTTGCGCATTGACGAGCTTGGACTCGACGATATGGACCGCGCCATCCTGAACGCGCTGATCGAACGGTTCAGCGGCGGGCCGGTCGGGTTATCGTCGCTTGCCGTGGCGATTGGCGAGGAAGCGCAGACGCTCGAGGAAGTTCATGAGCCATTCCTCATCCAAATCGGCTTCATCAAGCGCACCCAGCAAGGGCGCGTCGCCATGCCGCGCGCGTACCAACACCTGGGTCTTCACGTGCCAGATCGCGACGCACAAGGGAAACTTTTCTAGGGTGTTACGCAATTATTACCCGCCGCCTCCGGCGCGGGTGAGCGCCGCCGCCAGCAGTTCCCCCAAGGTGCCCGAAGGACCGGTCATGACCGGGTACTTTGTCTTATAGCGTATGAACTCCACGTGTCCGTCCATGAACAGCACGTTCGCTCCGCCGGGCAAGTGGTTAAAGCGGGCCGAAGGGACTTCTCCCGCGTCCAGCGTGTTGCCGCTCACGCCAAGGCTCCATGCGTCCATCATAACGGGAAGCAGACTCTGTGCTTTCGCCGAAGCCGCTGGGTTATTGATGTCGGTGATGAAAAACCGCTCGATGCCTTCCTTGACCTGGTAATACACCGACGGCAACGGATGTCCGGAATCGTCGCTATCGCGCGTCTCGCCGGGCTCTTGGTGCGCCAACACGTACCCGTTTGTCGCACCGTCCGTTCCCGCCAAATCGCCGTTGAAACGTTTGTGGTAATACGTGACGGGAAACGTGCAGCCCCAGATATCGGTTCCATCGGGTCCCGCACGGTCGTAGTCGAGGACCTCGCCCGGGATCGGACCATAGAAATGGAACATCTCCCAGTTGATCATCGTGATCGCGATATCGGCGAGTTTGGAGCAGTCGTCCGCGGCCCAGGGAAGATAGAGGTAGGAGATGCTTAACGACAGCACCGCGTTGTAACACGCGTCGCTCGCGGGAGTTCCGGGCGCATGTTTGCTGGCCACGGATCTCACCAAATCGGCATAGTCCTCCGAACCTTCCCACAGCCCTTCCGCAAAGGAATCCGCGCGAGGATCGGACGGGCAAATTGCGTTGTTAGGTTCCGTCCAATACTCGGGATAGATTGAGACGCCGTTATAGGCGAAGACCGGCCAACCCGTAGGCGGACAATTGGTGTGAGGCGGGTATTTGTCCCTATTCTCGCCCGCGTACACCTTAAAGATGATGCCAAACTGCTTCAGATTGTTCGCGCAGGAAGAACGCCGCGCCGCTTCACGCGCGCGCGCCAACGCCGGAAGCAGAATCGCCGCCAGAATACCAATGATGGCAATGACCACCAGAAGTTCGATGAGGGTAAAACCCGCTTTCTTCCCTGGCATAGTCACCCTTTCCCGGCTGAAAGCCTTTCCTTCATGGCGTCGAGGCCTTGACCCTCGCACATTTTTCACGAGGCGCGCTCTTCCGGAAACCTTCGGCAGAATACTTTAAGAAGCGCTGTTCAGCAAGGGGGGCGGTTCGGAAGCAAAAGCAAAAACTCGAAAATATAGCGATGTCACCAAACGCCGCTTACAGACGTCTTATATGCGACGCGAGTTTGTGGGAAATGTGAATACTTTTGATCGCTGCCTACAAGGTTCGACATATATGTACGGAAAGAGCATGTAGGCATCGAGCGAACGTAGCATTGCCGGCCCGAAAGGGTTGCTTCGAAATCTAGTTTTCAACCCAGCGCAGGGACCCCAGCCTTGCAGGGTGAGGGGCGCTAAGAAAGCGTGGGAACGCTGTCTCGTTCCCACGCTTGCCCTTTTTCTGGGGATAGCCGTCCTAAACCGGCAACCACTGCTCGTGCCAGGGAAGGCCCCAGCGGTTGAGCGCGTCCATGAACGGCGCCGGGTCGAGCTGCTCGACGTTATAGACGCCCTTTCCAGTCCAAATCCCCTTGACCATCAGCATCGCGCCGATCATCGCCGGTACACCGGTGGTGTAGGAGACCGCCTGCGCCTTCACTTCTTTGTAGCACTCGGCATGGTCGCAGATGTTGTAGATGAACAAACGTTTGCGCTGGCCATCCTTTAGACCTTCGATGATGCACCCGATACTCGTCTTGCCCGTGTAGTTTTCGGCCAGCGAGGCGGGATCCGGCAGAAGCAACTTGAGCAGTTTGATGGGCACGACTTCATGCCCCTCGTACATTACCGGGTCGATGCGCGTCATGCCGACGTTTTCGAGCACGCGCAGGTGGGTCAGGTACGCTTCGCCGAAGGTCATCCAGAAGCGGATGCGCTTGAGACCCTTGATATTCTGTACGAGGCTTTCCAGTTCCTCGTGGTACAACAGATACGCCTTGCGCGGGCCAACGCCGGGGAAATCGAACGTCTCCGAAATCTCCAGGGGGTCCGTCTCGACCCATTTTCCGCTCTCCCAATACCGCCCGCGCTGGGTAATCTCGCGGATATTGATCTCTGGGTTAAAGTTTGTTGCGAACGGATGGCCGTGGTTGCCCGCGTTGCAGTCCACGATGTCGATGTACTCGATGGTGTCAAAATGGTTCTTTTGCGCGTGTGCGCAGAAAATATTCGTAACGCCCGGATCGAACCCGCAGCCGAGCGTGGCCATGATTCCCCGCTCGCGGAAACGATCTTGGTACGCCCATTGCCAACTGTACTCGAATTTTGCCAGATCGAGCGGCTCATAGTTTGCCGTATCCAGATAAGGCACGCCCGTTTCAAGACACGCATCCATGATGTGCAGGTCCTGATACGGCAGCGCGACGTTGACCACCACGTCCGGTTTCACTTTCCGGATCAACGCCACCAACTCCGGCACGTTGTCCGCATCCACCTGGGCCGTCTCAATCGCTCCGCCCAACTGTGCCTTGATTGCGTCGCATTTTGCCAACGTTCGACTCGCCAGGACGACCTTCGAAAAGACCTCCTTGGCCTGAACGCACTTGTGAGTGACCACACCGCCGACGCCGCCCGCGCCGATAATCAACACCGTGCTCATGTACTTGCCCCTTGCCGTGAGAAGTGGATGTTTGTGGCCTGAACGGTCCGCGCGGATCGCCCGCCGCGTCTTGAAGGCCGTTGACCGGCGAAGAATACCAGTCCCGGCCAGGAGTTACAAGGCGGAGGACACGCCCAAATCGCCGGACAACTTTCAGAGAAAGCGTCAGGGGCGTTGTGTCGCGGAAAGGCTTGTCTCTAATCCGCGAAGCGGATGACAGAACGTAGCCACGGGTGGAACGGAGCGGCGCAGCCGCGAAGGGAACCCGGGGTAGGCCCTCCAAAGAAAAGAACCCCCGGAACGGGGTGTTAGAAAATGAAATACTTCTCCAAGAAGGCGATTCTCACACCCGCTGCGCGGGTTCTCTGTTTGAGGGCGCTACCCCAGGGTTCCGCTTTGCTCCACCCTGGGGTACGTTCCATCATCCGCTTCGCGGATTCAACACGCTTGCGCCAGACCCGCCTTTCGCCGCAAGAACGTTTACGCCAACCGTGCGGGAGATTGCAAAATCCCTCGCGCGGGGACTGCATGCACCCACCGGGTGCTTCCCTAATACCCTCCTTTGTTTGAGCAATTAGGACTTGCCCAAGACACCTCGCTTTACCCGGCGATTCGGGACACAATGGCCTAGAAGCTGGAAAGCGGAGTTGGACTTGACTATGTCGCGTAGGTCAGCCTACAGATCCAACGGCATCTCACTATGCTGGCCCGGCTTATTCTTTTCTATGTGCTTTGGGCACAAGGTAAGTACTTTATCTAAATCGCCTAACGCCATATCGGAACCGTCTCCAAGGCATTCGCTGTCTTGCCTCTATCTGGGGATTCCTCAGCACTATGGCTTGATGGCTACGCGGCATCCCGAATCGTCAATCCGCTGTAAGTAAAGCGGGATTTTACGTTCGGCGAAATACTCGTCCACGGCTTTACGTGCGCCGAGAAAGTAGCCGTAATCATCTAGCACCAAAACGCCGAGATTGGCGAGACGAGGATAGAGGTGAACCAGTTCATGCTTGGTGGATGCATACCAATCGGTGTCCAAGCGCAGGATTGCCACTTCCTCTGGCGCTTCATTGGGAATGGTGTCCTCCACTTTACCCCGAATCATATGGACTCGTTCCATAGGATATCCCGTAGACGCCATCGCATCACGCACCGCCGAAAACTTTGCAAACAACGTATCCGGGGTTTCCCCACGCGCCAACGACTCAGTCCAAAGCTTACTCGCATGAACTCCCTCTGAAGTCACATCGGATTCATCCGCCTCCGGCCACCCCGCATCATAGGTGTCGTAGAGGTAAAGTCGGCGAGAAGTGTCTCCAAGGCGCATTAACGTCAATGCCATCGCCATCGAGCACCCCCCTTTCCATACCCCACACTCGACGAAATCTCCTTGAATTCCGTTTTTCACGACGTATTCCACTGATTGACACAGAGAGTGCACACGGCCTGGACTCGTCATAGTATAGGGAGCAACCTTGCGCCAAAGCGCAACATCATCTTCCGTAAAATCTTTTGGAAGCGAATCAACGCGTGTCACGTAATAACCGATTTGTCGCAACGCTTTGTTCACCAGGACTTTCAATGCATGCATTACCTTCGCGCCTCTCTGTATATTCAATCGGAAGAACGCTGATTTTGAAGAAAATCGGAACGGCTGTCAAGCACTCAACCGCGCAGATAGCACCCTATATCACCCAAAGAACGCCTCACGCCGGGTATATTTTCGGACGGGTGAGGTCGAAGGCGCGCAGGGCCTGGGTGTAGCCTGCGATGACGGTCGAGGGGGCCTCGCCGGCCTCGAGGCGTGATCGCAATTCGCGCGCGCCGGCTAGGGTATCGAACCCGGAGTTCCATTCGAACTCCCGGGGATGGTGGCGGTACATGGCGGTGGCGAGGGCGACAGCGAGCGTGAACGGGCGGAACGTGGCAGGCTCGGTGAGGTTCACGCGGATTCCCTGGCACTTCTCGTTCATGTAGCGTGGTGTGGCGGACTTGCCAGGAATCGACACCGGCGTGTACTGGGTGGCTTCGAGCGTGCATCCGCGGCGGTCCATGGGATCGACCATGGCGATCACCTTCTCTGCGTCGAGCCACGGTGCGCCGCAAACCTGGAAGGGCGTCTCGGTGCCTCGGCCTTCGTTGACGTTGGTTCCCTCGAACAGGCACATGCCCGCGTAGAACAGTGCGATCTCCGGTGTAGGGATGTTGGGTGACGGCGGTACCCAAGGCAATGCGCAGTCGGCAAAGAGCAGTTCGCGCCGCCATCCGTCGCACGGCAGCACGCTCAGCTTCAGTTTCATCCCTTTTAGCGTCGTCGCCTCGAAGAAGCGCGCCAACTCGCCCAACGTCATGCCGTGCCGGGCGGGCACCGCGGCGCTGGAGGTCAGCAGGTCGGTGCGCGTGGCGATGGGACCTTCCATAATCTCGCCGCCGAGCGGATTCGGACGATCCAGCACCACCACCGGCGTGCCGGCTTCTGCGCAGGCAATCAGGCTGTCGCGCATCGTGGCCATATAAGTATAAAAACGCGCGCCAACGTCAGGCAGATCGATCGCCAGCACGTCGACACTCTTAAGTTCCGCCTCGGAGGGACGCTTGCGATCGCCGTAGAGACTCACCACGGGCACCGCGCCCTTCTCCGACTTGATGTTCTCGCCCGCTTCGGCGTTGGCGCGCAGGCCGTGCTCGGGACCGTAGATCAGCTTCAGATTGACGCGCGGTTCGAGGGCTAGAACGTCCAACACCGAACGTCCAAGCTGATCGACCGCCGCCAGGTTCGTGAGCAGCGCCACGCGTTTGCCCGCAAGCGGTTCAAAGCCGTCGTGCACGAGCCGATCGAGGCCGGTGTGCACGTTCATTTTTCCGGGGTAGAATGCTTTGGCCACGGCGTCGTGAAACGTCTTCCGGAACGCGCCGTTGTCGCGTTGCGCACTCGAGGGGTGGCACGTGTTGCCAAGCTGAATGACGAACAACCCCGTATCGCCATCGATCCAGATCGAGGTGCCCGTCCACCCTGTGTGCCCAAACGCCGCGCGCGAAGGCAAGTGTCCCATCGTGCCGCCGTACCACGGGTCGACCAGCCACGCGAGGCCTTGCCAAGGATACAGAGGCACTTGCCCCACGCGCGTCATTTCCGCGACGGTTTCTTTCTTCAGCAACTTACCCGAAAGCAAGGCACGGCAGAACTTCGCCAAGTCTCCCGCCGTGGAAAACAATCCCGCGTGGCCCGCGACACCGCCGATGGCCCGCGCATTCTCGTCGTGCACGACGCCGCGGAGCATCTCCTTCGTTTTGGGATCGCGCTCCGTTGCCGCGCAGTCCGCCGCCCAGGATTTCGGCGGCGTGAACGCGGTGCGCGTCATCCCCAGCGGCTCGAAAATGCGCTTGCGGCAGAAGGCGTCGAGGCGGTCCCCCGCCACAACCTCGACCACGCGCCCCAACAGCAAGAAATCGATGTCCGAATAGCGCCGTCCTGTGCCTGGTTTCCAGGTGGGCTCAATACTCACGCAATGCCGCACCACCTCGTCGATGGTTGTGCAGTCCTGCACGAACGGGTGCCCTGCGGGAAACCCGGAGGTATGCGTGATCAGATGGCGAATCGTGAAACGCCGAAACTCCGGCATCGGCAGCACCGCCGAGAGCGGTTTGTCCAGGTCCAACTCGCCGGCCTCGACCAATAACATCGCCGCCACGCCCGTCGCCACGACTTTCGTGAGCGAAGCGAGATCGTAGATCGTGTCTTTTTCGGCGGACAGACGCTCGGGTTTCACACACCGCTGCCCCACCGCTCCATGAAACAAGGTCTCCGCGCCGCGCCCGACGTACACCACGCCGCCCGGACTACTCGACTCCGTCACCGCCCGCTGCAACGCGGCGGATAGTATCTCGTTTTGTGAATTGCTCATCGTATCCCTTCTCTGCCTACATTCCTGCACAATGGTAGCCTCCGTACGGACATGGGTCAACGTGGGCTTGCCTCTTCGGCGCGCCCTGACTACAATCCCGGCCATGAAACGATTTATACATTGGACTGCGACGTTGTGGCTGGTGGCGAGGTTTTTGGCGTATCGCGCTGGGCTGGTTCGTCCGCCCGCTTTTACTGGTCAGCATGTGCATCTGATCCGTGTGCTGCGTGATCTGCTCGGCTGGACGGGCCGACTACGCATTTCCGGCGCGGAAAACGTTCCGGCGCAGGGGCCGGCGATCTTCGTGGGCAACCATGCGCGCGCCGACGACCCGCTGGTCATGTTCGAGGGCATCTACATGGCCACGAACGATGGCCATACGATCCAATACCTGATGCGCAATGACTTTTTCGAGGGGTATCCCTTCGAAAAGTTCGTGGGATACAACGACTTCATGATTCGTATGGGCGGGTTCTTGATCGATCGGGGCAATGTCACGCTGGGCCAGCTCAAACCCATGGTCAAGACTCTGCAAGAAGGCAAGTCGTTCGGCATGTTTCCGGGAGCGACCCGCTCGCGCTCGGGCGTCTTCTTCGAGTACCGCGACAACATTACTGAACCCGGCGGCGTATCGTTTTTCGTTGCCCATGCGCAGCGCGGCAAGCCGGGCCTGCGCGTTCCCGTGATCCCGATGGTCCGCACATGGAACCCGGTGAACGGCCAATCGCCCGTCGTCTATGGCACACCGCAGTACCTTCCGGAGAATGCGGATCGCGTAGCGCAGCGGGCCTTCGACTTTCAGATTGCGGAAACGATGGCGACCTACACCGAGGTAAACGCGGCGCAGGCGCTGGCGAACGTGCTGTTTCTGCGTTGTGTGCATGCCCGGACCGAGGATCGGCCCGTCGACGATTACGTCGAGGACGTGCGGATGATTTTCACTGCGATTCCGAAACGCACCATCGATCCCGCCGCGAAGGTTGACCCGAAGCCGGATGTACTCGAAGCGCTGAGTTTCTTTGAAGCACAGGGGCTACTTCGGGTGCATGCCGGACAGGTCACCCTCGGCGTGGAGAGTATTCTGGAGATTCCCGAACTGAAGGACTACGTGAAGAAGAATGCCATCCGCTATTTGGTGAATCAGACCCTGCACCTTCCCGACCTTGGCCGGGCCGCGGAGCGTGCTGTCCTTGGCGTGTAAATCGCAGACTCACGCAAGGCCGATCGCGAGTGCAAGCAGGCCCATGAGACCGGTCTCGATCAGCACGACAAACATTGCCGCGACTATCTGTAGCAGGATTAGTTTGAGGATATCGGTGAAGTCGAGGTCGTAGAGAAAGTACACCAACGCAAAGCCGAGATATGTTCCTCCCGGCAAGAGCCGAACAAAGCCCAGCAGCAGACTTACCGCGCCCACCGCGATCACGTTGGCAAACACGGTGTCGTTCGGCAGTCGGCCGATCCAATGCAACAGCCCGTAAAGAGCCAAAAATGTGGTTAGAAAACCGCAAGAGACCTTGATGCCGTAGAAAGCCACTTTCGCCCCGGTGGAAAGCTCGGCGGGATTGAGACGTTTCGCCGCTTCCTGCGCGGCGACCTCTGGCGGCGGCGGTTCGACGCTGAAACCGTCGGTGAGAAAGAAGTATGCCGCCAGCGCGACGATAAACAACGCTGCGGCGAGAATAAGGCGTCGCTCCAACTGCTCGGAAAGCCCGAGCCGTTCGCGCAGAGTCCATGCCTCTGTGCGTCGTGGCCGCGCGGCATCGGCGGTAAGAGGCTCGATATCCAAGTGCAGACTGTCCACGGGGGCTACCGTGCCCGAGGTGGTCTCACTGGATAACGCGGATTCCTGACCGAGGATGTTGTAGCAAATATGGCAAACGGTCCCAATAAATGTCGTGTGCACGTCCCAGTCGCCGCGGAATTTCCGTCCACACCGTGCGCAGCCCGAAGTGCTCTTGGGACGCGCGGACGCCTCAGGGGCTGGCGTAATAGAAGGCGCGGGCTGAGGAGAAGGAACTGGGCGCGCGGATTCGTGCTCGGCGGGGCAGACAAGGTCTTCCGTGATCGTGAGAGGGGCGCGACACGAGGGACAGCGCCCGCGCATTCCCACGGCGAATTCGGACACGCGAAACTGATGACCGCACGGGCATGTGGCGATAAGTTCCATAGGCCTCCGTTTCCCCTCCGAGACCATATACTGCGCGGAACGACCGTTCAAGAAGCGAGGTTTCTCTTGGCCGCGCAAGGGTGCTATGCTTTCAGTTCGGCAGCGAACGCTAAAAACCGCGCATGGAGCATGGACATGAAGAAGAGGACAGACAAGAAACACGCCGCACCGGCGAAATCGGAATTCCAGGCGCTCGACCGGACTGTACCGTTTGAGGGGCCGGAAGCCATCGACACCGGGGTGTTGGAATGCTTTGACTATGAATACCGCGGCCGCCCGATTGACGTGTTGACGACAACGGACGAGTTTACCTCGGTGTGTCCGTTCTCGGGGCTCCCGGATTTTGCGCGGGTCACGATCCGATACGTGCCGGACAAGCGCTGTCTCGAACTGCGCGCCCTCAAGTATTACCTGATGTCCTACCGAAACGTGGGTATTTGGTACGAGCATCTGGTCAACCGCATGCTAGAAGACCTGGTTGCGGCGTGCGCGCCGAGAAGCATGACGGTCACGATTGAGTGCAATCCGCGCGGTGGCCTGGCAAGCACGGTCTCGGCCGAATACCGCCGAAAGTAACGGCACGTCCCGCCCCGGGAATGGCGCAGTCCCAGGGCGGGACGTGTTTCAGCGCCCTTTACTTAGCGTGAAAGCTGCAGCAGGGCGTTGATGACCAATTGAACGTCCAGGACGTTCACCTTCCCGTCGTGGTTTACATCGTCGCGCGGTTGCGCCTGCCACAACTGCAAAATCACGTTGATGAGTTCCTGCACGTCTTTCACGTTCACGGAGCCATCACGGTTCACATCCACTGTGTTCGCGGGCTCCAGGGTGCGCGTAAGCTCGAGCGGGCCGCTCACGTCGAGCACGATCTCCTCTGATGACAACGGCGCCCATTCAGTCCCGGTGTTGAAAGACAGGGTGTGCACACCGTACGGGACGTTGGTGTACGTTACGCCGCTATTGATCCAAGGACCTGAATCAATGCGCCACTGCACGCCGTCCGCCACGGCCTCGGGCGGGAGGAAGGTCACGCGAATGCTGCCGCGTGGCAAGGTGAACAGCGCGGTCACCGTCAGGTCGCTCACCATCTGGACGCTCGCGCTGGCGCTGTCCGCAGGCGACGCGCCGCCGCCCCAAGACGAGAAGCTCCAGTATTGCGCGGGAACGGCGGTCACCGGAACAAGCGTTCCCTCGTAGTAGGAGTGGGCCCCCGCGGCGGGCGTGATCTCGCCTGCGCCAATCATCTGCATGCTCAGGGTAAACGTGCGGCTCTCGTATGCCCCGATATCCGGAGCGTTTCCTTGAGGCCGGGCGATGCCGCGCAAGTCGGTGTCCGGAGTTGGCCCAGACCCTATGTCCAAACAGGGCGAGCCTTCGGCCAATAGGAAGTTGGCCGCGGACGCGGAAACGAACTTCGGATCGAGGTTAAGGTTCGAGGTACCGGTAAACCCGCCCTCTACGTCGCTGTTCTCGACGGTGATCGTGAAACCCGCGATAGGATTGGTGGAAGGATTGTTCCAGACAATCGAGTTCGACACCGCAATAGAAGCGCCGCTCTCGTTCGCAATCGCCCCGCCGGACCCCGCGGAATTGTTGTAGAAGGTACAATAACGGACCGCAACCTGGGTGGACCCCGTGTTGTTGCACAGGCCGCCGCCGATGGAAAGCGCCGGTATCAGCTTAGCCCCGCCCGAAACAACGTTGCCGTAGAAAAGACAATTCTCAAACACCGAATTCGGCGCTTGGCTTGTGTAGACGCCGCCGCCCTTTGTCCACGCCTGATTGTCCGCAATGCGGCAACGCGATACCGTGATCGACGAACTCACGAGCGCGAGTCCGCCGCCGGGCGCATCCATAGCCTGACTATTCTCGAGCGTACACGCCGTGAGCGCGCCGGTCGCGTCCTCCATGTAGACCGCGCCGCCCATAGAGGCTTTCAACCCCGAGAAATGGCAGTTTTCAACGTAGACATCCGAGACAGACTTGGCCAAGAACCCGCCGCCTCTGGGAATAACCGCATCGCCCGTGGCATCGCCACCGGTAATCCAGAATCCGTCGAGGCGTGTGTTGCTGGCCGCGATGACGGTGTGATACGCCTTGCTCCCCGCACGTGCGGTGTCCCCGCTGATCGTCGTGGGACGCGTGACCCAATCGCGCTGGCTCATCTGGGTGTCGTTCACGGCAAAACCGCCATACAGCCGCACGCCTGAGGACAGCATCAGCGCGCCGCTTAAGTTGTCCCGGAGTTCGCCATAGGTTCCTTGCGCAACCCAGATCTCCGCGCCGCCGCGCCGCGCGGCTTCATCAACCGCATCCTGCAACGAGGTGTACGCCGTGGCCCAACTCAGTCCATCGGGCGTCCCCGCGACGGCATCCGGACGCACATACAAGATCAACGTTTCATATGCGCCCATGTCGGTGGCGCTCCCGATGGGGCGCTCGCGACCGTCATAGTCGTCGTCTGGCGCACCGACCTCCGTACCCGCATCGCGGCAGGGCGAATCGCTCTGCAAGTGCAGATCGCCATTGTCCGCATCTGTGAAGAAGGGATCCGCTTGAATGTTGCTGCCTTCGGGCGCAAGGTCCTCAATATTCGAATACGCTAACGTGAGGCCGCTTCCCGTCACCTGAAATGCGGAGGGATTTCCCCACGCGATGGTGTTGGTGACGGCCGAGCTGGAGCCGTTGAGATTAACCAACGCGCCGCCGTCAGAAGCCGAATTGCCGTAGAACGTGCAGTTCACCACGGCTGCGGAAGTGGTGTTGTCGTTGCACAGACCGCCTCCGACCGGATTGAGGCTACCGGACGGCATCATCGCCTGGTTCCCTCGAAATATGCAGTTGACGAACGAGGCATTCGTGACTTCGGAGTTGTACACGCCGCCGCCATAGGTACTGCCATTGTTGTCTGTAAACGCACAGCGAGCGAAACTCGGCGTGCCGTAACGGTTGTACACCGCGCCGCCCTCGCGGTTCCCCGCTGTGTTGCCGTCAAAAACGCACTGCGAGAAAGTGCCGTTGACGTTGCTGTTGTAAAGCGCGCCGCCCTTTGCCGCGGTGTTGCCGGTGAATGTGCATGCCGTGAACACGCTCGTGCCGCCGTCGGTATACGCCGCGCCGCCTTCATACGGCGTTGCCGCGTTTGCCGTGAACGTGCAGTTGCTATATTCGACGCCGGACAGGTAGCTGTACGCACCGCCGCCGCGCGTGGCCACGTTATTTTCAAAGCGGCAGTTGTTGACTTGCATTCCCGTGAGATTCTGATTGAGCAGACCGCCGCCAAACGCGTTCACGCCGGTTCCTAAGGCGGTCCCGTTGCGCAGCGTGAATCCATCCAGAACCGCATCCGACGCGCCAATAGCCACATGGTATGCCGCCGCCCCGGCGCGCGCTGTCGCGCCGTCGATGATCGTCGGGTTCGCCGAGGGATCGCGCGCCAGAACGTCGACGCCTACCCCGTCAAAGCCGCCATACAGTGCGACGCCCGATTTCAACACCAACGCACCGGAGGCGTCGGGGCGCGATTCGTTGTACGTACCCGCCGCCACGTAGACATCCGCGCCGCCTGCGGCCTCGGCTGCGTTCAGCGCGTCTTGCAGCGAGGTGTAAGCCGTGGTCCATGTTTGTCCATCATGCGCCGGGCCGAGGGCACCCTTTTTCGCGAATACAATGCGCACTTCAAACGCGCCGATATCGGTGGTTAGGTTCATCGGCCGTTGGACGCCGTCGAAATCCGTCGTGACGCCGAAACCTGCTGTTCCCGCATCCCAGCAGGGAGACGACGGGCCAATGTGAAAGTCCCCCGCCGCCGCATCGGCGAACAAAGGATCGGCCTGAATATTCGTTCCCGAGGGCGTCTGATCCTCAATGTCGCAGTAGTCAATCGTCAGTCCGCTGCCGGAGACCTGTTCCGACCCGGTGTTCCCCCACAGGATCGAATTCCCTAGTTCCCCGTCCGTCCCGGCATCTATCATGATCGCGCTGCCGTTCGGTGCGGAATTCTGATAGAACGTGCAGTTCAACACCGCTAGATCGCTGCTCGTCCATGCATAGATCGCTCCACCGCGAGGCGACACCAACGCATCCGCGATATCCACCCAATTCCCCTGGAAAATGCAGCTCGCGAATCTCGTTGACGTAGTGCTCTCCAGGCACACCGCCCCGCCGCGCATTCCGCCGTCGTTGTTTTTGAATAGACACCGGTCGAAGACGGGTCCACCGCCAAAGACGTAAACCGCACCACCGCCATTCAGGATGTCTTCGCCGGTGAAATCGGCGCGGTTGCTATCGAACGTGCAGTCCTCGAATCGAAGCGCCCCCGCAATCCCCACCTGAGTGTAGACCGCGCCGCCGCGAGCCGCGATATTGCCCTCAAAAAGGCAGTTCGAGACGAGAAGACCACCCACGGCGTTGGCATAGAGCCCTCCACCCACCAACTTATCTGTAAAGTCCGGATTGGTCGCAGCGCCGCCGCGAATCGTGAAGCCATCAACAATGGTGCCCACGACGATAGACGAGGCCTTGAGGACATGATAGGCCGCTTGCCCCGCCCGGGCGGTCGCGCCATCGATTACCGTCTCGTTTGCGGCTGAATTGCGTTGACTGCGCGCCGTCTCTGTTCCGTTGAATCCGCCATAGAGCTTTACGCCCGCCTTGAGCACGAGGGAGCCGTCGGCGTCGGCCCGAGTTTCATCGTAGACACCCTGAGCCACCCACACTTCAGCGCTGCTGAATGCCGCCGTATTGATACCGTCCTGCAGCGAACTCCACGCGGTCGCCCAACTTGCGCCGGTCTGGCCCTCGGGGGGCGCGGCGGTGTTCTTGTTGACATAGACCACGGCCGCAGAGGCGGTACTGACCACTGACGTGGCGGTAAGAAAGACCGCCAGCATAATCCTGAACATGGGAGTCTCCTCTATTGACACAATTGCGCTATACTAATGAAAACACGATTTGCCCCACCATGTCAATAGATTTCTTGGAAAGGAAAAGAAAGTGCCGTAACACATTCAAAATAAATGATTTAAGAAGCACAAGAGAAGGGAACAAATAAAGAGGAGGGAGGCTCAGGGTCGAAACGACGCGCTACCCCAGCAGATCCAAGACCAGTCCGGTCTGCGCGGGCGGCGAAAAACGATCCGCCGGTTCGTCCCCACGTGGTCCAGAGGTATACTGCATCTGCGCCGGAGCCGCCTCGCGCGGCACCGGTGAAGGGGCTGTTTCCTTGGGCGCAACAGTCGTTTCCGGCTCCTTCCGAACCACGGGAATATCCACCTGTTCGACGGTGGGAGGGGGTTGGGCCGCCGCCTTTTCCCTGCGTGCCTGAAGGGCACGGATGGTTTCCGCCGCTTTCTCCTGGGCCTGCTTGCGGATTTCGGCGAGCGTGGGAACGACGGCGCGCGCTTGCTCCAAGTTTGTATCGAGCGTGCGCATGGCGGCCATCGGGGCCGAGATGGTTCCCTCGCCAAACCCGGCCTTCGGCGGTTGAGGGCGGTCGTTGGAAGTCGTAGTATTGGAGAGCGATTGCGACTCGGGCACGGGAGACGTGGCGGGCTTCGAGATGCGGCGCGGCACCACGCCCCCCGGCCGATACGCCTGGGCGTTCACTGGCACAACATTCTGTGCAAGCGAAATCGCCATGCATTACGTCCTTCTTCGCTTTGCGTAATTGCTCCGCTCAGTAAGATTATCCATTAAAACCAGTAGTCCTGTCAAGTTGCGACACAGGGATTTCTCGGTTAATTCATTGCAAAAACTAGAGTTACATCCGTCAAATTAAAGAAAGAAGGCCCTCCCCTAAGGGAAGGCCTTCGCGAGATGCTGGCTGACAGAGGGTCTTGCCTACGAGCCCGCCGGGGTCGCCGCTGGCGCGTCCGTAGCCTCGGGAACCGCCGCCTCTTTCTTCTTGAGCGAATCCGCAGGCGGAAGCACCGCCACGGAGTCCGGCACAGAAAGCAGCAGGACATCGGACTTGCCATCCACAAGAATGGGCTGGCCCTTGTCGCTGCGCGCGCCAAAGCGGATGACGTGCTGCTGCTTGTCCTTCAGCCCAATGGTCATCGTCGCTGTCGGAGCACCGTCCAGCGCCTTCTTGCCGAACACGATGTCGTTGGCTTGGAGCGCCGCGAGCGCGTTGATCCAGGCCTCGGCGGCCGCCTTGTCGACCGGCTCCGGGTTACCATTAACGGTCAGCGTCCAGTCCTCGCCATTGCGCGCGAGCGTAACGGCTCCCTCGGGGCGATCCAGCGCTACCTTCTCGATATTCTCGGCGATGAGTTCGAGCAGATCGAGCTGATAGGCGAACTTCGGCGCGACAAAGACCGAATCGTAATCGGTCCGGCTCATCGCCAGCGGCTGCGGATTGTCGTCGATTCGCGCATAGTAGCCGTCGAAGCCCGCCGCGGCATTGCCCACGCGCAGTGTGTGTGTCTTCCCGGAGGCGTCGGTGAACTTCGCGACGCGCGCAGCGGCGTCCAAGCCCGTGGCGGCTTCGGAATAGGCATAATCGGCGGCGCGCCATGCGGCGAGCGTACGCGCAATCGAATCCAGCGTCGTGCTCTGCACGGGCAGACTCGCGGCCGGTTGTTCGAGCGTCCATTCGCCGTCTTTGCGCGTGGCCACGAGGTTGCCCTCGGGCTGCGTGAGCTCGATGCGACTTACTTGGTTCTGATCGACCGCAATGGACGGCAGGTCGAATAGGGTGTTGCCGCGCGGGAAGAGGCGATCAAACGTGATCGCTGCGACGGAGTACACGAACTCCCCCTTGGAGCCCGCCACGCGCACGTACCCATCGGCTTTGAGGTCAGGACGGCCGCCCTCGATGACGATCGGCTTTTCCTGGCCGTTCACGGTGAGCGCGCATGTAAATGCGGGCGGCGTCAAGCCGTACTCGGCCGTCTTGGAGGGGTCCACGACGTTTGTGGCATTAAGCGGGCCGAACGCGCTCAGAAGATTTTCGAGCCCCGCCTTTTTGAACGTTCCTGCCGCGGAGGCCGGCCCGCCTTGAGTGAGTTTCCACTCGAACTCCGGCGCCTTGCCCGCAGTTCCCTCGGGCCCCGCGCTCGATTCCGCAGGCGCCGCCGCGGGCTTCTCGTGGCGCTCGAACACCAGTTTCTTGTCGGGCGTGGAAAGCTCGACCTTGGTGATTTCGTCCTTAGCGACGCTGATGACCTCTTTTTTCACCCAATGCATCGCGGCCTGATCTCCGGAGCCCGACGTCGACATCGGCGTCGCCACAGGCGAAACACCAGCCTCTTGGCGAAAATCGACGTCGCTCACGTACACGTCCTTACCGTCGGCCCGGCGCATGAAAACCTGCTGGTAGCGCGGCGATTTCCCGACCAGAACATGGAACGCGGGTTCGGCGACACCCGACTTGTAGCCGACCACGTGGAAGGCCTTGGCGTCGGACAGCTCATACGTTTCGAGATCCGCCTCTGCCACGTCGGCCGTGCGCGGCTCGCCCTGCAGTGCGGTGAGTTTTCCGAGGTACTCGTCGATGGTCTTCGCGTCGCCGGCCGCATTGTACTGCGACGGCACAGTCCACACATCGCCTTCCCTGGACAACACAACCTTCTTGTCGGGCGCTTCGCCACGGTACAATTCGAGCTTGCCAATGTCACCGGTGGAAAGGCCTTCCGGCAACAGGCGGGCGAGTTTGGCCTGTTCGACGATGCTCACGGGCTTCTCGCTGCGTTTCTTGACGGCGATAAAGGCGACCAGCGCCGCCAACACCACCGCGAGGATGATCACGCTTTTGCTTTTCATGCACTCATTCTCCTACCGCCGCTCTCTGGCGGGTTAGTCCTGGTCAGCGAAACGTACGGTGTACGCGTTGCGGGCTCGACGACGTAGCGCGGTGACGATGATGCCAGTCAACGCGACAATTACCGGAACCAGCGCGTAGTTCACCGCTTTCCACACGGAACGTTGGTGCTCGGTCGCCGAGATCGTGCGGTCCACCGGCTTCTGGCCGCGTACGTTAACCAACTCGTCGCCCAACGTGATCGCGTCCACACTATTCAGGAACAGGTCCAGATTCCCGCCCTGCAAGAAACTCTTGCTGAACATTTCGGCGCAACCGATCAGAATCAGCTTGCCGGGCGCAGGGGTCAGCGGCGTTTCCGGCTTGTCTTCGCCGGTCTCCGGCATCGGCGGCTGCCCGGGCATCGGACGGGCGGGCGCCCAAGCCGGACGCGGCTGGTCTTTAAACGCATCCGGGAATTGCCCTGTCACCATCACCATCAGCGGAAACTGCTCCGTGCCGCTGGCACGCTCTAGCGCGGCGTTCAGTTCGGACGCCGAGGCGCTACCAGGGGTCGTCCATGCCTGTTTGGAGCTCTGAATCAGCACTTTGCTTTCGAGATTGTGCCTCTTGAGTGCGTCGGCATCGATGGTCAACGGCGAACCCCACATATAGAGGATGTTCGCGAGACGGCTCGTAATCGACACATCCGACGCCATCGACGTGGCATTCACGAGAATTTGGATCGGCAAGTTCACCGACTGCGGCCCCGCGAGCAGATCGGCCAACGAACGCGCGCCCATGCTCAGCGCGATCTTGTTCGTGTCCAGCAGCACGTCCTCGCTGACGCCGAGACCGTACTTCTCGAGCAGCGGATTGATCTTCGGTTCCTGCTCCTGCTTGGTAACGGACAAGCCGCTGCGCGTGGTCTGGTAGTTCCACTGGTAATTCTGCACGCCGATGAACGTCGGTTTGCCCGACGCGATCGCGCGAGAAATTTCCCAGCGCTGGCGATCGTCAAGTGCGCGGGGATACAGCACGACAAGCGTGTCGTATTCGTCCGGCAGCGGGCTTTCCTTCGTCAGTTCAACGCGGCGCACGTCGTATTTCTCCAAGCGCAACGCTTCTTCGAGGTAATCGAACGGATCGTTGGCCGGAGGCATCTGGCCCATCTGCATATACATCGCGCGCATTTCGGGCGACATGCTGTCTTTCGGGGCGACCAACGCCACGACCGGCTGCTTCTCGCGGGTGAGCTTGAAGACCGTGCTGACGAGGCGGTACTCGAGTTCAGGGAGGTTCTCCGGCATGATCTGCGGGATGATTTCCTCTTCCTTGTCTTTGTACGCCACGCCCAGACTCGAGTAGACGTACTTGCTGGTCACTTGGTCCTGCCCGATGGCCCGCACCGCGAAGGGCTGAATGCCCTTGTCCAGCATGCGCTGCTCGACGCTCTTCTCCTTGTCTTTTTCTTCTTCCTTCTTCGCCATTTCCTTCATGGGATCGGCGAGATTGGCGACGTCAAGGTAGATCGCGGTGTACTCGATCTTGCCGTTCGACGCCAAGCGGATTTCATTCAGCTTGTCCAGTACGTCCTGCTCCAGCGTGGTCATTCCGGTCGGCATTTTGTCCTTGCGCGTGATGTAGAGGTTTACCTTCACGGGCTTGTCCAAACGGCTGAGAATCGAGGCCGACGCGGGCGACACGGTGTAGACCTTGTCCTCGGTCAAGTCGAAGCGCCCAAAGCTCTGGTCGATGATAATCCAGTTGAAGGCAAGGCCGATGCCGATGCTCAAGGCGACCGCACCGCTGAAGGCCGCCTTGGCGCCCTTCCGGTTGCGGCCATCGATATAGAGGATGTTGAGCATCAGGAACAGGGCCGTCCAGGCGAGGAAGTAGGTGACGTCCGCGACATCGATCACGCCGCGGGTGAACGACGTGAAGTGGTCCACCAATCCCACCAACTGCGAGAGCAACGTGCCCAGGTTCGAGAGCAGACTGTCCTCGCCAAACAGGCCGTCGAGGTAGGAGGCCATGAAGTTCGTGCCTACCAGGAAGACCAGGAAACACACCAGAAACGCCACGACAAAGGCGACGATTTGGTCTTTGCACAGGCCAGAAACAAAGATTCCTATCGCGAGGAAGAGCGCACCCAGCAACAACGCGCCGAGGTATCCGCTCAGCACCGCGCCGTTATCGGGATCGCCCAGGGCAAACAGCATCGCGGGCACAGTCACCGTGCCGGCCAACGTCACAGCGTAGAAAACCAGCGTCGCGAAGAATTTGCCCAGGACCAACTCGTACGCCTTCATGGGGAAGGTGAGCAGCATCTCCCAGGTGTTTTCCTTGCGTTCCTCGGCCCATACCCGCATCGTCACCGCGGGTACGAATACGCACAGCAGCACGGGCAGGTTGGAGAAGAAATTCCGCATATCCGCGACGGGATAGGTAAAAAACGACGTGATGTACAAGCCCACTCCAATGAGCAGGAAGACGATCATGAAAATGTAGCCCACCGGCGACGTGAAATAGGCGGCCAAATCGCGCCGGACGATAGTGATGATGTTTTTCATTTCGCGGCCCCTTTCCCGGCCGGACGCGTCGCCCGCTCGGTCAATGACAGGAAGGTTTCTTCGAGCGTCAGCGGCCGGTCGCTCAACTCACGCAGTTCCCAACTCTTGAGGCGGGCAAGCTGATTGATCTCTTTCCATAATTGCGTGCCCGGCGCGCCGTAGACAAGGAAAGCATGGCAACCGTGGTCTTCGCCCGCGTGCACGACGCGGCGCGCCCCGGACATGCCGGACAGCAGGCGCTGAAGTTCGGCCGGGTCGCCCGGCATCGCCACGCGCGTGCGCTCTTCGGTCTTGACCTCGTTGCGCAGCGCCTCGACGGTGCCATCGCCAACGATACGGCCTTGATTGATGATGACAATACGATCGGCGGTCGCCTCGACTTCCTGCAAGATGTGCGTGGAGAGAATCACCGTGCGGCCGGATGCAAGCTTCTTGATGAGGCCACGAATCTCGACGATCTGGTGCGGATCCAGGCCGGAAGTCGGCTCATCCAGGATGATAATCGCCGGATCGTGGACCAACGCCTGCGCAAGCGCCGTGCGTTGTTTGTAGCCCTTGGAGAGATCGCGAATGACCTTGCGGAACATCGGGCGCAGACCGCATTCGTCAACGACGGCCTCAATCCGCTCCTTCAACCGCGCCCCGGAGAGGCCGCGCGCGCGGGCCACGAAGTCGAGATAGCTGCGGACCTCCATGTCCATATACAGAGGAAGAATTTCCGGAAGGTACCCAATCACCTTGCGCACACCGACCGGGTCCTTGAGGACGTCCGTCCCCCCGACCAACGCCGTGCCCCGCGTAGGATGCAGATACGTGGTCAGAATCTTCATTGTCGTCGATTTGCCCGCCCCGTTCGGGCCAAGCAGACCGACGATCTCGCCCTCGCGCACCTCGAAGGACACGTCCTTCAAGGCCTGCACCGGGCCATAGTGCATCGTCAGCCCATTTGCCTTGATCATTTCCGTTCTCCCGTGCTCTGTTGGAGCTACCCGAACACACCCGAGGCCGCGCCGATTTACTTCTCCCCTCTTTGGAGCGGGAATGAGTCAAATCGGTGGACAGATCCTCCCGTCAGCGCAGAGCAAGGACCGTGCCGTCAGCGCTCAATAGGAAGACAGGGGAGTATGCCACCGCATCCGCCGCGTTTTCAATCGGTTAGCCGTATCGCGCGCGCGGGATGCGTCGCAACGAATACGGTCAAAGACCGCATTTGCGGCATCCGGGTCCGATTTGGAGCATCGCAAGGAATATGACCCTCTTGGGAGCTTGTTTCGTAATTAAGACAAGAAGAAGAAACGGTGAGTGGCTGCACTGAGGTAGCACAAATTTCTGTCCCAAACGTTGGTAAAGGCGAGCGAATGCCAATTTACCGGCGAAGGGTAGGCGTTTTGCTATACCTCCTCCATGGAGGGTCCCATGATGGCGGACATCGGCAGCGAAACCCGGATGCGGGTTCGGGTGGAGCCCGGAGAAACGCGGTGTACGTTCTTCTTTGATCGCCTGCTTCTCGAACGCGGCTCGGCGCACTTCAAGAATGCGGATGCGGCAATGCTGTCGCCGCTGGCGCAGCGGCTGTTTGGCATTGAGGGAGTAGAAAGCGTCTTGATCGTGGGTTCGGCGGTAACGGTGCGGCGGCGTCCCGATGGCCCTCCGAACTGGCAGGCCTTGGCAACGGCGCTGTCGGAAGCCATCCGGGATCACGTCGATCGCGGGCTGGTGGTGGTGCGTCCGGAGTATTTCGACACGCTCCCTTCTGAAGACACGCTCCGGGCGGAGGTCGAGCGCATACTCGAGACCAAAATTAATCCCATGATCGCGCATCATGGCGGACTTATCACGCTGGATTCGGTTCAACTCAACACAGTATTCCTGCAAATGCATGGCGGCTGCCAGGGATGCGCGGCATCGGCGGCAACGTTGCGGCAGGGAGTGGAACTTCTCCTGCGACGCGAAATTCCGGGGTTGGGCGCCGTCCTGGATATCACCGATCACGATTCCGGCGAAACCCCGTATTACCCGAGAAAGACCGCACGCATTCACCGACATGCGGTATAGAACCGCGTTCCAAAAGCATGGAGGACACAACCATGGAGACGCTTCCGTTGAGGGCCCGGCAATGTGAGCCTTGCCGAGGAGAAATCCCTCCCTTATCCGCCGCCGATATTCAGCCTTTGCATGAGGTCTTGCGTCCGGGATGGAAGGTCGTAAATGACCATCATCTGGAAAAGGAGTTTTCCTTTCCGGATTTCCGCGAGGCGCTCAGCTTTGTGCAACGGGTGGGTGAAATCGCGGAACAACAAGACCATCATCCGGACTTGCACTTTGGCTGGGGATATGCTCACGTGGTGTTGTGGACGCATAAAGCGCACGGATTGACGGTGAACGACTTTATCGTCGCGGCCCAGATCGATGAGGCCGAACTGTCCGCTTTGCCCGCGCTGCCGAGAGCTCACTAATTTCCCATTTTTCACACCACCCCTCATCCATTGACTTGACCTCTGCAAACTCCGATAATCCCAGCATCGCGCTGGGGTTCTGCGCGGCACACGGGCCTAGGGGGGCCGGCTCACCGTCGGCCGAAACTGGAGGGAAGTCATGCTCGGCATCAAAGACCAATGGGTGTTCTGGGCCTACTCGCTCTGTATTCTGAGCACGGTGCTCTGCATCGTGTACGGAGCGCTGACCTGGAATAAGGGGGACGAGCCCATCAAGCAGGAAGACCTGCAATGGGCCGAAGAAGAGAAACAAGAGAACGAAGAAATCAGCTAACGCACCGGTGTTGACGTCCGCGGCGAACGCCGCACTCCTGGAAGTATTGGGAGGTAACAGAGGCACAGCAGTACAACGAAATTGGGGGAGTTGTCATGGAACTCGTTTCCATTGTTACCGTCATCGCCTATCTCATGGTGACGGCCTATCTAGGCTACCGCGGCTACAAACAGACTAAGACCGCCGCAGACTATCTTCTCGCCGGGCGTCAAGCCCATCCCGTCATCATGTCGCTTTCGTACGGCGCGACGTTCATCAGCACCTCGGCCATCGTGGGGTTCGGCGGCGTGGCCGCGAACTTCGGCATGGGGCTGCTCTGGTTGACGTTCCTAAACATCTTTGTGGGCATTTTCATCGCGTTTGTGTTCCTGGGCGGACGCACGCGCCGTATTGGTCATCACCTCGACGCCCACACGTTCCCGGAATTCATCGCCAAGCGGTATGACAGTAAGTTCCTGCATGTATTCAGTGCGCTGCTGATCTTTATCTTCATGCCGCTGTATGCAATGGCGGTGATCAAGGGCGGTTCTATCTTTATCTCGACGGTATTTCCCATTCCACCGTCGGCGGCGTTGTGGATATTCGCGCTGATCGTCGCGGCGTATGTGATTCCCGGCGGTATGAAGGGCGTGATGCTCACGGACGCGTTGCAGGCTGCGATTATGATCGTCGGTATGATAGTGCTGTTGGTGGGCACTTACTCCAGCCTGGGGGGCGTGGTAACGGCGCATCAAACCTTAACCGATATGGGCGGCATGGTTCCTCCGCCGCTGCAAACCATTGGACACCAGGGCTGGACTTCGATGCCGAAGTTTGGTTGGTCCGAAGTGCTGATGCCTGCGGTCGGCACGCCCCGGCCGCCGGACCAGTATGACTTGTGGTGGATCATGGTCACCACGATCGTGATGGGCGTGGGCATCGGCGTGCTGGCGCAACCGCAGTTGATTGTGCGGTTCATGACCGTCAAATCGCAGCAATCGCTGAACCGTGGCGTGCCGGTGGGCGGTATTTTCATCCTACTCATGACCGGCGTCGCGTTCACGGTGGGCGCGCTGTCCAATGCGTACTTCGTCAAGAACGAAGCGATCCGCGGCCATGTCATCAGCGATGCGGTCTTGATGGACCCGGGCCCCAAGGAAAAGCCATTCCCGACGATGGCGCTTGTCGCCGCGGACGCGTCGGAAGAGGTGAAAGCCCGTTCGAAGCGGTTTGTGAGCTACGTGCGTGAGGGGCAAGCCCAAGACACCAAACCCAACTACGTGTTGTTCACGCCGGCGATGAAGATCGAGAAGGGGCCTGACGGTGTGGATACGATCCGACCGGGACTCATCTCGATAGCCCGCAGCATGAGCAATCAGACCGGCGTGAAGGGCAATGCGGATCAAATCATCCCTATTTTCGTCGATTCGGCCCTGCCCAAATGGTTCAGTGTGGTGTTCATGCTCTGCTTGCTGTCCGCGGCAATGAGTACGTTGTCGAGCCAGTTCCACACGATCGGCACGGCCATCGGGCGCGATGTGTTCGGAACTTTCCTGGGCGTGCATAGTTCGAAGGCCGTCTTGATTACGCGCTTTGGCGTGTGTATCGGACTTGTCATCGCGATCATCTTGGGCTATGTCGCCAAGGACAACGTCATTGCCGCAGCGACGGCGGTGTTCTTCGGGATGTGCGCGGCTACGTTCATGCCCGCGTTTATCGGCGGATTGTTCTGGAAACGTCCAGGGCGCATAGCGGCAGTTGCGTCGGTGCTGACCGGGGCCGTGTTGAGCATCTTCTGGCTGTTGTTCATCAACGGTTCGACGGCGGAGAAGGTGGGCATCTGCATGGCGCTCTTCAAGCGAGCCACGTTGCTGCCCGAGGGCTATAGCGTGACATGGACGGTTGTCGACCCGCTTATGATCGCGATGCCGATTTCGGCGCTGGTCTACATCGTTTTTGCGCTGATCACGCCGCCGATGCGAAAGGCCTACGCCGACTACGTGTTCGGCGGTCCGAAACCGGAGTAACCTGTCTATTCCCTGGGGGGGACTCCGCAATGGAGTCTCCCCCATTGTTTTTCTGCGGCAAATACTCAGGCGATCGCGTATACTCGAACGAACTATGAATACCGCGCTCGACAGACCAGCGGCGACTTACGAGGACGGCTACGGGCCGGTGCTTCGGCGTGCCGCGCGGGTATGGCGGCGCCTCAAATGGACGACCAAGGGCCTTGTCGGCGCGCCGCGGGATATCCTCCTGGAGGTCAAGTGGCGGCTCGGCGATGAGGTCATGGCGCTGCCCATTTACGCGGCGCTGAAGGCGCGCTACCCCAAGGCGCGGCTGCATGTCCTGTGCAACCATCCGGACCTGCTGTTGCACCATCCCTGCGTGGACTCCGTAAACGTCGTGCCGCCGCGAGTGGACCGCTTTATTTTGCTGCGCGGGGCTTCGCGCACATCGCCACGCATTGTCGAATACGCGACGCGGGCACGGGTCCCGGTGCCGGATGCACGCCCCTTGTTGATGTACACCAACTGGACCTCGGCGCAGTCCTGGGAGGTCCACTCACTGGGGCGGCCCGTGGTGGCGTTCGCGGCGGATACCACCTGGCCGACGAAGCGTTGGCCGCTCGAGCGGTGGCGCGAGTTGTGCCGCCGCGTGGAGGCAGCAGGCTATGCCACGGCGGAGTTGGGGCAGGGCGATGCCCGCATCGGCGCACAACTGAGTTTCGTGGGCCGCACCAACGTGCGGGAGGCAGCATGCACCCTGCGGGCGACGTGCCTGCTGGTGTCGAGCGACTCGGGCCTGATGCACCTGGCGCTGGCCTGCGGCACACCGGTGCTGGCCCTGTTCGGCCCGACGGCCCCGCGCATCCTGGTGCGTGACAACCCGCTGTTGAGTGTGCTTACGAACGGCCGCGAGTGCGCCGGATGCTGGAATCGGCTTGAGACGCCTGAGAATCCTGGGGCCTGCCCACGGGGAATCGAGCAATGTTTGGACCCGATTACGGTGGACGACGCCTATCGCGCTGTGCTCTCACGGCTTTCGACCGAGTGAGACGGTATGCGAATCCTGTTTCTGACGCTATACCCCGAACCTGCCGCAAGTCCGCGCTACCGCGTGACCCAGTTTCTGCCGTACCTGCGTCAACACGGCGTTGAATGTACGGTAGCTGAAGCGGTGTCGCCAGAGGTATATACGCGGTCCCTCGACCCGGCGCGGCGTGGCCGGGCGTGGCGCTATCATGCGCATGAAACACTGCGGCGAGTAAGCCAACTGCTCCGTGCCAGACGATATGACGTCGTCTTCGTGCAAAAAACACTGTTGTCCGCACCACTGCGCGGTCTTTCGAGACTACTGGAGGCACGGGCGAAAACGTTCGTCTACGATCTCGACGACGCCGTGCACCTCGCGCCTCCACACCGGCTTCCCGCGCGCTGGTCCTTCCTGGAGGACCCGGAGCAGATCAAGCGGCTATTCCAGAGCGCGGCGTTGGTGCTGGCTGGGAATCGGTGGCTCGCCGACGCCGCGCACGAGGCGGGCGCGGCGCGGGTCGAGGAGTTTCCGACGGTAGTCGACACTGACCGTTTTCGGCCCTCCCCCCTGCCCGCAACCTACTGCGTGGGGTGGATCGGCGGCCCGAGCACTACCCCCCATCTGGAGATCGCCGCGCAGGCGTTGAACCGGCTCCAGGGCGCGCGCCTGTGCTTTGTCGGCGCGGACCCGGCGCGGAATCCTTGTCCCTCGGCGAAACTACGGACGTGGAGCCTGGGACGGGAAGTTGTGGATTTGCAGGGATTTTCGGCAGGAATCATGCCGCTTCCGGACACCGACTGGGTCCGGGGCAAGTGCGGGCTCAAGGCGTTGCAGTACATGGCCTGCGGCCGGCCGTGCGTCGCTTCGCCGGTGGGCGTCGTTTCTGATATGATCGCCGACGGCCACGACGGCTACTGGGCGGCATCGCCCGAGGAGTGGGAGGAGAAATTGGGCCGCCTGTGTGACCCGAAGCTGTGCGGGGACATGGGGCGGGCGGCTCGGGCCACGGTGGAGGCGCGTTACGCCCTCAAGACGGCGGCCCCCCGTTTGCTTGAATTACTGGAGTCTATTCGATGATACGCGTGTGTTACGTGATCCCGACGCTGAGCGTCGGCGGGACGGAGCGGCAATTGCTGCACCTAATCCGGGGCCTCGTGCATGAGCACGAGATCACGGTGGTCTGCACGTCGCACGACGGGGCGCTGGCCGGTGACGTGCGGCGGCTCGGGGCGATGGTCCACGTTCTCGACCTCTGGGGCGGCTGGGATCCGCGCGGTTTTAGTAAGTTACGGCAGCTTTTTCGCCGGCATCGCCCGGATATTCTCCACACCTTTCTGTTTGGATTCGACCTCGCGGCGAACCGCGCCGCCCGGGAGACGGGAGTGCCGGTGGTGATTTCGAGTCGGAGAGAAATCGCGGACTGGCGCAAGAAACGGCACCTCCGGGTGCAGGGGAAAGCGAACTCCCTGGTCGACATGGTGGTGACCAACAGTCAGGCCGTGGCCGACTATACGGCGAAAACCGAGGGATTGGAGTCTGAACGGCTGCGGGTAATCCCAAATGGTTGCGAGGCGGACGCTTTTGTCAGCCAATCGGACCCGGATCAACTGCGGATCCGGTTTCGCATTCCGCCGAAAGCGCGGTTGGTGGGGATGGTGGCGAATTTCAGCCCCGTAAAAGACCACCGGCTGTTCTTGGCCACCGCGAAAGAACTCATCAAACGCCGCGGCAAGGATATCCATTTCCTGCTGGTCGGGTCCGGGCCGTTGCGGAAAGACATCGAACGCCTGATCCACTCCGCGCGGCTCGAGCACCACTTCACGCGAGTCGCCTCGCTGGACGAAATCCGCGATCTGTACCGAATCATGGAGGTATCGGTGCTTTGCTCGCGTCTTGAGGGGTTCCCCAACGTGCTGCTCGAGGCGATGGCGGCGCGGGTGCCGGTGGTGGCGTCGGCGGTCGGAGGGATTCCCGAGTTGCTGGACAATGGGACCATGGGACATCTGGTGACCCAACACGAGCCGGGGGCGTTTGCGGATGTAATCGAGCGCGTTCTCGATCAGCCGGAAGAAACCAAGGAATTGTGCGAACGCGCGGCGGCGTATGTCCGCGAGCGGTATACGGTATCCGCAATGGTCGAAGCGCACCGCGAGTTGTACCATAAACTCCTGGCGGCGTCGAGCCGGGCGCGGTACTGAGCATCGCCGAGCGCATCCCCGCGCAATATGCGTTGAAATAACGTCTGGCCTGTGGTAGATTACGTTCCCGTTAGGGAACGGGACCTTCCCCTTCTCCTTCCAACATATTTTTCGCTGTAAGCCATTGAATTTTAATGTTTTAAATGCCGAGGGCCTCGTATTTTTCCACGAGTCCCGCGCGCAAGAGCGGAGGCCCATGACGACCAAAGCCGCCTCGCCAGTCGTACTGGCCGTCATCCCCGCCCGTTTTGCCTCTACTCGATTCCCGGGAAAAGTCATCGCGCCGCTCGCGGGAAAGCCGCTTGTCGCCCATACTTACGCCCGCGCCTGCGAGGCGGGGCGGGTATCCGAAGTCGTGGTCGCCACGGACGATGCCCGGGTGGCGGAAGCGCTCGCTCCGTTGGGTATTCCGACGGTGCTCACGCGCGCCGACCACGAAAGCGGCACAGATCGCATCGCGGAAGTCGTCAGGGACCGCGCCGTGGACTTGGTGGTGAATGTTCAGGGCGATGAACCGCTGATCGATCCGCGAACGATCGACGCGGCGGTGGAGGCGTTGATCGCCGATCCGGAAGCGATGATGGCGACGGCCCGGCGGCGGATCGATGACCCAAGCCAGATCGCAGACCCAAACGTGGTGAAAGTCGTGTGCGATGTGCGGGGACGGGCGCTGTATTTCTCGCGTTACCCGATTCCTTACGTGCGCGATGAGGCTGACCGCGCGTTAGCGGCGGGAGCGCATTGGCAACACATCGGGCTGTATGTATATCGGCGGGCGTTTTTGCTCGAATACGCGCAGTGGCCGGTGTCGCGCCTGGAACGCCTGGAGCGTCTGGAGCAGCTACGCGTGTTGGAACGCGGCCATGCCATCGCGGTGGTCGATACGGAATATCAAAGTATTGGCGTCGATACCCCCGAAGACCTCGAGCGGGTGTCGGCGCTGTTCACACAACGGCAGGGAGCGGTGTAATGCCAAAGTATGTGTTCGTGACAGGCGGCGTGGTGTCTTCGGTCGGCAAGGGCGTGCTGGCGGCGGGGCTGGGGCTGTTGCTCGAGGCGCGCGGGCTGCGCGTCGCGATGATGAAGCTCGATCCGTACATCAACGTCGATCCGGGCACCATGAACCCGTACGAGCACGGCGAGGTATTCGTGACCGACGACGGCGCGGAAACCGACCTTGATCTGGGACATTACCAACGGTTCACCCATTCGCCGTTGTCGAAAAAGAGTAACATCACGACGGGGAGCGTCTACCACGCGGTCATAGAAAAAGAACGGCGCGGAGAGTACCTGGGCAAGACGGTGCAGGTCATCCCGCACATCACAGACGAAATTAAGCTCCGCATCCGCATGCTGACGGCCGAGCCGGACGACAACGTGGACGTGGCGATCATCGAGATCGGCGGCACCGTGGGCGACATCGAGAGTCTGCCGTTCCTTGAGGCCATCCGTCAGTTCCAACTGGACGCGGCGCCGACGCCGTGCTGCAACATTCACGTGACCCTACTGCCGTTTATCGAGGCGGCGGGCGAATTGAAGACCAAGCCGACGCAGCACAGCGTGCGCGCGTTACGCGACATTGGCATTCAGCCGCACGTGGTGGTATGCCGCACGGGCACGCACGTGCTCGGGGCCGACCAACAGCGCAAGATCGCCATGTTCTGCAACGTGCAACCCAAGGGCATCATCGGCGCGCCGGACATCAGTCCGTTCTACGCGATCCCGCTCAAACTCCACGAGCAGCAGTTGGACCAGACCGTGCTGGACGTGCTCGAGATCGACGCGCCCACTAGCGATCTTTCGGCGTGGGCCAATATGGTGCAGCGGCAGACGGCGGCGGAGAAGGTCGTACGCATCGCGGCGGTGGGCAAGTACGTCGGGCATGACGACGCGTACAAGAGCATCAACGAAGCGTTTGTCCACGCGGGCATCGCCAACGATTGCCGCGTGCAAGTGCAGTGGATCGACAGTGAACAGTTCGAGAACGGCGTGACGCCGGAGTCGGCGTTGAAAGAATACGACGGTGTGCTAGTGGGCCCCGGCTTTGGCTCGCGCGGGATCGAGGGCAAGATTAAAGCTATGCGTTATGTGCGGGAGGCGAAAAAGCCGTTCTTCGGCATTTGCCTCGGGCTTCAGATTGCGATGATCGAAATCGCGCGCAATAAACTGGGCCTCGAAAAGGCCAACTCCACGGAGTTCGATCCGGACACGCCCGATCCCGTGATCTCGCTGCTCAGCGAACAGCGCGGCATCCGGGACATGGGCGGCACAATGCGACTTGGCGCGTACCGCTGCGACGTGACGCCGGGCACAAAGGCGCATGCAGCCTACGGCGCGGACACGATCAAGGAACGTCACCGCCACCGTTACGAGGTGAACAACGCGTACCGCGAGCGCTACGAGCAGGAGGCGGGGCTCATTGTGAGCGGCGTGAATCCGCAGACCGACCACGAGTTGGTCGAGATGATCGAACTGGCGGAGCATCCGTGGTTCTGTGCCGCGCAGTTCCACCCCGAGTTCAAGAGTACCCCGCTCGCGCCACAGCCGCTGTTCCGTGACTTCATCAAAACGGCACTGGCGCTGAAGACAAAGGCGTGAGAGCGGGGAGAGATTTCACCACAGAGGCGCAGAGAACACAGAGAAGAAAAAGAGAGAAAACGATCCGTGAATCGCGCGATGGGGGTCATTTTTGGGCTCTTTTTCCTCCCAACATTTTCAGATGGCTCTCTTTCTCTTTTCGATCAAAAAGGAAACACCACAGAGATAGCGCATAGAAGAGCGAGAAAAGCGATGAAAAATGTTCGGAAAATTCTGCTCTCTTTATCTTTCGTTCACCATCAGAATCTCTTTCCCTCTTTTCGATTTCCTCTCTTCCTCTTCTCTGTGTCCTCTGTGCCTCTGTGGTGAAATCTCTCCCCCTTCCTTCTGGAGTTCTTCACGCTTCCTACGTACAATCGCGCTATGGAGTCTTCTCAAAAATCCGCGGTCGTCCTGCTGAGCGGCGGGCTGGACAGCTCGGTGCTCTTGCATCATGTCCGGCGAGAGCTGGGGTATGCGCGGGTGCATGCGCTGAGCGTGCTGTATGGCCAACGTCACGCGCGCGAACTCGACTGCGCGCGCTGGCAAGCGCTGGCCGCCGGGGCGGAGGCGCACCACATCATTGACCTCGGCTTCCTCGCGCCGTTCCTGGCCCCTGGCACCGCGCTCGTGGCTGGCGGAGCGGAGGTGCCCGACCTCGCCTCGCTCGATGCGGCCTCGCTCGAACAGCCCCCCACCTACGTGCCCAACCGCAACATGGTACTGTTGTCACTGGCCGCGGCCTACGCGGAGGCGCGGGAAATGCGCGAGGTGTTCTACGGCGCGCAGGCGCAAGATGAGTATGGGTACTGGGACTGCACGACGGAGTTTCTCACGCGTCTGAACGCGACGCTTGCGTTGAATCGGCGGAACGCGGTCGAGGTGCGTGCGCCGTTTGCGACGCTGCGCAAGGCGGAGACCGTGCGCATCGGACTGCGGCTCGGGGTCGATTTTGCGCACACCTGGAGCTGCTATCGCGGGGGGGAGCGACCGTGCGGAACGTGTCCAACCTGCGTGGAGCGTACAAATGCATTCGCCGAAGCGGGGGTACAGGGAGTAGAATAGACGCAGCAGGGAGGGGACGCGATGCGCGGGGCACTACGGCTGGCGGCAGCGTTGCTTTTGAGTCTACCAGGGATCGCGCATGCGGCCGGCACGTTGCGCTGGGTCGAAGCAGATGTCTCGCTTCGCCCCGATCACAAAGCGGTCATCACCTACAGCGTATGCTTTGCCTCCCGCGGCAACCTCCACGGGTTCTATTTCGAGGGCGTCGAGGAAACGCCATACTTCGACGAGGCTAACGCCGCAGCCTTCTACGACAACAACGCGAAACGCCTGCCGCTGAGCATTACTCCTGTCTCCAATCGGAAGTGGGACATTGTGCTGGCCGGGGGCAAAGCGATCGATCGCGGTGATGTGATCTACAAGTTCTCGTATGCCGCCGATCTTGCCGCTTCAGGGCACCTAGGTACGACCGCCTCGGAGTTTGGCGACCTCACGTACTTCCACTGGGCCCCCGTGCAGTTCGATGAACCCGCGGAACACTACACAGTCCGCGTGTTCTACCCGATCGAGACGAATCCCGGCGAATTCACTATCGAGGACATGAACAGCTACGGGTTCAAGACCGAGCCGTTCATGAACAGCGAATACTTGATCTCGTACTACGGCCAGGAGCAGGACGGAAAACACTGGCTGACGGTGCGTCTGCACAAACAGAATGTTCCGGCGCAGTACCATTTCCTCGTGCAGCAGTACATTTCGGCTGGCTACTTCGAGGCAATACGGGAGACCGATCCATCCCTCAACAAACCACTCATACCCCAAGACGCTTATGCGACGCATGAAGAACCCGCCGCCTGGGACGAATCCGTTTTTCGCATGCCCGCGGCACGCGAGCGCCTCTTCGCCATTCTCGCCGCGGCAGGAGTTCTCGTGGTTGTCCTGATTATCGCGACGGCCAAGCACCGCTCCATGCTCCGCGCGCGCGCGGGACTACAGGACATCCGCTGGGCGCGCGAGGACTGGACGCCGCCAAAACTCGAGCTGTCCACCTATCGAAAACCGGGCAAGGTGGCGGAACTCGATCTGCTCGAAGCGTTTCTGTTGTGCGATGTCCCGTTTGGCGCCGTGCTGAGCGCCATCGTGACCCATTTGGAAACGGCGAACGTGCTAGAGGTAACGCAGCGCGACCCGTTCCGCGCAAAAGTACTGCAACCGAATGCGCCACTGCCCAATGAATACGAGCAGATGTTTCTCCGAAGTCTTGTGTCGGATGGGGAACTGGACGAAGCGGAGATGGACGAGTTGTTCCGACGGCTCTGCGACAATTTGCAGAAGAAAAGCTGGGACTGCGATCTGGACGCGACAAAGGCGAAGTACCAGCCGGTCGTGAATGAGTTGCTTCCGCAGGCACAGCAAGCCGCTGAAGAGGAAGTGTACGAGGAGCGCCCCTACCGCTATGACGACTATCGCTGGCGGCGCAGCCCGGCGTACTACAGCCGTTCTTTTTCAAGAGCGCAAGATCGCATGACCTTTGCTCAGTTCGTCGCGTCGGACCACTGTTTTCAAGGATGCTTCACACATTCCGCGTGTCACGACGCCTGTCACTCTGCATGCCACAGCGCCTGCCACTCCGCGTGCCACAGCGCGTGCCATTCGGCCTGCCACAGCGCGTGTGTCAGCGGAGGGTCGCACTAAGATGAACGCGCAAGAGCGGTATCCGCTGGAGTGGATTGACGAATACGCGGCGCGGATCCGCGACTATGTGTTTGTTCGTGAGGAAGACTCGATCCTGATCAAAGTACCGAATGAAGCCCACCGGCTCAACGCCTCGGGCGTGCGTATCCTACAACGCCTTTTTTCAGGAGAGTCCATCGTCGATCTGTGGAAATTTCACGGCGCGGGCGATGAAGTCCGCCGTGATCTTTACCAATTCTTCTGCGCACTCAAGCAGATGCTTCAGGGCTGCGTCGACGAAGCACGGCCGCCGGAGGCCGTCGAGGTAAAGCCCTTCGCGTTGGGCTTCAACCGCCTGCCGGTGCTCAGCGAAATCGCGCTGACCTACCGCTGCAACTTGCGCTGCCGTTTTTGCTACGCGGGGTGCGCGTGCACATCGAAGCCCACCGCCCAGGAGATGACGACCGCCGAAGCGTGCGAAGTCTTGCGCATTATCCGCGAGGACGCGCAGGTTCCCAGCGTAAGTTTCACCGGCGGCGAGCCCTTGCTGCGCGAAGACCTCTGTGAACTCATCGCGGCGGCGCGCGCGTTGGGACTTCGCGTAAACCTCATCACAAACGGCACGCGCGTCACCCCTGAGGCGGCGCGCGCGCTGGCCGAGGCCGGCCTACACAGCGCCCAGGTAAGCATCGAAGCGCCCTCGGCGGAGTTGCACGACGCGTTGGTGGGTGTGTCGGGCGCTTTTGAAGCCGCCTGCGCGGGTGTCGGTTTCTTGCGGGCAACAGGAATCCGCGTACATACCAACACCACGCTCAACCGCCTCAACCTCGACACTGCGGGAGAGATGCCCATGTTTGTGCGAGGGCTCGGTCTCGAACGCTTTTCCATGAACCTGATCATCCCTATGGGCTCCGGCCAAAACGACCCGGAACTCGCGCTGCGTTACGAAAAGGTGGCTGCGCACATCCCGCGCATTCACTCCGCCGCGAAACGCGCGGGGGTGGAGTTCATGTGGTACTCCCCCACTCCCCTCTGCATGTTCAATCCCATCCCGCAGCGACTTGGGAACAAAGGGTGCGCAGCGTGCGACGGCCTGCTGTCCGTCGCGCCGGACGGCGGCGTGTTGCCCTGTTCGAGTTGGCCGGAACCGGTGGGCAACGTGTTCTCGACGCCATTCCGCACCATCTGGGACTCGGCGCGCGCGCAGGGGCTGAGAGAGAAGCGTTTCGCCGCGGCCCGATGCCGCGAGTGCGAGGATTTCGCGCTGTGCCAAGGCGCGTGCCCGTTGTACTGGCGTCATTTTGGAGACGACGAACTCAACCGCTATGGAGAGGCCTATGTTGCCAGCAGCGCAAGATCGCGGTGACCTCCATTTCTACGTGGCGAGAAGCCTGCCCTACGGCGTGCGGATCGTGGCGGCATTGATCGCGATTGCCGCAGGGCTCGCCGGGCAGATCGCGTACCTCGATCGCATGGAATTCTGGTTTGGCGTCGCGGCGGCAGCCGCAGGGGTGGTGCTGTTGTTGTGCAAAGGCTACCGAAACACGGTGGCGCTGGGGAAATCGGACGCAACGTGGCGTACGACAACGCGAGCCGAGATCGACCGGATCCTTGAGTTGAACTGGAAAACCAAACGCTGGGATCAGACGTTCTTCGACATCACCAATCTCCGTGGCTTTGTGCTTTTTGCGGCCGCTGCCCTGGCCACTCTCATCGCCTGCGGGCAACTGGAGTCGTTTGCGCCGAACCTGGCGCGACTCGTGCTTGCGAACGCGGCGATTGTGCTCGTGTTCTTCTGGTTCACCGGGGTGCGCTTTGTGCTAACAAACGACGGCGTCGTTGTCCGCGCGAAACTGTTGCGCGAAATGGAGGACCTCTTCCTAAAACTGCCGCCGCGCACGGGAGAAACGTTCGAATACCAGATTCAGACCATGCCGTCAAAGGAGGGCGCTGGGTCCGTGCCCAAGGATTTGAAGGCACTAGTGCTCTTTCGCGAGGGGCCGGCGGACTTCCTGGGTATGCAGATGCAGGTATCGCTCAACAACGTGCAGGGGAAAGACTACCCGTATTTCTACGCAGTGCTCGTGGCGCGAACGGCGTTCGGCGCGCTGGACGGAACCCGCTTCAGTGAGCCGCCGGACGGGATCGTCCTCGAGTTCGAGCCGGGCGACGGCGTGACCGTAGCGATTATTCGGCAACTCACGACGAAGACCTCGGGTTACCACACGCCGACGGCGGCGTGTGCGGCGATTTTCACGTATGCGATGAGGCAGGCGCGAAACCTGGTGCAAGAACAGGACGAACACAAGACGACGGAAAGGAAACGAAAATGATTAAGCGAATTGCGGCATGCATGCTGGCCATCGCGCTGGCAACATGGTGCGCCTCGGCAACGGCGCAACGGCTCGAACTGCCCAAAGACCTGCTCACGCTTGAGCAGGAGGCCACGGCAGGAGAGTGGATCAACCTTTTTGATGGCGAGACGCTCTTCGGCTGGCAGGTCGTGGGCGACACGACCTGGAAGGTGACGGAACGGGCGGCAACATGCGAGCGCGGAACGGGCGGCGCGCTCCTGACCACAACGCCGTTCGGCGATTTTGCCTTGCTCGCGCGGGTGCGGGTGAAGCCCGGCACGCAGGCGGCGTTGGTCGTGCGCGCGGCAACGGAAGGCAATCCCTGGCAGAACGGCGCAACGATTATTCCGTTGCAGGGCGCACCGGAATGGCAGGATATCGCAGTGGCCGCCGAGGGAACGTCGGTGAAGACTATGGTCAATGGCGCGGCGATCGATCCGGTCGTGGGCAAGCGTACGCAGGGTTATATCGGCGTGCTGTATTACGCCGCCGGGGGGCTGGTTGAAGTGGCTCAGGCGGACCTGCGTCCGCTCAACCTGCGTCAGATCTTCAACGGCAAAGACCTCACGGGCTGGAACATCATTCCCGGCCACGCCTCGCAGTTTGCCGTGGACAACGGCGCGCTGCGCATCACGAACGGCAACGGCCAGATCGAGACGGCCGAGACGTTCCAGGATTTCCTGCTACAACTGGATATCTTGTCCAACGGCGACCGCCTCAACAGCGGCGTGTTCTTCCGTGGGCCGGTGGGCGTGTTCTGGAAAGGCTATGAGTCGCAGGTGCGCAACGAGTGGGCCGACGGCGACCGCACGAAACCGGTCGATTTCGGTACGGGCGGCATCTACGCCCTGCAACCCGCGCGGCGCGTCGTGCCCAGCGACCGGCAGTGGTTCACCAAAACCGTCGTCTGCACGGGCAATCACATTGCGGTGTGGGTGAACGGCTATCAAGTGAGCGACTACACCGACGTGCGCACCGTGGCGGCCAACGGCGACGGCAAGGCAGGCTTCGTGCCCACCGCGGGAACGATCCACCTCCAAGGGCACGACCCGACTACGGATCTGTCGTTCAAGAAGATTGGGGTTCAGACGTATTAGCGTCACTGGAATCGCGGTTCATCTCGACCACGTTGGGCGGCGTCCCGGGCAACACGCCGTCGGGACACTCGGCGTGGCCGAGATGGCCCTGCTCGCGCAGACGTTTCACTCCACGCGTCAACACCCACGCCGCCACGCCCGCCCACACCGCGACGTCGAACATATTGGCGCGTTCGAATGCGTGAGCATGGTCAAATTCAAAAATCTCGCGGCGCACCGTGTTGCTTAGCCCGAACGAAAGCCCCGCTATGAGCGCGGGCAATAGTAAGCTGCCCGAGGTCAAGCGAAGATAGCCAAGATAGATGAAGAAGAGCAGGGTAAGCGCGAATTGATTCAGATACGACCAGTCCGGTTCCCGCAAGTTTAGTGGCAGAAACAGGATGAATGGACAAACCCATAGGGCCGATACCGCCGCGGAAAGCAGCAAGGCACGGCGAAGTCCCAGCGGCAGCAGTCTGGGCAGGAAATATCCGCGCCACGTGAACTCGATCGGGAAATTCATGAGCCCAGAGAGAAACGTACCCATTGTAATCGCGCCAATGAATGTCGTGACGATGCTGTCCACATCTTTGTAGGACAATTGACGCAGTACGGCGAATCCGCCTTTCAAGCCTTGGAGCGCAGGAACAAGCTCATTCAAAAATAGGCCGGAAAGCACAAAAATGACCGCGTAAAGCCCCAATACCAAGAACCAATTCAAAAGGTAATGTCTGTGGTCGCCTATGCGCTTTCCCGCAATTGGGGCGGTATCGTGGGAGATATGCCGCCGCACCCAACGCATCGTCAGAATGGGATACGCAAGCCATATCGCGCCAGCCAAGAGAGCCACCAGCACGAATCCCCCGAGGAAAGTCCACGACATCTCGCTTGCCCTAAACCAAGCAAAAAAACGATCGACCCTTTCCCCTAAGAAGTAGAACAAAATGCGCATGAAAATCGGTAACAGCACCACCGGCGTAAAGGTTAGCCCCAGGAACCAGAACAACTCTTTTTTGTCCACGCGCGCCATGCGGTCTCCTCCCGGAGTTCGGTCCCCCAACCCAGTCGCGGTAGTTGAAAACCTCCCGGGCCCCGGCTAGTGTAGTCTCAGTCCGAAACGTCAGGAGGGTTCCATCATGGCTTTGATTACCTGGACAGATCAACTGAGCGTGGGAATTCTGGAGTTTGATACGCAACACAAGCGTCTGGTCAATATGGTGAACGGCCTGCACGACGCGATGAGCAAGGGGCAAGGCTCGGCGGTGTTGGGAAAACTGCTCGACGACCTCGCGACGTACACGGTCACTCACTTCGCGGCGGAAGAGAAATTGATGATCGCGAAGAATTACCCCGACTATACGGCGCACAAGTCGGAGCACGACGATCTCATCGTCAAGGTCAAGGAACTTCAGGCGAAGCTCAAGTCGGGTCAGACGATGATCGGCATCGAGACGCTGCGGTTCCTTCAAAGCTGGCTGACCAACCACATTCTGGGCACCGACAAGAAGTATTCGGCGCATCTGAAATAAGCGGGACTTTTGGGAGAGGGAGCGATCATGGCGATTACGTTGATTTCCACGTTGAAAGGGTCGTTGCTAGAGGGGTTCTTCCCGGCGGGTTGGGACTTGCCGCGGCTCGATGAACTCTGCGCGCGTCCGCCGGAGACGCTGGCCCGGCGCGAGCGCTGGTGGAACCGTAAGTTCGAACCAATCGCGTGCGAAACGTTGGCGGATTTCGACACGATGATGGGCCACGCCATCGCGATCGAGATCGCGCAGACGCGGAAGGCGGGAAAACCACTCGCGTTGATCCTCCCTGTCGGGCCGATGGGCATGTACCGCTGGGCGGTCTACTTCCTGAAAGAGTGGGGCGTGTCGTGTTCGCATGTGCACGGCTTCAACATGGACGAATGGGCCGACGTCAAAGGCAATACACTGTCGCCCAAAGACCCCGGCGCGTTCCAGTGCGCCATGGAAGACGCCTTCTACGGCCCGCTCGGCAAGGCGACCGTGCCCAAAGCGCAACGGCATTTCGCCACGAAGAAAATGCTCCCCACGTACCCTGCGGCGATCGCCGCGCTGAAGAAAAAAGGCGCACGCCTCGTCACCGTATTCGGCATCGGGCGCATGTGCCACATCGCGTTTTGGGAGCCCCACTTCGCCGCCGAATACCCTAGCGTCGCCAAGTGGAAAGCGGCGGAATACCGGCTCGGCGCGCAGTTGCACCCGCTCACCATCGAGCAGAACGCCATCACGAGTTTCAAGAGCCGCACCACCCTCGTGCCCGCCACGGCGAATACTATCGGCCCGGGCCTGTTTCTGAAATCCGACGGCATCATCGGCGGGGCCGACGGTACGCTCGCGCGCGGTATGATGTGGCAGGGCATGTCGCTCTGGGCCACCCTGCACCACGAACCCACCCCGTGGATTCCCAGCACCTTCATGCCGACGTTGCCCGGACGGCTCTTTTACCTCAAAGAACTCGCCGGGCCGCTCGTCGCGGAGTGCAATTAAGAACACGGACCAGCACAGACGAACACGGAATCATGCAACGCCCGCTGTGCTTGTCGCCTTTCCGTCTTCTCTTGGCCCTACTTTTTCTGTAACTCAGACAAATTAGGATTATTGGTGCACAGTTTCTGCGCGAGTCGCTTCAGACATTCGTCTGTGCCGACATCGCCGAGAAGAATTCGCAGACTGCCAGACTCCTGCAGAAAACACTCTTGCAGCGCGGGGTCAATGTCACCCTTTGACAAGAAGAAAACACAGAACATCCCCGGAATAAAAAGAGAACAACAAGGAACTCCCTTCAATTTTGACATACCATTAGACACAATCAGTTTGTCGACAATGTTCCGATTCGAGTCAGGCACAATCTTGATGCATCCGTATTTCGCAGTTTCCCCGGGTGCCTCTTTACGGAGCATTGCCCGCAATCTGCGTTCATCGCTCCCTAGGTTTATATCTCGAAATTCCTGGAGCCCTGTGACGCCGACTCTCCAGAGAATAGAAAGCTCAAAAAGTTTGAAGAGTTTATAATCTACGCTCAACTCAATTCCCTTTGAATGATAAGAATCTGCCATTCTATCAAGTTTATTCAGAACCTGGCTGGCATAATTTTCATATCGGCTGAACTGAGCCTCGCAGCCAGCGCACAATAAATGCTCTCGCAAGCCTTTTTGCTCGAAAGAGCGTTTTGGTCTCTCTCCCGTTGAAACTCTGTAGATCTTATGTTTTGAATCGTATAAAGGTTTGTATAGAAATTCCGGCAAAATATGGGAATCGCATAGAGTCTTGTCTTCTTTGCACAGCGCGCAAGTGCTCACTTTCCTCCTTTCTGACGCACAATTGGCGATGCCGCCTTCTGCTTCGTGCCTCCTGCGATATAGGCTTCAGTCTTTAGTATGTTTACAGAAGAGGAAACTGCTTATCGCACTCTGTAAATCATCTCTGCCTACGACGAGGCTCGCGGGCGACGCTCTCATTTTTCGAGAAGGTTGTTTCTTAACCCGATGCGCCCAGCGAAATTCCTTGATGATCTCGCTCAGATGAAGATGCACAGCCCAGCGTCGTCACGAGGCGCTGGGCTGTAGCCTTCTCGATAAACCGATCGTAGCGAGTGTCTTAGTCGTCCACGCCGGGGCGCAGTTTCGAGACTTTGTCGTCGCCGCCGCGGCTGTTCCAAAGCATTTCCTCGAAACACGGCAGGGCGGGGTCGGTGTGAACGATGCGCCAGACGCCGTCCGGTTCCTTCGCCCACGTAAACGTCACGTCCTCGTGCTTGTTGCGCGGGATGCGGATCGTGCCGCCGTAACCGGAGCCAAACGGGCGGTCGTCCTTGCGTAGCGCGCGGCAGAGACTAAACATGTGCACGCGCACTTCGCCCGTTTCCGCGTAGTCGTCGAAGAACCACTGACGAATTTGGCGCAGGTAGCAGAAGGCATTGCTGCGGAAGAACCACCATTTCCACGCGCGTCCGACGTACTCGCGGTGGAATCCGTTCGGATCCTGGTAGCGCGCCGAGTAGAGGTCCGTAATGCGCCGCCAATCCGCCGTATCGTACGCCGCTTTGAATTCGTCAAGCCGTTGCACGATCTCCAGCGCCACGCGCTTGTGCGCGCCTTCCGCGCCCGTCAGAATCGGATGCCATACCTGCGACGCCGGGCGCGAATCTTCGGGCTCGACGATCGGCTTCGTTTCCGCCTCGCCCTTGGCGGGAACGGTCACTTCTTCCGTCGCCACGCTCTGCGACAGGCTGAACACGAAGAAGTCGAGGTAGTTCACCGTGCCTTCCCGCCGCTCGAGCGTCTTGGTCGTCGCCGTAACGGTGTAGGTATAGGTCACGCCCTTTTTCGCGGTCGCGTCGAGGTATGCACCCTTCTTGCTCTGGCCAATCTCCGCAAGACGATCGTTCGCTTTGGGCGGCTTCCGTTCCGAATTCTTCAAGTCGTCCTCGTAGACCGACATGACATTGAACATTTCGGGGTCTTCGAGTTCTTGATCGGCCGCTTTCCAGATCCACGGATCCGCCGATACCGGGCGTACGATCTGCTCGCCCTCAACGCGATGAATGTGGTAGCACGTCGCGCCTTTGTCCTCCGGCCAACTCAGTTCAATACCCTTGTCCGTGCGGCGCGCGGTGATGCCGCGCACGGGCTTCGGCAGATTCACGCCATAGGTTTGAAGCTCGTAGAGATTTTCATGCGATTGGCTCACGTATGTGTGCCCGTTCATCGTCATGATGCTTGCCGTGCCCTCGCCGTCGCGCTTGGGGTAGTAGCGCTTGAGTAAGTTCGTATAGCCGTCCTCGTCTTTGCACTCGCCCGGCGTGATGACCTTTTCGAAGCGGTCAAGCACCGCTTTGGGCGTGGTCGGCGGCAGCAACGGGATAAAGAAGTGCCGATCCTTGTTTGGCACGAGTTCATGCTCCATGAACCGTTCGTACACGCCGTACGCCGCGCGGGCGAGGTGCCCCTCGGCGTGGTAGTAGTCGACGTCGGTCAGGATGTTGTAGAACTCGTTGATGTCCTTGCAGATGGGGTACTGATACGCCACCTTCGTTTTCGCCAGCACCTGCTCCTTCGTCGGAATGAGTTTGCGCTGCACGATCTCCACCAGCGTCGGCGCGATGACCTCGCGGAAACAGCGGGAATTGTCGTAGTCGAACAGATCCCAGAACGGCTCGAAATCGAAGACCGTCGCGCCCATCATCGCGCCCTGCAGAATCATCGCACGGTACAGCGGCGGCGGCATGATCCGCGTGTTGTTCGGCTCCGACTGACCGAACACGCCCGGCTCGATCATGCGCGCGTTCTCGAACCACCACGATTGCGGTTCGACGCCCCACTGATCGGCTACTTCCGAGATCCACAACCCCCACACCGAGGTCTGCCGCGCGAAATGCTGCGGGCCGAGGTGCTCGTTGATGGGGATGATGTACTCCTTGTACTTGCGCATGGTCTCGAGCATGGGCTGGTTGAGCAAATCCGCGCCCACATGCATGAGTTTGACCGTCTGCTCGCTGAACACGATGTGGCGGCCATGCTGCGCGGCCATTTCGATCGCGTCGATTGCGTACCGCGCATACGGCGACATCGCATAGCGCGGCACGTTGAACGTCGCGAAATGCTCGTAGTCGTTTTCCGCGATGCAAATCGAGCGAACGCAATCGAACTCGGTCAATACTTTATCGATCATCTCCGGATCGAGCGTGTAGATATCGTGCGGATCGCACACTTGGAAATCGCAGGGAATGCCCGCCTCTTCGAGTTGCTCGAAAATGCGGCGCATGACCTCGAGTCGCTTGTTGTGATCGCGCAGCCGCGCATTCACCTCAAGGTAGACATAAGGCTTGATCTCGTCCGGCACGGTCTCACGGAACGCACGGACGGCTTCCTTGCCGTGGCGCACCGCTTCCTTGTACATGTCGCCTTTGCCGAATCCCTCGTCGGAATCCGCAAAGCGGTTGTTGGTCTGAAAAATGAATAGGGGGTTCTCAGGCGAAATCTTGCGGCGCAACGGTTTGCGCCCGTCGCGGGACTTACTGGCCGACATGGGGAGACACCTCTCTGTTGTTCTACCAAGAAACTACAAACGAGACGGAGAATACTCTACCGAATGGCGAACAGGCCCCACAAGGCCGGAACCCTCGGATTGCCTTTGCTATTAAAAATCGTATTGATCGATATTGTTCGCATCGAACGTAATCGGTGCACCCAAAATGACTTCGCCATTGCGGACCTGGACCTCGCCCAGGCGCCCGGCCTTGAGAGTCGTGCTGGCCGGGGTCAACTCCCCGCGCGCCGCGGCGACACCCGCCTGCACGGCCAGGTACCCAAGATCCACAGCGTTCCACAGGACGAATTTCTTCACTACACCCTGCTTGACGTAGTCTTTCATCATCTTCGGCGTGGATAAGCCCGTGAGCGTGACGCGATTGTAGACGTCCGGACCCGCATTGCGCAGGGCTTCCGCCGCGCCAGGCAGGGCCACCGAGGTGATCGCCAGCACCGCCTGCATGTCGGGGTAGGCCTTGAGGCAGTCGGTCATGACCTGCTGCGCCAGGGCGCGGTCTTCTTCAGACGCCTTGGGGGTCGCGGAGAGATTTACCATGCCTGGATAAGCGACCTGCCGGTATTTCTCCATCTCGCCCATCCAGATATTCTGGTTCGCGGCAGTCAGCGATCCCGTGATGATGAGATACTTGGCGCTATTCCCCGCGCCAGCGGCGACGGCGTCCATCAGCGCCTTGGCCACGGCGTCCGGTGTGCATTGGTTAACAAAGAAATCCCGGGAGTCGCCCTTGGAGTCGGCGTCCCAAGTAATTACTTTTATGCCTTTGGCTTTGGCGTCGGCGAGTACCGGCGCGATGGCTTCGGGGTCGTTCGGTGCGATGGCGATCACGTCGTACTTCTGCGCGATCCAGGTCTCGAGCATCTGACTCTGCGCGGTCACGTCATTGGTCGTCGGCCCGTTGTAATCGATGGTCACGCCCAGTTCTTTCGCCGCCTCACGCGCGCCTTTCTCCGTGGCGATGAAGAAATCGATGCCGATCAGTTTCGGCATAACGCCGATCTTGAGAGGCTTCGCGGCAGGAGTCGCCGAAGCGCCTTCCGCCGGTGTTGCAGGGGTAGGCGTTTCGGATTTCGGGCCACAGCCCGCCACAAAAGCCATCACCGCCAAGAGCGTGAGTATCCGTTTCATCGCGCGCCTCCCGTTTTTCGTGCGAGCCACTCATTAAACACCGCCGTAACAATCAGCAGTAGTCCTACAAAAACAATGACATTCTGCCCCTTGACCTGGGCCATCTCAAGTCCATACCGCAGCGTTCCGATAATGCACAGGCCCAGGAACGTGCCCAGCACCGAGGCTTGGCCGCCGCTGATGCGTGTGCCGCCCACGACGACGCAGGCGATGGCCTCGAGTTCGAGCCCTATGGCCGTGTCGGCCTTGGCCGCGCCGAAAAGCGCCGTGTGAAACAACGCAGCGAACCCGCACATGAATCCTGCGGCGGTGTACAGGGCGAACTTGAGCGCCCGCACCCCGATGGCCGCGAATTCGGCTGCCGTTTCGTTCTCCCCGATACATTCAATAAAACGGCCCGGCCACGTCTTGCGCAACACCAGATGACCGGCGAACACCGCCGCCAGCAATACCAATAGGGATACCGGCAAGGGCAGCGTCCAGCCCAATGCGTCGAACACACTACCCCGGCTCAGCCACTGAAAACCTTGCGGGAAGTTGCCGCGTACCTGCGCCTGCGTCAGCCCCATCGCGAGGCCGCGAAACAGCGCCATGGTCGCGAGCGTCACGATCAGCGGCGGTATACGTAACCGGCTAACCACAAATCCGTTGCAGGCGCCCGCCGCGCCTCCCGCCGCGACCGCGCCCAGGCATGCCGCCGCGATCGGCCACCCCGCGTCTTGGTGCAATAACCCTAACGTCACGGCGCATAGGGCGACAATCGCCCCTACCGACAGGTCGATTCCTGCGGTCGCGATGATGAAGGTCATGGGGACGGCCACCAGGCCCGTGGCCACCCAGTAGCGCGAACGCCGCAGGAAGCTATCGAGGCTCAAGAAGCCATCCACGAACAGTCCGAAACCCAGGACCATCGCGACCAACACGAGCAACAGCGCGAACTCGCGCGATCGCAGCAGCGCCTTGAACCGTTCCGCGCTGCTCATGCCGCCGCCTTTCCGCGCAGGCGCTGGAGAGCGGCGTCGGCCAACACCGCCGCCAGAATCAGACCGCCCACAAAGACATTCTGCCAGTACTCGCTGATTTTCATGAGAATCAGGCAGTTGTAGAGCAGCGCCACCAGCACCGCGCCGAACAGGGTGCCTAGGGCCGACCCGCGTCCGCCCATGATGTTCGTGCCGCCGATTACCGCCGCGGCGATAGCACGCAGTTCCATGCCCTCGCCCGTGTTGGCCTGCACGCCCGCGTAGTACCCGCTGTGCAGCACGGAGGTAATGCCCGTCAGGAGACCCGATACGGCGAACACGCTCAGCGTCAGTTTGGCCTTGGAGAGGCCAATTAGTCTTGAAGCGGTTTCGGAATTTCCCAGGGCCAGCACACGCCGTCCCCACAGCGAGTAGCGCAACAGAAGGTGAATGATAAGGGTAATGACAATGACATAGACGCAGATTTTTGGAATGCCGCCCCAGGTCCCTGCGGCAAGCGCGGCGTAGGCGTCGGGAAGTTGGAGGACTTCATGCCCTCCGGTCAGGTTACGCATGAGGCCGCGATAGATGCTAATCCCCGCGAGCGTAACGATAATAGGGTGAATACGCGCAAGCAGCGAAGTGCCCGCGTTCGCCAGGCTAAATGCCATGCCCAGGGTCATCGCCAACGCAAGGCACACGAGCGGCGGCGCCCCGGATTTCGCGGCCATCCCCGCGGCCGCTGCCACGAGGCCCATCATCGAGCCGACGGAGATATCAATGCCGCCCGCGCAGATAATCAGCATCGCGCCCAGAGCCATGATCGCGGGAAGCGCGGCGTTCTCCAAGATATCGATGAGGTTTGACGGAGTCGCGAACTGCTCGGGGCGTAGCAGCGCCATTGCCCCTGCAAGCAGCAGAATGAAGGCGGCAAGCCCCGCCTCGCGGAAATGGAGAAGCCGGTGGAGCCGACTGGGTGGCGTGTCGGCGCGCTCGGCTTTGGCGTCATTCGTGGAGCGCGGCACGGCCGCTGCCGCGATGACCGCCTCGGAGTCGGTCTTGGGATCAAATACCCCTGTCACTTGTCCTGCGGACATCGTCAGTACGCGATCCGACATGGCCATGATCTCCGGAAGTTCCGAACTAATCATCACCACCGCGGCGCCCTGTTGTGCCATGTCCGAGATCAGCTTATGAATCTCAGCCTTCGCCCCGACGTCCACGCCGCGCGTGGGTTCGTCGAGGATTAGAACCTTGGGATTGGTTGCGCCCCAACGGCCAAAGACGACCTTTTGCTGGTTGCCGCCGCTGAGCGTGCCGATGGCCTGTTCGGCGTTCTGCGCACGGACGCGCATGTCGGCCATCATGCGGCGGACCGTGCCGCGTTCCTCACGCTGATTGATCCAGCCCAGCGTAGACAGGCGAGGCAAGACCGCAACGCTTCCATTTTTGCGTAGCGAGTGGGTGCGGAAAATGCCTTGCACCAAGCGGTCTTCGGGGAGATATGCGAGTCCGGCTTCCATAGCCGCACGCGGCGTTCGCAAGCCAACCTCTTTCCCGTCCACGCGGACGCGTCCCGACGTCACGGGCCGAAGTCCAAAGAGCGCTTGCGCGGTCTCACTTCGGCCTGCGCCGACGAAACCATACACGCCGAGAATCTCTCCCGCGCGGGCATCGAACGACACGCCGCGAAACTGCCCTGCGGTGTCGGAAAGGTTTTCGACCACGAGCCGCGTCGTGCCGACGGTGGATGGGGGTCTGTCGAACAACACGCCGGTCTGACGGCCCACCATCGCCGCGACCATTCGGTCCATGGTGTACTCACTCGCGGGCCGCGTTTCGATGGTCTCGCCGTCGCGCATGACGGTGACGCGATCGCACAGCGTCAGAATTTCCTCAAGCCGATGGCTGACGTACACGATGCCCACCCCCGCCTCGCGCAGACGGCGGATTTGAGCGAAGAGGTTCTCGGTTTCCTTCAGGGTGAGCGATGCGGTGGGCTCATCAAGAAATAGGACGCGCGCGTTCGCAGAAACCGCCGCGGATATCTCGGCCATCATGCGTCGCGCGACCGTCAATCCCGCCGCAGGCGCACGGACGTCGAAACGTTCCCCCATCGCCTCGACGAGACGTCCCGCCGCGCTGAATGTTCCAGGCCAATCGATGATCCATCCGCTCGCACGGGTGACCAAGCCCTGACCAAGCAACATATTCTCCGCGATGCTGAGTTGCGGAAAGAGGTCGGACTCCTGGTGCACGACGGCGATGCCCAGCGCGGCAGCGTGGCGAGGGCCGGAAAGGGTTGCCGGTTGTCCTTGAAACGTCAGGGTGCCTTGGTCCGCGCTTAACACACCCGTGGCGATATTGATAAGTGTACTTTTGCCCGCGCCGTTCTCGCCGATTAGGCCGTGGATTTCTCCCGGGTGCGCCTCAAGTCGCACCCCGCGCAGCGCGGGGGCGCCGCCAAAGGCCTTGTGGATATTTTCCAGGCTTAGAACAGCGGGGAACGCCGCTTCGGAGGCGTCACTTCCCGTCATTGCGCCGAATATTCTCTGGCACAGCGCCCCCACTCTTTCACTTCAACTTATCCTTCATCTCGCGCAGCTTGCGATCGGCGTCGTAGGTGGAAGCCGCGCTGCTACTCATCCCCTTGGTCAGATTGGCGCGTTTTGCGAAACGCTGCTGCACGCTCATCGGGCGGAATTGATACATCAAATACGCGATGAGAAAGAGAGAGACGACCTCGGCATAGAAGACCCACTGGGGGTTATACCGCTCGCGTTCCCAAAAGCCCCACCACGGCGAATTCCAGCCCGGATTGACTCGTTCGAGGTCCAAGGCGTTCATGGCGGTATTGGCCTTGAACCACCCCGCCGCGCGGAGAAGACACCAGATCACCCCGTGCATGGACACGACGTACGCCACGAATTCAAGCGCGTACAACAGGATCGGCGCAACCCATTTTCGCGCGAGGTATAGCAGCGGCAGCACGCACACCGCGATCGCGACATAGGCCACCCAGTTTTCAGGCAATCCAACCCCCATAGCCAAACCCTCCCATCCAACCGCCGCAGTCTACCATAGGCCGCCGTGCTTCGTCACGCGACAAGTGCCCCAGCGCTAGGCGGCGTGCTATACTCCAGGGACGCAAGAGGGACACGGGCTGAAGGGGGAAACATGAGTGCAGGAGAAAGCGTATCGCCGGGGACTCCAGGTGCGAACGAGTCGCCCAACGTGCGAGATATCCCGTTCCAGACGATTGTTGAGAGCATTCCTGGCGTAGTCTACTGGTGTGAGCTCGCCATGCCGTGGCGGGTTTACTACGTCAGTCCGGAAATCGCTCAACTTACCGGCTACGATGCATCGACCTTCCTGAGCGGGAAACGCCAGTACGGCGATCTGATTCTCGCTGAAGACTTGCCGGTCGTGGAAAACGGCGTCAAGGAAGCTGTTGAGACTAAGCGGGCCTATGAACTCGATTACCGCATCCGGCATGCCGACGGTAAGATCCGTTATGTTCACGAAAAGGGCAAGGCGCTGTATGACGAACAAGGGCTCGCCCGGAGTCTGACGGGGGTCTTTCTTGATGTCACGGAAGCCAGGCACACCGAACAACGATTGATCGAAAGCGAGATGCAATTTCGCTCGCTGTTCGAGAACATGACCGAAGGCTTGGCCATGCACGAGTTGCTCTATGACGCCCAAGGCACCGCGATCAATTACCGCCTTCTTCGCGCCAACCCCGCATATTACCGGCATACTGGACTTCCCGAGGGAACGGCTTCCGGCCAACTCGCCACGGATTTGTATGGGACGTCCGAGCCTCCTTTCTTAGACGTCTATACCGCGGTTGCGCTCACGGGCGTTCCTTGTTCTTTCGAGACCGATTTTGCCCCGATGGGTCGTCGGTTCAGCGTTTCCGTGTTTTCGCTGCACCCTGGAACCTTTGCGACGGTGTTTGAAGACATCTCGCCGCGACACCGCGCCGAAGAGGCGTTGAAGTTTACGCAGTTTGCCATCGATAACGCTGGTGACGCCGCGTTCTGGATTACCCCCGCGGGCGGATTTGTGTACACCAACCGGGCCGCCAGCGCGCTGCTGGGGTACTCCGCCGAGGAATTACGCGCGCTTCGCGTTCAAGACCTGATTCCCGATTATAGCGATGAGCTTTGGACCGAGGAATGGCAGTACCTGGAAAAACTCCCGGCGGCCATCGAACGCGCCGAAGTGCGCACCCGCGACGGACGGCTGATTCCCGTCGAGGTGCAGGCCAATGTGCTCGAGTTCAGTGGGCGCCGCTATGTCTGCGCATTCGCACGAAACATCACCGAACGAGAAGCCGCCGAGCGCGCGCTGCACGACAGCACGGAACAATACCGAGCGCTGTTCAACGCGGTCACCGATGCCGTGATTGTCAGCCTGATGCCGGATGACACGAACCCCGCTCAGATTCTGGAAGTCAACGACATCGCCTGTTCGTTGTTGGGCTATTCCCGTGAAGAACTGTTGGCGCTCGAAGACATGAGGCAGCTCAATGCGCCGGAGTCGGGCGTGAATATGCCGGCGCTCTATGCGCAGTTACGCGCGGGCAATGATGTCCTGTTCGAACAGATACGGATAACAAAAGAGGGAAAACGGATCCCGGTCGAGGTCCACTCCCGGACGTTTATGTACCAGGGACACTTGGCGGTGCTATCGGCCAGTCGCGACATTTCCGAACGGAAACGCGCGGAGGACGAACGGCGGCGGCTTGATGAGCAGATGCGGGAGGCGCAGAAGCTCGAGAGTCTCGGCGTGCTGGCCGGGGGAATCGCCCATGATTTCAATAACATGCTCATGGCCATCATGGGCAACGCCGATCTGGCGCTCAAGGATATATCGAACGTCTCGCCGGCTCGCCCCATGCTTGAGGAAATCGAACGCACGGCCCACCGCGCGGCCGAACTTTGCCGCCAGATGTTGGCGTACTCGGGCCGAGGCCATTTTGTAATCGCCAAGATCGCCCTGTCGGAACTGGTCCGGGAAATGGGGTACATGTTGCAGGTCTCGATCCCCAAAAAGGTTGTATTGCGTTACAACCTAACGGACGATCTTCCCGCGATCGAGGCCGATGCGACCCAACTGCGCCAGGTCGTAATGAACCTCATTCTCAATGCCGCCGAGGCCATCGGCGAGCGCAGCGGCGTGGTTTCGATTACGACAGGGCTTATGGAATGCGACCGGGCGTATCTGAAAACGTCGCGGCTGGGCGAGGATTTGCCTGAAGGATTCTACGTATTTCTCGAGGTGACGGACACCGGCTGCGGCATGGATTCGGCAACGATTCACCGCATTTTCGAGCCTTTTTTTACCACGAAGTTCACGGGCCGGGGGCTGGGCTTGGCGGCGGCGCTTGGCATTGTACGCGGTCACAAGGGAGCGGTCCGGGTCTATAGCGAAACGGGTAAAGGGACTAGCTTCAAGGTGTTATTTCCCGCTTCGGAAAGCGAAGCCGATGCGCTTCCCGCTGTTCCGGGGCTCGTCAAGACGTGGCGCAGCGACGGCACGATTCTCGTCGTTGACGACGAGGAAACCATTCGCGCCCTGTGCCACCGCATGTTGGAGCGGCTTGGATTTTCGGTCGTTACCGCCGCGGACGGACGTGAGGCGCTCGCGATCTTTCAACGGAATCCCGGGTTGTTCCGCTGCGTGTTTCTCGACCTGACTATGCCCCATATGGACGGAGAAGAGACGTTCCGGGAGTTGCGCAGAATCGCTCCGAAAGTGCGCGTCGTTATTAGCAGCGGATACGACGAACAAGAGGTTGTAAGCCGGTTTTCGGGGAAGGGGTTGGCTGGTTTTATCCAGAAACCCTATCGGACCGACACCCTGGTGGAAATCCTGCAGGCCGTGCTGGGCGAGCAGTCGTCCTAGGCGTTAGGCGTCTTTCAGTTCCGAGCAGGCGCAGGCCATGCGACAATGCACCAGGGGGCGCAGTTCCGGCACGGGTTGAGGCTGGACCGCCATCGCGCCCAAGGTCCAGCGACGCAACGTGCCCACGATCTGTTCATGCAGATCGGCCATGGCCTGGTGAAAACCGCACACCTGCTCGGGATGACCGTATTCCTGGCAGTAGTCGCCCAGAATTTTGCCCTGGCACGCCTCAACGATCTCCAACAGTGTGATCTGCTCCGGAGGTCGGCTGAACACCACGCCGCCTTTCACTCCTCGCGCCGCGCGTAGGAGGTCCGCTTTGACCAGTAAGGTGCAGATCTTGGCGAGATAGCTGGGCGAGGCCCCAAGTTTTTCCGCGATCTGCGCGGGCGGCATGGGGTTGTCCGTCTTGCTCACCACGAGATAGAGCAGCGCTTGAATCGCCGTCTCCGAAGTCTTCGTCAACATGTCGCTGACACCTTTTTGTCTTGTAGCCCACGGAGACCACGCCGCCGCACCGCCTATCCGCCGTCTCCTAATCAGGAACAACCGCCGCGCAGGAACGCCGCCAGAATAGCGTAGCGCCCTTCCCTGTGCAATCCCCCCGCCGCCGGTTGCAAAAGAGGGCTGTTTTCACGATACTGACGCGGCGGAGAGCGCCCGTTCGCAGTTGGGACGGAATGGTGCGCGTTCCGCGTTCATTGCGCGATGGCGAGGCGATCATGTTGGGCATTGATGACATCTGGGTCTGGGGGGCGTATGCACTGTGCCTCCTGCTTGCAGCCGGTTGTATCCTCTACGGCGTCCTCCACTGGAACCGCGGCGCGGATGGTCCCGCCAAGGCGGAGGACGTTGTCTGGCAAGAGGAACAAGACCGGGTTGCGAAGCATCTCTAGCCCTCCGCCGCCGCACCGCTCCGCGCCGGGATTATCATGAGCATCCTCGAAGTCGTCATTATTGTGAGCTATCTGCTCGTCACGGGGTATCTGGGATTTCTCGGATACCGCCGGACACGCACGTCCGCCGACTATCTGCTGGCGGGCCGCGAGATGCATCCGGTGGTGATGGCGCTGTCGTACGGCGCCACGTTCGTGAGCACCTCGGCGATCATCGGGTTCGGCGGCATCGCGGCAGGCGTTGGCCTAAGCCTGCTGTGGCTGCTGGTCCTCAACATCACCGTGGGGGTCTTTATCGCGTTCATCTGCGTGGGCGAACCCACGCGCCGCATCGGCCACCGGCTGGGCGCGCACACCTTTCCGGAGTTCCTGGGTAAGCGGTATCAGAGCCGTTTCGTGCAGATCTTCGCGGGACTCGTTATTTTGTTGTTCATGCCGCTGTACACGACGGCCGTATTGCTGGGAGGGGCGGAATTTGTGCAAACCGCCTTTCACCTGCCCGACTTCAACACGGCGCTTTTGATTCTCGCCCTGCTCATCGGTGCGTATGTCCTCGCGGGCGGGCTGAAGGGCGTCATGTACACCGACGCATTCCAGGGCATGGTCATGATCCTGGACATGGGCCTGCTACTTGTGCTGTGCTATACGCAGTTGGGCGGCATATCCGCGGCGCATCGCGCGCTGGCGGCCATGGCGGACCAAGTTCCTGCGGACTTGCGCGCGCAAGGGCATCAGGGTTGGACCGTCTTTCCCGCGTTTGGCTGGGGAAACAAACAATACAACCTGGGGTGGTTCCTCATCAGCACGCTGGTGCTTGGCGTTGGCATCGGCGTCTTGGCCCAACCGCAACTCGCCGTGCGCTTCATGACCGTCCGGTCACGCCGGGAGCTCAACCGCGCGGTGGTGTTCGGGGCGATCTTCATGCTGTTCGCGCCGGGCGCCGCGTTTGTGACCGGCGCACTTTCAAATGTGTATTTCCGAAACGTCGAAATGATCGAAGGCCGAATCGTGAATGAGAACCGAGAGGCGGAAACGCTGACGATTCTTCCGTCAAACTCGATCGATCAGAGTCGCGCCATCACCGTTCCTATTACACCCGATAGCGAGATTCTGCGGAGCGTCGATGGCGCGCCGGATCGGGTGCGTCCGCGTCTCAATGCGGCCATGCGGACGGAAAATAACCTGGACCGGGTGATGCCGCTGTACATCGAACGGGCTTTTCCTCCCTGGTTCGGGGTTTTGTTCTTGGTCACGCTGCTTGCGGCGGCCATGAGCACGCTTTCGAGTCAACTCCATACGATGGGCACGGCGATCGGACGCGACCTGCTCGAACAGTTCTTCCCCAACAGGAAGTCCAGCAGTGACGCCACCGTCATCATTACGCGAATCGGCATTATCGCGGGCCTGCTGGTCAGTGTGCTGCTGGCGTCGAAGCCCTTGCGCGGCTATATCGCCGAATCGACGGCCTTGTTCTTCGGCCTGTGCGCGGCGTCGTTTCTCCCGGCGTTTCTCGGCGGCCTCTACTGGAAGCGCATGACCCGCGCAGGCGCAATCGCCAGCATGACGGGTGGATTCGCCGTAAGCCTCGTGTGGATGCTCTTCTTTTTCCAGCAAACCGCCAGACCCATCGGTTTGTGTGCGGCGCTCACGGGAAAGACGGTGCTCCTCACAAACCCGAACTGGCCCGTCGTCGATCCTCTCCTCATCGGCCTTCCCGTCGCAGTCGTCCTCGCGATCGCGGTCAGCCTGGTCACCGCACCGCCCTCGAAAGAACACATCGACCTCTGCTTCCGCAAGTAATGCTTGCAACCCCGCCGCTTTGCCTGTACCCTTCCCTCTACTGGGGGCGTTGCAATAATCCGACAAGGAGGAACCGATGAAACGCCGCCTGTGGATTTGGATGTCGGTCCTGTGCGCGCTCACGCTCGTGGGCATTGTGGTGGTAAAAATTCGCGTGGAGCAACGCCGCAGCGCCGCACTGGAAGCCAAGCAGGCGAGCATGGCCACCATCGACGCGATGCTTGCCGAAACCTCGACGGCCGCCGAGCTGTACGCGCCAGCAACACCGGCTCCGGCCTTGGAAACGCCGCCGCCCGTTTCGCCCCTCCCTTCTACCGCCGCTGACAACGAGATTCTCGTATTGAGAAAGCTCGTCACCTTGCTGTCCGATGCACTCCTCGACTGCGATGGCGTGTGGCCAACGCAAGAGGACCTCAGTGCAGCCACTGAGGAATGCCAAACCCTCCGAAATATGGGACGTTTCCCTTCTGTTGCGGAGAAACTAGACCCGGGTGCGTTCGCTGTCGATACTGTCCTCGATACGCTCAAGCCTATCCTCGAAAGAATATGTGCGCATCCCTCATTCTTTGCTCCGATGCGCCCCCTTGTTCCGTCCTCCATGAGCAATGTCGCGGCCTCGCAGGAAAAAACGCTGGCGCAAGGCGCTTTGGCGTTGCTCCGGGCACGAGACGGCGACGTCGATGGGGCTATCGTAATGCTTACTCCAGACCTCGTGTCCGCCTCGGACGTGAACGCCGCGTGGCTATACAATCCAAAACTATGGATCGCAATGGCGCGGTGCGTCGCACTGAGACCTTTTTCGCCCGCTCAGCGCAAAGCGCTACTCGAGCCGCTGGATGCTGCGTATGCTCCGGCACGCATCAAGCATGAACTGCTCTTGATGGCAAAACGCCTTGACACGGAGATGCCCCCCAAAGGAAGAGCGGCGGTGGAAACCATGTTTCCCACCATACTATTTCCGCTTGAGTTCGCAGAACGCTATGTGCCGGAATTCGAGCCTCCCTTCCAAAAGCTATCTGAGCGGATTTCGAACTATCACAAGCAAGTGGAGCCTCCCTCTTTTTTCCAGAATCCGGCGTACTTTTTCGTGGTGTTCACAGACGGAATGAATGAGCGGGCACACCAAAAAGAGGAAGACTACGAATCACCGCTGTCCAAGAGCTACAACGCGATATTCGAACTCGAAAATGCGGTCAGCAAAATGGCGTACACGAGTTGCGCCAAACTCGACCATTGCGCGGGGGCAGGGCTGGTATTTGCGCTGAGAGACTACAAAGCGAGCCACGGCGAGTATCCAGAGAAATTGGATGCCCTTGTGCCGGAGTTTGTGTCCAAGTTGCCGCTCAGTTCGTTGGACAATACCCCGTTCGATTACGAACGCTCAGAACAGGGATTCGTGCTAAGCGCTACAGCAAAGAGGACGAACAGATTCGTGTATCGCGTGGAGCAATAGAGACGTTCCATTTCGGTTCGACGAGGGGCAAAAAACGATGAAACGCCGCCTGTGGATTTGGATGTCAGTCCTGTGCGTGCTCACGCTCGTGGGTATCGTGGTGGTAAAAATTCGCGTGGAGCAACGCCGCAGCGTCGCGCTGGAAACAAGGCAAACGAACACCGCCACCATCGACGCGATGCTTGCGGAGACCTCCGCCGCCGCGCAGATCCCGCTGCCCGCGTCTGCGCAAATTGCCTCCGAGAAGCCAGAGACTGCCGAAGACCGCGCGACGACCTTCTCGACGGAGGACATTGTCGCTGTCAGAGATCTTCTCCGGCGGTTGTCGGACGAATCCCTGGCCTGCGAGAGCGTGCGCCCTACTCCAGCCGACCTGACCGCCGCGACGGAGGAACTGCGAACCCTTCGCAACCTGGGGCGTCTCCCTGCGTTCGCCGAGAAGCTCGACCCGACGGCCTTCCCGATCGATACCGTGCTCGATACGTTCCGGTCGATCCTTGAGGCATGGAAAGACGACCCGACGCTATCTCCCTGGGCGGAAACAAACACTAAGGAACGAAGGTATAACCTCTCACAAGAGCTCGATATCCTGGTCAGTTCGCTGGCGTGGCTGCGCGCTCGAGACGGCGATATCGACGGGGCGGTCTCCATACTCGTTCAAAACTGCATCGACACGGCCAATTTCTGGCGTGCCGTGGAGCGCGTCGTCGCGCTGAGACCGTTCACGCCGGCGCAGCGCAAAGCACTGCTCGATCCGCTCGAAGCCCTCTATGCGCCGAATCGGATCAAGCACAACCTGCTGCTTGAAGCCAAGCGATATGAGTCTGAAATCGATCCCCGCATCGCGGCAAAGATCAAGGGCGCATGTCCGAATGAACTATTTCCGCTTGACGCCGCCGCTCAGTTCCTTCCAGAGTTTGCGCCGCCATTTCACCCCCTGTACGTGCGTTTCGGGTCCGTTTCCGAGAAAAAATTCGACTGGAAGCAGAACCCAGGATTCTTCTTCTTGATGGTGGAAGACACCGTGTCGCAACTAGTACATCTGGATAGAAGAGATAATGGTCCTCCGCCTTTGTTTTCCGCAGGCTTCGACAAAATATGGAGTTTCGGGGACACAGTCCGCCGAATGATGCTCATCGAGGCCGTCGCCCTCGACCATTGCGCGGGAGCGCGGCTGGTATTTGCGTTGCGCGATTACGAAACCGCCCAAGGCACGTACCCAGACACGCTCGACGCCCTTGTGCCGGAGTTGATGGCCGCGCTTCCGGTCAGCGCTTGGGACAGCGCGTCGTTTATCTATGAGCGCACGGAGCGAAGCTTTTCGCTAAGCCTCAAGGCTTATTCCGTTCTGCCGTGGAAGGAGCCGATTCGTTTTCGCGTGGAATGATCCCCGCAATTTCTTGATTTCACCGTCCACGGCCCCTAAAATCGTCTTTTTGGAGACATGCGTTTGAGCAGCTTGACATTCAAGCCCATAGGGGGCGGATCCGAAATCGGAGCCAACAGTTATTTGTTGGGTTTCGAGGGCCATACTCTCCTTCTCGATTGTGGGGTGCACCCCAAGAAGGAGGGCGTTACGGCATTGCCGGACTTCTCGCTGATTGATGAAGCCCCCGAGGCCGCGCTGATCTCCCACGGTCACATCGACCATTGCGGCGCACTGCCCTACTTGGGCCGCCTTTATCCTGAAACGATTCCCTATATGACGCTGCCCACTATCAAAATTGTCGACCGGATGTTGCACAACAGCGTGTCGGTGATGGGCACGCTGGCGCTCGAGCGGGGGATTTCGGATTACCCGCTCTACACCCACGCCGAAGTCGATGAGGTGCTGCGCCGCGGCTACGCGATGCCTTTCAGCCACGAGTTCGCCCCGGCTTGGAATAGTCCATTCCGCGCACAGTTCTTCCCTTCCGGCCACGTGCTTGGAAGCGCCTGCATATCCATGAAAGTCCCGGGACATTCACTGCTGTATACCGGGGACATCTGCATGACGCATCAGGAGTTGCTGGGCGGATATGAAGGATTCCCGGGCGATCGCGAGATCGACACGGTGATCGTCGAATGTACGCGCGGCGCGCAGCCCCCGGAGGAACGGCGTGCGTATGAGGACGAGATCGGCCGCCTCAGCCGCGAAATTTCCTCGGTCCTCAAGATGAATGGTTGCGTGTTGCTTCCTGCGTTTGCCCTCGGGCGCACGCAAGAAATGCTCAACATCATCGCGCGGCTTCAGGAATGGGGCAAGATTCCGGATGTTCCGGTCTATGCCTCTGGGCTGGGACGGGCCGTCTACGAGATCTACGCGCGCTGCGCTGAATACCTGCGCCCGGGCGCTACAATGCGTCCGCTGAGCGAATTCTATCGCATCGGCGACGTATGGGAACGCGCGGTGGTGCGCGAACTGCTCAAGAAGCCGTGCATCATCGTGGCGACCTCGGGCATGATGCTCGAAAACACACCCAGCGCAATGATCGCGCAGGAAATGGTCCGCAGCGACAAGCACGGGATTTTCTTCATCGGGTACGTCGATCCGGATACACCAGGCTATCGCGTATTGCATGCGCAACCGGGCGAAAGCGTGGCGTTCGAACTTGGCAGCCGCCCCACGCCGATCGAGATGACGAACCGCAAGAAGTTCGATTTCAGCGCGCACGCGCCGCGCGAGGATCTGTGCGCAATGCTCGAGGCCATTGCGCCGCGCAATGTGGTGTTGGTCCACGGAGACCCAGAAGCGATCGCCTGGATGCAGGCCAATTGCCCGATTCCCTGTCGGATCGCCGCCCCGCAGCTCGGCGACACCGTCGAACTCGAGGCCTAGAAACTTTTAGCCCTTCGATGCTTCAGCCCTGCTCACTGGTCGAGCTGAAACTTCACTAGACGGTACCGAATTTGATCGCGTGTGAGTCCAAGCAGACTGGCGGCGTGAGTCTGATTGCCTGAAGTGCGCGCAAGCGCCTGCACCACCAGTTCACGTTCCACCTCTTCGAGGCTGCACCCTTTCTCTGGAAGACGCACGAGCGGCGCATCGCCGCTAACGCTCCCCATATCGCCAGCCGCCGAGGGCCGACCGAGTAAGATATCCTCTTGCCGCAACACACCGCTCGTGGCCAGCAGCGCCGCGCGCTCTACCACGTTGCGCAGTTCGCGCACGTTGCCTGGCCAGGCGTACGCCTTGAGCCGCGCTATAGCGGCAGGAGCAATCTCGTGGACGTTGCGATGGAACTCGCGGTTGTACTGATCTAGAAAGTGGTACGCGAGCACCGGAATATCTTCAACGCGGTCCCGCAACGGGGGAATGACGATCGGAAAGGTGCTCAGCCGGTAATACAGGTCCTCGCGAAAGCGCCCCTGCCGAATCAGGCCCTCGATATCCCGGTTCGTGGCGGCAATCACCCGCACGTTCACATCGACGCGTTGCGTTCCGCCGACGCGGCGAAACGCCCGGTCCTCCAGCACACGCAACACTTTGGCCTGCAACGCGGAGGTCATATCCCCGATCTCGTCCAAAAACACCGTGCCGCCGTCCGCCAACTCGAACAACCCCTTGCGCACCCCCGGGGTCTCGGCATAACCGCCGCGCTCGTGGCCAAACAACTCGGCCTCGAGCAACGATTCGGGGATGGCGGTGCAGGTCAGGTTAATAAAAGATGCTTTGGCGCGCGATGACGCATAGTGAATCGCTTTGGCGACGAGATCCTTCCCCACGCCGCTCTCCCCGAGAAGCAGCACGGTGGTTGCGTCGCTTTCCGCGACTTTTAGCGCGAGTTCTTTGACGTGTTGAATTTGAGGGCTTTCTCCGATAAGCGTATCGAGATTGAACTGCGCCTGAGCCCGGCGCAGTTCCGCTTCCACGCGCGATCGCAGCGTCGAGTGTTCAATCGCGCGCGCCACGACAAGCGAAAGCTCTTCCATGATAAACGGCTTCGTAACATAGTCGAGCGCGCCGCTCTTCATCGCCTCGACGGCGTTCTCCACCGTCGAGTACGCCGTCACAATGATCACCGGCAGCGACGGATTGAGCGCATGAATTTCCTTGAGCAAGGTGACGCCGTCCGTGTCCGGCAACTTCAGATCGAGCAACGCAAGACTCAGGTCCTGCTCGCGCGCGATCCGCATGGCGATTGCGCCGGTCTCCGCCTCGGCCACCTCGTACCCCTTCTGAATGAGGTGCTCCCGGACCGACCAGCGGATCAGCCTCTCGTCATCCACCACCAGAATGCGTTCCGTCATGTCTCGCTCCCTCTAGGAAACTCCAACGTTACTTCGGTTCCTTCGCCCAACACGCTCGAGATCGTCAGCGTCCCCTCGTGCGCTTCCACCATTTGACGGCACACCGACAGCCCAAGCCCCGTCCCCCGCGTGCGGGTCGTGAAAAACGGCCGCAGCACCTTGTCGAGGTTCTCAGGCGAGATGCCCGGTCCCGTATCCGAAACGTAGACACGCACCGTGCGGGGCGTCTCGGACCACGCACAGCGAATCTCGCCCGCGCCCATCGCTTGCGCGGCGTTGTCGAATAAGTTCATCAATATCTGTTCGAACAGCACCGGATCCAGCGAGGCAGGCACGCCATGTCCATCCGGAACGGAAAAGCGGATCTGCTCGAAACGCGGCAGTTTGCGCGCCGTTTCGACGACCCGGCGCGTCTCTTCCGCCAGGTTGCAGTCGCGCCGCTCGGGAGTCCAAGGCCGAGAGAACTGTAACAGGCTGCGAATGGTCTGGTCGAGTCTGCGCGTTTCCTCAAGCACTTCCTGCAACACGCCTCGGCGGGGCTCATCCTCTTTCATCCCGTCGCGCAACACTTGAATCGCGCCGCTGATGGCCGCCAGCGGGTTCTTAATCTCGTGTGCCACGGAGGCGCTCATCTCGCCGATGACCGCCAGGTTCTGCGTATGCAACAGGCGCGCGTTCATGCGTTTGAGTTCCGAAATGTCGCGCAGGATGAGCGTCGTCATTTCGCGTCCGTCCACTTCCATCCGACTCGCGGCGACGTGCAACGGCACGGCGTGGCCATCGGCCGTGCGCCCCGACGTCTCCGCCACCCAGGAATCGCGCTCCGCATCGGTTTCAACGAGGAAGTTTTCCAGAATCAGAGAGATCGGTTGTCCGACCACCTCGGCTTCGCGATAGGCAAAGAGATTCTCCGCGGCAGGGTTGAAGCTGCAGATGCGTAGCGCCTCGTCCAAGGTCACGATCCCATCGACGGCAGTGGTCACGATAGCGTTCAGACGCGACTCGCTCGCGCGCAGCGCGCGTTCGGCCTGCTCGCGAAGCGCAAGGCTCTGCGCAATGCGCTCGAGCATGCCGTCGAATTCCTTGGCCAACGTGCCGATTTCATCGCGGCGCGGAAGTTCGAGCCGACGATTGATGTCGTTCTCTTGTCGAACGGACAACGCGTGCTCGGTCAGTTGTTGGATAGGCGCGACAATGGAACGGCGCACCGCGACCTGCAATACGATCAGCAACAGCAGCCCGCCGCTCAGCGCCAGCCCCAGCGCGACGCGCGTAAAGACGCGCCCCTGTTGTGTGACATCGCGCAGGGTCTGCGCGCCTAGCAACAAAACCGGTTGCCCCAGCGCGTCGGAGACTAGACAGTAGGAAATTAGGTGATCCGGGCCATCCTCCTGCGTCACGACCGAATTTCTTGCCGATAGCGCGTCGAGCAGCGACGCAAGCGATGGGTCGTGCCTTGCCTCGGCGATGGACCAAATCCAGAACTCGCAACTTACCTGCGCCCGCAATGTATCGAGCAGTTTCGCGGTAATAAAGCGCCCCATAATGAGCGTTCCGCGGCTGGGACCTTCATCTTCGTTGGTGAGAATGGGACGTGCGGCGAGCATCATCGGTCCGCGCGCCGTCATATAGACCCCGTGAAGCCCCTCCCAGTCCCCTTCCTTTCCTATCCCCGCCGACAGAAACGGATTCTTAGCGTCCGCATGGTCTCTGGGAAACTCGGGAAGGGTGATCTCTTCCTTTCCGTCGGGAGTAAGAACGCGCCCCCAGACGGTGCGGCCATTGACGTCTACGTAGTAAATGAGGCCTAGTTCGTTGGAACTGAACGTAGTATCGACGAGATTCGCCTCGATATACGCGGGGTCCGCCGTCTCCATAAAGTCATACGTGTCGGTCCACGACGACCAGTCCCCTGTGAAGGTGTCCAGGTGGACCACTTCACGCTCGATCGCCCCCACGCACCGGTGCAGGTCCTCCTGCGCCTCCAAGCGCTCGACGCGCAATAATCCTGGATCGACGATCCAACTGTTTACCGCAATGAGGAACAGAGCGTACGCGGCGCACGCCCCAAAGAGTGTGAGAAACGTCTTGCCTCTCAACGACATCGAGGGCCTCCCTGCCAAGACCTGAAGGCATTATGGCACTAGGACGCCCTAGACGCCACCGCCGTGATCGGCGCGTAATCGCGGCCCCAAACAGACGGCGCGCTAGCCCGCCATCCACTTCTTCCAGCGTTCCATGAATCGCCGATGGAGCGGATACCCTTGCGCATCGCTGAGTTCGCGAAACTTCTCGATAAGCTCGCGCTGCTCACGCGTCAACTTGGCAGGGACTTCAAGCTGGATGCGCACAATCTGATCGCCTTTATGGTAGCCGCGCAGATCGGGCACGCCCATGCCGCGCAGGCGGAAGAGTTGACCGGGTTGCGTGCCCGCGGGGATCTTGAGTTCGGCCTCGCCGCGCAAGGTTGGAACGCGAATCGTATCCCCCAACGCCGCTTGGACGAAGCTTACCGGCACTTCACAAATGACATCGTTGCCGTCGCGCGTGAAGATCTCGTCGGCAAGCACTTCGACGAAAATATACAGATCGCCATGCGGCCCGCCGCGGTCTCCCGGCTCGCCCTCACCCGCCACGCGCAGACGGGAACCCGTGTCGATGCCGGCGGGCAGGTCGATCTGTAGCTCGCGCGATACGCGAACACGGCCTGTCCCCGTGCACTCTTTGCAGGGCTTGCTGATCGTCACGCCCGCCCCGCGGCACCGCGGACAGGTCTGTGTGACACTGAAAAAGCCTTGCGCCCGGCGAACCTGGCCGCTGCCCTGGCAATCGGTACAGGTTTGAGGCTGCGAGCCCGCCGCCGCGCCCGAACCGCCGCACGCGCCGCACAGGTCCATGCGGTTGAGACGCACCTTCTTCTTAACGCCGGTGGCGGCTTCGCGCAGAGTGACCGACACGCGGTACTCCAGATCGTTTCCGGGCCGAGCCTGACGTCGCCGACCACCGCCGCCGCGCCCGAACAGCACGTCAAAGAACTCATCGAACGGCGCATCAAATCCCGCGCCGCCGCCGCCGAAGCCAAATCCGCCGCCGAACCCCGGATCGCCCCCCATGAAGGGGTCGGTCGCGCTGCCAAACTGATCGTACTTGGCGCGCTTTTCCGGGTTCTTCAGCACGTCGTACGCTTCGTTAATCTCTTTGAGCTTGTTTTCGTCATCCTTATCGCCCCCCGTTTTGTCCGGGTGATAGCGATGGGCCAACTTGAGGTAGGCCTTGCGAATCTCTTCCGCGGGAGCGTCGCGCGACACGCCCAAAATCTCGTAGTAATCTCGTGGTTTTGCCATAGCGACAATTATACTGCTCCAACCCGTTCCGTTCAAAGGAACCGCCAGGGCTATCGCACTAGAATTCGCCTTTGTATTTCTCAGAGCGCCGCCCCGGCGCGGCCCGTAGCGCCCGGCCTCCGTGCCGGGCGTCTGTGTTATTTGTGAATGCGGGAGCAACAATGTGGCACAACACTGCCCACCTTTCACGAAGATGCCAGTGACAGCGGGCGTTCTTCGAGTCCCGTAGGGACGATTGATTGTAGCCCAGCACTTCAGTGCTGGGATCTTGGCCTCCCCAAAACGAAGTCCCGTAGGGACGGTTGATGGTTTTCGCAAAGCACTCAACCGTGCCTACGGCACTTTCTTCTTTTTTCCCGTCGAAAACCCAGCGATAAATCGCTGGGCTACAGTCAATCGCCCCTCCGGGGCGAAAGGCGAAGACGCCCGACACGGAGGTCGGGCGCTACGAGCCACCCGCTCAGGTAGATGAGAGGGGTAGGTCTTAGGGCGATTGCCCTGAAGGAACCGCCAGGAAAATGAACGCGCGACTCCGTTACACTGGCCAGAGACCTTGGGAAAAAGGAGACTGTCGCCGTGAGCACGCAGATGGTGTTCGTGTTGAGCGCGCCGCGTTCGGGAAGTACGCTGCTCGAGCGGGTGTTGTCGGCGCATTCGCAGTTGCTCGGCGGCCCTGAACCGCATTTGATGACGCCGCTCGCCCACCTCGGCGTCTGGGCAAACGTCGACAAGGCACCGTATGATCACGTGCTTGCCGCCGAGGCGCAACGCCTTTTTGTCTCGGCGCTGCCGGAAGGCGAGGCGGACTATTGGGCGGCGTGCCGGGCGTATGCGGATGCACTGTATGGCCAGAGACTCACATGGAGTGGAAGGACGCATTTCGTGGACAAGACGCCCGCGAATGCGCTCATCGCGCCGTTTCTTGCAAAGGTTTTCCCGGATGCCGCCTTCGTCGTGCTGACGCGCCATCCGGCGGCTATTCTGACCTCCTACATTCGCACGTTTTTCGGCGGCGACTATCGCGCAGCGCACGCATACAACCCCATCCTGGAGCGATATGTGCCTGCGCTGGCCGCGTTCCTGCGTCGGACGGATCTTCGCGTCGCCTCGCTTCGCTATGAGGACTTTGTGGCCGCGCCGGAGGAACAAATCGCGAGGGTATGCGCGAGCATCGGGATCCCGTACGAGCCGACCATGTTGGAGTACGGCGCACACGTCAGGAGTGCCGAGGGATTGGGCGATCCCTCCGGCGTCGCGCGTCATTCACGCCCTCTTGCCGACAGAACGGACGCCTGGGTGGATGAATTGCGCGCGAATGACAAACTGCGAGAGCATGTGTGCGGCGTGGTGACACGCCTCGATCCAGATGACTTGCGAACCGTCGGGTATCCGTCGGAAACGGTATGGAGCGCCATGGATAGCCACGGTTCCGTTGGCCGATCACCGCGCGGCGCGTGGCACTACAGACTGCAACGCCGCGCCATCGTCTCGGGGCGCAGGGTGATGCAACGAAGCCCCTGGCTGCGCGCGGTGGTGCGGCGTGTACGCCTGACCTGCGATGTGCTCCTGCGCGACGCGCCTATCTCTTGATGAGCCCCTTGAGCGCTTCGCGCACGTCGCCGAGAACCGCCTGCGACACACGGTACACGCCATCGACGCCCTGCATCGCGGCGTAACGCTGTTGCGGATCGTCGACCGCGGGCGCGCCAATCCGCAATGGGCCAAGTTCTTGCGCCGCTCCGCCACCGGGCGGCTGCACCGTCACGCGAACGATTACGGCGGGCGTCTCCAGACTGAATTTCCTCACCTCATCGGGCGTGCCTTTGGTCAGTTCTTGCGCTCCCGCTTTGACTGCGCTCAACGCCTGCAATAGCGCCTTCATATCGCTCGCACTCTCCCAGAACCGGTCCGCCGGAGCGCGCACGCGCCAGACGCCGTCCACAAGCTCGAAGACGTAGTCCGTGTTGTCGATGATCATGCTCAACCGCGTCACCTGATCCGGGTTGAACCCCAGCAGCGTCTTGCCGCGAAAGTCGAAGACATCATGAAACAGGTTCTTGGCCACCGCGGTCGAAAGCGTGACCACCGCACCGGTGTCTTGTCGCGCGAATGTGGTGAGGCCGTCGGTGCTCTGCCCACCCAACAGCACCTGCGACGCACTGCCGTCGTCAAAAGAGAACGTGAGTTGAAGCGTGGGCGAGGTCAATCCGTGATCCGGAAGCTCTTGCGGAACATAGCCGTCGATATTCAGCGTGGTGAGGTACATTACATACGCGTTGATGGCCACTTGATCCGAATCCTGCACGGAACGATCCGCGAGCCGCCATCCCTGTTCCTTGTCCTTCTCCAGAGTGAAGGTCGTCGCGCCCGCTTCATAGCTCACGCGCACGAGCCTGTCCGTGCCGCGCGTAAACAGCCGACGCTCGCGAAACGCCGTGGGACTCTTGGGAAGCGCCTCGAGAAAACTGGCATCAATCACGGCGACCGCGGCGCTGTCGTCGCGCTTCACGAACAAGCCGCCGTCTTTTGTCTCTCGCTCGAGCGCCCCGATCAGCAACGTATGCGGCCCGGTTTCTCCGCTCCACACGCGAATGCGCGCCGCGGGCGGCTCCAATCCGTAGTCCGAGAGGTGCTCCGGCGCGTCCACGTAACGCAGGCCCGCCGCAAATTGCAGATAGCGCGCCAACGTGTCCGCCGTTTGTTGATTGGCGGGACCTGGCTCGGGTTGCAGCATTGTCCAGGGTTTGCCTACCTCACGCTGAAGCTCAACCGGCACCGATTCCTCCACCACGACGCCCGCGCCCGACTCCCCCGAGGCTGCGGTCTGGCGAATGCGAACATATTCAATCCGCGTCAGGCCGTTCTCATAGCGAGGCAACAGATACCGCTCGCGCAACTCGAGCAGCGAACGATTAAGTTCACCGAAAAACACGTCGGGTACCAAGAGCACCGGCCCGTCATCCACCCGGACATAGCGGCAGGCCTCCGTGGGATCCGTCTTTCCGAAAAATACGTTGAGCGTCCCGCCGTCCGTCTTCTCGGCGGTCACGCGCAAGCGCGGCTCGACGAGGCCATAGGCAGCGAGGTCCTCGCCCGCCTTTTCGAGCGTGCGTTCGGCCCGCAATAACGCCAGCGCCTGCGTCACGCGCTCCCATACGTCGGCACTCGCGGTGATGGAGGCGTCGGGAGCGGTGATGGCCCATCCTGAAGCGGTGCGCTCGCCGCGAACCGCCCGCTGTCCCACCTGCTCGATGGTCAGGCCACGGATGTCCGTCGGCTTGAACGTAAACAGGAGCTTGGCCTGTTCTGTGTTGCGGTATGCGATGGTCTGGGAAATGCGCACGTAGGCATACCCCGCGAAAAGCGCCACAAAAAGCAGTATCAGGCCGATCGTGCTTCGGGCTTTCATCGATACCTCCTGCGGACGCGGTGGACAATCACGCCCGCCACGACGACCGCCTGCAACACGCCCAACACGGCAATCCACGCCACCGCGCGCTGCTCGCCTTTCGACAGCAACAAGGGCGAGTCCTCCTGCCCCACGGGGCGGATCGCGATCAGATCCTCGCTTTCGGTCAGCCATGCCACGGTATTCAGAATGAAGTTCAGGTGGCCGAGCACCTTGACGCCCTCGTTGGCTGCAAACACCGAATTGCCCACCACCACGACGCGCGCGTCGCGGGTCTGCTGGGTATCACCGACCGGGGCGCTGGTCTTTTTTGTTACCGCCGCGGCAACGCCCACCGGCCCCTTCTCTTCGCCGGACTCCGGCTCGGCTTGTTTGCGTTCCTGAAGCAGTTGCAGGTTCTTCTCGCCCCAGTACGACGGCGGCGTGCGCAAGATCACCGTGCCCGCCGTCCCTTGCGGGGCGGAAGCGTCGAGGGTCACGCTGCGGGCCGCGGTCAACTGCATGCGCTTGTCGAAACCGCGCGTGATCGGATGAGTATCGTCGTACGATCCACGAAATTCCGTGTCACCGCGCACGTTCAGGATGCTCCAATCCGGCACGAGCATGACGTCGGTGGCGGTCTCTTTCGAGACGATCAGGTCGTCTCCAATCTTGACGCCGAAGGTCTGCCGCAACCACGGGCGCAGTTGCTCCGTGGGCTGCGTGTCGCCAATCACCTTCCACCACGCATCGAGCAGCACCAACAGGCGACCGCCGCGATCGATATAATCGCTTAGCGCCTGAATTTCTCGCGGGTGCAGATCGCTCTTGGGATTGTTGATCACCACGAGCGCGGCATCGCCGGGAATGCGCGGCTCGGTCACGGGAATCGTCAGGGCATGCGTGCGGTTGCCCTCGCGGCCGATCAATGCCTCGAGCAAGCCCGAACCGTCGGGCGACTGTGTGTCCGCGCCGTCGCGCTCGCCGTGGCCGGTCAGGAAATACACCTGAGGTTCGCTGTTTCGTACGACGTTGATAAGCGCATTGGTGAAATCGCGCTCTTCGAGGCGCGCCGTCTTCTCCGACAACGGGATCAGGCGTTTGCGCGTACCGCATTGCAGGGCAATCGCGCCCTGCGGCGGCACACGCTGCACATCAAGCGAGTCGAGCGCCGCGCGTTCCTCTTGCGGATCGAGAAACTCGACCTGCAACTGCCCGGTGTAGCGCTGGCAGTGTTCAAGAAAGCGCCGGGTCTTCTCTTTGGTCACTATCACGTTGGCGTCGTCGGTCTTGGTGAAAAAACAGTAAACGCCCACGGCCTTGTTGAGACTTTCGAGCACTTTGATCGACTGCGACGACAGGTCGCGACGGCCTTCGCGGGTGAGATCAATGGAAACGTGCATCTGCGCGAGAAACGCATAGACCACCACAAAGATGCCGAGCAAGGCCAGACTCGCCACGACGGAATTGAGCGCGCCCGCGCCTTCCCCACGGCGCGCGGTGGACATCAATCCCACCAAAAACAGCGCCAGCCACAGCCCCCCGGCGCCAACCGCGAGCGCCACGGCGGCAATCGTCCAGACACTGAACGGATTTTCGATGGTAATCAGGATGTTGAGGGCGGCAATGAGCCCGGCGATGGCCAAGAAGCCAAACGTCCTGCGCAGTACGGCCATGAACTAGGCCCTCCAGGAGCGCGATTCAAGCGCGCGAAATGTCAGGAACAGAAAGAAGCCGATGAACAACACGTAATACGCCACATCCTGCGGAGCAATAATGCCTTGCGCCATGTCCGCGGCGTGCGCGTCGAGCGGAAGCTGCTTAACGAGTCCTTTGACGACCGCGTAGCCAAATCCGATGAGTGAACCTATCGCTCTAGGCCACTCCTCGGGCACGGCAAGCTTCTCCGGAAGGTCCTCGCCAAGCGAACCCAGAATGTACGACACGAACCACAGTCCAAAAGTCAGCGCGCCTGCGGTCACCTGACTCGACGTCACCGCCGACACAAACAGACCCCAGGAAAAAAACGCCGCGCCCATCAAAAATACTGCGGGCAGCCCGACAAGAAGAACCGCGGGCTCGACGTCGGTGAAGTAGGCGACGATACCCAGGTGCACACCGACCGGCACGAGCAGCACCAACAGCAGCGCCAGCGACGCCAGGTACTTGCCCCATACAATGTCCCGGTCGCGAAGGGGATGCGTGAGCAACAACTCCATCGTGCCCCGCGCGCGTTCCTCGGCCAGCAGCCGCATCGTGACCAGCGGCCCGATGAACATGATCAGAAAACCGCAGAACACAATGTATGGACTGAGCATGTGCTCCTCGAAGTCAGGCACACCCGTTAGGCCATACGACGATGGCGACTGCGACTGCCACGCGTACATAATGAACTGGAGCGTGAAACCCAGTCCCGCAATCAACGCATACGCCCCGACGATGACGTAGCCGACGGGCGTAACGAAATAGCTCTTCAATTCCCTACCGAACACGGCCCCTATGCGGCTCATGCGACGTCCTCCTCCTGCGTGCCAGTCGCCCACAGGAACACTTCCTCCAGTGTGCGCACGTAGGGTTTGAGCCCCGTCAGCCCCAGCCCCGATTCGACCAGCGCCCGCGCAATCGCGTCGCGGCCCTCGACTCCAGGAGTCAACGTCACGCGGCAGCGGCCTGTCCCGATAGTCTTGACCTCGGCCACCCCCGAAACGCCGCGCAATACGACTTCGACCTTCGCCATCGGCCCCGGCGACTCCACCTCGAGCGTTGCGCCGCCCGATGTGCCTGTCAAGTTCTCCATGTGGTCCTGTGCCACGATCTTGCCGTTGTGAATGATGATGACTCGCTGACAGACCATCGCGACCTCGGGCAAAATATGCGTGCTTAACAATACGGTATGATCGCCCGCCAACGACCGGATCGTCTCACGGATCTCCACCACCTGCTTCGGATCAAGACCCACCGTTGGCTCGTCGAGAATAAGCACGGGCGGATCGCCGATCAGCGCTTGCGCCAGCCCCACCCGCTGCCGGTAGCCTTTGGAAAGATTGCCAATCAACCGCCCCGCCACCGCGCCCAGGCCGCAGCGTTCGACAACGCGGTCGATCTCCTTGGCGCGCGCCGACGAATGCACACCCTTGACCGACGCCACATAGCCCAAGAACTCGGTCACCAGCATCTCCGGATACAGCGGTACGCTCTCCGGCAGGTATCCCACGCGCCGCTTCACCTCAAGAGGGTGAGTTCGCACGTCATACCCGGCGATCTCGGCCCGGCCACTCGTTGGCGGGAAAAAGCCCGTGAGAATGCGCATCGTGGTGGTCTTGCCTGCGGCGTTCGGACCGAGGAACCCCACGATCTCGCCCGGTTCGACGCGGAAAGAGACGGCTTCGATTGCACGAAACTTTCCATAGTGCTTAGTCAGCAGGTCCGCGTGGATCATCGTGCCTCCTGCGCGGCGTCACTGCGTGACGCCATTTGCACGGCCTTTGTACCCGAAATCGCCTCTGTTTCGGGGAGTCAGTGGGCGTTTTCTCCCCGATTCCCGGGGTGATATTCAATAATTCGCCGTATTTCCAGCTTTATTCTGTTGACAAAACAACCAGTATCGGTCAATAATTAATTCGATGGGCGGCAGATTCTGCCGAGGCCGGTAAAGGCTTCCGCTGGCTAGACCGTCCATCGTGGATCGGATTTCGCGGGTAGTGTATTGAGAATAAAGAACTTAGTCAAGTAACGACGAAGGGCTATGGACTTGGCACACCGCATGCAAAAGAGGACTCGGTTGGCCTCATCCGCCAAACACGAGGAGCCCACTATGACGGTTCAATGCTGCGTCTGCAAACGTGTCCGCGAAGGTAAGGCCTGGTACGTAATGAATGTTCCGGAACAGGCACTGGCCCCCATCAGCCACGGCTATTGCCCCGTATGTGCATCACGCGCCTTTGCTGAGTTGCGTGCCGAGGCGAAGCGCCTGCGTTCGCAACCACCCGCCGCATAACCGTCGCCGCTCTCTTACTCCACCTTAAGGAGGCGTCCCTGCCCAGGGGCCAACGCGACCTGAAATGTTGCAAAACCGTCCTCCCGCCCGAGCGTGAACGTCTCCCCGGTGGCGACATCGGCAAGCGCGTGGAAACGCTCCGGTGCGCGTCCGCCGAGTAGTCCCGCGAACGTTTTCGAGTTGGCTGCGTCAAGATTGGTCACAAATAGGTACGGCCGTTTTTTGCCGTCCACGAAGGTCCGCACTTCGGCCCCATTTCCTGAGGCGATGGCCGGCGCGGGCTTGAGGTCCAACAGCACAGGGCCAATTTGCTCAAGCGCCTTGGAAAGCTCCGCGATGGCGTCGAACAAGGGGTGTGGCGTAAAGGCCGGATCCACCACTCCTTCAAGATGCTCGAGTTGGGTATTGCTGTTGTAGAGAAAATAGAAAATACCCTTCGCATTTCGGCCCAGCGCAAGATAGGTCATAAGGCGCAATTCGCCGGGCGTAGGCATGCGCAGGGACCTGGGAATAGCACAAGTCTGGACCACCATCCAATAGGGTATGTCGTAGGCACGGGCGTGCTGATCGAGCGTGTCACACAGGTATGCCCACCCCGAAACGTCGACGCGGCCTTCGGGAGCGCCCGCGCCAATAATGTAACGATCAAAGACGAGCGCAGGCAGGCCCATCGCCGCGGTGCGCGCGAGTTCCCCCTCGCTGCACAGACACGAAAACGCGAAACGATTCGGATCCAGCTTTTTGAGGGCGGATGTGGCGCGCCGCACGCGGCCCGCGAGTTCCGCAGGCGGCTCATCCGCAATCTGATAGGCCCAAAGAGACGAGTGCGTCTCAAGCGGCTCAATGATTGGCCGCAGACGTTCCAATAGGACCTTGTCATCCTTTGGAAATGCATCGCTTCGTACGCTGAGGTCTTTCCCGAATTCGGGGGAAGCCAGCTCCGTGATCTCGAGCACCACCTTGATTCCTGCACGGTCGGCACAGGAAAGCAGCGTCTCGCGATAGTCCGGCGGTGTGTTTGGAATCACGACCACGCCGATGCTGTGTGCGCGCATATCGGTAAAGGCGCGGGTGTAATAGGCCTCGGCCTTCGCCATATCGCGCGGCACGTTGACGCAGCCCTCAGGCACGTTGATCCCCTCGACGCGGCCATCCATCCAGATGCCGATGGGAAACCCGAGGTTACTGGCGCCCGCCGCGCTGCTGAGCACCAGGCACGCAAGAACGATCACATGACTCAAATAGTTCTGTTTCATTTTCCCCTCCCGGGCGCATGGCCCGGAAGCAGGATAGCAGGCGAGACGATGAATTTCCCCTTACGGGGGAAGCGCGGTCGCGATGGGCTGCTAGACCCAGGTATCCAGCACGATGAGTCCCAAAAGCAAGGGTAGGTACAACACGCTGGCGCGGAGCACGCGGCGCGCGTCCTGCACGGTATGGGTGCGCCAAAGGACGGCCCCGGCCCGCAGCATGTACAGGCCAAGGAACAAAGCGCCCACCGCATAGGCCACCCCGGCCCCACTCGTCCAAACAGGCAGCACCGAGACAGGGATGAGCACGACGGAAAATAGAAGCACTTGCGCAAACGTGCTTCTGCCGTCGGGGGCGACTACGGGCAACATCCGGAACCCCGCGCGGCGGTAGTCGTCGCGACACATCCAGGCAATAGCGTAGAAATGCGGGTGTTGCCACAGGAACAGGATCGCGAACAGCACCCAGCCGCCGATCTCCAGATGTCCTGTGGCGGCCGCCCACCCCGCCATTGGAGGCAGCGCCCCGGGAATCGCGCCGACAGTAGTGTTCACCCACGACCAGCGCTTGAGTGGGGTATAAACCAAAACGTAAAGCAGTGCCGAGGCAAGTGCAAGCGCTGCCGACAAGATATTGACCTGCCACGCAAGCAGCAGAGTCCCCGCGGCCACAGTGAACACGCCGAACGCGTAGGCCTCCCATACGGCGATGTCCCCGCGCGGCAAGGGGCGATTCCGGGTGCGATCCATACGGCCATCGGCTTCTCGCTCAAGCGCCTGGTTCAGCGCCCCGGCCCCAGCAGCGGCCAACGCAATGCCTGCCAGAAGCGCGCCGAGAATGCCCCAAGATTCAATTCCTTGTCCACCCAAGAAATACCCTAAAAACGCCGTAACGAGCACCATATTGACGATACGAGGTTTCGAAAGTTCCTGGTATGCCCGCAGACGCGCCCCCACACGGATCTTCTCCTTCAGCGTAGGTAGTGCGGCGGTGGTGATACTCACGAGTCTGTTCCTTTCCTGCCTCGGACCCTATCTGTCTTCAGGAACAGGACGCACCCCCGGAAAATGCCCGCGCGTTTTTCTTTGGCTCCTGTTACACTGCTGGGAACAGGGCAACGACAGGCGAGGAACAATGAGCGAGCAAGACAATAGCGCGGCGGAGCCCCAAACCGCTCCTGCACAAAGTTTGCGCCTTATCCGGCTAAATGCCGTGGAACGCGGACTCTGCGCGGGGATGATTGTGGTTATCCTGGGGGTATTCGCCGTGGCCTATTGCCTCCATCCCGACCCAAGCGGACACGGCACGCACACCCAGTTGGGCCTTCTGCCCTGCGGCACAATGAAATACCTTGGCGTCCCCTGCCCGTTCTGCGGCATGACCACGGCGTTCGCCCTGTTGTCGCATGGACGCTTGTATGAGGGGATCGCCGCCCAACCCGCGGGGGCTCTGCTCTTCGCTATCGCCGCTGCGGCCGCACCGCTGCTCCTCCTCTCGGCCGTAACCGGACGTGGACTTTCCCTGCCTGCGCCGCGACATCAGAAGCGACTATTTCTAACCGCGGGAGCCCTGCTCGTCCTCGCGTGGGCCTACAAGATCGTCGTCTTACTCTCCTAAAAGGAATGCCCGGTCCCCGCCAACTGTTAGCCCTGTCAGGCACAGGGCCTCAATGGGACAGCATGCATGAACGAGACAGTTCCGTCCGAACAGGGACGCATCACGTTTCTTTACCGCCTGGCCACCCATGTCCATAGCGGGCTCCCGTATCGCTTCTCGCGCGGCGGAAAGGCGTTCACGCCTTGGCATTACTTTCTCGAAATCACCCGCCGCTGCAACCTGCGCTGTCAGATGTGTCAGTACATCGACTGGCTCTCGAACACCCCCGCACAGGAACAGAAGGAGGGCGAACTCACCACTGACGAGTGGAAAGCGGTGATAGATCAAACTTCCCGATTTTCCTTGATCACGTTTACCGGCGGCGAGGTGTTTGTGCGGCGCGATTTTATGGAATTGCTGGAATACGCAAGCGCACGGCGACGCACCCACTTCATCTCGAACGCCACGATGCTTACCGAAGAACGCGCGCAACGGTGTATTGACCTCGCGCCGAAGCGGTTTGGCGGTCGTGGCTTCAATTTCGCGGGCGTTTCCCTCGACGGTACGCGCGATGTGCATGACGAAATCCGCGCGCAGCAGGGGGCCTTCGAGAAAAGCGTACGGGGACTCAAATTGCTCGCGGAATTCCGGGCCTCCAAAGGAAAATCGGCGCCGCTCATCCACATCAATACGGTAATTCAAGAGAAGAACCTCGAGGTCCTGCCCGAAATGCCGGGGGTGGCGAAGGAGTGCGGTGCGAACGTACTGAATCTGCTCACGGAAATGCGCTCGTTCGACCAGCCCGAACTCGGACGGGTGGATCCGGCCACCATCTCGCGTGAGGACTTGCGCATACCGCGGCTGAACCGCGAGCGGCTTGACCACGCCCTGCGCGAGACCTTACGGCAAGCCGAGCGCGTGGGGATCGAGGTGCGTTTGCCGCGCATGCCGTATCAGGAAGTGCTCAATCACTACGACGGCGGCTACGACTTAACCCGCTTTGAATGCCGGGCGATCTGGACAAACCTTATCGTGGGCTCAAAAGGCGGGGTCTATGCGTGCTTCATTCAGAAGGTCGGCAACGTGCGTGAGCACGGCCTGCGTGACCTATGGAATAACGACGTGATGCGCGAATTTCGCCGGCGGCGACGAGACGGCGGCTTCGCCGTGTGCCGGGGGTGCTGTGAGATCGAATACCGCCGCGACCTCGCCCACACTGCGCCGGGAGCCTGACCCCGCATCACGCCGGATTGCGCCGCCACTCCACAAAGCGCCGCAGCCCTTCTTCCATCGAGACCCCGGGGTTATACCCCAGCAACTCGCGGGCCTTGCGAATATCGGCGTACGTCACTTCGACGTCGCCGGGCTGCAGCGGTTGCGGATCGAGTATTGCGGGTTTTCCGACCGCCGCGGAGATCAGATCGATCAGTTCGCGCAGACTCGTCGTGTGTTGTTCGCCCAGATTGAAGATCTCGAAACCAAACGGCGTATCCACCGCGCGCACAATGCCGTCGATGCAGTCGTCGATATAGGTGTAGTCGCGCCGGGTCGAGCCATCGCCGAACATCTTGAGCGCGCACCCCTCTTCGATCGCGCGAGCAAACTGGTGAATGGCCATGTCCGGCCGTTGGCGCGGGCCGTACACCGTGAAAAAACGCAGCATGGTGACTTTGAGCCCGTAGACATGGTGGTAGACGTGGCCCATAAGCTCGTTCATGCGCTTGGTGGCGGCGTACGGGCTGATCGGGCGCGAAATGTCCATCGTCTCGGTGAACGGCGTCTGCGTCAGCCCGCCGTAGACGGAGGAACTCGACGCGAAGACGAGGTGCGACACTGGGTAATCGCGACACGCATCAAGAATATGCTGCGAACCGATGACATTGACCTCGTGGTACAAGTTTGGCGCTTGGAGCGAAGGGCGTACCCCCGCGCGCGCGGCAAGGTGCACGACGACATCCGGCCGCCAAGACTCGAACAGCCCGCGCACGCGCGCCTCGTCGCAGATGTCGAACTCGTGCAAGGTGTATTGCGCATGCCCCAGCACCTTGGCGACGTTACGGCGCTTGATCGCAGGGTCGTAGTAGTCGTTAAAGCAGTCCACCCCCGCCACGGCATTCCCACGCGCCAGCAGCGCCTCCGCCAGATGAGAGCCTATGAACCCCGCCGCGCCGGTGATCAAAACGCGCTTCACTTCGTGTCCTTTCCTATCGGCGCTTCGAGAATGCGCTCGATGTACTTCTGCAAAAATCGTGACCAGCCATCCACGCCGATTTCCCCGAGATACGGGTGCGGCGCGGGGCACAATTCGCCCGCCTGCACCAATGCGAGGTATTCCTCGAGCAACGACTCAAGGCGTTCCGGCGGGCAACGTTCGTCCGCGTCCTCCAGCCCTGTCCATTTCCGCGCGGCAGGCCACGGCGGAAGGCGAAGCACCCCCCGCATGAACAGCACGCGCCGCAGACGCGTCCACACCCCCGTCGCCGACTCGCCTCGGGAGCGCCGTCCCATCGCCAACTCCAGTACCGCATACAGATGCCCCGCCACCCGCGTGCGCGCCGCCTCGGGCAATACAGCGAGTTCCGACAGTGCGGACTCTACGGTGTCGTGATCGAATGGCATGGGATTGGTCTCTAGTTGCGCCAGAGAGTACTCCACCACCCCGGCGTCGCGCAAAAAGAACAGCACCCGCCCCGGAAACCCCACAACGTACAAAGCAGTACGCAGGGCAGGTATCCGCGCGGTCCAGCCGCACGGCGCGCGGGGAAAGCCTTTCTTGGGCCGTCTACGCGGGAGCGATGGGAGAGCGAGCCGCTATTTCGCCCAGATCTCGGTGAGGACAAACCCCTTCTGCTTGACATCGACCGACAGCCCGGCAGCCTCTCCTTCTTCGAATCGAATCTGGCCTGTCAGCTCTTGTTCCGTCTTCTGCTTAATGGGAAGTCCCGTCACCGGTTCAAGTTCATACTCGCCGGCGCCGGTGCCGCTTAGAGTGTAGCGAACCGTTCCTGCATCCTCATTTTGCACGCCTGGCGAGAATTTGGCCGTGACTGCGATGGTGACGCGGTCGGCCTCGAGCTGCTTCAGCGTGAACGAAAGATCCGTCTTCATCGAAATCCCTGCCCCGGCGTTTACGGCCTCTTTCGTCGCCGTCCATGATTCGCCCGGAAACACCGATTGCGCCGGATAACAGTCGAACGCGGCCTCGACAAAACTCTTGATATTGGATTCACGAAAGTACGCACGGACGTCTCTCTCAGCCGTGGCGCGCCACTGCCCTTGATTGAGCGCCGCCAACGCCTTCTGCTCAGCAGCGCCGAGTCCCTCAATGCTGGCCACCTTGCCCAGGGGAGTGATAACGAGCGTAAACTCCGTACCAACTACCGCCCTCGCCGCGCTCATCTTCGCTTCGACAAGACTTTTGGGAACCGCGGGAAGCGAGAAGAACCCCAAATCCTCTTGGAACTCAACGCAAGTAAAATGCAGCGTCATCGCGCCATCATCGGCAACGCTCAACACTTTGAAGTCCATTGTGGTCTTCATACTGTCCGGTACGTTCGCGTTGTTGAACGTCTGAGACATGTTCGTCTCCATACGCACCCGGTACTCGCTGCCGACGGGAAGACGCAGTTTCAGGTCGGTCTTTTTCTCGCATCCGGCGAACAATGCCAACGCCAACAGCGGAAATACGGGAACGAACAAGCGCCCCTTCATACTCTGTCTCATGCCATCCCCTCCACGAGATTCCCCCAGCACCTAGACAAGCCTAGCACAGAGAAGCTGCGAATTCGATGCTTGTTTTTATTGTATTTATCACGGAAAAATCGCGAGCATCGAGAGATAAGTGTTGACAATAAGTCCCTCTTGACATAAGATACTAATACTGATACGGATGTTTTCCAATGTCCTCGTATTCTTTTGAGGAGAAGAGTCGTCGAGTTCAGCGGAGACGACTGGAACTCCAGAGAACGCTCGGGAGTAGATCGGGTTACAAGGAGAGTTTTTGGAAAAAGGAAGTCTCCGGCACAAGATACTGAAAAAGACATCTCCAGAGGGGAGCTATGGAAAACGACGCTACCCAAGGAAAAATCCCGTATAACCGTCTGATTCGTGCCTGCGGCATGTTAGCGGGTGCTGCGGGCGCGGCGGCGCTACTCGGATGGATCTTCGCCATCCCGTTCCTGAGCAGCTTGGGATCGGGCAAGATTCCGATGGCGCCGAGTACGGCGGTTCTCTTCCTGCTATACGGGCTCGTGCTCACTTTCCGTCCCAAAATCCCCCTGCGGAAAGGCCTCTACTGGGCAAGCCTGTCGGCGAGTCTCCTGGGATGTCTCGTAGGATTGTTACTACTCTCCTTATCCGCGCAGCGGATCTATCTGGGAATTGAGACTCTTGGCTTCAAAACCGAGGAGATGGTGGCTGGCGTTCCCATAGGACATATGTCCCCCTTAACGGCGCTTGGTTTTGTGCTCGCGGGAATGGGATTGCTGCTCTCATTGTCCCTATCCCCTGTCCCCCGCGTCTGGCGCTCTTTCACGACGATGCTTCTGTCAAGCGTCGTGGTCACGCTCTTTTTTGTTCTACTTCTCGCCTACCTATACGGCGATCCGTTGCTCTATTCCGGCCAATTCATTCCTCCTGCGGCAACCACGAGCTTGGCCTTTGTGGCGCTGGGAATAGGTCTTCTGGCGTTGGCCATATCGCAGCTTAGGATTTCCGGGCGTTCAAGCGAAACAAGCAAACAGGCTTCGTACCGATTCATCCTGGTGTTCGTTCTTTTGTCCATCGGCATTGTTGTAACGGGAGCGCTTTATCAACGCAGCTATGAGCGCCACTACCGAACCGAGACGGAACGTCTGCTCTCGGGCGTCGCCGAACTCAAGGTCAACGAAATTGTGCAATGGCGCAAAGAACGCCTGGGCGACGCGGAGGTTTTTCACAAGAACAAGGATTTTTCCGGGCTTGTCAAGCGATATTTCGGCGTTCCAGAAGACCCTGACGCGCGAGAACGAATCCGGACTTGGCTAAGCCAAGTTCAGGCCGCGTATCACTACGACCGCATTTCCCTGCTCGATGCCCAGTGCACCGAACGCATCTCCGCGCCGGACGCCCCTGAAGCGGTTTTTCCAAGAATTAGGGAAAACTTCTCGAAAACGCTTCACGTGGGAAAGGCCGACTTTCTCGATTTCTATCGTGACGCCCCGGATCGCCCCGTATATTTGAGTATTCTCGTTCCGATTCCCGATGAGCAAGACGCGCATAAGCCGCTTGGCGTTCTCGTCTTTCGAATCGATCCGAAAACGTACTTATACCCATTGATCAATAGCTGGCCTACGCCTAGCGAGACGGCCGAGACGCTGATCGTGCGACGCGAGGGCAACGAGGTTGTCTTCTTGAACGAACTCCGTTTCAAAAAAGACGCCGCGCTTAGCCTGCGTAGATCTCTGGACGACACTCTCTTGCCCGCCGCCCAGGCGGCTCTAGGCGTGCAGGGGACTATGGAGGGAACGGACTACCGGGGCATCCCAGTGGTGGCGTATGTATGCAGCATTCCGGATTCGCCGTGGGGATTGGTCGCACGGATGGACATGTCGGAGATTTACGGCCCGCTGCGTGAGAAGTTGTGGCAGGTTGTCGCGCTCGCCGCGGCGTTGCTTCTCGGGGCGGGCGCATGTGTGGGGCTCATCTGGCGACAACAACGGCTTCATTTCTACCGAGAAAGGTACTTAGCCGCCGAGGCGTTGCGGGAAAGCGAAGAGCGCCACCGCATGACACTCATGAGCGTGGGCGACGCGGTGATTGCGACGGACGCCACGGGCCGGGTTCAAGTGCTGAATCCTGTTGCCGAATACCTCACGGGATGGAGCAACGCCGAAGCCTTGGGACATCCGCTCGACGAGGTCTTTCACATCGTCAACGAAAGCACGCGAAAGAGAGTGGAGAATCCGGTACAGAAGGTTCTGAGCGAAGGAAGCATTGTCGGTTTGGCAAACCACACCCTCCTCATCTCGCGGGATGGCGTGGAGCACCCGATTGCCGATAGCGCCGCCCCGATTCAGGGCGCAGACGGAGCGACCACGGGGGTGGTGCTCGTGTTTCGCGATCAAACCGGCGAACATGCCGCGCGCAAGGCATTGCAGGATAGCGAAGCGCGGTATAGAACCCTGGTGCAGAACATCCCGCAGAAGATTTTCATGAAGGACAGAGAGTCGAGGTACGTTTCCGTCAGTGAGAATTTGGCTCAAGATCTGGGGGTAAGTCCAGAAGAAGCCGCAGGCAAAACCGATCTCGATTTTTTCCCGGAGGAACTTGCCTCAAAGTATCGCGCGGATGACCGCCATGTCATGGGAACGGGCGAAACGGAGGAGTTTGAGGAGAGGTATTTACAGCAGGGCAAGGAGACATGGATTCTCACCGTCAAAACGCCCGTGCGGGATGCGAATAACGAAATAGTGGGCATTCTCGGCATTTTCCGGGACATCACGGAGCACAGAAGAGCAGAGGAGGCGCTCCGCGCTTCAGAAGCCCGCTATCGCCGTCTTTTTGAAGCGGCGAAAGACGGCATTCTGGTTCTCGATGCGGAAACGGGCGTGGTACTTGATGCGAATCCGTTTCTTATCGAACTCTTGAATATTCGGTACGACGCGTTGGCCGGTAAGAAATTTTGGGAACTCGGACTTTTCGAGGGGATTGCTTCCGATCAAGGTTGCTTCCAGGAGCTGCTCCATCACGGATATGTTCGATATGAGGACGTGCCGATCCAAATTACTCAAGACCGGGAAATCGATGTGGAGTTTGTCAGCAATGTCTACGTCGCAAGTAATCGCAAGGTGATTCAGTGCACGATCCGCGACATCACCGCACAGAAGCAGGGGCAACGCAGGATCGAACATCTCAACCGCGTCTTGCGTGCGATCCGCGACGTTAACAAGCTGATTATTCACGAAAAGGAGCCGAAGAAACTCGTTCAGGAAGCCTGCAATCTATTGGTGGAAGAGCGCGGATATAGCGCCGCGCTGACGATTCTGACTGATGCGAATGGGGTTCCGCACACCTATGTGGAAGCAGGACTGGGCACGCTTTTTGCCCCTCTGAGCGAGAACTTGAGCCGGGGAATCCTGCCGCCTTGCTGCTATGAAGCGCAGCGGCACGACGGGGTGTACTTTGTTACGGACCCACACACCGTGTGCAAGACCTGCCCCATCGTCGAGGATTGCGAGCAAAACAATTGCATGTGCGCCCCGCTTGTGCACAACAACGCCTCTTTCGGCTATCTCCTTGTTTCTACGGAGCATCCACTCGGTGCGGACGACGAGGAGGAGAATCTATTCGAGGAGATGACGGGGGATATTGCTTTTGCGTTGAATGGCATTGAGATGGAGCGCAAGCGCGAGATTATGGAGCGCGAACGCCAGGAAATGGAGATGGCCCTACGGCAGCAACAGAAAACGGAATCCATTGGCCTGCTTGCGGGCGGCGTGGCGCACGAAATCAACAACCCCATCACCGGCGTCTTGAACTATGCGCAACTAATTCTCGAGCGTCTCGACGAGCGCGAAGAGATCGTGCGCGAGTTTGCCCGAGAGATCATTCACGAGTCGAAGCGAATCGCCGCGATCGTGAGCAATCTACTCACGTATGCCCGACAAGAAAAGCAATCGCACAGCCCCGCCCGGCCCATAGACATTCTGGATGCGGTGTTCGGTCTGATCCGGACAGTCATCCGCCACGATCAAATCGCAATTGAGGTGGACGTTCCGGAGGAACTTCCCCGGCTGCTTTGCCGCTCTCAGCAGATCCAGCAGGTTCTCCTCAACTTGATGACCAATGCTCGCGACGCGTTGAACGAGCGGTATCCGGGATACGATCCCAACAAAATCATGCGCATCTCCGCCGGTGTGCTTGTCGACGACAACGCATCGTGGCTGCGGATAACTGTCGAGGACCACGGCAAGGGGATTCCGGCCGAGGTTCATGAGCAGATGTTCGATCCCTTTTTCACCACCAAGCCGCGAGGAATAGGGACAGGCCTCGGATTGTCGATCAGTCACGGCATAGTGACTGAGCACGGAGGGCGGATAACGATCGAATCTGAACCGAATATGTACACACGATTCCACGTGGATCTTCCAGTCGCTCCGACAGATAGCGGCGATGACGTCGTGGAATGAGGGGGAAAGTTTAGTGGGCGTCAGGGTACTCGTCGTGGACGATGAAAAAAGCATCCGGTTTACGTTCCGGGAATTTCTGAAAGAGGCTGGGTATGACGTTTCCTTGGCAGAGGACGCGAAGGAGGCGTTGGCCCTTCTCGGCAAGGCTCCCTTCGATGTGGTTATCACGGACATCATACTGCCGCAAATGAACGGCGTGATGCTGTTGCATGCGATTCGCGATGCCGCGCCGCGCGCGCAGGTGATTATGATGACCGGCGAGCCCACGGTGGAGACTGCGTCGGAAGCCTTGCGCGCGGGCGCAACTGACTACCTCTTTAAACCGCTCAACAAGGACGTGCTGCTCAAAGCGGTGGCGACCGCAGCGCGAATCAAGAAATTGGACGATGAGCGCTATCGACTTGAAGAAGAGAATGAAGAATATAGAAAGCATTTGGAGAGTCTCGTTGAGAAGCGAACGCTCGCGCTCGAGGAGAGCCGCAAAAGCTACCACGAATTGCTTGAAAGCCTTCAAGAGGGGATATGGGCCGTTGATACCGATGGAAAGACGACGTTCGCGAATTCCTACATGGCGGAAACGTTGGGATATGCGCCCGAGGAGATGATCGGTCTTCCTTATTCGGCGTTTTCCGAGGAAAATCCGTTCGCGCAAGGCTCCATTCAATGGCAAGAAAGCGCCGCAGGCGTGCATGAAGGCTTACTGCGCCGCAAGGATGGCTCCACCCTACTGGCTCAGATGCGCATTTCCCAGCTCCATGATATTGACGGACACTCCACGGGCGCTATGGCCAGCGTCATCGATATCACCCTTCACAGGCAACTCGAGCAGGATCGCCTGAGGTTGGCCATGGCGGTGGAGCAAACCGGCGAGGCTATTCTGGTCACGGACGCCACGGGCATCATTCGATACGCCAACCCCGCATTCCTGCAACTGACCCGATATGATTGGGATGAGGTCATCGGCCTGACTCCCCGATTTCTCAAGAGCGACCAGCATCCGCCCTCGTTTTATGAAAACCTCTGGAGCACGATTACCGAGGGAAAGGTGTGGATTGGCCATTTTGTCAACAAGCGCAAAGACGGCGCGCTGTTTGAAACCGAAGCCACGATTTCGCCCGTGATAAGCCCTTCTGGACAAATCATTAACTTCGTAGCCGTCGAACGCGATGTCACTCAGCGCCTACTGCTCGAGCAGCAACTGCGACAAGCGCAAAAGATGGAGGCGATCGGACAACTGGCGGGAGGGGTGGCGCATGATTTCAACAACATCCTTCAGGCGGTGCTCGGATATAGCAGCATGTTGCTGGAGCGTTTGCCGGCGGAAGGGGAACTCTATGCTTTTGTTGAGGAAATCTCCAACGGCGCGGATCGCGCCAGCGCGCTGACGCGGCAGTTGCTGGCGTTCAGTCGCCGGCAGGTTCTCAAAATGGAGGACTTGGATCTAAATGAGGTCATTCAGAGCCTCATGAAAATGCTCAAACGTGTCATCGGCGAAGACATCAAGGTGAATGTTCTCGCGGGCTATCGCTTGGGGACGATTCACGCCGATCGCGGGCAGATGGAACAAATGCTGATGAACCTCTGCGTAAACGCCCGGGATGCCATGACGGAGGGCGGCACGCTGAGCATCGAAACGGAGAATGTCGTTCTCGACGACGATTACTGCGGCGCGCACGCATGGGCGCAACCGGGTCGTTACGTGCTCTTGAGCGTTACCGACACCGGCTGCGGGATGACCTCCGAGATCATGGGGCACATTTTTGAACCTTTCTTCACCACCAAGGATGTGGGAAAGGGAACGGGACTTGGACTGGCGACTGTATATGGGATCGTAAAACAGCACCAAGGCACAATCCAGGCTTACAGCGAGGTGGGGCGCGGCACAATATTCAAGGTCTATTTGCCCATCATCGAGCGCAACGCTTCGGCAGTGAGTAACAAGATCCTGGGAAATCCCTCCGGCGGAACCGAAACGCTTGTGCTCGCGGAAGACGACGATGCCGTACGCAATCTTGTGGCCCGCGTTTTGACCCAGGCGGGATACACGGTATTAACCGCAAGCAACGGGAAGGAAGTGTTGCGCATTTTTGAGGAATGCGCACACCCAATCGAGTTGGTCTTGTTGGACTTGGTGATGCCGGAACTAAGCGGGCATAAGGTCTACGATATTCTGCGGGAAAAGAAGCCCTGCCCCCGCTTTCTTTTCTCCAGCGGCTATAGCACCAACGCATTACATGCCGGCTTTGAACTCGACGCCGGGTTTGAGCTTATCCAGAAGCCCTATTCCTCGGACACGCTCTTGCGCAAGATCCGGGAAATATTGGACAGGAACTAGGCCATGAAAAGAGAGAAGGAACTGTTTGCCGACCGTGATACGAAACGGCGAGATGCAAACGTAAGTGTACTCATTGTCGACGACGATGACCATTTGCGAAAATCCCTCTCGGACAAATTGCGGCAGGCACATTATAGCTGTCTCGGCGTTGGCGACGGGCTAGCCGCGTTGGAGGCGCTAAAGAAGGAAACCTTCGAAGTCGCCTTGGTCGATCTGGACATGCCGGGCATGAACGGATTTCAACTGCTTTCCGAACTACAAGAATCGGGGTTCTCCACGATTCCCGTTGTGCTCACGGGCGTAGGCGAGACGGCCGGAGCCGTGCGCGCAATGAAATTGGGCGCCTTCGACTTCCTCGAAAAGCCCTGCAATCCCGACTTGGTTGAGGGAGCTATTCGGCGCGCAGGGGAATATTGGCGCATTCAGCGGCATGCTCGTTTGATGCAGGCGGCGGCGGATCTTTGGCAATCGATATTCGATGTATCGCCGGACCTTATGCTCGTCACCGATCTTGACGGCAATATCGTACGCTGCAATCGTGCCGCGGCGGAACGCGCAAAAGCGCACCCGGAGGCGCTGGACGGCAAGAATTGCCATGATGCGATGTGCGACAATAGTCATCCAATTTCGGAGTGCCCGTTTACGCAAAGCCCGGTGTCCGGGGCGCAGCTTTCTCACGTTTGCGCGCTTTGGGGCGGTTTTTTCGAAATTTTCTCGGCGCCGCTGAGCGATGAGCAAGGCTGCGTTTGGGGAAGTCTCACGGTGGTGCGCGACAATACGGAGCGGGTCTTGGCGGAGCACGCGCTTCGTGAAAGTGAAGAATTGCATCGGGTGTTATTTACAAGTTCACTCGATGCGCTCATGGTGATCGAGCCGCCAACCTGGAGATTCACGTCGGGCAACCCCGCCTGTATTCGCATGTTCGGTCTTGGCAGCGAAGCCGAGCTTTGGGCACTTGGCCCGTGGGACGTATCCCCCGTCACTCAACCCGATGGCTCTCCCTCCGCTGAAAAGGCGATGGAGATGATCCAGACAGCCATGCGAGAGGGTACGCACTCTTTTGAATGGATGCACAAGAAGCTCGGCGGCGCGGAGTTTCTCACAATGGTGCTTCTTACGCGAGTCGAACTGGGCGATCGCGTCTTTCTGCAAGCGACGACAAGAGACATCAGCGAGCAAAAAAAGACCGAGCGCGCGCTACGCGAAGGCGAGGAGATGCTTCGAACCATCACGGACGCCGCGCAGGACGCTATTCTTATGATGGAGCCCAACGGCCTTCTCTGCTTTTACAATCGCGCCGCCGAATCGATTTTCGGCTGGACGGCGCAAGAAGCTATCGGAAAGAATCTGCACCATTTTTTGGCGCCCGACCATTACCAGCCCGCGTATGAGAACGGTCTCTTGCACTTTCGCGACACGGGGGAAGGGACGGTGCTTGATCGGACTCTGGAACTCACCGCGCTTCGCAAAGACGGGACCGAGTTCCCCATCGAAATATCGATCGCCGGAGTACAGTTGCGAGGGAAGTGGCATGCCGTCGGTATTGTTCGCGACATCACCAGACGCCGCCGCGCAGAGGAGACGTTGCGTGAATCGGAAGAGAAGTTCCGTCAAATCGTCGACAACATCGGACTTGGCGTGTCTCTCATCAGCCCCGAACTGAAGATACTGGAACTCAATCGGCAAATGCGCGAGTGGTTCCCTGCAGCAAATTCCGAAAAAAGCCCCCTCTGCTATCAAGGACAAGGGCTTCTATCGAGTAACGAGTCCTGTGGGCATTGCCCAACGGAGAAAACGTTGCAGGACGGCCAAGTGCACGAGGCGACCGCCACGGTGCAACGCGCCGGCAGCACGCATAATTACCGCATTGTCTCCTCACCGATTCACGACAGCAACGGACATATTGTGGCGGCCATCGAGATGATGGAGGACATAACCGACAAGCTGGAGATGGAGCGCAATCTACAACAGGCGCAGAAACTGGAGTCGGTGGGACGTCTTGCCGCGGGCATCGCGCACGAAATCAACACGCCAACACAATATGTCGGCGATAACATCGAGTTTCTTCAGGCCGCGCACGAGAGCATCCTCCGATTGCTTGCAAACTACCGAGAGGTGATAGACGCCGCGGCGGAAAACGCTCTAACCCCAGAAATGGCGGAGAAAGCCAAAGGTTTGCTTGCCTCGGCGAATCTAGATTATTTGGCCGTGCAGATTCCGCGAGCCATCGATCAATCGATTGACGGCGTGAGCCGCATTGCCTCGATTGTCCAGGCCATGAAGGAATTCTCGCACCCCGGCACGGCGGAGAAAGTCATTGCCGATCTGAATCAATGCATCCAAAGCACCGTCATGGTGTCGCGAAACGAGTGGAAATACGTCGCGGAGTTGGAGACGGACCTAGACGACTGTCTTCCACAGATACTCTGTTTTCCAGGCGAACTCAACCAAGTTCTCCTCAACCTCATCGTGAATGCGGCGCATGCGATAGGAGATGCGCGAAGCAACAGCGCGGAGCAGAAGGGGAAGATTTTCATATCGAGTCGCGAGGACGGCGACGCGATCGTGATACAGGTTCGTGATACGGGAACAGGAATCCCCGCAGAAATACGCGACCGGATATTCGATCCGTTCTTCACGACAAAGGGGGTTGGGCGCGGGACCGGTCAAGGACTCGCCATCGCGCGAAATGTGGTCGTCGATAAGCACGGCGGCACTTTCTCGGTTGAAAGCGAAGTGGGCAAGGGAAGCGTTTTTACGATTCGGCTTCCTATAGCCTCATAGGGCGAAGCAGCGCGAGTGCATGCGCGTTTTCAGGCGACGGCGGTCGTTGAGGAGGTGAAGGAATGAAGCGCATTCTGTTTGTGGATGATGAGCCGAACCTCCTGGAAGGCCTTGAAAGAATGCTCTTCCCGCTCCGAGGGGAATGGGAGATGAGCTTTGCCTCGAGCGGGCCGCGCGCACTCGAAATCATGAAGGAGCAGCATTTTGACGTTGTCGTCTCGGACATGCGTATGCCCGGCATGGATGGCGCGGAGTTTCTTGGCAAAGTAAGAAGCGCCTATCCGGACACCATTCGATTTGTGCTGACGGGCCAATCGGACGCGGAGACGGTGTACCGTTCGGTGGGTGAAGCGCACCAGTTTCTCACAAAGCCCTGCAAACCAAAGACCCTCAAGGAAAGCGTGGATCGCGCTTTCGGAATTAGGGAACTCCTTTCAAGCAATGCGTTGAAGGGAATTGTCGCGCAGATCGGGGCTCTTCCTCCGATGCCGCAAACGTACGTCAAACTCTGCGATGAATTGCTCTCCTCCGAAGGGTCAACGGCGGGCGTCAGTCGAATTATCGAGAGCGACATTGCGATGGTCTCCAAGATCCTCCAACTCGTCAACTCCGCGTTTTTCGGACTAAGACGGCAGGTTTCCACGGTGCCACAGGCCGTGGCGCTGCTCGGGTTCGATACGCTCAAGGCGCTGGTGTTGGTAACGGGCCTCTTTTCACAGATGCAGAAAATGCGTCTTCCCGCGCGATTCTCTTTCGACGCGCTCTGGAGCCACAGCATGAGCGTCGGCGCGCATGCAAGAACCATCTGCCGACTGGAAAACGCGCCGAAGGAGATGCTCAACGACACCTACACGGCCGGTCTACTTCATGATCTAGGCGAACTCGTCCTGGCGTCCGCGTGTCAGGAAGACTATACCCACGCGTATGACTATGCCATGGTGAACGCTGTGAGCCTGGCCGATGCCGAAAAAGAATTGCTAGGCTGCACACACGCCGAGATCGGCGCTTATCTTCTCGGGATATGGGGACTTCCCCACCCTATCGTGGAGGCCGTTGCGTATCATCACAGACCCTCCGATTGCGTGGGGGCCGGCTTCTCTCCGCTTGCGGCGGTTCACGTCGCCGATGCCCTGGTGTTCGCCAGACACAAGGGGGAAGAGGAATATCCGCCTCCACAAATGGATATCGCCTTTCTTCAACGCCTCGATTTGGACAGTCGCCTACAGGAATGGGAGAAGGCATGCGCCGAACTCGAACAACCAGAAGGTGATTAGCGTATGGAAGAGAAAATTCTATTTGTGGATGATGACGCCAACATCCTGGAGGCGTACGAACGAAAACTCCAGAGCGTTTTGCGCGTGCGCACGGCGTTGGGCCCCCAGCAAGGCCTGCAGGAAATCGCGCAAGAAGGCCCCTTCGCCGTCGTCGTCGCGGACATGCATATGCCGCTGATGAATGGCGTCGAATTCTTGAAGCGGGTGCGCGCCGTCGCGCCCAATACCGTGCGCATAATGCTTACCGGGAATAGCGACGTAAAAGTGGCCATGGACGCGGTCAATGCGGGAAATGTTTTCCGCTTTCTGACAAAGCCTTGTCCTCCAAAATTGATGGGCGAATCGCTCGTTGCCGCCATTGAACAGTATCGGCTCATCACCGCCGAAAAAGAGCTGCTGGAAGGAACGCTCAAGGGCGTGGTTGAGCTGCTAACGGAAGTCCTCTCATGGGGAAGTCCCGATGCCTTTGGCCGCGCTCTGCAACTGCGCAGCACGGCGAGATTAATCGCGGCAAAAATGGGTGTCGAAAATGGGTGGGAGATTGAACTTGCCGCAACGCTTTCTCTGGTAGGGGTGCTCGCGATCCCCTCCGAGATTCTCGCGAAGCTAACGGAGGGCCTGACGCTAACCGCCGAGGAGCAGAAGGCGCTGGATAGCGTCCCGGCGATTGGACATGAACTATTGGGGCGTATCCCTCGCCTCGACAACGTGGCCGAGATTATTTTGCACCAAGACAAGCGATTTGATGGGCAAGGCCGCTCGGATACGGCGATTGTTGGAGATGCGATTCCTCTTGGAAGCAGGATTCTCAAAGTCGCAAACGATTTTCATCAACTTAGAGCGCAGGGAAAATCTCGAACCGAGTGCATCGCGGAAATGCAGACGCGAGAGGGGTGGTATGACCCAACGGTCTTGGACGCCCTTTTCGGAGTGGACTTCTCTACTCCTGCCGTGCCCACGGGTCAGCGCAAGGTGCTCCAAATACCCTTGCGAGAGCTGAAGGTCGGTTTCACATTGGCCTCGCCGATCCTTGGAAGACAGAAAGGGAAACTCGTGGGCGCAGGAACCGTCATCACAGAACCCCTGCTGATTCGCCTCAAAAAGTACGCGGAAACGAGCGGTATCTGTGAACCCATCGAGATAGAGGTCGCCAACCAATGACAATCGGCCGGCTTCGTACTTTATGCGCCCGTGCCCTCGCTCAATGCGACGTTATCTGCGTTCAACGGCGCGCACTAACCTTAAGACTGGTCACAAAATCGCGGGGATGCGCGCCATCGGGCAGTAAACGGGCTATCTCCCGATAAAGAGGGTCTTTCCAGCCCTCCATGGCGTCGACATAGCCGGGCTCTTGGCGCAGGCGAATGTCCTTCAACCCCGCGGCGCGCGCCATACGCTCGGTCTCCTCGACCAACACCGCGCCCGCCACGCACCCCACCAACGCCTCCACTTTAGTACGCACCGCCTCCGGCAAGGGACGCAGCAACGCCAGATCCGACACGGCCACGCGTCCGCCGGGCTTGAGCACCCGCGCAATCTCGCGCCATACCTGGGGTTTGTCCGGGGATAGATTGATCACGCAGTTTGAAATCACCACGTCGACACTGGCGTCCGCGATAGGCAAATGCTCAATCTCGCCCAGACGGAACTCCACATTGTCCAAGCCCGACGCCTGGCGATAGACCGGGATATTCCTACGCGCCTTGGCCAGCATTTCGGGCGTCATGTCCACGCCGATCGCCCGGCCATCGCGCCCGACCCGGCGGCCCGCAATAAACACATCGAACCCACCGCCACTTCCCAGGTCGAGCACCGTTTCTCCTGGCTGCAACTCGGCCATCGCTGTCGGATTTCCGCACGAGAGCCCCATGTTCGCCCCGTCCGGAAGCCCCGCCAAGTCATCGGCGGAGTACCCCACCGCCTCGGCTATTGCTGCGGCGCTATCGTTTCCTCCGCAGCAGCCCGAGTTTCCGCAGCAGCCCGCACTCGTTGCCGTCGCCACCCGGGCATAGCCCTCTCGAACCGTCTCGCGTACGGATTGCGCGTCATGTTCGTTCGTGGAGTTCATCGCTATTGTCCTTCTCGTTATTCCTCGGGAGGGCGCTGGCACGTCAGCCGGCACAACTCCTCCGGGTCTCGTTTGAGCAACGCTTCGATCTGCGTTTGGTCGGCATTCGCCTCAGCACAATCTCCCACGCAACGCGTCAGCCAGCCCAAAACTGTCCTCGCGGCGTCTGAGGCGTCCTCACCGGCCAAACGGTAGTACACCCAGCGCCCCGTCTTGCGCGTCTCAACCAGTCCGGCCTGCCGCAGTAACGCCATGTGCTTCGAGACTGTCGAGGGCGCCAACTCAAGAAACGCCGTGAGCTGACACAGACACAGCTCGCGCCCACGCAACGCCAGGAGAGCACGAACCCGCCCGACATCGGCCAGGGCCTTTATTACCGTAACGGTCTCCTCGATACGTGAGTTCACGGCGCCTCCATTTCGTCGTTTGGCGAAGTATAATACAATCGCCGTCTGTGCGTCAAGCCCCCCAACCGGAACACCCCGCGTGCGCTTCCCCCGTCTCTCCTGCCCGGCAATCCGCAGCGCGAAGTCAATTCGCGGCGGAGGGGATAAATGTGCTAGACTTCTCTCCTATGTTGCCTATGACCAACCTGGCCGGGCTGTACGCCCCCGTCGCCGACCCGTTGTCCGAGGCGCGGGAGCTGGCGATGCAGCTCTGGAGTGAGACCTTTCGCGTCGCAAACGTGAAATTCGACTCCTCCCTGACTCCGGGCGGAAAATTCCTTCGCCCGGCGCTCTGCCTTTTGTCGGCGGGCGCTCTGGGCGCGGCGGATCTTCGTCGCTTTGTGCCGTTGGCCACGGCGATGGAAGTCATGCACTTGGCGGCCCTGGCGCATGACGACGTCATTGACAATGCCGACCTCCGGCGCGGCGCAAGTTCCCTCAAAGCCATGTGGAGCAATCACGGCGCGGTGTTGGGGGGAGACTACCTGGTGGCCCGCGCGACGGACTTGGTGGGCACGTATGGCTCATGCGCCCTTTTGCTCGACGTGATCTCGGCATTACGCGAGATGGCGGAGGGCGAATTGATGCTGCTGGGCCGCGAGAGCCGCGAGTGCGGACAGGAAGACTGTCTGCGTGTGGCGGAGTACAAGACGGCCAGCCTGTTCGCCGTCGCGTGCGCCTCGCCTGGGCACATTTTCCCGGGCGGCCCGATGGATGCGCTGCACCACTACGGACGCAAGATTGGCATCGCGTTTCAGTTGGCGGATGATTTGCTCGACCTGACTCAGGACGAAAACGTGCTGGGCAAGCCATCGTGCGGCGATGTGGCGGAAGACAAGGCGACGTTGCCGCTGCTGTTCATGCGCGAAGCGCTGGATGCGGCGGGTCGAGCACGGCTTGATGCCTTACGGGGGACGGAACTGGCCGCTCAGGACCGAGCGTGGATCTCGCAAAGCGTGGATTCGACCGGCGCCCGCGACCGCACCGAAGCGACAGCGCGGCAGTATATTTTCGAGGCACAAAACGCCATTGGCGTGCTCGAACCGAGCATCTACCGCGATTCGTTGATAGGTCTCGCCGAGTTCATGCTCACCCGCAGTTCGTAAGCCTACGAGTCGGAAAGCCCCTTGGCCACATCGGTGCGATACGCCTGCCACGCAGGCAGAATCCCGGCGCCGATGCCCACCAAAGCGATGGTCATAAACGCCACCATCTCTTCCGGACTCCAACCGAATGCGTGAATAACAAGCCCGAATCGCTCGCTGAGGTACTGCCCCAACACATAGGTCGTGCCGCGTCCCAGCACCCAGCCCGAGCCGATGCCGAGGAGCGTAACCCAGAACGCCTCGATGAGCACCGCGCCGATAATCTCGCTGGAACCCGCGCCGAGTGCGCGCATGATCGCCAGATCGCGGCGGCGCTGCAAAATGGATAGGTATAGGCCGATCATGATCGACAACGCGGAAATCACCACGACAAGATAGCCTACCGCGAGCAGTACGGTTTTGGCGGTGCCGAGAAGTTCATCGTAGAGCTTGCGCACTTCTTCGGCCGGGATCGCGGCCATCGCGTTGTACTCGTGGTTGATATACTCCTTGAATGTAAAACGTAGCGCCGGGCTCTTGAGCTGCAACAGAACCGCCGTCACTTGCTCATCGGCCGGAGCCGCGTGTTCTTCCGGCTCTTCCTCTTCATGCTCGCCTTCGTGTCCGTCCTCATGCTCGCCTTCATGGTGCGCATGCACGTCCCACACCGATCTGAGATCACAGAACATCGCACGGTCCATCGGCGTGCCGGAGGGTTCGAGAATACCCACGACGGTATAGGGGTGGGCTGCGTGCGAATGCGCGGAATCGCCGCCGGGATTCTCGACAAACCCGTGCGTGCCGATCAGCGTATTGCCTATTTGCAGCCCCGTCTGCCGCGCCACCACACTTCCGAGCACGACTTCCATCGGTTTTTCGAACGCCCGGCCCGAGGCGAAATGATACGGCCGCCGTTCCTCGCCGTTCGGCGCAATGTAATGGTGATCGAGCAGTTCGGGGGTGGTCCCCACAATGCGGAATCCCTTGTACGTATCGCCCAATCCAATAGGATACGCCGCCATTACATCCGGCTGCTGTTTCAACTGCTCGTAATCGCTCAGCCGGATGTTGCCGGTCGGTTTGTCCATGAAATAGGCCGCGCTGAGCACCAATTGCAGCGGACTTCCCTTCGCGCCCGCGACGAGATCGAAGGCCTGGCCCTCTTCTTCAAAGCGCTTGCGCGTCTCCTCGCGCAACGTCAACACGGCGGAAATCAGTCCCACCGCCAACGCCACTGACAGCACGGTCAACACCGTCGTCAGCTTCCGGCTCCAGAGGTATCCCCACGCGATTCGCCACAGACTCATGACACCACCTCCTGAATCAGGTGGGAACAATCGAAGCGTTCAGGCAAGCGATCGGCCGTTTTCTCGTCGTGCGTCACCAAAAGCAACGTCACGTGCTCCTCCGCACAAAGCTCCAGCAGCAGCCCCATCACGCCCTCCACGCTCTTCGGGTCGAGACTGCCCGTCGGCTCATCGGCCACCACAAAATGCGGGCGGTTGGCCAGCGCCCGGGCAATCGCCACGCGCTGACGCTCGCCCACGCTCATCGTGTGTGGACGACTGTGAAGCCGATTCCGCAATCCGACGCGTTCAAGCATCTCCATCGCGTGTTTGCGCCACTGGCTTGACGGCAGGGTGTCACAAAACCGCATGCCGAGCATGACGTTCTGCAAGGCCGTGAACGGCGTAAGAAGATTGAAGGTCTGGAATACAAATCCGAAGCGCTCTCCCCTAAACCGGTCGAGCTTGCCGTGGGAAAAGTTCTGAATTTCGATGCCATCGACCTCGACGACACCTGAATCCGGGCGCATTAGACCGCTAATGATGTTCAGCATCGTCGATTTGCCGCAACCGCTCGGCCCCCACAGGGCTGTCATGGAGCCCTTAGGCGCGTGGAAACGAGGACAAACGAACTCGACGCCTGGGCCGAGACGTTTTCGGCAGTCGGTGAGGGTAATCATCGCCGGATCTCCTTGCCACGGCAGATACGAAACGCCGCGCAACGCAACGCCAGAAAGTGGAGACTACCCCAGCCCCCGGGCAGGATCAAGTTCAATCGCATTTTTGCACCCGGGACGCGGGACGGGTATACTCTTCTTTTCCACGATGACCGCTCCACAAGACCGTGGAGCCCGAAGTAAGAGGATGTTTCCATGATTATCGTCATGTCCTCGCGCAATCCGGAAGATGTCCGCCGGGTTGTATCGAAGGTTGAAGAACTTGGCTATCAAGCGCACCTAATTGAAGGCGTCGAGCGCACCGTGATCGGCGCGGTGGGCGACGAACGCGGCAAGATGCGTCTCCAGGCGCTCGAATCGTTGCCGGGCGTCGAGCAAGTCGTGCCGATCCTTAAGCCCTTCAAGCTGGCGGGGCGTGAGTTGCGGCAACAGGACTCGGTGATCGACGTCGGCGGCGTGAAGATCGGCGGCGGTCATTTCTGCGTCATGGCGGGGCCGTGCTCGGTCGAGTCGCGGGAGCAAATCCTGGAGTCAGCCGAGGGGATTCGCGACTGCGGCGCGCAGATGCTGCGTGGCGGCGCGTACAAACCGCGCACGTCGCCGTATAGTTTCCAGGGTCTTGAGGAAGAGGGACTGCATCTGCTGCAAGAGGCCAAACAGGCCACGGGGCTGCCCTTCGTTACGGAGGTGATGACGCCCGAGCAGGTGCCGTTGGTGGCGGAGCACGCGGACATGATCCAGGTTGGTGCACGCAACATGCAGAATTTCGGTCTGCTCAAGGCGGTGGGCCGTGCGGACAAACCGGTGTTGCTGAAGCGCGGCATGATGTCGACCATTTCCGAACTGTTGATGTCGGCGGAATACATCATGTCCGAGGGCAATCAGGCCGTGGTGCTGTGCGAACGCGGCATCCGCACGTTTGAGACCGAAACGCGCAACACGCTCGACCTCAGCGCGGTGCCGGTCATTAGGAAACTGTCGCACTTGCCGATACTCGTCGATCCGAGCCACGGAACGGGCCACTGGGATCTCGTGCTTCCGATGGCGAAGGCGGCCGTTGCCTGCGGCGCGGACGGACTGATGATCGAGGTACACCCGCGCCCGGCGGAAGCGTTCTCGGACGGTCCGCAGTCGCTGAAGATCAAACGCTTCCACGAACTCATGGACGCGCTCGCGCCGTATCTCGCGGCCGAGGGCAAGACGCTACGGTAGGCTACGATGAGCGAAGACGCGATCCTTGAAAATGATGACGCTGGAAGCGCCGAGGACCTCGAGCCGGTCGAAACGCTTGGACGCGAGGAAACGCGGCAGGCCTTGCACGCGCTGCTGTTCGTGACGGACCGTCCGTTGAGCGCCGAGCGTATGGCGCAAGCCTTGGGCGACATCGATCCGGACGTCGTGCTGAATCTACTGACCGAACTGCGCGAGGATCTTGAGCGCAATGAAGCGCCGTATCACCTGCGCTCCATCGCGGGGGGATATCAGTTCGTCACCAAGCCTGAATTTGCGCCGTACGTCCGCCGTCTGTTCCAGATCAAGAAAAGTAACCGTCTTTCCAAGGCTGTTCTCGAGACGCTTGCCATTATCGCGTACAAGCAGCCGGTGACCCGCGCCGAGGTTGAGGCCATTCGCGGGGTGAGCGTTTCGCACGCCTTCGAGGTGTTGCAGGAAAAGCGGCTCATCAAGGTGTCGGGCGTGGCCGAAGTGGTGGGACGCCCGAAGCTCTACCGCACCACGGACGAGTTCTTGGTGCATTTCGGCATTGGCACACTCAAGGAACTGCCGTCCATCGACGAGCTGCGATCCGTCGGCTAACCCGCCGGACGGCCGAGGCAGGGCATGCGTCTTCAGAAATACCTCGCAGACTGCGGCGTCGCGTCACGGCGGGCGGCGGAGCGGCTTATCGAAGACGGGCGCGTGACGGTAAACGGCGCGACGGCCGTGTTGGGCATGTCTGTGGAACCGGCGCAAGACCACGTTACGGTGGATGGCGCATCGATCGGCGCGCAGAGCGAACACTTCTACGTTCTTCTAAACAAACCTCGCGGCGTTTTGTCTACCGCACGTGATCCACATGGGCGGCAGACGGTGGTGGAACTTGTCGGCAACCTGGGCACGCGCGTTTACCCCGTCGGACGCCTCGATCTTGACGTGGAAGGTGCGCTGCTACTGACCAATGACGGCGAACTCACGCTACGCCTCACACACCCCCGCTACCAAATTGAAAAAGTGTACCTTGCGGAAGTCTTGGGCGTACCGTCGGCGGTGTCGCTGCGCCGACTGGTCTCGGGCGTCGAACTCGAAGACGGCCCGGCGCGCGCAAAGTCCGCGGAGATTCTCGAACGCACCGCGCGAGGCGCCGTGGTGCGGCTGGTCTTGTGTGAGGGACGCAAGCGCGAGGTGAAGCGGCTGCTGGCCAAAGTCGGCCATCCCGTGTACAGTCTTCGCCGCGAGTCCATCGCGGGGATTGAGATTGGCGACTTGGGCCTTGGCAAGTGGCGCGCACTCTCAGCCGACGAATGCGCCCGTCTGCGTCGGCTCACCGGCCTCTAGCGGGCGCGAAGTACAGCGCTCCATCGATATCGACGGCAATACCCTTCACGTCGACCCCCACCAACCGGGCGCGTGACCCCTGGATCGTGTCGCCAATGTAGACGATGTTGTAATTCACCATCGCCGAGGGGCGCGGGCGATCGGGCGTGGGCGCCGCGACCATGTTGATCGTGAATTTCGGCAACCCCAGGCGCGTGCGTTCCGCTTCGGACAGAATCGGCAAGTTGCGAATGTCTTGCGTCGAGGGGGTCTCGGAAGTAGTCAGCCGATCTGTTTTGACCTCTTCACGCTCCGTAATCGGGCCAAAAGGCGGGCCTTGGGCGTTTGACGGCGTACTTCCGGGAATGCGCGACGGACGCGGCTCCTGCACCGCGGGTTTCTCCACTCTCGCCACCGCCTCCGGACTCGGAGCCGGCGCGGGCGCGGGGTCTGGGCTCGACGCAACCGCCGTAGGAGAGGGCGCAGGCGCTTCCACGTTCCGCACCGGCGCAGGGACCGGCGCGGGCAATGGCGCGGGGCTAGGCTGAGCCACAACCGCCGGGGCTGACACGGGGGCCGCGACGGGTGGAGCAAGAAGCGCAGGCTGAACGCTTGGCGTCGCGGGAGCCGGCGCGGCGACGGATGGGGGGAGACTGGCCACGACGGTGGGCGTCGCCGGAGCTTGACTACGCAAGACCAGTAGAGCGCCGGTCGCGGAGGCTCCGATGACGATGACCCCCAAGAACGCGGCGGCGGCGATAAGCCCTGCGGGCGACAACAGCATCGCCGACAGCTTCGAATTCCCCTGCGTCGCACCGCCGATCAGGTCTTGCTCAGCGGTTTCCTCGCGGTAAATCGGTGCGCGCTCGTCGTGCGGATCGTTCGACTTCTCCTCTTCGAGCTTGCGCAACGCATCGAGGATGGAACTCATGGCGCGGTCCCTTCCGAGGCAACAGCCCCTGCAGGGACAATCTCTTCCTTCTGAGGCCCCTTATCCTTCGCCTTGGCGGCTACTCGCTCGAGATCGTCGAGAAGCCCCGCCAGCGGCGCGCGTTGCCCCTTTGCCAACGACGGTGTCGGCACGGTAGGCGCCCACGCCTCAAGGATAAGCCGCGAGTTGCGGCCGTAGATGCCATCGTCTTCGAGTCCCGCCTTACGTTGCAGCGCCTCAACCGCCGCGCGCGTGGCGGCGTCGTAGGTGCCCGTGACTTCTTTGTCGAATAGCCCCGCCGCCTTAAGCCGCCGTTGCAGCGCCATGACTGCGGGCCCGGACGCGCCAGGCTTGAGTAACGCCGCCTGCGGCGATGCGTCTTGAAGAAGGTAAAACGCCTGGCGCAGGTAGCGTGCGGAGAAATCGCTGCGCGATACTTCCAACGATTTCCCGGCGGCACCAACCAACTGAACGCGCTCGTCATCAATCTCCACCAGCGCCGCCGTCACAACGCCCTGGCCGACGGTTAAGCGCACGAACGCGGGAAGATCGATTGCCGCGAGTTGCTCCAATGTCGGAGTCATTGGCGCGAGCACCAGGCCGTTCGACTGCGCAAACGCGCCAAGGGCCTCGGGAGTGGCGTCTTTGGGACATTCCGAGAGCAGCGCCATGTTCCATCGCCGCAACAACTCAATCGCGCCGCCCTCCAACGCGGCCGGCGCGTCGATCTCGTCGATAGGATTCTTGGGAACGGGTGCCGTTGTGGGGGTAAGACGCGCCTCGGTCCATCCCGCGGCCGTTTGCGCATGCGCGGCCATATCCAGGTACGAGACCGACGGCGTCGGCGCAGCAAGAGAATCCATCGACAGCGAACGCATTGGCGTCAACGCGAGGGACAACTGGTTAAAACGCAGCGCGCCATATTCGTAGAACCAACTGCACGCAATCGCAACCACCAGCGCGGCGAGCACCATGACCGGCGTCGGCCCGAGGCGAGTCGCCGTGCGTGACCGTGGCGCGCGCACGCGCTCGCCACGCACTTCCCGCGCGGCTTTCTCGATGATATCGCCGGAGATCGTTCGCGTTTCGCGCGTGTACCCAATCAGCAGCGCCCGGTCGCAGATCGAATTGATCAACCGCGGCACGCCGCCCGAGTTCCGGTAGACGGCGCGCAAAGCGCCCTTCGTGAAATTGACCTTGCGCAGCCCTCCCGCCACGCCGAGACGAAACGCGATGTATTGCACCGTCTCTTCTCTATCGAGCGGACGCAGATGATACCGCGCGGTGATGCGTTGGTTGAGCTGGCGCAGTTCAGGAAGCTCGAGGTGCTCGCTCAATTCCGGCTGCCCCACCAGGAAAATCTGAAGCAGCTTCTGCGTTTCCGTCTCGAGGTTCGACAGCAATCGGATATGTTCGAGTACGATTGGCGCCAAGTTCTGCGCTTCGTCGATCACCAACACGCAACTATTGCCCGCGCGATTATTGGCAAGCAGATAGGCGTTGAGTTCGTCGACCAAGTCCTTCACGGTCTCGCCGCGCGTGGGAATGCCGAAATCTTCATTGATCTTGCGGAGCAACTCAATCGGCGACAGGCAGGGATTAAACACGAACGCGATGTTCGTGTCCGTGTCCACCTGTTGCAGCAACGCACGCAGAATGGTCGTCTTGCCCGTACCGATCTCGCCGGTCAGCATCACAAACCCGTTGTGATGCCTGATCCCATAGAGCAGGTGCGCGAAAGCGTCCTTGTGCTTGTCGCTTTGAAAAAGATAGCGGGGGTCCGGCGTCAGATTGAACGGCCGCTCTCTTAATCCATAAAACCCTTCGTACATGAGCCCCTCAAACGGGTTTCCTCCGCGAAAACCCATCGCCACCACGGAAAACTCTTGACCAATAAAGGAGGATACCACCCCTCCCCGGGGCTGTCAATGGCCTTGCGGGCGCTGGCCTTGCGGGCGCTGAAACCCGCGACTTCGCGTGGATCCGTCAGGCTCAGCGTAGTGTTGCCGCAAACGCCTCGATTGCGCGTTCGGTCTGGGCGTCGTCGATGTCGAGATGGAATACGCAGCGGATGCGGCGCGGCGCAGTGGGATGGACGAGTACGCCGTGTTCACGCAGGCGCGCGGCGGTTGCTTGGGCGTCGGCCACGTCGAGGTAGACCATGTTTGTAGGCGACGGCATCGGGAACTCGATTCCGCGCGTGCCCTCCAACTGCGCTCGGAAATGCGCGGCGCGGCGATGGTCGTCGCGCAAGCGGTCGATATGATGTTCCAACGCATAGAGTCCCGCAGCGGCGAGAATGCCCGCTTGCCTCATTCCTCCGCCGAGCATCTTGCGATACCGATAAGCGCGCGCGAGAGTATCTGCTGGCCCCACCAGCAATGATCCCACAGGCGCACCCAACCCTTTCGACAAGCAGAATGATACGGTGTCAACCGGCGCGGCATAGGCGGCTGCGGAAATGCCCGTGGCCACCACCGCGTTGAACAGCCGCGCGCCGTCCATGTGGACACGAAGCCCCTGCGCGTGTGCGAGATCGGCGATCGCCACGACCGTTTCGAGCGGGTAAATGGCGCCGCCGCCGCGGTTCGTGGTGTTCTCGATTTCGACCAGCGTTGTCGGCGCGAAGTGAGGATCGCGCGTGCGGACGATGCGTGCGGCAATATCGTCCGGCGTGAGCAGGCCGAGCATCGCGGGGATAGGGCGCGCGAGCACGCCCGCGACCATGCCGAGGTTTCCGGATTCGAAGTGATAGGGGTGAGCCTCTTCGCTCAGCAGGACGGCATCGCCGGGCTGGGTCTGCGATAGCACCGCGAGCAAATTGGCCATCGTACCGGACGGAACGAATAGCGCGGTCTCTTTGCCCAGCAACGCGGCGGACCGCGTCTCAAGGGCTTTTACGGTGGGGTCTTCCCCCAGTACGTCGTCGCCCACTTCGGCCGCCGCCATCGCTGCGCGCATAGCGGCGTTGGGCCGGGTCACGGTGTCGCTGCGCAGATCCACGAGTTCCCCGTTCATTGTAAACAGTCTCCTTTCGAGAGCGCCCTGCGAGAAATTCCGCATCGGGCCGCGCGCCGTCTCAACAGGCCTCCGCAGGCATCGGGCGAAAATCTATATTACCTTTCCCTTTCCGCAAAGCCTAGCTCCGAGCCGGGAAACGAAAGAAGTCTACACTGGACAAAATGCGGCGCTTTTGCTCGTAAGTCTGAAAATATTTGCCGTCTTGCGATATTTATAAGATGGGTCTAGGATGACTTGGTTAGGGTGTGGTCTATGTCACTAGAACAAATGGAGGGTGGTAAGAGACAAATCGCTGGGGTGTTTGTGACGATGTTTTCTAGGGAAGCGTTAGGGAAAGAAGGAGGACCCTGTATCATGAAACGCACATCTGTGTTTTTGTTCGGGCTTGTCTTCTTGGCGGTGATGTTGGTGGCGCCATTTGCGATGGCGTACCGCACCAGCACACAGGACACCTATCTCTACAACATGGCCCGGAAGACGTATTTGACGTGGGAAGAACTCCTGGTGGACCAACGGACCGACATGGCGGCAAAGGCGGACGCGTATCAAGCCAACATCAACACGTACACCACGCCGTACGACCAGATCGCGGACGTTTGGTGGTGGGATTATACGCGCAGTTCCGCGGCGCGGTATGAGCAACTGGGCGATTCCGCCACGCACACGGGCGAATACTTGGCTGGATTGGCGGCCAAGTATGCCGTGACCGGCGACGCGGCGACACTCGCCGACATTAACACCTACCTGAACACCTTTGCGATGCTGGCGCAATGTACCGGTCGCACTGGCTATGTGGCGCGGTTCGCGGGCCCGGCCAGCGATCCGGCATACCAACCCTATTACCAGAACTACGGCAACGGCTACGGGAACTGCGTGGCCCCGTGGACGGGCTGGGTGTGGTTGGATTGGAGCTCGCGCGACACCTATTTCGGCACGGCGTTTGGTCTGGGCGCCGTGTGGAAGAACGTGAACGACGCGGCCACGCGTGACTGGTGTCGCCAGATTGTCGAGGTCATCGTCGACCGCCTGAGCGCGGATAGTTGGTGGATCAAGTCGCCGTCGGGCAAGCAGACCAACCCCACCACCGGCATGAAGCTGGTCTGGAAGCGCTTGGCGCTCAGCGTCAATCCCAGCAAGTACAGCGGCCTACAGTCCGGCTACAACAGCGACTACACCTGGTGGAATCTCTTCGAGAAACCGAACGTGTCGGACAAGTACAAAAGTGACTACTTCACGCACAACCTGAATTTCATGTACATGTATGTGCTAACGGCGCTGGAGACCAATACCACCAAGTACAATACGTACAAGGATTGGATCAGCCAGATGCACAAGAACCAAAGCATCGACCATTTGCAGCCGTTGTACTCGAGTCTGTACGCCGCCGCGCGAATGGATCCGTACTACACGCAAACACGGGCGACTTCGCAGGGCATGCTGCTCGATTACCCCGCGCCGCCGCGCTGGATGCACGCCGTGAATGTGAGCGGCAACCCCATCTATCAGCCGCAGCGTGATGGCACGTTTATGACCTACGCGATCCATCACATCGAAGATCGGCCGACGGACATCTACTTGTGGCAGCGTAGCCCGTGCATTTTCGCGGGAGGCGCGGACACGTCGTACGAGCACCCCGGCCACGATTTCTTCACTGCATACTGGTTTGGCCGCCTGGGCGGCGTGATCCCCGCTCCGTAATCGCTAGACCTTGCCAATCGCCCGCGGGACGCTTCTTTCTGAGTCGTTCCGCGGGCCTCTATTGTTCCTGGACACATTGTCTCCACCGGCGCGCTATGATAGAGTTCGAGCCAATTCCTAGAAGAAGCGTCGGAGGCAGTATGAAGAGGTCTGCACTACTTTTGTCCGTGCTGGCGGCCGTTTTTTTGCTCGCGGCGTGTCGGCAGCCGCCTCCCGCCAAGCTTGGATTCCCGGGAGCGCTCGACTATAGCTACCTGGATACGACCATTGACGGCCAGGTGCCCATTTCCGTGTTCTACCCGAAGGGTCCCGCGCCAGAGGGCGGTTATCCCTTGGTCATATTCAGCGTGGGCTGGAATCAGACCCGCGCGGCCTATCAGGGGTATGGCATCCAACTTGCCCAATGGGGCTACGTCGCGGTGTTGCGTAGTTATCCGCTGCTGTTCGTGGACGGAATCGGCTACGACAACAACGAGCAACAGATCGAGCAAATCAGCGCCATCATCGACTGGGCGGCGGCGCAGAATGAGATGCCCGACTCGCCGCTCTTTGGCCTTGTCGACACAACGCGCGTGGGAAGCACGGGGCATTCGCTTGGAGGACGCCAAGCGGTTGTCTCCGCGGCGCGCGATCCACGCATTCAAGCGGTCATCGACATAGACAGCGTGGAGGAAAGCTCCCTCCTGCCCATGCAGTACTGTGTGCCGGATATTCACGCCCCGATTTTGTGGATGCGCGGCGAAGTGCTGTGCGCGACGCTGGGAAACCGAATCTTAGACTCCCTCTATCGCATCGCCAATCCGCCAACAGCCGACGTGATCATTCGCGGTGCAGGGCACCTCGACTTTATCGAGTCTTTCCAAGGCATGAATCGCGTTGCGCCGATCTTTTGCGGCCCCAATGAGCGCGATCCCAACGAAGTGCGCGCGATCGCGGTTTCGTTCATGGTGGCGTGGTTCAACGTCTACCTCAAGAACGACCTGCAATGGGCAAGTTATTTCGAGGGCCCCGACGCGGAACAGATGATCTCCGAGAACAAGGCCAGTATTGAGGTACGTTGGAAATGAGAACACCTCCAATCCGAACGCTCGTCGTTCTTTCTTGCGCGTGCGCGCTCTTGCTGACCGCCTGCCCCGCCCCGTTTACGCTTGGATTCCCCGGCCAGCTTCCAACGAAAAAGTGGAACGTGGTGTTCGACTCGAAATACCCCGAGGTGACGATCTTTTACCCGGATACCCCCGCGTCGGAAAGCCCTGCGCCGGTGGTTGTTTTCTCAACAGGCTGGAACCAGCCGCGCGGCAGCTACGAGGGATATGCCAAGCAGCTCGCCCAATGGGGGTATGTCTGCGTGATCCGCTTCTTGCCCAGTCTGGGCCTGCGCGGCGTGGGCAATGAGATGTTCGAAGAGCATGCCGATCATGTCAGCACGATTCTCGATTGGCTGACGCTCGAGAACGAACGCCCCGAATCGCCTCTCTATCACAAAGTAGATGCGAACAACGCCGGGGTGACGGGGCATTCAATGGGCGCGAGCGTATCGTTCATCGCAGCGACGCAAGACCCGCGCATCAAAGCGATGGTGTCGCTCGACATCAAATACACGAATCCGAACATCAATCATCTCATGCATTTTGAGAATTCCTACGCCGCGTTCATGATCATTGGAACGGACGACACCAGTTGGTGCGGCATTCCACCGGGTTCTGAGCAGCGATTGTATGACCTGATTTCTTCTCCAGCGGCAGAGGTGACTATCCTCGGAGGAGACCACATCGACTTCGAGGACAGCTTGGTGTTGCTCGATTACTTCGCACTCATCGCCTGTCCTGGCGGCTATGCCGATGCGCAGGACGTGCGCGATATCGCCACGCGCTATATGGTGGCGTGGTTCAACGTCTACCTTGGTCAAGACACGAAGTTTCGCGATTACTTCGACGGCACGCGCGCGCAACAGGATATTGAGCAGCGGTTAGTACGGATTCGCCTGAACCAGGCTGCCAAAGCGCCAGCGGAATAGGAAGAGACGTGCCCATACTCGACTTTCATACTCATGCATTTCCTGACGCGATCGCCGCGCGGGCGATGGCCTCGCTCGAACACGAGGGAAACGTTAAGGCCTGTCTGGACGGACGCGTGAGTTCGCTGCTCGCCTCCATGGACGAGGCCGGTGTAGATGTTTCTGTCGTCGCCTCGATCGCAACGCGACCCGAGCAATTTCAGCCGATCCTGGAGTGGTCGGCCCAGATCGCCTCGGAGCGGCTCGTGCCATTTCCTTCGGTACACCCGAACGATCCCGCCCTTGCGGAACACGTCGCCGAGGTAGCGCGGCGAGGATTCAAAGGCATCAAGGTTCATCCGTATTACCAAGGGTTTGATCTCGACGAACCTCGCGCGGATGCGCTGTTCGGCGCGGCCGATGCCGCGGGCCTGATTGTGCTGTGCCACACGGGCTTCGACTTTGCGTTCCCCCGCGATCGTATCGTCGATCCGGTACGGATTACGCGTCTTGTGGAGCGGTTTCCCTCGCTACGATTTGTGGCTTCCCACTGTTTGGCGTTTGAAGACTGGGAAGAGGCGTGGCGCATGCTCTTGGGGAGACCGATCTATACCGATATCGCCTTTGCGCTTGAGTTCATGCCGCGCGAACAGGCCCTGGAGTTTCTGCACACCCACCCGCGCGAGTACATTCTGTTCGGCACGGATTCGCCGTGGGCCGCGCAAGCCGCGCGCGTTGAGGGATTGCGCGCGCTGGGGATAGACGACGCACTGCTTACAGCGATCCTGTGGGAAAACGGACGCCGCCTGCTTGCACTGCCCTAAGGACATATTAAGGGGACTTCCCACACGGAAAGCCCCCTTCATCTCTAGCCGATCTTGATCAACGACGGAGCAATCAGCGACGATAAGCAGCACGGGGTTGAGAATTGCGGAAGAGTCTTTTTGCTCCGCGAGGCGAAGGCATGCACGCAAGATATCCAATAAGTCCTCCCTCAAGGGTCGCGATAAAAGGTATCATGGTATGTCGATAGGCCAATAGGTAACCATGGCTCTCGGGATACGTCGACTCAAGCGTGAGATAGGCGACTCCTGGTCCTATGAGAAGGAAAACCAGAGCGACAGCTATTTTTGTCTGGGTGCCATGATATGGGCTGATATCACCCAAGCGAAGGCAAGAATGGGTCCCGCCCGAAGCTCATGCCAATACAATTCTCTGAGAGGCAATAGGAAAAGCAATACGCTAGAAAGCAGGACATAAACTCCGAACACCACAAAAGGAATGCTCAACCAACAAGTCAGGACTTCTAGAGTCATAGAAACCCTCCCCTGTCAATGAAGCACATTCCCCATAAATTCGTTTCGCTTTAGAGCCTCGAAGGGATGCAGAAGCTTATACTTAGAAAAGGCCCTTCGAAATTCGTTACGAGCCAACTCTTTCATTGCGGGCGACTGGCCCAGAAACGGCAGCCGGTTCCGCGTCGCCGCCTTGCCGTTACTCACTTATTCCACCGCAAACTCAACCCCGAGGAAATCGGCGATCTCTCGCCCGATGGCCTTTCCTCCCCAAATGGGGATCGTATAATCCCTGCCGAACAGAGAGATTTCCTCGCCGTCGCTTTTCACGACACACAGGGAGTAGTGCCTTTCGCGTTTTTCCTTGTTCAAAAGGGCCGTCGTAACTGTCGTCGCCCGCAAGACTACCTTTGTCGCCTCTTCAAGGCTGTATTCCTCTTTCTCCGGAGTGTGTGGACCGACGCCAAGAGAAAGTTGCGGACGACGCGCAATCGTCATGCGCTTCGAGACCAGGTCCATCGCCACGTCGGCAACGCGCTTTTCCACAAACAGGTTTCTAATGTATATGCAAATAAAGAAACCTGCGACGACGCGGCCCAGCCACCGCACGAATTCCGGCGGACCATTGGGGCCTTCGCTTCTGACAAAAGTAAACGCTATTAAACCCAACAAGAGCACAAAGACGATACCCCCAACAAACGCGCAGCTTGCCGGGAAATGCGTCAATTCGAGGCGGCCGGCCGTCTTTCGGATTGGCGTAAAAAGCGGCACCACTCACTCTCCTGTTCTCGCGCTTAACAAGCAGGGGGCCTAACCGATGGCCCCCCCTGCGTTCGGCAACCTAGCTCCGGGTGCGGATCAACGACGGATCGTAGTCTTCCGGTTTTTCATAGCCGAGGAGGTTAAGCAGCGTGGCGGCCACGTTGCTGAGCCCAGGATTCTCGGGAACGTTCATCGAAATGGGGTTCGCACCGGAGTAATCGGCGATGATGAACGGCACGGGGTTGAGCGTATGCGCGACCATTGGCTCGCGTTTGCCTTTCTTCTCGGTCCACATGCAGTCGGCGTTGCCGTGATCCGCGGTGATCACCGCGATCCCCTTCGCCGCCTGAATTACAGGCAGTAAACGCCGCAGGCCAAGATCCACCGTCTCGACCGCGATGCGCACGGAAACGGGCACACCGGTGTGACCGACCATGTCGCCGTTCGCGTAGTTGAGGCGAATGAACTTGTACTTTCCGCTCTGCACCGCCGCGATCACTTCGTCGGTGATCTCGGCGGCCTTCATCCACGGGCGCTGATCGAACTGCACGCGATCCGACTCGATCTCGACGTAGCGCTCAAGCTTTTCATCAATATAGCCGCTGTTGTTGCCGTTCCAGAAGTACGTCACATGCCCGAATTTTTGCGTCTCGGAAATGGCGAAACTGGTGACGCCCGCCGCGCACAAGTATTGGCTCACCGTCCGCTCGATCGCGGGCGGCTCAACGAGGAAATTCACCGGAATCTTCTCGTCGCCGTCGTACTGCATGATGCCTGCGTAGAACACCTTCGGACAGCGTACGCGGTCGAACTTGCTAAATTCCGCCCCCTGCTCGAAGGCCTTCGAAATCTCGATAGCGCGGTCTCCGCGGAAGTTAAAGAAGACCACCGCGTCGCCATCCACGATCGGCCCGACCGGCTTGCCATTCTCCACGACCACGAAGCTGTCCATGTACTGATCGGTCATGGCGGGGTCTTCGGTGTAGTAGGTCTTCACCGCCTCAGAGGCCGAGGCGAAGCCGCGTGCGTCGCCCAGCACGTGGGCCTTCCATCCGCGCTCGACGACGCTCCAGTTCGCTTCGTAACGATCCATCGTCGTGATCATGCGGCCGCCGCCCGACGCCACGCGGTAGTCGCGGCCATCGGCGCTAAGCGCCGCGAGTTTCTTCTCCAACGGCTCAATGTAGTCCAGCGCGCTTTTCTCGCCCACGTCGCGGCCGTCGAGCAAGGGATGCACACGCACCTTCTTCACGCCCTCTGCAGCGGCGCGCTCCAGCAGCGCAAAGAGATGGTCAATGTGACTATGGACATTGCCGTCCGACAGCAGGCCAATGAAGTGCAACGTCCCACCGTCGCGGGCGGTTTGCACGGCCGACGTCCACGCCTTGCCTTCGAACAACTTGCCTGTGGCAATGGCATCGTTCACCAGCATCGCGCCTTGGCTAAACACCCGGCCCGCGCCCAACGCGTTGTGGCCGACTTCGGAATTGCCCATGTCGTCGTCTGATGGCAATCCCACCGCTTTTCCATGCGCCTTAAGCTGGGTGTACAACGGCACCTTGAACAGTTCGTCCAACACCGGCGTGTACGCCGCGTGGACGCCGTCCGATTCATCGCGCTTGCCGATCCCCACGCCGTCCATGATGATCAACACGACAGGCCCCGGTACCGGGACGTATGAGGAAAGCTTCTTGAGTTCAAGACCGGCCATGAGATGCCTCCTGGGCTGTTTGCCCCACAAATTCCTCGCCAAACGATCATGAAAGTGTAGCCGCTCGGCTTGAAGAACGTCAAATCTTCGAATCGCGCCGTTTAAAATCTTACCGGGGGAGAAGTTGTCGCGCCATTTGCGATCTTACCGGGGGAGGGCCGCAACATGGCAGGAGAACGCGCCTTGGCAAGTCTAGCGAGTTACCGCAAACGCTACCGGCAAGCGG
>JBHELB010000013.1:0-39123 GCA_041859045.1 Candidatus Hydrogenedentales bacterium | reverse complement strand
CCCGTGCGCACGGGGCAGGACCAGGTGCTGGCGACCGCATACGTCTTGCCCGGCAAGACCTTGATCTGCGTTGCGAGTTGGGCGCCGCAGCCGGTGGACGTGAAGCTGATCTTTGACTGGAAGGCGCTGGGCATTCAGCCTGGCCGGGCGCGATTACGGGCCCCCGCGATGGAGGGGCTTCAAAACGAGAACCTCTTCGCGCCAACGGACACCCTCAAGATCGATCCCGGCAAGGGGTACATGCTCATACTCGAACAATCTTGAACCGAGAGGCATTATCAAAACGCGCGGCGTCGGGAATTATCCGATCCCGCGCGTTTTCTGCTACTATCCCGCTTTCTTGGGGATGAGTCTGCCATAGGAACGCTGCGGGAAGTTACGGATGGACGTCGCATTTCAATTTTCGGTCGAGACGCGCGACCCAGGCTGCGGGGCACGCACGGGACGTATTTCCACGCCACATGGGCAGATAGAAACGCCCTGTTTCATGCCCGTCGGCACGCAGGCCAGTGTCAAGGCGCTGACGCAGGAAGATCTGCGCACGCTTGACGCAAAGATCATCCTGTCCAACGCCTATCATCTCTATCTGCGCCCCGGCACGGCGATCCTCGAACAGGCGGGCGGTCTGCATCGGTTTATGAACTGGGACCGGCCTATCCTCACCGACTCCGGCGGGTTCCAGGTGTTCAGTCTGGCCGCGCTGAACAAGGTCACTCCGGACGGCGTCACATTCCAGAGCCATATCGACGGCTCGCGCCACACGTTTACGCCTGAAAGCGCAATGGACGTCCAGATCTCCATCGGCGCGGATATCATGATGTGCTTCGATGAATGCACGTCGTACCCCGCGACTCACAAGGCGGCGGCGGAATCGATGCGAATGACCTGCGCTTGGGCGGCCCGCTGCAAGGCGCGCTGGGAAGAGCGCGAAGCGGCGAATCAAGCCCTTTTCGGTATCGTGCAGGGCAGCACGTTCGAGGACCTGCGCCGGGAAGGCGCCGACCGCATCGTGGAAATCGGATTTCCGGGGTATGCCATTGGCGGCGTGAGCGTCGGGGAGAGTAAAGAGGAAATGCGCGCGGTGATGGAGTGGACCGCGCCGCGCTTGCCGCAGGACAAACCGCGCTATTTGATGGGCGTCGGCACCCCCGAGGACTTGCTCGAGGGGATCGAACGGGGCATCGACATGTTCGACTGCGTGTTGCCCACGCGTAACGCTCGGAATGGGTCGCTGTTCTCGTCGGAGGGCCGCATTAACATCAAGAATCAACGCTACACGACCGACTTTGGTCCCCTCGATCCGGCCTGCGGCTGCCCGGTTTGCCGCACGTATACCCGCGCGTACCTCAGTCACTTGTTCCGCGCCGGGGAAATCTCGGCCTTGCGCCTCAATACTTTACACAACCTTTGGTTTATGCTAGACTTCACGGCCACTGTCCGGAGGGCAATCCGGGCCGGGCGCTTTCTGGAACTCAAGAAATCCTTTCTGGAAACCAGCAGCGCGGGGGAAAAAGACGCGCGCGTAGCGGAGGAGTCCTCGTGAATATCCTGAACGAACTGTGCGTATGGGGCATGGTGGCCGCAGCCGAGGGCGGCGCGGCAGCGCCACCACCGGCAGGGGCGACGCCTGCGGTGGGACCCGACCTGTACAATACGCTGATCATGGTGGCGGCTTTCATCGGTATTTTCTATTTCCTGATGATCCGCCCCAATCAAAAACGCGAACGGCAGCGCCTCGACATGCTTTCCAAGCTGTCCAAAGGCGATCGCGTGTTGACGACGGGGGGCGTTCTCGGAACGGTTATCGGCGTCACCGAACAGATGGTCGTGCTCCGAATAAGTGAGGAACCGCCGGTCAAGGTGGAGTTCGTGAAGTCGGCGGTGGCGCGGGTGATTCCGAAGAACGAGGCATAACAGGGGCACAAAGCGCGCGCGGAGAACAACGGAGCGCGGTTCGAAGCCACGGTGAGGGTGAAACAGGGTCATGAAAAAGCACACGATACGCAACATCGTCCTGGTCGCGTCGGCGATCTTTACGTTTTTCTACATTTATCCGACGCTCGGGTGGATGTGGCTCTCAAGCTCCAACCCCGAGGTCGCCAAGGCGCGGCAAGCGCAGTGGACCGAGGAAGACAAGCACAAGACCGAGCCGAATTTCTTCACCGATTCGTACAAGAGTCTGAAGCGCTGGGCGCAGTTCGACGAGGCCAAGCAGCTCAAGCTCGGACTCGACCTCCAGGGCGGCATCGACATGGTGCTCGAGATGGACATCGATTCGCTGCCCGCCGAGCGCAAGAAGGAACTCGAGGATCAGAATCTCGACATCCCCGCGCTGCGCGACGCCGCGTTGCACCGCATCTGGGTGCGTGCGCGCGACAAGGACTTCGAGGCCAAAGAGCCTACCATCACGCCAGTGGGTTCGAACCAGATCCGCGTACAGCTTCCCGGCGAGCGCGACGTGAACCGCGCCAAGCGCCTCATCATGCAGGCGGCCTACCTTACCTTTAATCTCGCCGCGGGCCCGGACCAGTTGAAGGACGCCATCCTTTCGGTCGACAAGTTCTCCAAGGGCGAGTTCATGAAGCGGGTGCTGATGCCCGATCCGACCTCGAAGAGCGGCCGCATGTTCCGGGTAAAAGTGGAGGACGTCGAGTTCGTGCGCGAGCAGATCGACGCGGCCAAGAAAGTCGGCAATGTGCTCCCGGAAGGCAAAATTATCGCCTTGAGTCAGCCGCCGAAGGATTGGGCCGAGCAGACCTACGACCTGTATCTCATTGACGAGAAGCCGCTCATGGAAGGCCAAGGCCTGACGGGCGCCATGCCCTCCATGGATGCGGGCAAGAACATGATTCTTTTCCGCTTCGATCCCACCGGCGCGGACAAGTTTGCCGAGATTACCCGAAACAACATCGGCCAGAGCATGGCCATCGTGCTGGACGGCGCGGTGGTGTCGGCCCCGACGATCCAGAGCGAAATTCACGGTTCGGGACAGATTACCGGCGATTTCACCTTGGCCGAGGCCAAGGATTTCGCGATTGCGCTAAACTCCGGCGCATTGCCCGTGCCGCTGAAAGAGGCGTACACCGGTATCGTTGGGCCAAGCCTCGGTAAGGACTCGATCCGCAACGGCACAATCGCTTCGCTTGCATCGCTCGTCTTGATTGTGATCTTCATGCTGTTTTACTACCGCTCCGCTGGCGCAGTCGCCAACGTAGCGCTGGTCGCCAACGCGTTCATGATCCTCGCGCTGATGGCGTATTTCCGCGTCACGCTCACCATGCCCGGTATCGCGGGCCTTGTGTTGACGATGGGTATGGCCGTGGACGGTAACATCCTTATTTACGAGCGTATCCGCGAGGAGATCCGCAACGGAAAATCGCTTCTCGCCGCGATCGGCTCGGGTTTCGAGCGCGCGCAGGTCACGGTGTTGGACACGAACATCACGACGCTTATCGCGGGCGTGGTGATGTACCAATTCGGTACTGGACCTATCCAAGGCTTCGCGCTGGCGCTGAGCATCGGTATCGCGTCGACCATGTTTAGCAACCTCGTCGTCGCGCGCGCGATGTTCGACTTCCTGACCCTGCGCAAGTGGCTCGGCGAGAAGATTCACATGATGGCGATCTTCCCGGTGGAGCCCAAGTGGGGCTTCATGAAAATCCGCATCCCGAACATGATCGGCAGCGCGATCGTGATCCTTATCGGCGTTGTGTGGGCTTTCGCGCGCGGCGGCGACATGATGGGCGTGGACTTCCGCAATGGTACGTCCATGGTCGTCGGCATTAACGCCAGTGCGACCGTGCCGGTCGATTCCGTGCGTCAGCAATTGGCGAGCATCGGATTCGCCCAAGCGCAAGTTCAGATGTATACCGAAGCCAGCACGGATGCCGCCAGCGCGGCTGAACAGAAATTCCTCATTAACATCACCGAGAGTGAGCAAAAAGCGGTGACAGAATCGGTCCCTGCGCCCCCGGCGGGAACGGACACGGCCATGACCGCCGCCGCCCCGGCAGCCGCTAGTCCCGCAGGGGATACGGCGACGCAGTCGGTGTCGTCGCGTATTCAAGACTCGCTCAAGGCGCTCGCCGCCGATCCCAATGCCGATAATGCGGTGGAACTCATCCGCGTGGAAACCATTGGCGCGTCGGTCGGCAAAGAACTGCGCAAGGACGCCATTCTGGCGGTTCTCTGGTCGACGTTCTTTATCCTGCTTTACCTGTGGTTCCGCTATGAGTTGAAGTTCGCCGTGGGCGCGCTCGTCGCGTTGATACACGACGTACTGATTACCGTCGGGGCTTTCGCACTCACCGGACGCGAGATTACGCTCCCGGTGATCGCGGCGATCCTGACCATCATCGGTTATTCGCTGAATGACACGATCGTGGTGTTCGATCGTGTGCGTGAGGATCTGAAGCTCTACCGAGGCCGTGGCTATACGCTCGAGGCGATTATGGAACGTTCGGTGAACCAGACATTGAGCCGAACAATCTTAACCGCATTCACGGTGCTCATTACGGTCGTGATTTTGTACTTCTTCGGCGGCGGCGTGCTCGAGGATTTCGCCTTTGCAATGATCATCGGCACAATCATCGGCACGTACTCGTCCATCTACATCGCGTGCCCGTTCGCCTACTACTGGGACAAGTACTTCGGCACGCCGGCTCCGACGGGCTCGGCGACGCAAGGTGAAGCCGCTGGCAGCCGTCGCCGTCCGCAGCGCCGCCAAGAAAACGGAAGCACCGGCGTCTCGGAAGTCTAGAGCATACGCAGACTCCTCACGGGGGACCTTTCACACGAAAGGTCCCCCTCACTTTTCCCACCGCCCCCGCCGTTTGCTATACTTCTCCTCATGAGAAACCTTCACCAAATCCGCGAAATCAGTACGCTGTCGTTCAATGAACGTGTCCTTCAAGAAGCCGAGGACCCGCGCAATCCGCCCATGGAACGCCTCAAGTTCCTCGGTATCTACTCGTCGAATATGGATGAATTCTTCAAGGTCCGCGTGGCGAGCATACAACGCCGCTTCGATCTCGGCGAACGCGCGATGGGGCGTGTGCTCGAGATTATCGGCGACCGCACGCGCGACCTCGACGATCGCTTTCAGGCCGCGTATGCCGACATCACCGGGGCGTTAGCCGATGCCGGCACATGGCTGCTCTCCGAGGCCGATTTCGCCGCGCACGCCAAGGGGACAGAGGACTGGTTGCGCGATTATTTCCGCACGCAGGTGCTGCCGATGCTGGTGCCGATTGTGCTCGAGGACAACCGCCCGTTCCCGCCGCTTACCGACGGCGCAGTGTACTTCGCCGTGCAGATGACCGGCGCGGTGACGCGCTACGCGGTTCTTGAAATACCTTCCGAACTGCCGCGTTTTGTCCAACTGCCGAATGGGCACATCATGTATATCGACGATGTTGTGCGGTATTCGCTGCGCGACGTGTTTTACATCTTCGACTTCGAACGTATTGAAGCCTTCGAATTCAAGATCTCGCGCGATGCCGAACTCGATATCGACAATGACTTCAACGAAGGCTACGTGCGGAAGATGGAGCGCGTGCTGCGTCAGCGTAAGGGCGGACGCCCCACGCGGCTTGCCCACGACGACCAGATGCCCGAGCCGTTAATTGACATGCTCATGCGGCGTCTCAATATTCTTGAGGACGATACGGTGATCGGCGGTGGCCGCTATCACAACATGAAAGACCTCATCAAGTTTCCGAACCGCCATCCAGGCATGAATTACCCCCCTATGCGCCCGGCGCGGCACCCCGTGCTCGACGGCGCGCGGTCGATGTTTGATGTAATTCGCAAGCAAGACGTGCTGATCACCTATCCCTACCAGTCGTTCGACCATGTGACGCGTCTATTGCGCGAAGCGGCCATCGATCCGGAAGTCGAAGAGATCATGATCACGCTCTATCGCGTGGCGCGGAATTCGCACATCGTGAACGCCCTGTGCAATGCCGCGCGCAACGGGAAAGACGTTTTCGTCTCGATTGAACTACAGGCTCGGTTTGACGAGAAAAACAATATTTCCGTGAGCGAACGCCTGTCCGAGGCGGGCGCGACGGTGGTATACGGCATTCCGCCGATGAAGGTGCACAGTAAGCTGCTCATGATTCGCCGAGGCGAGGAGTTGTTTGCGGCATTCTCGACGGGGAACTTCAACGAGGTCACCGGCAACGTCTACGTCGACAGCACGTTGCTGACCTGCGACCCGCGAATGACCTCCGAAGTCGAGCGCGTGTTCGATTTACTTGAAGAAGCCTCGCGAATGCGCATTTTGCGTCCCCCGTCCTTTAGTCATCTGCTGGTGTCTCCGTTCAATTCGCGCCGCACGATCCTTAGTCTTATCGCCGCCGAGAAGGCCAAGGGACGCGATGGCTACATCATGATGAAGCTGAATCATCTCACCGATGATCGCATCATTCGCGCGTTGCGCCAGGCGGCGGATGCCGGCGTGCGCATGGATCTCATCGTGCGCACCACCTACGCCATGCGCCCGCATCCAAACATCCGTGCCATCTCACTCGTCGATCGGTTTCTCGAACACCAGCGCGTGTACCTATTTGGTCGAGGCGAGACCCAGCGTGTTTTCATGTCCTCGAGCGATCTCATGGAGCGCAATCTCGATTGGCGCGTGGAAGTCACTTTTCCCGTATACGACCCCGCACTGAAACGGCAAGTGGCGGATATGATGGAGTTTCAGATTCGCGACAACTGCAAGGCGCGCATTCTCGATGAGACGCAGTCGAATCCCTACGTTTCTGCGGAGGGGCCGTCAGTGCAAGCCCAGCAAGAGACCTATCATTATCTTTTGCGCCTCGAGCCGACGGTGGGGCAGCGCTAATCCTTCAGGCCTGTCAGGGCGATACCCTCGATGATATGGCGCTGGAAGAAGAGGAAAGCCACCAATACCGGCAGCGTGCAGAGAATGCATGCGGCGAGCGTTAACCCATACTCATTGGCGTAGGACGACTGGAATATGGCCAATCCCACCGGCAATGTGTAGAGGTCAATACTGTCGAGGAAGATAAGGGGTTCAACAAAGGCGTTCCACGATCCCATAAACGTGAAAATGCCAAGCGTAGCGAGGGCGGGTTTGCATAAGGGCACTGCGATGCGCGCATAGATCCCGAAGCGCGAACAGCCATCGATGGCGGCCGCTTCTTCGACATCGCGCGGCAGACGCAAAAAGAACTGGTGTAGCAAGAACACGCCGAATGCCCCCGCGCCAGCGGGGACAATGAGCGCGAGATACGTGTCGAGCCAACCGAGCGCGTTCAGAATGAGATACGCCGGCACAAGAAGAATTTGGCCCGGCACCATCATTGTGGCTACGATGCTCGAAAAGACATAACGCCGCCCTGGCAGATCGAATCGTGCGAGGGCAAACGCCGCGAGCGAATCGACCAACACCACGAGGGCGGTGGTCGTCGCCGAGACAAAGAGGCTATTCCCAAGCCAGCGCACCATCGGAATCTCCTCGGGAGTGCCGAGTATTTCGCGGAAGTTGGCCAATGTCCAGTCGCGCGGCAGGATGCGGTCGAAGTGAAGAATCTCCGTTTCCGACTTAAACGCAGCCAAGAACATGATCAGCACGGGCAATATCGCCAGTACAGCGCCAATGAGCACCAAACCTTCGATCAATATTCGAGGAAGTGGCCTGCGTGAACTCATCACCGATTCTCCCGAAGCAGCCGGAACTGTATCAGCGCAAACACGGCGATGACGACGAATAGAAGCCAACTCATTGCCGCGCCGTACCCCATGCGGTAATGGGTGAAAGCGGTTTCATAGATATACTGCACGAGCACTCGCGTCGAGAACTCCGGCCCGCCTCTCGTGATCATGAACGTTTGCCCAAACACTTGGAATCCGCCGATGACGCTCATCACCGAGACAAACAGCAGTACAGGGCGTAGCTGGGGAAGGGTGATATGAACCAGTCGCTGAAACGCGTTGGCCCCGTCGATCTCTGCGGCCTCGTAGTATTGCCGCGGTATCTGATGAAGGCCTGCCAGCAAGACCACCATCGGGCCTCCGACGGTCCACCATAACGTCATGATCACGATAGACACCATCGCCCAGGATGTGCTGCTTAGCCACGGCACGCTTATGCCCAGCGGGGCCAGCAGCGAATTGAACAAACCGAATTCGCTGCTGAAAAACCAACGCCAGAGGATACCGGCGACGCTGATCGAGACCAGCGTCGGCAGAAAGTAGGTGGCGCGGTAGAGCGTTTGTCGGCTGCCGGAGACCGCGTGAATGCCAAGCGAGGCCAACAGCGCCAATGCGACGGTTGCAGGCACAGCCATGAGCACAAAGCGGAATGTCGCCCAAAGCGCTTTCCAGAAGTATTCACTGCTCAAAGCCTCTCGGTAGTTTGCTAGACCGGCAAACCGGGGCGGGGCAGGCGAGAGCATTTCCCACTCGAAAAAACTGAGGGCAAGCCCGTAGAGAAGCGGGAGAATGACAAAGACCGAAAACAGAACAAGATAAGGCGCGAGAAAAAGATATCCGCTCCAACGCGCCCGGCTAGTCATGACGCTCCCCTCTAGCGGTCAGCGCTTCGTAGCGTACGATAGTCTCATTCATGCGTTTTGTTGCCGCGGTCAGAGCGCTCTGCGGAGGCTCGACGCCGCGCAACGCCTTCTCGATGGCCGCGTCGAATTCGGAGTAGTATTCGAAGATGAACGGGACGTGCTCCACGTAGGAAACATTGGGCAATCCTTTTGCAAATTCAGCTTGCGCATACATCTGCTGGAATCGGGCCGAAGAGAGTTGACTCTGCCGCACGGGGATTTGCCCGCCCTCAGCCCAGTCTAGCGCATGGTCTGAAAGATATCGCATGAATCGCCACGCCGCGTTACGCGATCGTTCATCCAACCCCTCACGCAAACACAGTATATGCGAATCCCCCCACGTCGCTGCCTGTTTTCCCAACTGGGGCAATGGTGCCGCGCCAAAATCGAGGTCCTTCTGGCGCTGCAGATCCGACAGCATATAGATTCCTTCAAACGCCATCGCGACCTTGCCTTGTCGGAAGCCGATCCACGAGTTGAAGTTCTCGGGCGGCGGCGCAATACGGTGTTTTCGGACGAGGTCTACACAGAATTGAAGCGCCTCAATATTTTCTGGCGTGTCCAGCGTGCAAGTCTTCCCGTCGGGCGTAAATGCGCGCCCTCCCCATTGACGCATCAGGGTGAGTAAGTTCGTGCGCGCCCAGGTAAACACGAACCCCCAGTGCTCTTGTTTGCCGTTGCTATGCCGCGTGAGCCGTTCGGCGGCCGCCATGAACTCGTCACGCGTGCGTGGCGGCGCTGGATTCCCCGCTGCATCCACAATGCCGGCTTCTCGAAACAAGGTTTTGTTATAGAAAAGCCCCATGAGATGGACGTCGAGCGGAAGTCCGTAGTGTGCGCCGTTACGATCCACCGCACTCCAGACCTGAGGGACGAAGTCGTTACTGTCCAGTGGATTTGGGCCGCCTACGAGATCATCAATGGGGCGGATGAAACGCGCGCGCAGGAATCGCTCGATGTGACTCGCGTGAACAACAAACACTTCGGGCGCACGTCCGCCCAACCCCGCGACGAAGAGCTTGTTGTAGTAGACGCTCCAGTCCATGCGCTGCATGCGGACGCGTACGTCGGGATTTTCCTCGTTGAACTTCCTTACGATGCGAAGCATCGTGCGGCCATCGGGGCCTGTGAAGCCATTCCAGAATCGAAGCGTCACTGCATTCGATTGCGCTCGATCGCACCCAGCAAAGAAGAGGACGCCGCAGCACAGCGCGGCTACGACCGCAATCCCTGCAACAAGTCGCGCAGGACGCACGGCTATTTCCTCGTCAACGTCAGGCGTGTGACAGAGGCCGGCGGGAAGGTATAGGTAAGTACGCCGTCCTGCGTGTCTGTCTCAAACGCCTTTGGGGAAACCGCATCCGTCGATCTCATGGTATTCTGTGCGAGAAATCCCTCTTCGCCGGTAACGACGACACCTTGAACCTTCCGTCGCGCGCTAAAGTGGTTTAGCACCAACTCCGTTTCGATCGCTTTGTTTGTGCTGTAGTTCAGAACGAATAGCGACCATTCCTTTCCGTTTTCGGAAAGTAGTCCCATCGCGTCGAGGCACGGCACCGAGTCATACTTGCCGATCCAGAGTCCCTTCGTATGGAACACGGGCCCCTCGTAGCGCGGCGGCGTAGGAATGCGCCCATCCTGCGTCGAATAGAGCGCCATAGCGTGCCAGACGGGGTTGGCATAAACGATCGTGTACTCGTTGCGCAGGCCGCCTCCGTGGTTTAGCAGCGCCGAGTGGGTGATCAATTCGATCAGGCCGTTCGAGCGCATCGCCGCATGATAGACGCCCGCGGTGTAGAGCCCTTCCGACATGGTCGCATAGGTCGGCATGCCTCCCTTCTCGTGCAGGATCATAAGTTCGGTCACTGCTGCTCGTGGCGTTAGGCCCGCCGCGGCCATCGGCGCGGTCATGTCGCGCGCATAGGCGTCATAGCTATTCACGAACCCCATCAATTCCTCGTGGAGTCGAGCCGGATCGGCCTCTTTGGGGGCGTGGATAGCTTGCAGCGAATGGATAGACAGAGAACGCACCGTTGCCCCGTGCTCGCGCAGCAACACCTCGTTCCAGTCCCTTGTCTCCCCGCCGTTTGCGATTAGCTCCAGGTTAGGATCCTCGGCCAGCATTGCCGCGCGGAAGAGCGGGTAGCGTTGCGCATACCCTGCGGCATCCGTGTGTCCGACCTGCCAATACCCCCAGAGTTCGTTGCCCACTTCCCAAAGGCGCACGCCGTACGGTTTCGCATGACCGTTTGTTTTACGTTGCGCGCCCCATTCGGTGCTTGCCGCGCCGTTGCAGTACTGCACCCATTGGCCCGCCTGTTCCGGCGCGCCATTGCCCGCGTTGACACAGATCAGCGGTTCCGCGCCGGTCAGCGCACACAGGTTTAGCCACTCATCGGTGCCGACGTGGTTCCATTCGACCTGATTCCAAGCGGGATTGGGGAGAGTAGGACGCGCGTCCAATGGCCCAATTCCGTTGCGCCAGTCATAGCCGCTCACGAAGTTCCCGCCTGGGAACCGAAGCAGCGGCAGGCGGCACTCGCGCAGCATCTTGACGACCTCACAGTCCCAGCCGTCCACATGGTCTGCAGGAAACAGCAGGAGGCGATCGAGATCGACTACCGCGCCGGAAGACGGTGTCTCAAACCGCAAACCGACCACAGTTCCCGTTCCCGGTTTCCAGTCGTGGGGCACGTTCACGCGCAACGTCTTTTTTTGTTCGCGCCATTCTGGCGCAAGCGAGAGCGTGCAAATGCCGAGTTCCTCGCCGCTGATCTTGCGCAGATAGATCTGAACGTTCACAGCGCCATTCGCACGCGCCTTCAGCGTCACCTCGTACTTTGCGATTCGATGTAGCGGAAGGAATAGCCCTGATTCCAGGCCCGCGCCGGCCGCCTTCACGTGCAGGCGTTGTCCATCCATTTCCGCGTTCTGAACGAGCTCTGCTTCCAGCGTTCCCGATGCCGCCCATTGCGCTGCGACGCCCTTCTCGGGGCCGTCCTCAATCCCGGGCAGCCGGAAGTGTTTGGCCTCGCTCGCCAGAATACTTTCACGCGCCTCGGGTTTAGGCCAGCGGCTCAGCGGCACGAACTCCGGGTTGTGCACGAGTTGCGCCCATGCCCCCTGGTACACGTTTGTGCCGAGATGCTCCGTGAACACGCCGAACAACCGCGGCGTGATCGGCGCGAGTCGTTGCTGCGCGTCGAAGATCAGTTTGGCAGGTTCTACGCGCGGCGCTTCAGCGTGCGCTGTGCACGCGGCAAGCGCCATGAAGGCCCAGGCGACGTTCCGGTTCATGGGCTGGCTCCTATTTTTTTTCAATCGCCGCCGGCCGCTGCTGTGCCCTGCGCACCCGGTCCAGGTCGAACTTGAGGTCCCGATTGAAACGAAAAACGCCGTTCTGTTCTTGAAAGACGTCTGTGAGCTGAGTATAGCAGTAGCCGAACATGTCGGGATTGTCGAGCAACACGCCGCAAAGCCCCTCGAATCGTGTGTAGTATTCCTCCAGACTCGTCGGGCGTTCGCCATACCCCCAAGAGTCTTCGCCTGGCTTTGCATCGGGATTCCACCAAATGCCGCCGAATTCGCTTACGAAGAACGGTTGTCCACCATACGCGATCGAGATGGGGCGCGCCGGGTCTCCGTTCATAAACGGTTTTCCGTCTGCCAGGCCCGCCTGATTTTGCGCGAAAGTCTCTGGATTCTGTTCATAGTCGTGGCAGTCGGAGATATCTGATTCCGGTACGCGGTGAGAATACCCCGAGGCGTCGAGCACGGGCCGCGTCGGATCGGCCATACGCGTGGCCAAGAACATTCCCCGGGTGACATCGTCGAGGTCGGTGATGCGGTCGATGATGGCCTGAACCGTCTCGTTGAGCGGACACCAGCCGATGATGGCCGGGTGGGAATAATCCCGCTCAACGACTTCGAGCCACTGCGTGATATAGGTGGCCGACAGACGCTGTTCATCCTCCTGTCGCGCCCAGTCGCGGCAGCCCCAATCCGGGAACTCGCCCCAGACCAAGTAGCCCATTCGATCCGCGTGGTACAGGAATCGTTCCTCAAATACCTTCTGGTGCAGACGCGCGCCGTTGAAGCCTGCTTCGAGACTCAATTCGATATCTCTCCGCAAGGCATCGTCGCTTGGGGCCGTCAAAATACCGTCGGGGTAGTAGCCCTGGTCGAGCACGAGGCGCTGAAACACGGGCTCTCCGTTCAGGAGCACCGCTTTGCCGTTGATCGCGACCGAGCGCAGTCCCGCATAACTTTCCGCACGGTCCACAACGGTTCCCGTGGAATCCAGAAGTTCGAGGGTGAGTGCGTAGAGGAACGGATCCTTGGGGGACCAAAGGTGGCGCTCCGATGCAGGAATATTGAGGATTATCCTGCCACAAAAGTCGGGGCCTGTGGGTTGCTCGACCTCCGCCACGCGCTTGTTACCCGCGAACAACTGTGCGCGCAGGCGATAGTCCGTACGGGGACGCGCCAGCCGCTGCTCCACCAGAAAACAGTTGTTGGCCAGGTCCGGGGTGATGCGTGGACGCAGCAGGTGCGTATCGGGCACGGGCTCCATCCATACCGACTGCCAAATGCCCGTGGTCCGCGTGTACATGCAGGCCCAGTTCGCGTAGCGCTGCGACTGTTTTCCCACCGGTTTCAGATCGCGCGTAAAGTCCCGTGCCCGCACGACGATTTCCGCTGTCTGTCCCGCGGCCACGACATCCCCCAAATCGCAGGTAAAGGGGCTGAACCCGCCGCGGTGGCGGCCTACCTCGCGCCCATTCACCCAGACGGTTGCGTCGTAGTCCACCGCCTGGAAATGCAGCAAGACGCGCTGTCCTTTCCACTGCGACGGGATCTCCACGCGTCGCCGGTACCAGACGACGTTCATGAAGTCCGTGTACCCGATGCCTGATAGCTCGCTTTCCGGGCAGAACGGCACGGTGATGGTCCGGCCATAGGGCATAGTGAGCAGCCCTCGGTCGATCCCCGTATCAGCGGCGTCAATCTCGAACTCCCACGGGCCGTTCAGGCATAGCCACTGGTCGCGGGCAAACAGAGGTCGTGGATATTCGGCGCGAGGAATAGACATGGACGGCATTCTCCTTAGATTTCGTTTGTGTGTCGGAACATAGATCGGGCGGGCCCGTTCCCCAGAAGGCCATCGCGGGACGTTGAAGTAGGCTGACACTTCGGGGGAACGCCCCCACGCCCACGAGACCTCGAACTTGCCCGCCCGAGCATCGCCTCCCCGCAATGCGCACATACAGGTGCCATTTGGCACACTTTTAGTTTACACTGCGGGGGGACCAAAAAGAATGGCCAGAATTTTCAAGAGCATACGTGAAACTATCAAAATACCGACAGCGAGTCAGGAGCGGTTTCTGCCTCTGAGCGCATCGTATTCCCGCGCGCTACGCGACATTCACGTGACCATCTCGGGGCTCAGCGAACTCACCAAAGGGTATCTCGTTGAGCGGCAGCGCGTCGATTTTCACCTCGTCCTGTACACGCTGAGCGGCATGGGAGCTCTGACCCTAGACGGAACCGAGCAGCCGCTCGCGCCCAGTAGCCTGCTCGTCGCCCCCGCAGGAACGACATACCGCTATGTCACGCTCGAAGCCCCTTGGCGCATACTCTGGTTTCACCTGCTGGACCGCGCCCCTTGGCGCGCGCAATCGCTGGACGACGTCCGCGTGCGCCCGGCGTACCAGGCGCAGGCGCTCGAACGCGCCGCGGAGGGGTTGCTGCTGGAATCGCGCGGTGCGGAAGGTGCGGCCGCCCGCATGGCCGAGTTGTACGCCGAGCAAGTCACCTTACTTCTGCTACGTGAATTGGCCACCGACGAATCGTCCCGGCTGCGCGAGAAACGGGCGCGCCTCGATCGCCTTTGGGACGTCGTCGATGCTCGACTGGACGAGCCCTGGAACGTGCAACGTCTGGCCGCGTTAGTGGAAATGAGCGCACCGGCGTTGCACCGCGAGTCGCTCCGACACTGCGGCCTGAGTCCCATGCAAATGGTCTATCGCCTGCGCATGCAACGCGCGGAACAACTCCTCGCGCATACGACGCAGCCCCTCCAGGCCATCGCCGATCAGACCGGCTATGCCTCGGCCTTCGCGCTGTCTACTGCATTCAAGCGCCACACCGGACAAAGCCCGCAGCACTTCCGAGAAGGCGGAAAGAACACGGACTGACACCGATATCGCTTGATGGAGCCCACGCGTATCTGTGGCAGCCCGTGTTCCGCGGAATCTTTCGTTATATCCCCGACGTCCACCTTACGGCTTTATGTAAAGCGCTACGCCTTCGGGAATCGTCGGTGCATTCATGCGCTCGGCCAGTTCGCGCTTTGTGGCCAGTACACCGTAATCGCGTATCACGAAGACGACTTCCCCACCCATGGCATCCGAAAGGGCACAAAATACCTTCTCAAGGGTGAAATTTCGCGTCAGGAAACTCGATTTCAGTGCCGTATCCAACCCTAGGTCCGACACAACGTTCACTTCACAGTACTCGGCTAGAAACTCCAGAATTTTCGTCAGTGGCGTCCCCGCCGCGAACTCGAGAGTCGCAGTCGCGTCCAGGTGAAATTTCTGGCGCATTTCCGGCGTGATGGCGGGCCGTACCGCCTCCACGAGCTTTGTTTCACGCACCACCGCCTTGGGCGTGCCATTCGCCGCCGAACCGTTGTCCATATTCAAGGCAGTCCCGCTTACGTCGAGCCCAAGGACACTCCTAAAAGCCAACTCCGCCTGCGCAAGCAGACCGGCAGCATACTGCATTCCCGCACGCGGTCCCCAAAGAGAAGTCCGATCGGCTCCACTCACAACTTCCGGCGGGAGTTTCCCCTCGCGGTGCAGATTGATCCATTTGTCGTTGCACTCTTTCTCCGCCTGTTGGAATTGTTCCTTCCGGCTCATGTAGGCGTCAAAAGCCGACTTCGTTTCCTGCGCGATCTTCAATTTGGCTTGCCGCAGCGTCATCTCGGCTTCGCGCAGTTTCGTCTCCGCTTGCACAACCTCCGGATTCATGCGCATCGCCGTTTCGAGCGCGCCTTCGAGGGTCTCAGGCAGCGCAACCTGATTCTGAAGGGCATAGCGCTCGCGGATTTCCGGGGTGTAGAGCGACTTCAGTATTTCATTTGAGTTCTCCGGCGGCGCGGGCGCGGAGGTTGCCGGCGGAGGTGCAGCGGTACCTGCCGGCGGCGCGACCTCCTGGGCTACGGCCCCCAACGCGCTTAGAAAAACGACGGTTGTTAGAGCAAGCACACAGTTTCGCGAATTCATGATTGAGCTCCTTTCGGATCGAACCGCATAGATTGAAGCAACCAGGTTTCATTAACAGGTGGCGCGGCTATTGGGTTTTCGGCCTCCATCGTCAGGTACCGACGGTAACAATGCGCCGCCATCACCACATCGTCTCCAGGCCCGAGGAACCAGTCGCCCGCCGCCCGCAAGAGCGCGCGGCGCTGTTCTTTTGGCTGTTGACTGATGAATACCGCCAACTGCTCGCGATCGCGCAGGAGCGCTTCAGTCAGCACGGGCCTGTCTGTCACTGCGGGCGCGGGTGCAATTGCCGCCGGCGCAACGGCTTCCGTAGCGGCAGGCTGAACCGCCGAACTGCCGCTGAACGCGTAGAACGTTACAACGCCCGCCGCATACGCCGCCGCGAGCAGTCCCGCGAACCCTACACGTCGCCGGGTGCGCCGAGATCTGAGGTGGGCGAGTCCTGCCTCAAACACCGCCGCGTCGAATTGCCGGCGCATTCGCGCCCCCGCCAGCGCTTCGGTGAGTGGCGGGGCCTCTGGACCGAGCAGTGGCTCGTCTTCATCAAAAGTTTTCTTTGCCATTCGGCGCCTCACATTTCGTTTCGCCGCCTGCGATGCGGCGGTATGCCTCTCGAAATACGGTGCGAGCACGTCCCAGCAGCGATTCGACCGCCTTTGACGTCTGCCCAAGCGACTCGGCGATGTCCGCCACCGCGCGTTGTTCCTCGTACTTTGCCCGCAACACCGCTTGGTAATGCGGGGGCAGCGCTGTAAACGCAAGCGCAACGGTCTCGGCGGCCTCATTGGCGAGCGCAGGAACAACGGCGTCCGGTATCGGCATATTGGCCTCCGCCAATCGTCGCCGACGCGCCCAGCGGCGTTGTTCGTTGGCGATGAGTGACGCGGCAATTCCCCGCAACCAGTCGTGGAACCGGCCACGTTCCGGGTCGAAGGAGCGGATGCGCCGCAACGCCGTCAGCCACGTTTCCTGGGTAATTTCCTCGGCCGCATGGACATTCCGGCCAACGCGCACATAGACGTAGGTATACAGCCCGTCCTTGTGCACGTCGTAGAGCGTCCGCCACGCCTGACCATCACCGGCCAAGATCGCCGCGCGCAATCCCCGTTCCCGCCATATGTCCGAGGTCCAGGCCATGCCACCTCATACCAGAAGGTTTCGCCGTCCTCATCGCCCCCAGTCACTCATTATATTGTCGCCACCCCCCGGAATCCCTCGCGGAGTTGCATCGTTCGGGCGCAGGGCCTACCATGAGGCCATGCGTAAAACATCTCTTATAGCCGTGGGTATGTTGGCGGCGCTGGTGCTGGTGGGGTGCGCGACAGCGGCCTCGAAATCGGGCGAAAACCCGAAGGAAGGGCGGAAGGACAACCCTAAGAACGCCGCCAAGGAGACGCCGAACGCCAAACTGGCGGAGTTGGAGGACGCGGTTAAGAAAGACCCGTCCAACGCCGATGCGTGTTACGCTCTCGGGAATGCGCTGTTCGATCAGGGTGACTACGAAACAGCGCTTAGGCAATACGCGCGCGCGGCGGAATTGAACCCGAAGCACGCTTCGGCGCTGTGCAATCTCGGCCTGACACTGCGCGTGGTGGGGCGGATGGATGACTCGGATGCGGCGTATAAGGCGGCGCTAGCGGTTGCGCCGGACGACGTGGTGACGCTTCAGAACTACGCGATCTCGCTGAAAATGCGGGGCCTCTACGAGGCGGCGCTCGAGCCGCTGCGGCGTTTGTCCGAACTCAAGCCCGACGATCCCCAGTTGCTCTCGGAGCAGGCCAATCTCCTGTTTCGCATGGGAAAGTACCGCGAGGCGAGCGTGATCTTTAAGAAGGTGATCGATCTCGATCCTGGTCTGGGCGACGATTATTACAACCTGGGGCTCTGCTACTTCAATCTCGAGGACTACAAGCAAGCCCTGACCACGTGGCTCACCGCGAGCATCCTTGAACCGGAGAACCCCGCCGTGCGCAAAGGGTTGGCGGTGGCATACTGGAAGACCGGCGACTACGACCTCTCGTGGAAATCCGTGCGCGAGTGCCAGCGCCGTGGGATCAGCCTCGACCCGGAATTTCTCCGTTCCCTGCGCGAAGATTCAGGAAAAGCTGGGCCGGAGTAGCTTTCGCCCCTCCGGCCCGTGTCGAATCGAATCTAATAGTAGACGTTATGCCATCGTCTTGATCTTCGCCAGGATATCCGCCGGGGCCAGGCCCTGGTGGACGATCTGTTCCTCAAGACCGCCGTTGCCGACGCGGGTCGCGCCCATATACGCGTACTTCGGCGCAAGACCACGCTCGAGCAGCCACGAACCAAAGCGCACACCCAGACCCGTCAGACGATTCTGACCTTCGACGACCAGCACGAACGGGGCCTTGCCGAGCTTGGCCATCATCGCTTCGTCCACGAGGTTCAGCGTGGGCTTGTTGATAAGGCCGACGTCCAAGCCTTCCTTACGCAGACGGTCCACTGCGTCGAGCGACCGGTACAGCATCTCGCCGTAGCTCACGACGTACCCCGCGCTACCTTCGCGGATGACTTCGTCCTTGCCCGGCGCGAAGCTGTAGCCGTTGGCGGGATCGAAGAAGAGGCTGCCGTCTTCCTTGCAGATATACGGAACCTTCGAGCGTGTCGTGAATACGTAGCGCAGGCCGGGATCGTGGAAGATCGTCTCGACCAGCGACTTCAACTGCAACGCGTCGGCGGCGAAATACAGGCGGTTCGTGTTGTCCTCTTCGAGCGCGTTGTGCACGAAGAACACGTTGATGCCGAAGTGGCAGGTGTTGTCCGCGATTTCGTCCACGCCGGCATGCGAGAAATGGCAGATCGCGTTCGCGTGGTTGAGGCGCGCCATCGTGGCTTCGGAGATGATCATTTCCGAGAACGCCGAGAACGTGCCGAAGATGCCCTGGCGGCCTTTTTCAAAACCGAAGCCCGCCGCCGCCGAGAAGTTGCCGCGTTCCATGACGCCGCCGCTCACAAACACCTCGGGGTGCGCCTTGTGGATCAGGTTGAAGCCGCACGAGCCCTCGAGGTCGCTGTCCACCACGAGCACTTTCGCTTTGCGCTCGTCGGGCGTCATCTTGTCGAGGAGGCCGTTGACGATGTTGCCGAACTCGGTGCGGTTGCTGCCCCACTTGTCGGACACACCCATCAACGAGACGCTTGTCTTTGGCGTGGTCAGTGTGCCGAGGTAGTCCGCCGCCGCTTGCTGGCCGCGGGCCGTGAGGTACTGCGCGGCGAACTCGGCCTTGACCACTTCGTGGCCTTTCGGCGAGCCCTCGATGCCTGGCACGCCGGGCGCCATGAGGCGACGATTGACCAGCGCCACCGGCCCCATGGTCACCAGCGAACGCTGAACACGCGCAAACAGGGCATCCAGGTCTTCGCCATCGCCCGCATCGACCGTAAGACCATGACCGCCCATGGTCTTGGCCAGATCGTAGCCCGCCAGGTACTCTTTCGGATGCCCCGAAATCGTCACGTTGTTGTCGTCCAGCAACAGCTTGACGTTCAGCCCTTGCGCTACCGCAAAGCGCGCCGCTTCCGCGTCGTCGCCTTCCATCTGCGAGCCGTCCGAACCGAACATGAACACCGTCATCTCCGGGTTCGCCTTGGCCACGCCGTTCACGAACGGCCAGAGGTGTCCAAGACGGCCCGAACTGAATTTCGCGCCGTGTTTCGGATCGAGTTCCGGGTGACCGAACAGGCCGTGGCCGAACTCGCGATAGTGCAACAGACTTTCCAGCGGAATATCGCCGTTGAGCGCGGCCATCGCGTACTGCAGCGCCACGCGGTGACCGGCTTCGTCGAACAGCACCGGGTACACCGTGTTCCCGCCGCGAATGAAGCCATCCACCAGCAACGCCTCGGGCACGATGCTGTAGGCGCCCCCCGTATGCCCCGAAAGGCCCTTGGCCCCCGCGACCGCCGTGAAGAACACGATGACATCGCGCATTACCTGAACATTGGTCGCCAGTTGCTGCCGATCGGCCGCGCTCAGCACAGCCGTCGCCGGATTCAGTTTCAACGGTTTATACGCGCTTACATTGATTGGAAAACTCATGACTTCTTCTATCCTCTACTGGTTTCGCGGCATACCCCCGGCAAAAAAGCGGCGGGAGTATATCACAGGAGGGGAGGTATTTCCCAATTCGCCAAACGCCGTTAACGCGGTAAAGGCCGAAGGCAGCACAGAATGCCTCGGCACGCTACGGGGAAAACGGGCGACAAAATCTCTGCGCTCCCCCGGAATAGCCTCGGGGATCGTTATGTTACCCTTAACAGCCGCGAGAAGCCCTTCCCCCAGGTATACTCGCGGCCTCAGTCAGAGATGACTGGTTCCCACCATCGGCGAGTGCATTTTGGCAGTTCCCCCGCTGCTAGCACTCGCCTCCTCTTTTTTAGGGGGAAATTTTGACCGGAAAGCGGGACGCCATCGGCGTAACCATTTCAAGAACAGCGCATTACGTCAATTTAATAATAATGCTATCTATTCGCAAAATGCCAATCTGTCGTTCGGCCCTTGACTTTCTCCTTGGAGTTCGATACTATTGCTCGCCATCGCCGTCGCGGAACGGCGAGAAATTCATTTTTGTCCGGGGAAGCGACCTCGGAAGCCGGTATAGCGGAAGCAGGAAAGACTACCGCGCGCGCAACGTGCGTTGCCGCCGTACAAATGGGCCAGGAGCCCGAACAGGAGAGCATCATGCTACGGATCTCGGTGGCGTTGGGAGTATTCTCGGGAGCCCCGGACAGGTACTGTCCGCAGGGATACCGGGACCCTCTTCGCATGCAGGAACGTATCGCCGCGATTGCTAAGATCAAGGGAATCAAGGCAATTGAGGTGGCGCAGAACGATGTCTCCGCAGAGTTTCCCGTCAAGGAGCTGAAGCGGATTCTCAAGGACTACAGCCTGTCTTGTTCGAGCGTGGCGGCCAATTTGGCGCACGACCGTCGTTTTGCGCTCGGCGCGTTCGGCCATCAGCACCCGAAGACCCGCAATGCGGCAATCGACGAAGGCCGCAAGGCCGTCGACCTTGCCCGTCAGTTGGGCACGACGGAGGTGACGTTGCGGTTGTACAGCGACGGCTTCGACTATCCGTTCCACGTGGACTACACGAATCAGTGGAACACGGTGATCAGTTCGATCAAGACGATCGCCAAGTACGCGTCGCCGGACATCAATGTGGCGATCTCGTACAAAAGCCGCGAGCCGCGCAAGTTCCTGACGGTCGGCACCGTGGGCAAAGCCCTCTCGCTTTGCCAAGAAATTGCGATGAAGAACGTCGGCGTGGCGATGAACTTCGCCCACGCGATGATGGCGGGCGAGACGCCTGCGGAATCGGTCGCGTTCCTGTCGCGCGCGAACAAACTCTTCCATGTGTATTTTAGCGACTCGTACCGGATGTGGGATGACAGCCTCGTGCCCGGCACGGTGCATATGTGGGAGTTGATGGAGGTCTTGTTTTACCTCAAGGCCACGAAGTACAAGGGCTACTGCATTCTCGACATGCTGCCCCAGCGCATCGACCCGAGCCAGGCCTGCCAAATCGCGATCGGCAACCTCGCGATCTTCTGGAAGAAGCTCGAGAAGCTCGACCTCACCGAGATTCGCAAGGCACAGAAAACGCTCGACGCGGTCGAGAGCCAGAAGATTATCCGTCGGGTGATGTTGCAGAGCTAACGTCCGAAACGCTAGAAATGGGGGGTCTTTTCCGCACGGGAAAGACCCCTTTTGCGTATCTTCACGCACAAATTGGCCTTTTCGCTTCAATATCACTTACACTGAAGAGCGAGGAGGGCATGAGGTGAACGAACAGAAGATGTTTCTCTACCGCGCGCAGATCGTTGCCGCCGCGATAGGCCTTGCTGTCGTCACGTACATGGTCATTCTGGTGCTGCTTGATTTCGTTGGCACGCTGCACGAAATCGCCGCAGGACATACATACATACGCGTCTCGCTGGTAGGACCGATCCTCGCGGCGCTTCCTTTCCCGCTGATTGCCGCTTCCTTTCCGCTGCGACGCTTTGTCGTACTCAAAGCGGGACCGGTCGACGGCGGCCAGGCACAAACGGTCTTTATGAATTCAATGCTCGTAGCTCTGGCGTTCATAGAAATCGGAGCCATTGGTGGTTTGGTGTTTGGACTCCTGACGGCAAACCTCTTCTGGCCCGCCATGACGTTTGCGCTGACTCTCGCAGGGTTCGCCCTGCATTTTCCCACAAAATCTCGGTTCGAGGCCTTCCTGAACGGCACGAACGCGTAAGCGCGGAGGCAGTATGCGCGAAGCCCCCAAATCTTTCCGACTGCATATCGGCCTGTTCGGCCGACGCAACGTCGGCAAGTCGAGTTTGCTGAACGCTATCACGCGCCAGCACGTTTCCATTGTCTCCGAAATCGCCGGAACCACTACCGATCCCGTCGAAAAGCCAATGGAACTCTTGCCGCTCGGGCCAGTGCTGTTTATCGACACGGCGGGCATCGACGACGAAGGCGCGCTGGGCGCATTGCGCATCGAAAAGACAAGACAAGTCTTTGACCGGACAGATCTCGGCGTGTTGGTGACGGAAGCAGGCCGCTGGGGCGAGTTCGAGGAACGCATCCTCGAGGAGTTGGCCGTGCGCAAGACGCCCGCGCTCATCGTGTTCAATAAGATTGACTTGGCCGCGCCCGACGCAGCGCTACTAGAGCGATTCAAGTCTCAGCGAACGCCCGTTGTCCAGACCGCCGCCGCCCAACAGCAGGGCATTCTGGATTTCCGTCAGGCGCTGCTCGACACGGCGCCAGAAGACTTTGTTAACTCGCCGTCGATTCTGGCCGACCTCGTGCCCCCGGGCGAACTGGCGGTGTTGGTGGTTCCCATCGATAAAGAAGCGCCCAAGGGCCGCCTTATCATGCCGCAGGTGCAGTCGATCCGCGACTTGCTGGACAACGACGCGTACTGCATGGTCGTGAAAGAGCGCGAACTGCGCAGCGCGCTCGACACGCTGAAAAAGCCGCCGCGTCTGGTCGTGACAGACTCTCAGGCGTTTCTCAAAGTTGCGGCCGACACTCCACGCGACGTGCCCATGACCAGTTTCTCCATTCTTTTTTCGCGGTTCCGAGGCGATCTTGTCACGCAGGTGCTCGGCGCGGCGGCAATCGAGCAACTGCGCGTGGGCGATCGCATTCTTGTCGCGGAGGCGTGCAGTCATCATCCCATCGCCGAAGACATCGGCCGCGTGAAGATTCCGCGCTGGCTGCAACAGTACGTCGGCGGAAAGCTCGAGTTTGACCACGTCCAAGGGCACGACTATCCGGCGAATCTATCGCCGTATTCGCTCATCATCCACTGCGGAGGCTGCACGATAAACCGTCGCGAAATGCTCAGCCGCATTTTGCGCGGACGTCAGGCGGGCCTCCCCATCACCAACTACGGCCTGGCTATCGCGTACAGCCTGGGGATCTTTGAGCGCGCGCTCGAACCGTTCCCCGCGGCGTTGGAAGCCTATCGCGAAGCCGTCGCCAGCACAGCAAGGAAGTCCGAATGAGCGATACGCCCCCCTTAGCGCCCGATCCTGTTGTACTTGACCGCGCGGCGATTCTGTATTGGCTGCGCGAGGCGCGGCCGGGCCCACTCGAGAAGTTGTGGAGTTGGGCGGATGAAGTCCGCCGGGCGCACGTGGGCGACGCGGTGCATCTGCGCGGCTTGATCGAAATCTCCAACTACTGCCGCCGTGAGTGCGGGTACTGCGGTCTGCGCGCGGGAAACCGCGACCTCGAGCGATATCGTATGACCGAGGACGAAATCCTCGCGTGCGCACAGGAAGCCCAGACATACGGCTATGGCACGGTGGTGCTGCAAGGCGGAGAAGACCCGGGGCTTACGGCGGGATGGGTCGCGCAGGTCGTGCGGCGTATTAAGGCCGAGACAGAGTTGGCTGTGACGTTAAGTCTCGGCGAGCGGGAACACGACGAACTCGCGCTGTGGCGCGAGGCAGGCGCGGACCGGTATTTGCTTCGCTTTGAGACATCCGACCCGGAATTGTATAGCCTTATTCATCCGCCCGTGGGTTCCGCGCCGCCGCGTTCGCGCGTGGAAATGCTTCCCGAACTCCGCGCGATGGGCTATGAGATTGGCAGCGGCGTCATGGTGGGGATTCCAGGGCAGACCTATGAGGGCCTTGCTCGCGATCTGGAGTCGTTTAACGGCCTTGACCTCGACATGATCGGCGTAGGGCCGTATATCTCACATCCTTCGACGCCATTGGGTACGGGCGAATGGATGCGCGAGATCGATCCCGCCCAGCAAGTGCCCAATACGGAAATGATGACGTACAAAGCCGTCGCGTTGGCGCGATTGGTGTGCCCCGACGCCAACATTCCGAGCACGACCGCCCTGGCGACCGTTAACAAGGCGCGGGGCCGCGAGTTGGGATTGATGCGCGGGGCCAATATCGTGATGCCCAATCTGACGCCGGTGAAATACCGCGCACTCTACGAGATCTATCCCGCAAAGGCATGCATTAACGAGACGGCCGGGGAGTGTCGCACGTGCCTGCAGGCACGCATCCGCTCCATAGGGCGTGAAGTGGGCCATGGGCCCGGCGGACGACAGCGCAAAGACAACGCGAAGCCAGCGGCCTCGAAAAAGCGTTCTAAGAAAACGCCGTAGGACCATCGGCCCGTTCTCGCGTGGAGAGTGTCATGTTGTCATGGTGTGTGGCGATCTGGGGAGGGGTGATCATGTCTTCATTAGCACTGGGAAGCGCGCCGATGGGTACGGCGGCGCTTGAGAATCTTGAGGCACTGCCGCTGCTCCGGCACGGCGTGAGCCTCGTCGGCACGGACAGCCATGACGTCACGGGCGACAACGACGATGGGTTCGAGGCGCGCTACTCCTTCCTCTATCGCGACGGCGCGGAGTGGGTGCTGTTCGACGAGGAAGGCCCGGGGTGCCTCTACGTGCTGCGGACGATCTGTCACAAAGGCACCGTGCGGGTATACCTAGATGGCGCGAAAACCGCCACCTTCGCTTGGCCCGCGCAAGACATCTACTCCGGCGATACGCCGCCGTTTGTAAAACCCTTTGTAGGCGACGAGGAAACGGCCCACGGTTCTTCGTGGAGCTACGTGCCCATCCCCTACGCGCGCGGCTGCAAGGTCACCATCGACGAGATGGAAAAACCGCATTTCTACAACATCTTCGCGCACAAATACCCCGCGGACACCGCCGTCAAGACGTTCGACGGCGCTGCGGATTTGTCGCGCGCGGCGAAGTGGTGGTCAAACCCCGCACAGCCCCCCGAACCGTCGGTTCCGTTGCGGCACGAGCGCGGCTCGCTGCGCGCAGAGCCCGGAAAAGCAGCCGTTCTGGCCGACCTTGAAGGGGCGGGGGCGATCGTGCGCCTGCGCATACGATTTGCGGAAGGTGCCTTTGACCCCGCGGCGCGTCTCACACTGCGCGCGTACTGGGAAAAGAATCCTGTTCCCGCGATCGACGCGCCGCTCAGCTCATTTTTTGCGTTGGGATGTCCGCGCGCGCTTGATGCCCTGGCGCATGCCGACCCTGCATGGCAACACACCGAGCGGTATGTAGCGGGCGTAGTAAAGCCGCGAAGCCTATACGTCGGCCAGTCGACCGATGGCTGGTTCTACTGCAATTTCCCCATGCCCTTCTGGAAATCCGCCCGCATCGAAATCGTGAACCGTTCCCATGACGAAGCGGTGGAGTTTGCGTATGAGGTGGACCACCACGACAAACCGTATCCCGACGCTGCAGGATATTTTTTCGCCATGCACCGCGAGGAGACGCCCCTGCGCCACAGGCAGGACTACTGCATTCTCGACATAACAGGTCGCGGTCACTACGTGGGGTGTGTGGTGACCATGAGTAGTGTCCATCGCGACTCGCCGTACAACACCGAGTTGTTCCGGGGATATCTCGAGGGCGACGCGCGATTCTACGTGGACGGCAACCGGACGCCGTTCGTGGCCAGCACGGGCACCGAGGAATACTTCAACTGGGGCTGGTACGACTTGCTCAAGCACGACGGCGTGTTCGCCTATCCCACGCACGGCTACCCACTGCATGTCGGGGGACCGGTCGATCACAGCGTGATGTATCGCTTCCATGCGGGCGAGGTTGTGCCATTTCATCGCGCCTTCCGCTTTGATCTCGAACATGGCCCGGCGGGCAACGTCCCTGGGCATTACTCCTCCACCGCGTTCTATTACCTGCGCCCTGAGCCGTCGCTGCTGCTTACAGACGAACTCGACCTTGGCGACGCCGCGTCGGAAAAGGCTCACGACTACTCCTGCGCGGGCAACACGCGCAAGGAGCGCCGCATCGCGCCGTATGAAGGCGCGTACCAGTTGCCCGCGACGGCAGGCGAGCCGCGCGATCGCGATCATGTCGTGAAAGATACCGGTCGATCGTGGAGCGGCCACTGTGATTTCACTGTGAAACTCGACCCGCAAAACCAAGGCGCACGGCTGGTGCGCAGATCTTACTACGCCTTTGGCGCGAAGGGAGATCTCGGACCTGCTCGCCCGGACCCGGTGCTGATCCCGGCGCAACGCGTTGAGGTGCTTGTGGACGGCGCGCGCGTCGGTGAGTGGTATGCGCCTGCGGGACATGCGCGCGACGCCTGGCGCGACACGCAATTCGAAATCCCGGCCTCAGTAACGCAGGGCAAGGAGCGCATTGCGGTGACGCTGCGTGCGAAAGACGGGCTACGCTGGGACGAATACACGTACTGGGCGTATTCGTATGTGAACCCGGACTAAAACTCCGCGGATTCGAGAGTCGTTTTGAGCGTGCTCATGAACTGCGCCGCCACCGCGCCGTCGATCACGCGATGGTCGCTCGAAAGCGTCAGGTTCATGATCGGCCGGATGTGGATACCGCCGTCGATCACGACAGGCCGGTCCTTGATCTGGCCCACGGCTAGAATTGCGCTGTCGGGCTGATTGATGATCGCAGTGAACGAATCCACACCCAATCCGCCGAGATTCGACACGGTAAACGTGTTCTCCGAGTAGTCGGCGGGCAGGAGTTTGCCGGTTCGCGCCTTTTCGGCCAGTTCGCGGCACTCCCGGGAAATCTCCACCAACGACTTGTCCTGACAACGGCGTACGACAGGCACGATCAATCCCGCCGGAAGCGCCACCGCCATGCCCAAGTTGATGTCGCCCACTTCCTCGATCGCGTCGCCTGCCCACCGCGCGTTTACTTGCGGCCACTGTTGAAGCGCCAACGTCACACCGCGCAACACGAGGTCGTTGAACGACACTTTCGCCTCGGTGAACCCCGCGCGAAACGCCTTCGCGGCGGCCATATCCACTTCAACCGTGATGAAGTAGTGCGGTGCGCTGTAGACGCTCTCGCACATGCGCTGGGCAATGATACGGCGCATGGGGCTCAGCGGTACGCGACGTACCTCGCCGGGCGCAATCGCGGACACGGCGGGTGCCTGCGCTGCGCGCTCGACATCGGCCTTCATGACCTTGCCCTGCGGCCCGGTCCCCCCGACTTTCCCCAGGCGTACGCCTTCAAGCTGCGCCAGCGCGCGGGCCGTCGGCGTGGCCTTCACCGGACGAAGCCCCAACACGTCCGCCTCAAGCACGCGCCCCTGTGGTCCGCTCCCCACAGCATCCTCAGGGTCCACCCCGAGTTCCGCCGCCTTCTTGCGCGCACGTGGCGATACAGCGGCGTGCCCGCCAGTCGAAGCGGGAGTCGCCTGCTGCTGCGCGACCGGCGTCGCCGGTTGTGCGGGAGCAGCGGCCGGCGCGGGCACGGGGGCGGCCGTCTGCGCCTTGGGCGCCGCGAGTTCAGGCAACGGCTCGTCCGCCGTGCCGATAAGCGCCACCACCGTCAGAACGGGCACCGTGATATCGGTATCCACCACGATCCTACGCAGAATGCCCGCTGCGGGGGACTCGACATCGATCTCCGCTTTGTCCGTCTGAATCGAGTACAGATTTTCGCCCAGCGCAACGGCGTCGCCCTCGCGCTTGTACCATTGAATGATGGAGGCTTCTTCGACCGATTGTCCGAGCTGCGGCAATTTGACTTCGTGCACGACCGTATCCTGTGTTTAGCGGACCCAGCCCTCTTCGAGCAGACGCTGCATCCCTTGTTCGACCAGTGTAATGAGGGGAGAATCCTCGGCGACCTGACCCACCTCGGTCAGCACCCCGCGAACGCCTTTGGTCTTGTATAGGTCCCGCACGACGCCCGCCGCCGAATCATCGGGGTGATCGTAGCAAATCGCGGCGGCAGCCGCAAACGCCACGCCCTTTGGCGCGATTCCCTGCGCAAGGCACATCTGCGCCGACCCCACCAGACGATCGCGCGGTCCCAGCTTGCGAACGGGGTCCTTGGCCACGCGAGCGATCTGATCGCCCAGCGCCTTGTTCTGAAACCGATGCACGAGGTCCGCCCAGTGGTCCTCAAGCGCCTTCGCGTCCAGTCCGTGCTTCGCCACCAGGCCCGCACGGGTCTCCGCAATCGCGGCATCCACCGCCGCGCGCACCTGCGGGTCCGCGATCGCCTGCCAGATATACTCGTGCCCGCGCAAATACCCCAGGTACGCGGTCGCGGCATGGCCCGCGTTGTGCACAAACAACTTTCGCTCGACGTATGCCCCAAAATTCGCGTACGGCTTCATGTGATTCAGCGGGGGAATCGGCCCCTTGAACCCGTTCGCATCCACCGGCAGTTCGCAGTACGGCTCGACGCACACCAACAGCGGGTCTTCGGCGCGCTGCGCGGCTGTCATCACCGGCACCATTCGCCCGATGCTTGCCTCAACAAACCCCACCTTCTCCTCAAGCACCGCGTGGAACCGGGCATCAAGCGCCGCGCGCACCTGACCGCGCAGATAGGGCCCGGCGTCCAGCATGTTCTCGCATACGATGAAATTCAGCGGCGCGGCCTGCGGATTTTCGAAGCGTCGCGCCAATCCGGCCGCGATCGCCGGGGCCACCTTGGGCAGTACCGGCACACCGACCGCCGTCGCCGCGAAGTCCGCCTCCGCCACCGCCCGGGCCACCGCGTCCAAGTCCTGCGCGTATACCCCGGACGCCCCGCCTATGATCCGCGTCTCGCTCGTTTCCTCTACAATCCGCAACGGATACGCATGCCGCGCGTTCAGCCCATCAATCACCTCCGGCACCACATCCACGAACGTCGTCTCATAGCCGCTTTCAAAAAAAAGCTGCCCCAAAAACCCCCGCCCAATATTTCCCGCGCCAAACTGCACCGCTTTCATCGCGACTCTATTCCTTAATCCGTTCAAGAATCAGTTCAAACCCGCCCAAAGATTGGGATTGTAGCAGAAAGGCCGAGCCAGGATGAACACGCATGTGCGCCACTCAGTCGGAACCCAACGCGGAGGAGCTGGGGGTTGCTGCGTCCGAAAATCGTGAGATAGGTCATGGGCTTACGGTCTTCTGTAGTTTTGACTTCATGCATGCTTTGACTTATCATCCTACATAGCGTGAGGATTGGGACCTTGCTCCAAATTCTTTATCTGGAGGCGAACTGCCATGAAATCTGGTCCATTGTTAGCGATATTTCTCGTGTTTGTGGCGCTGAGCGCCTCCGCGGGCGCGGCGGTGAATCTCGATGTGGTCAACACGTTTGACGCGGAAAGCAACGGCTCACCCCCCGCCATGGCGACCGACGGCGCCGGGGTTTGGGGCGTGACGTGGTCTTCGGCCGAAAACTTGTGGTTTTCCCGTTCGACGGACAATGCCGCTACTTGGGGAACGCCCGTGAAATTGGCGACGGCCACCCCCTATCCTGGCTCCGTAGCGATGTGTTCGGATGGAATCGGCGCGTGGGTGGCGGTGTTCGTACAAAACCGCACTCTTAACGTGTTGCACTCGGCTGACAATGCCGTAACATGGCAAACGGTGGGCATTCTTCCGGCACCGTCCTATCCCTCTGGGGCTCTTTCGGCGTCTTCGCCCGCGATAATGTCTCTCGGGTCCGGGCGTTTCTCACTCGTCTGGATCGTATCTCAGGTGAAAGATGTGTGGGCAATAAAATCGAGTATCTTTGCGCTCTATCACTCAGAATCCTCTGACGGTGGGGCGACTTGGCACTCGGCTCAGTTGCTGGATACTTTGGGAACCTACTACGACGTTGAAGGCGCGTTCCCTAAGCCTTGCGCTACGGGTGATTCGAGCGGACGCGGAATCATCGCTTGGCACAGGCCTTACAGCGGTGTAACCCGGGTATATGCGGCCAGAACAAGCAATGGCGGTTCTTCGTGGACAGCGCCCGTATCCATCGCTTATTCCAGGCAGGTAGAGTGGGGGTGGAAGAATATTACCTGTCCCCAGCTCACGACGGATGGGCAAGGCAACTGGGCGATGAGTTGCGAGAGGCATGGTGAACTCGTTTTGTGTCGTTCGTCCGATTCCGGGGCTACCTGGACGGAAACAACAGTCATTCCTGGCCCAATGGAAAACAAATACGCGCATAGGATCGCCACCGATTCGGCTGGAACATGGCTAGCGTTGTTCGGTGATGGCGGTGGCACCGCATGGCAGAAAGCTTCTGTCTCGACGGACCTCGGACAGACTTGGTCTGCTGCAGAGACCGTTGCGGGCAGCCAAACGCATTCGCAATGGGCCTTTGGCTTGCTTGCGACGCCGAACGGAACGTGGGTGGAGCTATGCGTGGGCCACAGCGGCGTAGCTCCCAAGGTCTCCGTAGCGCGCTCGGTGTTTGGCCTTGCATCCTCGAGCGACGACTCTGACGGCGACGGCATTACCAACGAAGATGAAGGCAGCGGCGACTTGGACCGCGACGGCACGCCGAATTTCATGGACACTGATTCCGACGGCGACCGGTTGCCTGATGCGACAGAGGGCGCGGACGACACGGATAGCGATGGTACGCCTGACTATTTCGATATGGATTCGGACGATGATGGCGTACCCGACAGCACGGAATTTGCTCTTGGTTACAACCCTTACGACAACGGCGATGTCCCCGTGTTGCCGGTGTCGGCTGGCATTACCGCTTTGGCGCTCTTGGTCGTTGGCGCAAGGCGGATCGCGCGCTTGGGCAAGTAGCATTTCAGACGTACTCGAACTGTCTCCGGTCGCGCCAGATCCCACATGGTTTGGCGCGACGTTTCCTCTTCGGCGGCGAGCATGTGCTAAAATGCAGCCAGAGGCCGGGGACAGCCGCCGCGAAATACGCACATTCGTGGAAATTTCCCGCGCCAAACTGCACCGCTTTCATCGTCACCGCCTGTCTGTTATTCAGCCCGAGCACAAAGAAAGCCAATTGTAGCAAAATATCGCTGAAACGGGAATTTTTGCCCCCCTAGTCCGTGTGCTAGACTATGCAGAATATCGGGCACAGCCGTCGCGGCCACGCACACCCGCGGCGGGAATCGTAAGGAGGTACCTTCCCATGTGGCGTCGCGTTGTTTTCCTGATCGTCGTCATGGTGTTTCTCAGCAGCGGAGCCGTCATGGCCGCCGAAAATCAGACTGCGTCTCCGTTCCCGCCGGGGCTCGCGGTGATTGAGCGGCCGCTGCCGGCAGACTCTCAGAAGTTCACATTCGCCATCGTGGGCGACCGTTACGGCGGGGAGGAGGCGGAATGGCCGGTGTTCGACCGCGCTATCGACGAAATCAACCAGCTTCGCCCGGACTTCGCCATCATGGTCGGCGACATGATCCCTGGGTATACGCCGGATGAGGCCGATGCGGACAAGGAATGGGCGGCATCGAAGCAGCATTACGAGCGAATCCAAGTTCCGTTGGTGATGATCCCCGGCAATCACGATATCTCCGTCGAGAAATCGGTGGGCTGGTGGAAACGAAACATCGGCAAGAGCTATGCCTCGTTCGACTACAAGGGCTGCCACTTCGTGTTGCTGAACGCGCAGGACGCGTGGGAAAAGTCCGGGCCCCGCATGGGCAAAGAGCAGTTGGATTGGCTCGAGGATGACCTGAAAAAGAGCAGCGGCGCGCGCCACACGTTTGTATTCGTGCATATCCCCTTCTGGTCCGATCCCACGAATACCGAGTGGCCGTTGGTCGAGAAAGCGTTGGGCGACCGCCCAAGAACCATCGTCGCCGGACATTGGCACCGGTTGGTGTATCAGCAAATCAACGGCGCGGACCATATCGTGTTTGGCGCAACCAAGGGCGCGGCGTTGCGCGGGGAAAACAAGGCACCGGAACTGGGCGGTTTCCCGCACTACGGGCTTGTCACGGTGGAAGGCAGCAATGCCAAGGTCTCGTGCGTCGAGCCCGGCGCGGTGTGGTCGCCCTCGGTGGCCCCGGCGGAGGTGCAGGACAATGCACGCAAGCTGTTTTCGGTGGATGCGCTGATGCCGGAAGGCCTCGGCACGAACAACATCAAAACGGGTATGGTTATCAAGATTAATAATGGGCTATTGGACGATGTGGCGGTGACGATTCAGATGCGCGGCCTAGCCGATGACGGATGGCGCTTGGTTGGCGAGACATTACCGAAGACCGTCACGGTACCGCAACATGGCGCGCAGGAAATTGTGCTCCATTTCGAGGTGCCCGCCGATCGCCTGCTGCCAGTGCCGATGTACTCCGTCACCGCGAGCTACAAAGGCACGGAGCAACGCGGCCTCGCCGGAAACGTCCCGTTCTTCCCCGCGGCTGCGATGCGTTCCGCCCCTGACTGGAGCGTCGCCGGACGTTTCGTGGTCGGCGACGTCCCCGACGATCTTCCTGCCGATCCGAAAACCGCGTTGCCTTGGGCGTATAAACAATTCGGGCCGGAAAAGGGCTACACAGAAGGCGACACTTTCGAGGACAATGGCGCGAAAATCTCCTGGCAACCGCTAAAAACCATCGATAGTTTCGCCCCGGGATTTCTCAATGTCGGCTCGCTATATGGAGTGGCGTACAACTCATTGGCGTATGCCCTGTGCGGGATCTACAGTCCTTCGGATCGTGTGGTCTACGCGCAGGTGCGTTTCGATGACATGGGGCAAGTGTTGGTGAACGACGTCATGATCGACAATGAGCGCCTCTTCCGCACACGCCGCAACCCGGAGTGGGTGGCGCTTCCGCTCAAGAAAGGCTGGAACACGTTCATTTCGAAGGTAATCGACCGCACGGGCGGGTTTAGTCACCACATTCTCTTCGCGGATCCGAATCAGGAGCTACAGTTCGCGGCGTTCCCGCCAAAGGAATAGCCCTACATAGACACGGATGAGAAACGCCCCGAGCGTGCGGCCAGCGCCGCGTGTTCGGGGCGTTGCAGTGTGGGATCGGTTTCGAGCAATGCCTGCGCGTCGCGCCGCGCCCGGTCCAGCAGGCGTGCATCGCGCACAAGGTCGGCAGCGCGCAGATCGCTCAGGCCCGCTTGCCGCAAACCGGCGAATTCCCCCGGGCCGCGCATCTCCAAGTCCGCCTCGGCAATCTCAAAACCGTTGGCTGTCGCACAGAAGATCTCCAGGCGCTTGCGCCCCTCAGGCGTCTTGGGCGCGCCGAGCAAAAAGCAGTGCGATTGCTCTCCCCCACGCCCCACGCGGCCGCGCAACTGGTGCAATTGCGTCAGTCCAAATTGTGCGGCGTCCTCAATGATCATGGTTGTCGCGCGCGGCACATCGATCCCCACCTCGATCACCGTCGTGCTGACAAGCACATCAAGCGCACCCTCTTTGAACGCGCGCATCACCGCCTCCTTCTCGTCCCCTTTCATGCGCCCGTGCAACAGTCCCGTGCAAAGCCCGGTAAGCGGTCCGTTCGACAATTCCTCAAAATGCGCCGTGGCGGCCTTGAGTTCTTTTGCGTCCGATTCATCCACCAGCGGGCAGATGACATACGTCTGGAAGCCTTTGTTAGCCTGTTCAGCCACGTACTGATAGAGTCCCTCGAGCTTTGCCGCAGGAACGCGCCGTGTCTTCACCGGAAGCCGCCCCGGCGGAAGCTCATCAATCACGGACAAGTCCATGCCGCCGTACAACGTGATGGCCAGCGTGCGCGGGATAGGCGTCGCGGTCATATGCAGCACATCGGGATTGAGCCCCTTCTCCGCAAGGGCTTGCCGCTGCATCACCCCGAACCGGTGCTGTTCATCGACAATGACCAGTCCCAGTCGCGCAAATTCAACCGAAAGCTGCACCAACGCGTGCGTCCCCACGATCACCTGTGCATTACCGTCCGCCACTCGCCCGCGCACCGTGCGCGCCTCACGCGTCGAACCGGTCAACAACGCGACGTCGATCCCCAACGGGGTGAGCGATTCGCGCAAAGTGATCGCGTGTTGTTCCGCCAAGATTTCCGTCGGCGCCATAAGCGCCGTCTGGTAACCGCCGTCCGCCGCCGCCGCGATCGCGTGCAGCGCCACGACGGTCTTTCCGCATCCGACATCGCCCTGGAGCAACCGCAGCATCGGACGCGGCGCTTCGAGATCGGCCAGCAGGTCATCCACGGCGCGCTGTTGCGCAGCGGTTAGCGCGAACGGTAACCGCGCGCGAAGCGTTCGCAGGTGCGGGCCATTGAGCGTGTGTCGATAGCCCTTCACCTGCGTCCGTTGCTCTGCCCTTATGCGCAGAATGCCGATCTGCATCGCGAGCAGTTCCTCGTACGCAAAACGACTGCGGGCCGCAAGTCCTTGCTCGGGCTCGGCGGGAAAATGCGCGATTCGCAACGCCTGCCCCGCATCGGGAAATCCATGTTCGAGACGCAAGCTTTCCGGCAATGCATCCTCAAGGCGGTCTGCGGCAATCTCGAGCGAGTCCCGCACCCAACGACGCAACATGCGTTGGGAGACGCCGTCGGTGAGACGGTAAATCGGCACCACGCGGCCGGTATTGAGCAGGTCTTCCTCGTCGCCGCTGAGCAGTTCGTACTCAGGATTTTTCAGCGCGAGCCCCTTGTAGTTGCCCACTAGGCCGGTGAACAATCCGCGCGCGCCCTGCGGCAGCGCCCGCGCGATGAAGTCGCGCCCGAACCATGTTGCTTGCATAGTGCCGGTCGTGTCGCGGAGCGTCGCGACGGTCATCTTCATTCGCCCCCGCAAACGCAGCGCCTTGGCCGACACGACTTCCGCTTCGACGGTGATCGTCTCGCCCGCGACGGCCTCGGCGATGGGGGTCAGGGTTCGGCGGTCTTGATATGCGCGGGGAAGGTACAACAGAAGGTCGCGCACGGTGACAATGCCGAGCGCATCGAGTAACGAGGCACGTTTCGGGCCGATGCCCGGCAAGGTCTCGACGGGCGCATCCACGAGGCGTCAGTCGAAATCGGCAGGGTTGAACTTCGCGAACTCGGCCCAGCGCGGCGCGTCTTCGCCCTCGAGCTGCGCCCAGAAGCGACGGCCGTTCTCCGGGTCACCCGCGAAGATACGCGCGCCCGCAGGCACAATCACGCCCGCCACGCGCACGTTAAGGAACAGTTTTGCGTCCGCATGCACGTACGAATCCGCGACGACCGCATCGGAAGCAATCGTCGTGTCGCGCTCGATGATGGACGGCCCCAAGACCTGCGAGCCATTGCCGAAAAAGACGTTGTCGCCGACAATCGGATGCCGCCGGCCCGTGCGCGAACGCTTCCCCGTCGCGCCAAGGGTGACCCCGTGGTAAATGAACACGCCGTTCCCGATCACGCCCGTCGCGCCGATTACGGTGCCGTGGCCGTGGTCAATCGCGAACGGCACGCCAATGGTCGCAAGCGGATGAATCTCAACGTTTGTGTCCTTCTGCACGTACTTCGCGATGAACTCCATCTCGTAGAGTAGTCCAGGAAAGCGCCCGAGCACCTCCTGAAACAGCCGGTGCGCGAAGATCGCCGCCATCCCGCGGCGCACACTCAGAATTTGTATCTCGGAGTAGCTAGTGGAAGCCGGATCGCAGTCGCGGAAAAAAGAAAGGTCCTTTGACGCCAGCGCGCGGATTTGATTCGTGCGCTCGTCGCCAAACGAGGTTCGCAGAAAACTCACGAGCCGGTCCTCGTCGACCTCGCCGCCGTCGAGTCCCAAAGACACCACCAGTTCCCTGCGGAACAACTCGATGTCTCCTTTGGTAATCGGCTCTGTCTCAAAAAGATACGATCGCTTTCCCATACCATCCGCCTGTTCGTTGCCCCGGCTCCCGGGGATAGAAACGCAACGCTTCCGCGTGCGCCGCACATTCCCCCACTTTACTACGGCAACGTCCCGCGAACAAGCCGGTCTCGTCCGGTTACTTGATTAACGTCACCGGGGCAATGGGCTCGAGCTGAGGCAAAATCGCCGTTGCGTCGCCCACGACGACAATGGCGAGATTGCCGGTATCGGCGACTTCCTCGGACACGCGCTGCACGCCCGGGGCTGAGGCGCGGGCATAAGTCTTGACCGCCTGATTGAGATAGTCCTTAGGAAGACCGCAGTAATCAATGATCCACTGATACGCGACAAAGTCCTGGGGTGTTTCGAGCTGGCTGGGGAAACTTCCCACCAGGTAGGATTTCGCCGAGTCCAGCTCTTCGGCCGTCGGCGGCGTGTCTTTCATACTGTCGATCACCTCGAGCAGGGCCTTGACCGTCTCGCCCGTGCTGGTCGACTTGGTGAACGTGGAGGTCCAGAACGTCCCCGCGAACCGCCGGGGCACCACGCCGCCCGCCGCGCCGTAGGTCAGTCCCTGTTTGACGCGGACGAACGTACTCAGGCGGCTCGTCATCGAACCGCCGTAGATCTGGGTGAACACGCGCGACAGGTGGTAGTCCGGGTGTCCACGGGTGATCGTGGGCGCGCCCACGCGGATCTGGCTTTGCACCGCGCCGGGCGCGTCAATGAGATAAATATGCGTCGGTTGTGCGGCGGGGATCGTGGGCTTCGCCACGGCGGGCGCGGGGGCGTCTGCTTTCCAGCCGCCAAACTGGGCGCGCGCAAGGGCAACGGCCTGTTCCGGTTCCACATCGCCCGCGACATACAACACCGCCGCATCGGGGCGAGCATAGGTCTTCCACCATTTCGCCAGCCCCTGCGTCGTCACCTTTGAGACGTCCTCGAGTTCGCCCTGGGCGGAGCGCTCATACGGCGTTCCCGCAAAAATAACTCGGCGCAACTGACGCTCCGCGAGATAGGACGGGTCCTGCTCTTTCACGCTCAGCCCCATCGCCCGCTGACGTTGCAGCAACTGAAATTCGTCTTCCGGGAAGGTCGGCCGCAGCACAGCCTCCGCCATCAACTCCATCGCCAGGGGAAGCTTGTCCGCCAACGCCGACGCGCTTACCGATGCCACATCAAGATCCGCTGCGCCGTCAAGGGTAAGCGCATTCGACTCTAGTACTTCAGCGAGTTGCGCGGCGGTGTAGCGCTCCGTGCCGCGCGTCAACATCGCAAGCGCCGTCGCCGCGGTGCCGGGCGCGGCGGGGTCTTCCGTCGACGCGCCGTAGCGCAGTCCCAGCATCATCGTCGTGAAAGGAACTTCCCTGTTCTGCGCCACGACCACCGTCAATCCGTTGTCGAGTCGCTTCGTCGTGAGCTTGGCCTTGGGCAAACCGCGCAGCAGTTGCTCCTGCGGAGGCGTCGTTGGCTGGTCCGCGGGCCGTTCGATCTTCGCCTTCTGGTCCGAAGCGATGACCGCCTCATTCTGGGCAGCGGTTTCTACTCCGAGTTTCGTCGGATCAAGGGGCGGCATGTCCGGATTTGGCATGATGCGCAGCACCGTGCGCGCCTCGGGCTTGAAGTACGCCTTCGCGACGCGTTGCACATCCCCTACAGTCACGCGGTCCACGTCCTCAAGCAGTCGATTGGCGATATCCGGATCGCCGAAGAGCGCCGCAGTGCGCCCCAGCACGTTCGCCTTGCCCTCGACGGTCAACGTCTGCGTGATGAGATCGCGTCGAAGCTGGTTTTTCGCTTTCGCGAGTTCGGCCTCAGGCACTGGAGTCTCGATAATGGTCTTGATGTGATCGTCGATCGCCTGAAGCGCCGCCTGCGGATCGACGCCCGGCAGCAGCGCCGCGCCCGCGCCAATGAAACCCATCTTCTCCTGGGTATACGCCTCCGCGAGCACCCGCGTGGCAAGACGGCGCTTCTGCACGAGGTCAGCATACAGACGGCTGCTGTCGCCGTTGCCGAGAATCGACATGAGCACAGTCAATGCAATGTCGTCGGGATGGTTTTCCGGCACGCCGCGGAAGAGATAGCCTACCATCGGTACCGGGCCAAGGCGTTCCTCGATAGTAACTTCCGGTGTTTTGGCCGTTTCCGGTTCGGCGATCGTCGGCCGCTGCGGTTCGGGAAGCGCGGGGAGCCAGCCGAAGTAGCGTTCCGCGAGCGCACGCGCCTGTTTGTGTTTGACCGCGCCGCACACGACGAGCACGGCGTTGCTGGGAACGTAGTAGCGATCCCAAAACGCCCGAAGTTCATCACTGCCCGCTGCCTCGAGTCCCGCGAGGTTCCCGATCGGCGGCCACTGGTATTCCGGGCTCGATACGACCTTGGGCAGGCACTGCATAAACACGGAGCCGTAGGGTTCGTTGAAATCCTGCCGAAGTTCCTCCTTGACGACATTGCGCTCCGTGTCGAAATTCTCTTGGCTGATGTTGAGGAACATCATGCGATCCGCTTCCAGCCATAGCGGCAGCGCGACTTGATTCGACGGCACGGTGTTTACGTACGCGGTATAGTCGAACGAAGTGAAGGCGTTGCAGTCTCCCCCAATACGGCGCAGCAGCGCGAAGTGTTCCTCCGGTCCCACGAGTTTTGTGCCACGGAACATCATATGCTCGAACATATGCGCGAAGCCCCGCCGCGAAAGCTGCTCGTTTTTCGAGCCGACGTGGTACCAGACCTGAACCGCAACGATGGGCGTCGAGAAATCCTCGAGCGACACCACGCGCAAACCGTTGGCGAGCCGCGATTGCTCGAAGGCATAGAGGCGTTCGCCGCCAAACGCCGGAAACGCCGTCGCCAGCACAAGCAAACTCGCCGTCAGCAGGATCAACCGCGTACGCAAACGGAACCGCTCCATATTTGTTCTCCTGTGCGATGGGTTCTTATCGCAATGGTTTCTTCTTCATGCCATTGGTCCGCCCATGCGCGACTCAATGGGCGAAAATGCCGCAGTCGCCATGAACATCAGGGTAGACAGCAACATGGTCATAGTACCAAATCTCAAGCACCGAATCGCGCCGTTTAAAATCTTACCGGGGGAGAAGTTGTCGCGCCATTTGCGATCTTACCGGGGGAGGGCCGCAACATGGCAGGAGAACGCGCCTTGGCAAGTCTAGCGAGTTACCGCAAACGCTACCGGCAAGCGGAC
>JBHELB010000056.1:0-5861 GCA_041859045.1 Candidatus Hydrogenedentales bacterium | reverse complement strand
ATGTTGCCGACCACCGGAATGAACCAGGCTGGATTGGCGTGATGGATCTCGTAATGGGTGTGATGGAGCCAACTGCTGAAAATAGCCAGGGTGAGCATCAGTTGCAGGGCCGCGCCGATTCCCCACAGCCACAAGGCGGCTTCGGGGTGGGTCTCAACATAGGCGGTGGCCAGCAACAGCAGCGAGATCGAGAGAGTGGCGAAAAAGTTGATCCGCACCGGATGGCGCATTTCCCAGACGACCGCTTGGCGATGGCGCAGCGCTTTCAGGCCGTAAATAGCCAGCAGGAGGACGAATAGCACGCTCGCCGCGCCGCGCAGCCCTTCGCCGACGACAAACGGCATTCCCAGCACGGTATGGGCTTTCAACCAGGCCAGCGCCAACCCGGTCACGCCCATCACCACGGAGAAAATCGCAATGGGAAAATGTTCGAGCCGGTGCGAGGCGACTTCCTGATTGGCGGCGGTGGCGGGAGCAGCATTCATGCGGGAACCTGTGTGATTTGAGCCGGATTTCGGAACGCGATATCAGGGATTGCTGGCGCATTGGTAAATTAGCATAAGCTAATATGCAGGGGCAAGCCGCCACTGTCCGGGGGTCATTAGCAGGTGCGGGGAGCCGATGAGGACTTTTCAGGCGCAACTCGATGTATAAACTGCGGCAGCTTGTGGTTAGGTTGATACCGTATACAGATCAGTCGATATTGATGCGCTATTTATTGCAGGTCACAACTACGAGGCATCATGGCTCCGATTTCCGAAAAACCCTTGAAGAACTCGTCTGAATTCATTGGCACTGCGTGGTCTTACAGTTTCCCCGATTCGACAGACTAAAGGCGTCTCAGTAAGTCGATGTAGTCTTAGAGACTGTCGAGGAACTCTTCATTGATTTTCCAGAAAAATTTATCTACGGAATCGGATGTGAATGAAGTTGGTTTGGCAAACAAAAATCTGACTGAAATACGGTTCCACCATATAAAAATCAACGACTTAATTATTATACAGTTTCTTAGCCATACGTTATACCAAATCCCGATTTGCGGGAGGCCAATTTCGGTGATAACTAATTGAAATATATTACAAGTCTGCCCCAACAAAAGACCAATGCCTATCAGGAAATGGTATTACTCTCATTCATGAACACGAACATATTAACGCGAATGATTTGAAAGCAGCGGTAAAGCGGGAGCAGTGACAGTTGTCATAGAGTCTTCCGCAGGTCGATAACGCGAAGATCGAGCGCGTTGAGTTCGTCTGCTTTGATGGCAACATCCGTCGGAATGCAGAGGAAGAGACGATCTCGGGCGCGGCTTAAGGCAACGTAGGTGAGGCGTTTCTCCTCATCTGCCGGAGCCGACGAGGGATGCGTGATATGCCGGGCACGGGCGGCATCCTCGAAGCACACAGCGATGTTGTCTCCCTCGCTCCCCTTCGCCTGGTGAATGGTCCGCACATGACGCACCTCTTCCCGCAAACGAACCGATCCTGAGAGATGCGCATACGCTGTGGCCTCTGCGAAAGCCCTGAACTTACCGGCCTTTGCGGCGGTCAGGGTCACTGCTGGATACGCAGCCGTGACGCAGGTTCCGCAACGGACGTACGCCTCAAGCAACGTGCCGGCGAAGATGGTAGCGTGGTTGGTCAGGAACTCCTGTAGCACGGTGACGGCGATTCCCTTCCGGTGGACGTCGGTCAGGACCGTGTCACACTTGAGGGGCTTTCTCACCTGCCCGCTCCGTCCGATGATTCGAGTCATTTCTCTATGGGCTAGCGCGTACTGGCCGCGACTCGCGAGCTCCGTCGCGGCAATGACGTGCTCCATGAAACGGGCACGTTCGGCATCGGCATCGCGGAAAGACTCCCACGGCTCCACAGTTCCGGGCGCGAGGGCGGATCGCACACGGTGGGCGTCCTTGTTCTTCCGCGTCAGCACGTGGAGGATGGTATCTGGCGGCAGGTCGGCACGAATGGCCGCGAGACTGCGGTCGAGGTCGCCGATGTATACCGTCACCGGTTGCCCGTCCAGTTCACGGAAGCAATGTTGCTGCAGACCGTCCGACCGTACGTGATCGAGGATCGAGATGATGCGGCGCGTGCTGCGGCGGTTGTGACGCATGGTCACGTCCAGGAAATCGGGCAGCGAGAACGACAGGAAATGCTGCGGGTGGGCGTCGAGGAAACCGTAGATGGATTGTTCAGCATCGCCGATGACGCCGACCACCGTCCCTGCGTCGGCGAGCCACTGTACGACATTGGTCTGAATGGGCAGCGTATCCTGGAATTCGTCGATGAACAGGTAGCGGTAGCGAGCACTCAGGCACTGACACACGAGCGGATGTTCTTCAAGGATCCGGTGCGCGAAGTAGAGGATGTCCTCGTGATCGAGGATGCCCAAGCTCCAGTACCGGCGTTTGTAGTCGATGAGGTTCGCGCTCGCACAGATGGCGTTGAGCATCTTCCCCATACGATCAAGCTTTCGCGGCCCAAGCGCCCAGACGCATTCCCCCGAACGCTGCCAGACCAACTGACACAGCTTGTCATCGAGAATGTCTCGCTGCTCCTTGAAGGTCCGCTGCTGGATTCTGGCCTGCCTAATGCTTCTCAACCAGTCATCGACGATGGTATAGGACGGGTGGTGTTCATCGTGACCGTCGACGTATGCGAACGCAACGAGGGGCTGGCCGTCACCATCCCGCAGCAGGTGGAGGTACGGCCGGACGACGTTGCGGTAGAGGAAGCTGTGAATCGTGGAGACATCCACCTGTGTGGCAGCCGAACCGAGCCGAGTGACGATTTCATTCACAGCGACGTTCGTGTACGAGATGCACGCAATGCGGGACGCGGGAGAGAGCCGCTTGGATCTGGCAACAACCTGCTTGATGTGGTTCACGAGCCAGTGTGTCTTACCGGCCCCCGGCCCGGCCATGACGCGGAAATGGCGTTCGATGTCAGTGAGGACCGTGCCGGAATCGATTTCCAGTTTCTCAGGCATGGGCACCCCCCGGCGTATCGAACACGCAGGTCCAGTGGATGGCGTCTTTGATGTAATCCGGACACACGAACGGCTTGCGGTCTGCCTCCGGCTTCGCGGCGTTCTCGCGGAGCTGCCGTTCCAGCGCAAAGGCGTGTTCCCCCTTGGCATCTTCGGAACAGAGCAGGTAGCAGGTGGCGAACCGGTGCGTCGCTACGTCCGGACTAGCCGTCAACGCATCAAGGGTGTCGGATCCGTCCCCTGCGAGCAGGGCTTGGAGGGGCTCCGGCACCGTCGCCAACGTCTCCGCCAGAGCGCGAAGATCCGCCTCATGCTCGCAAGACGATGTCACGAGAAGGGGGAGTTGCGCGTTCGCCAGGGCCAAGTCGTACTCCAGGGTCTTGGTGCCGACGCAGATCTTGATATTCCCAGGAGATCGGTCTCGCATGGTCTGCAAATTGGTGACGACGCCGGACACGGGGAAGTAGTCGTAGTTGACGCAGTCGCAGTGCAGGGTGTAGGGCCAGCATTTTTGACGCCGCGCGCCCTGGATTTTCGCCTTGCGAGCTGGATCAGCATCCACTATGCACGCGACGCGGCGACGTAGCGCATAGCGTCGGCGAGGTTCGTCTTCCCCCGCACCGAAGAGCGGCAGGAAGTGCTTGAAGGTCACACCTCCCACGGCAATAACCGCGACGTGGTGGGTCTCGATGGGACGGTCAATGCACTGAGAAAGACAGGGAACAAGCAGTTGTTCCGCGATCCCTTCCACGAAGATGACGCCCTTCGCGAACAGCATGTTGGATTTGGTGGCATCCAGGTACCGTTCGACATAGTTGCGAGACGCTTTGCCTTCCGGGCTTTCGCTGAAGACGCGGGCGGGATAGGCAACATGGACGCAGCTATCGGTTTCGGAGAGGCTCAAACAGATGATGGGTTCAAGTCCCGCGGCAGCCGTGATGTGCGTCGAATGGGTCGTGAGGAATACCTGCCGACTGGTCTTCTCAGGGGAGAGCCGCTTCTGGATGTACTTGAGCAGCTTGTACTGGAGTGACGGATGGAGGTGCGCTTCCGGCTCCTCGATGAGGAGCATGGGAAAGAGGACTGCATTCTGGCCCCGCCGGGGCACCGACGCTCTGAACTGCAAACTGGCCAAGAGCAGCGAGATGTACAGTAGGTTGTTGTACCCGAGACCGTTATGGGTTGCGGGGACCGTGAACGGCGCCCGGTCGATGTACAGACGGAGAGCGGCAATGAAGTCGTCTTCGTCGATGGCGTCGCGCAGGATTGGGGCCCCGCCGTCAGCCGCTCCTGTGTCCTTGGCGAGCTGGAAGAGTGTGTCCAGATCCATACGGCCCATGAGGTTGGAACGGGCATCCTGCGTCAGAGTGCGGAACTGGCGACGGCGATTGAGGGTCTCGGCCTCGTCGGCATCATGGTCGAGTACCTGTCTCAGCATCGTGCGCAGCAAGGGATTCGTGCCCGCGAACAGCTCGGATTCGACGTCACGAATCGCATCGACGGTGTGGCAGTCGAATTTCGCCAGGGCGTCGGGCTCAGCGACGAGCCGATTCTCCGGGAGTCCGCCGAAGATGCGGGCGACGTACTTGGGGATGAACTGCTCTAGGACACGGAAGAATTCGTCGCGGTCGGGTGCTGCCCCGCACGCCTCGGTGAACGCCGGAACCTCTTCGTCGGGAAGAAAGAATTCGTAGCTGATCTGCGCTTCCCAAGGGGCGTCCAACTTGGTGAGCCAGGTTGCCACTAGGGCCTTGTCGTCGATGGTATCGGCCGTTGAGGATCGCAGAGTCGCGGTGACGGAAATCGTTGGGGCTTTCGTGAAGTCGGAGATGCCCTGGTGGAAATCGGGGAGGTCGGGACGCAAACGGCCGGAGCGGTCGAACACGAGCCGCAACGCGCGTAGGAGGGCTGTCTTACCCGCGTTGTTCTCCCCCAGGATCACGTTGATCCCTGGTTGGAATTCGATCGTCGTTTGACAGAAACAGCGAAGATTGGTGATGGCGAGCTTGGCAATGTACATATGCATCCTCGATCGAGCAGACCGCGATGGCTGGATACACCTCGACATCGATGCGAGCGACGCATCCGGTGTCTCGTCTGGGCAGTCCCGCATAACTGACCATGACACCTCAGGACGTCCGAACTTGCGGTTTTGCCGCGTCAGGTGGAGCGGACAAACCGACAGCGATAGTGCTTCCTAGGTCGTTGTCCTTTGGCCTTGTTAAAAGGTGCCTTCAAACGCACTACCAAGGGGTATTAATCGCCCGATGATCATTTAACAGATTGATTCTGAATAACCCGGCCCATCGAAACGCCCCCTAAACCCGGCTATAAACACCCCACCGGCCAAGTACCGTCCCACGCCCCAAGCGATGTAGCATCTCCGGCAAAGTATACGTCTAAAACAAAGAAAATTTACATGGATAACTTTGCTGATTCGGGCGGGTTGACGAATGACGGCGTCAGCCAGCATCTCCAAGCCTCGCCATCGCCGCCCTGACGATGTCGCAAGCCAACACCATACATCATCACTTAGACTGCTAGCGAAATGCGGAATCAACAGTACATACGGCGTCGAACTGACGCCGCTTTTCAAGTCAAAACTCACCTGATGAATCAGCCTGTTGCCGCCGGGCGCGCATCACTGAGCAGTTGTTCAATAAGCGCATCCTTATCTGTCCAGATTTGCCCAATCCAGCGATGAATGGCAATGCGGAATTTGGTGTCGCTACGATAGTCGCGGCCAATAAATTCCGGGGGAATAGTCAATTGCCGCACTCGCACGATGACTCGACAAACCCGCCCGGACATCAAGTCCCAGAAGCTGGGACGCCCATCCGGGTAGATAATAGTCACGTCCAGAAAAACCC
>JBHELB010000036.1:0-2520 GCA_041859045.1 Candidatus Hydrogenedentales bacterium | reverse complement strand
CATGGTTACCGGCCCGACGCCGCTGCATTTCGTTGAGGCGCCGTGCAACGGCGCGGGTAAGACATTGCTCTGCGATCTTGTCGCGCTCATCGCCACGGGCCGAACGGCAAACGCGCAGACGCTGCCCACGCACGACGATGAAGCCGCGAAAACCATCACGGCGGAACTGCTCGACGGCAAGTCCATTGTCCTCCTGGACAACCAGAACGAAAAGCGAAAACTCGCCTCGCCGCCACTGGCCTCGGTCCTCACCGCGCAACACTGGAAAGGCCGCTTCCTCGGAGAGTCGCGGATGCTGACGTTGCCGAACCACGCGGTCTGGCTCATGACGGGTAATAATCCGTCGATGACTACCGAGATGGCCCGGCGCTGTCTGCGTATCCGCATCGACCCGCGACGTGACCGCGCCTGGCAACGCGACGCGACGACGTTCCGTCACCCGGACATCAAGGAATGGACGGTGACAAATCGGGGACGTCTCATCCATGCCGTCCACGTGCTCGTGAAGGCCTGGCTCGCTACCGGAAAACCTGCCGGACACGGCAGCATGGGGTCGTTCGAAAAGTGGGCGCGCGTCATCGGCGGCATCCTCGACGTCGCGGGCGTCCCCGGTTTCCTCGAGTGCCTCGACGAGATGTATCGCCAGGCCGACCCCGAGGCCGAGTCCTGGCACGAGTTCGTCGCGGCCTGGTGGACCGAGTTCGCGGACACGCCGCGTAAGGTCTCCGAGTTGAATTCGCTCTGCGAACAGGACGAGTTACTGACCGACCTGCGCGGCGACCGCACGGTACGCTCGCAGGAAATTCGCCTGGGCATCGCGCTCAATACCATGCGCGACCGGGTATTCGGCGACCTTCGGGTGTGCGCCGTCGAGAACGCCAAGTACAGCAAGGGCGGTCGCCTGTTCCGATTGCTCCAGGAAGACGCGCCTTCGCCGGAACCGACAAACGGCAATGGACGAGTAAAGTCGTTGACTACCAATCCAGAAATACACGCAAATATCCAGAAAACCAATGCCGAGTGCGGATGTTGTGCGGATGTTGTGCGGATGTTTGACCCCCAACATCCGCACTTCGCAACTCAAGTAGTTTCAAGCACTTCTGAAGACGATTTTGACGAGTGCGGATGTTTGCGGATGTTTGAGCCGGTCCCGCGCGCGTGTGATCGCGCGCGCAATATAGTTAATACAGTTACTAACAGTTATACCGTTACTTCGCGCCGCGCACACGCATACACGGGGAACCCGCCCAAACATCCGCACACATCCGCACTGAGGCAGATGAACCCATCATAAACACACCTGCCACAACGGGTTACGCGAGTGCGGATGTTGGGCCTTTTACCCCCTCAAACATCCGCACAACATCCGCGCAACATCCGCACTGCCCGGAACAGGCCAAATCCCGTGACCCGGCAACTGTCCTCGCCGCTCGCGCCACACCGGAGGGAGGAGGGGCGCCGCATCTGCAAAGGCCCCGCGCGGCCCCGCCTGGCAGCGGCGATGCCTGGGAAGACCCGGACTACGTCGAACCCACGTTCCCGGACGGCGGCCGAATACCCGACCCCTGGGACCCGGACTATGACCCGGCCAAAGACCCGTACGCCAACTTCGGCTACTACGCCGACAAGGAGGATGACCCATGAACGCGGTAGCTTTGCCGGCACCCGGCAGCGAGACGGTACCGGTCTCCCCAGGGAGTGCGCAGAACGCGGTAACCGTAGCCATCGCGCTGTACGTGTCCGAACACTTCGAGGCCTGGGATACCGACCGGCCCGGACGCCTGACACGCGACGTGACGGTCAACGGGACCGCGTACCGCATGTTGGACCCGCCGTACTACGCTTGGCTACGGCACAGGATGACCCGGGCGAAGGAGAGGTATCTCGCGGGAGACATGACCGCCGAACGCTTCGAGGAATTGCGCGAGGCGTTCAACGGCGTGCATGCCTGGGCGATCGAGCGGTTTAGCGAAGGCGATCTCCTGCGCGCGCTCGACCGGTCGAGGCCAAAGCACTATGACGGCCCGAGGGTGTTTCGCGGTGCGAGGTCATTGTCCGGTGTGAAGTCTAGAGTGGACACCGGACGTTTCGCCGTTCATCGCGGGGCCTGCGTCAAGGCCGTATCCCCACGCGCCATCGCGCAGGTAGACGCCATACGGGACCAAGCCTTTTCCTTGGGCTGGTCGCATGCCTCGCTCTATGCGACGCACGGACGTTTCGCCTTCCCCTGCGGCCAGGACTACGGGCTGGTGTGTTTCCTCGATGCAGGAAACCGCATTGGCAACGTGACGCGCGAGTACGTGGAGATCGTCCGTGACGGCAAGGCAGAACCGCTACGGTTCTATCGGCCCAGCGAAACGGCGATACGCGACGAGAAGGTTTCCGGTACATAACCAACGGCGGACGTGATGGACGGCTAAATCCGTCTCCCCCGCCAGCCTCGAAGGGTGGTGCAAAATGAAACATCGGAGATAGCTCATGCCGAAGTTCGTCTCAAAAGAAGACCTCGCTCGTGCGAGA
>JBHELB010000016.1:0-195694 GCA_041859045.1 Candidatus Hydrogenedentales bacterium | reverse complement strand
AAAGCTACGCCGCGGACGCGGTGGTCGTCGCGACCGGCGGCTACTCGACCGTCTTCTTCCTCTCCACCAACGTGGTGAATTGCAACGCCACCGCCATCTGGTGCTGCCACCGCAGGGGCGCGCTGTTTGTGAATCCGTGCTTCACACAGATTCACCCGACGTGCATCCCGCTGGCCGGCGAATCGCAGTCCAAGCTCACGCTGATGAGCGAGTCGCTGCGCAACGACGGCCGCGTGTGGGTGCCCAAGGCCAAGGCCGACAAGCGCAAGCCCAGGGACATCCCCGAGGCCGAGCGCGACTACTTCCTCGAACGCCGCTACCCGGCCTTCGGCAACCTGGTGCCGCGCGACATCGCGGCCCGGGCGGCCAAGGTCGAGTGCGACCAGGGCAAGAGCGCGTACTTCTCGCCGCAGTCGGTGTACCTCGACTTCGCGGACGCGATCAAGCGCCTGGGCAAGGGCGTCGTCGGCGACCGCTACGGCAACCTGTTCGACATGTACCGCGAGATCATCGGCGACAGTCCCTACGACACGCCGATGATGATCTACCCCGCCCCGCACTACACGATGGGCGGCCTGTGGGTCGACTACAACCTGCAGGGCACGATCGACGGCCTGTTCGTGGCCGGCGAGGCCAACTTCTCCGACCACGGCGCCAACCGCCTGGGCGCCAGCGCGCTCATGCAGGGCCTGGCCGACGGCTACTTCGTGGTGCCGCGCGTGGTCGCGTCGTACCTGGCCAACGCGAAGGTCTCCGGCATCAAGGCCGACCACGACGCATTCAAGGCGGTCGAGGACGAATCGCGCGCGCACCTGCAGCGGCTGCTCGCCATCAAGGGCAAGCGCACCGTGCGCGACATCCACTGGGAGCTGGGTCGCACGATGTGGGACAAGGTCGGCATGGCCCGCAACGCGGCCGGCCTGAACCAGGCGATCGCGGAGATCGGCAAGCTGCGCGAGGCGTTCTGGCACGACCTGGCCCTGACCGGCGCGGCCGGCGACCTGAACAAGCAGCTGGAGCAGGCCAACCGCCTGTGCGACTACCTCGAGCTGGGCGAGCTGATGGCACGCGACGCCCTCATGCGCGAGGAATCGTGCGGCGGGCACTTCCGAGAAGAACACCAGACGGAAGAGGGCGAAGCCCTGCGCGACGACGAGCGCTTCTGCTACGTGGGAGCGTGGGAGCACGCCGCCGGACATGAACCCATCCTGCACAAGGAACCGCTTTCGTTTGAGGCGGTTCATCTGTCGCAGCGCAGCTACAAGTAGGGAGCAGCAAGATGGCCAGCAAGAGAATTGAGATCACGCTGAAGGTTTGGCGTCAGGAAAACGCCGCCGCGCGTGGCCGCTTCGAGACCATCGAGGCCAAGGATATCGACACGGATATGTCGTTCCTTGAGATGCTCGACGTGGTGAATGAGCAGCTTCAGAAAGAGGGCCGGGAACCCATCGCATTCGATCACGATTGCCGCGAAGGCATCTGCGGGTCGTGCGGCGCGGTGGTCAATGGCCATGCTCATGGCCATGATCCCGAAACCACGCTATGCCAACTGCATATGCGGCGCTTTAACAACGGCGATACGCTGGTGGTGGAGCCATGGCGCGCCAAGGCGTTTCCGATCGTAAAGGATCTCGTGGTGGATCGCTCGGCGTTGGATCGCGTGATTCAGGCGGGCGGATTTGTCAGCATGCGCACGGGCGCGGCGCCCGAAGCGCATAGCGTGCCCGTGCCCAAAGTCAATGCAGACAAGGCGTTCGAGGCGGCAGCCTGCATCGGCTGCGGCGCGTGCGTGGCGGCGTGCCCGAACGCGTCGGCAATGCTGTTTGTGTCGGCAAAGGTCTCGCATCTCGCGCTGTTGCCCCAGGGCCAGCCCGAGCGCCAGCGCCGTGTGCTCGCAATGGTCTCGCAAATGGACAGAGAGGGTTTCGGGAATTGCACCAACCACTACGAGTGCGAGGCGGCGTGTCCGAAAGGCATCAGCGTATCGAACATCGCGCGGATGAATCGCGATTTCCTTTGGGCGGCGGTTACGTCGGAAAAGGAAAAGGCCTGGACGGGCGGATGATCGAATCGGGTCTCGACGCATTCGGTTGCGGCGTTGTCGCGCCGCGAAGATGCGGGCAGTAAATAAAGGAAGGCAAAGATGAAAACGAGAACGTTCCTAGTGCTTCTGGCGTGTTTGGCGTTGGCGGCCTGCACCTCCTGCGGAGGTCCGAAGCCCGCGACTTCGGCAAGTGCTCCTGCTCAAAGCCACAAGATTCTGGTCGTAGGCGACAGTTGGGCGGCGGGCATTTTCGGGTTCAAGGCGTTTGAGGAGGTATTCAAGAAGTACAACGTGACCGGCGTGGAGATCGTGGGTCAAACCACCGCGCTGGGCGGCTCGCGCGCGGACCAGTGGGCCAAGAATCATAAGGGCAAGAACGAAGCGGTGGCCAAGCTGGACGCGCTGGATCAGGCGCTGAAAGACAATCCCACGATCGATATGGTTCACCTCAGCATCGGCGGAAATGACTTCTTGAAGTCCGTGATGGATGACAAGACGGTTACGATGTCCCCGGATCAGCGCAAGCAGGTGTGGGAGCGCATCTGCAAGGACATCGAGACGCTCGTGAACCACATCGCCGCGCAACGCCCCGGCATCAAGGTCTGCCTGAGCAGCTACGATTATCTTGATCCGGCGCTGATGCGGAAAACGTTCAACATGCCGATTCCCGAGGATGTGAACGTTCAAAATCTGAACCAAACCCTGCTAGAGTTCGCCCAATTCGAAAGGGATTACATGAAGAAAGTGAAGGGGTGCTCTTTCATTCAGCACTTCGGCCTGCTTCAGCATTACTACGGCAACGGCGCCGCGGCGCCAAAGGACGGCCCGCTGCCCGGCATGCCGCCGAAGTTTGACCCGTTCCACACGGGCAATCCCGACGTCGGCAACAGCGCCGAGGCCATGCCCGACGGCGTCCACCCGATGCCGCAGGGATATGTGTACATCATCGACCGCTGCTACCAAGCGTATTACAAAGACTGGATCGCGGAATAAACGTAGCGAAGCAACAGCACGAGGCGGCGGGATTCTCGCCGCCTCGTTTCATTTTTGGCACGTGCCGACGATCTGCACCCAGACCTTGCGTGTGCGCGGACCATCGAATTCGCAAAAGTAGATGGACTGCCAAGTCCCCAATGCAAGACGTCCGCCTTCGATAAGCACCGTCTGCGAAAAGCCCACGAGACTCGCTTTGGCATGCGCGGCGGAGTTGCCCTCGCCGTGCGCATAGCCCGCGCTCCACGGCACGAGCCGATCGAAAATCACGCGCAGATCGCGCACAACGTCTGGGTCGGCATTCTCGTTGATGGTCACGCCGGCGGTGGTGTGCGGCACAAAGACGTGACACACGCCGCTCTTGACGCCCGACGCGTCCACCGCGGCCTGTACCTCCGCGTCGATATTCACGAACTGATCGCGGCTTTGTGTCTTTACGCTAAACGCGTGCATCGCGCCCTAGTCCGCCGACACCGCGCCGCAGCACTTCTTGTACTTCTTGCCGCTGCCGCACGGACACGGGTCGTTGGGTTTGATCTGCACGCCCACGCGGATCGGCTGCTGCTTCGGCGCGGCCTCCGCGGGCGCTTGCCCATCCGGCTGCGCCTCGGCGCGTTGGCCCGCGAGATTGAAGCGACTCGTGTCGTACGCGGCGAAGCTGCGATCCTGCTCCTTGTCCGCGGCGATGTAGTTGTAGTGCTCCAGCGGCGACATAAACTCAGCCTGATCGGGGGCTTGTTGCGCCGCACGCTGACTGCGCGCCGCGCGCACTTCGGGATCGGTGATGCGGAATAACGAGGTGACCACGGTCTCCTCGATGCTCTGCATCAGCTTCTCGAACATCTCAAACCCTTCGGACTTGTACTCCACCAACGGGTCGCGCTGGCCGTACGCCCGCAACCGCACCGACTCGCGCAGGTAGTCCATCGAGTACAGGTGATCGATCCATTTGTCGTCCACCGCGCTGAGCAACGCCGATTTCTCCAGCGCATGCATGCGTTTGCGTGCGATACGGGCGAAGTCAATCCCCGAAGCATCGCCGCCGATCTGCTCCTGGAAACTACGCCGCAGTTCATCCTCGACCTGCCGCTCGCGCTTCTCGTATTCGGCGCGCACCTGTTCCGTCAAGTCGTCAACAAGCGGCTTCGGCTCTTGCCCTTCCTCCAACGCGAGCTGCGGAGCAAACCCGAAGAACTGCCGGAAACGCAAATCGAGTCCTTCCATATTCCACTCATCGGGCAGGGAGTCCTCCGGCGCGTATTCGGAAACGATATCGACGATGATGTTTTCCAGCATCTGCTGGATGCGGTCGCTGATGTCCTTATCTTCGAGCACTTCGCGACGCATCTCGTAGATGATGAGACGCTGACGGTTCATCACGTCGTCGTATTCTTTGAGGTGCTTGCGGGCCTCGAAGTTGTAGCCTTCGACGCGCTTCTGAGCGCCTTCGATGGTGCGCGACACCATGCGCTGGCTCAACGGTTCGTCGTCCATCTGTTCGCCGCCGACCCAGTCGAGCAATCGCTTAACGCGATCGCCGCCGAACAGGCGCGCCACTTCGTCTTCGAGACTCAGGAAAAAGCGCGTCGTGCCCGGATCGCCTTGGCGTCCGCAACGCCCGCGCAACTGGTTGTCGATACGCCGCGATTCGTGACGTTCCGTGCCGATGATGGCCAACCCGCCGAGTTCGCGCACGCCCTCACCCAGTTTAATATCCGTACCGCGGCCCGCCATGTTCGTGGCAATCGTGATTGCCGCGCGTTTGCCCGCGTTGCTGATGATCGCGGCTTCGCGCTCATGGTGCTTGGCGTTCAACACCTGAAACTCGCGCACGCCTTTCTCCGCCAACATCGTGGCCACGCGCTCGGATTTTTCGATGCTCACTGTACCCACCAATACCGGACGTCCACTCTCGTGCAGTTCCGCGATTTCGTTCACGACGTTGCGGAACTTGCCTTCTTCGGTGGCAAAGACAAGGTCCGTGAGGTCCTTGCGCACCAGCGGCAGGTTCGTCGGGATCTGAACCACCTCCAGATTGTAGATGTTCATGAACTCGACGGCTTCGGTCGCCGCGGTACCCGTCATGCCGGCAATCTTCTTGTACAACCGGAAGAAGTTCTGATACGTCACCGTGGCGATGGTCTGCGACTCGAACTGAATCGGCACGCGTTCCTTGGCCTCAATCGACTGGTGCAGTCCATCGGAATAGCGGCGCCCTTCCATGAGCCGGCCGGTGAACTCGTCGACCAGGATGACCTCGCCGTCCTTCACCACGTACTCATCGTCGCGCTTGTAGAAGTGGTGCGCTCGGATAGATTGCTCGAGCATATGCACGATGCCCAGCGAGTCGTCCACAAACAGATCAGACACACCCAGCATCCGTTCCGTGGCTTCCATCCCCTCCTCGGTGAGTAGGACGTGCCGCCCTTTCTCCTCGAGTTCGAAGTGCGTGCCCTTCTTGAGCCGCCGCACGACCTCGTCCACCCGGTAGTACACATCGGTGCTTTTTTCCGGACGCCCGGAAATGATCAGCGGCGTGCGCGCCTCATCGATCAGGATCGAGTCGATTTCGTCGATGATTGCGTAGTTTAGTGGCCGCTGCGAACGGTGCTCGGGGCGATGTGCCATGTTGTCGCGCAGGTAGTCGAACCCGAACTCGCTGTTTGTGCCATACGTTACGTCAGCGCGGTAACCGATTTGGCGCTCCGGGGTGGACATGTCGTGCTGGATGAGCCCGACGGTCAACCCCATGAATTCGTAGATCGGCCCCATCCACTCACGGTCGCGACGGGCCAAGAAATCGTTCACAGTCACCACATGCACGCCCTTGCCGGTCAGGGCGTTGAGGTACACGGGCAGCGTGGCGACCAACGTTTTGCCTTCGCCGGTGACCATTTCGGCGATCCGGCCCTGGTGGAGCACCGTGCCGCCGATGACCTGCACGTCGAACGGGCGCATGCCGGCCACCCGCTTGGCGGCCTCGCGCACGGCGGCAAACGCTTCCGGCAACAGGTCGTCGAGCGTGGCCCCTTGGTCCAACATTCCCCTGAAACGGCCCGATTCGGCCCGGAGTTGAGTGTTGGTCATTGCGGTATAGCGGGGTTCAAGCCGGGTGACCTGCTCGACAATCGGCCGCAGCCGCTTTAGGTGGCGGTCGCTGCTGGTTCCAAACAGGGCTCGGAGAAAGTTCGTGAGCACGGGGAAAATCCCTCCAACTACTTGTAAAGTCAGTTCGATCATGGTATCAAAGCCCCTGGGGATAGCTCAAACGCTCTCCATGTTCGATGGCCAGGGGAATCGCTGTGATCCTAACGTTCTACCTGCTTACGCTCCTTCTGGCCGCGGGTTCCACGGGGGTTTACCTCCAGCAGGTGCTCGCCGCGCAGGGCTACGTCCCGACCCTCGCGTCGCGCCTGGCACTCGCGGGCGGCGTGACGGCGGCCTATCTCGCCCTCCAATTCCTCTATCTGTTTGTGATCCGCGTCCTCAAACCCACGGGATCGCGCACGTTCTACCTCTGCGAGAGCCTTTCGCAGGCCGCGGCGCTGCTGTTGCTGCCCGGCCTGTTGCACTGGAGCATCCCCTGGCCTGATCCCATGATCGCCAAGGTCGAACCCTTGGTTTTCCTGGGCGGCTTCGCGGCGCTCCACCTGCTGCTCAAGCTAATGTCGTTTTACGCGGCGCTTACGGGCGAGCCCGGTTCGCGGACGCCCGCCCTCGCCTGGCTGCTGTTGTGTATGGCGGCGCTCGGGGGCGGATACGTCGGCCTTAACCAGTGGTTCGGCCTCGTGCAGCAAGGGCATCTCGCCACTGAAGTCGAGTCAGGCCCGCAAGCGGCAGGCGGGGTCTACGCGAAAGGCCGTAGCCTGCGCGAATCGGCCTCTTGCGAGATTCCTTTGGAGGCCAGCGCCACGGACGGCGTGCGCATGCTCTGGGCTTACCCCGCGGATTACCGGCCAGCAAAACCCAACGAGCAAGTCTATGTCTACGTTCAGTTCCTGGGCGAAAAAAGTCAGGGACAGTGGCAGCCCGTCGCACTCACCGCCGGCGGATGGAGCGAATTCCGTATCGCGCCAGGCCGTATCCCCCCGGGAACCAAGCGCTGCCGGGTCGCATGGCGTGCGGAGAAGCCGAGTCCCTGGGAAAAGCTGTCCGGCGTGCCTCCGTTGCAAACGTCCGAACGGCAACTCATCTGCGCGGGCCCCTGGCCCTTCACTCCGCGCAAGGAATCCCGGCCGCTGAACTATGTCATCGTCGCCATCGACGGCCTTTCAAGCCGCCACCTCTCCGCCTTAGGCTATCCGCGGGCGACAACGCCCGGGCTGGACGCCTTGGCCGCCGCCGGACTCTTCTTTCCCGCAGCTTATACCTCCGCCCCGGAGACCGCAGCGGGGTGCATGACGATCCTGACCGGGGCGTCGCCGCTAAGACACCGTTACTTGGGCGCTTCTGCTGGCCCGCTGCCGCCGGGAATCGCCCCCGTGACCGAGATCCTGCGCGGCAAGGGCTACGCCACGGCGGCGTTTGTGGAAACCGAAGGCGAAGAAAACGCGGGCGTCACTTACGGCAGCGGTTTCGAGCGCGGATTCATGACGTACGACACGGCGTATACCTCGGACAAGGAGGCCGTCCAGACAGGCGCTGCTGGCGCGGATGAGCAAGCCCCACAGCAAGCCCAAACCCAACTCGCGGGCTCGGCGGACACCCTCGCGCGAGCAAAGACCTGGATCGCGGAGCACATCGACGTCCCGTTCTTGGTCTTCATCCGCTTGCGCGAACTCGGGGACATGCGCCTGCGCGAGCGAAACGGCGCCGAATTCATCGATCCCGCCAAGAAAAACATGCCTCTCGATGAATACGACTCGCTGTTGGTGTATTTGGATCGGCACATCGGGGCATTCACCAAGCATCTGCGGGAATATGACACGCGCAGAAACACATGTATCGTCGTAACCGCGCCGTACGGCTACGATTTCACCGGCCCGCCGGGCGCGCCGCCAGAGCGCGGGCTATTCGAGGATTCCCTCCAAGTTCCGCTGCTCCTTTGGGCTCCTGGGCTCACTCGGAGCGAACCGGAAACCGCCCCCGTCTCACTCCAGGACGCACTGCCGACAGCACTTGGGCTTTCCAGCATCGTATTGCCCAGTGCATCTTCGGTGGGTTTTGATCTGCGCGCGCAGAAACGGGGTTCGGGCGCGATCTCCATGAGCGGAGATCCACTCATCCTGTCGTTGCGCGACGCAAACTGGCGACTGTACTGGAGTGCGGGGATAACCCCCTTCGCCGCGGGCTCCCCCAACCTCTCGGGCCCGACACAGCTCTATCGCGCCCCGCGTGGACGTGGAGGAACGTGGTCGGGCGATGTGGCCGCCGCAAATCAACAGACGGTCGCCCGTTTACGCGGCCTGCTGGCGGATGAACTCCGAAACAGCACTCTCCGCTGACGCGCACCGCAAGGCACACGTCAACGGAGAGAACAGTTCGTTTACGGAATTAGCGCTTGCCCTTCGCGGCAGACTTCGCGGCTGGCTTGGCGGCGGCCTTTTTCGCAGCCGGTTTCTTCGGCGCGGCGCTGCACGCATCGTCGTAGAAGAATTTAGCGGCTTCGAGTAGATTCCCCAAGCTGCGCTTGCTCTCGTCGGTGATTTCGACGCCAGCCTTTGCGGCTTTGCCCAGGAAGGCTTCCCATTCGTCGTGTCCCCAGCACCCCTTCTGCGCACGCACGAACTGACTAACAAGGTCCAGGACTTTCTCGAGCGTTACACCAGTAGCCATGGTTCACTCCCTCCACGTTCGTCCCGGGTTCATTCAGGACTGAACTCCAACGCCTAACCTTCCTGAAACATACCGCTCGACCACGATATCCGAAAGTACGCACCCTGTCAATCTGTGACACACGTTATTAGGGGTATCCGGCGTCCTCCCAGTTGCGTAATGCCACGGTAAGTCCGGCCGTACCAAGACTGCGGCCCTTCCGCGCAAGAGCGCCGCACCCCATGCGAGACATCAGTTCCACCACGGCCTCAAGCTGGGCGCAGTCCGGATGGCCGCTGTCGCGCAGATGATGCAGCAACCGAACGGTCTTCAGTCCGTCGAACCAACGATGAAACTCCCGGCGAAGACGTCGGATTTCCGTGTGCGTCTGGCGTAAACGTCCCCAGACCTCGGCGAATCTCTCCGTCTCGAGGAACTGCCGCAACGCGCCATCGATCGCTTCCGCATGGTGTAGCAGCGTTGCACCGTCGCAGTCCGCCCCGTTGGACACGACGTCGAGCCAGCGGCGGAGTATCTCGTAGCTCTCCGGCGCATAGAGTGGATGGCAGGCTTCTCCGCTCCAGGATTGAACATACTGTCCCGTGCCAAAAGGCGTCCGCGCAGAAGCGCGTGCGGAGGGCCGCACTTCGGTCCCTTGAACCATACCGACGCGGCCGGTCTTGACAAGCTCCTGCAGGAAATAGAAGTCCTCGCCCGCTAACCGTCGGTTCATCCCGCCGGCAGCGACATACGCGCGTACCGTGCAGACGATACGGCACCCCATCGCCGTGTAATGGTAGGGCGACCCGGCCCAATGCAGCCCGGCCGCGTGATAGCGCAAGAACAACTCGTACGCCGCCGCCGCGGGCACCGTCAGGTCGTGCGCATAGGGCACGACCGCCGCCCAACCGTCGCCCGAAAAGAAATCCGCCACGGAGGACAAGTAGTTCGCGTCGACTAACGTGTCGGCGTCGAGGGACAGGATGAGCCCGCGCTCTTCGTCGATAAACGCCGCTGCCCAATCCATGCCGATCTTCCGCGCCAGCCCCACGCCTTGTCCCGTGGGAAGTTCGCGGCCGGGAGAACAGGCGTTAACGATCAGCAAGTGCAGCGATGTTGTACGCCGGTACTCTGCCAAACGAGCCAAGGTCTCGACGTTATCTTGCCGAATCTCGTCCGAGACATTTGCGCTTTGGTTGATGACACATACAACACAGGTTGAATCCAGGAGTTCCGGCGCGTTCTTCGCGAGCGACTCCAACGTGAGAAACAGACTCCCCGATTCCGCCATCGCCGGAATGACCACGGCCCGAGCCGCAGGTGCAGGCGGCGGTTCCGGCGGCCACGCGGCGTGAACGCCACGGCGCGCCAGATACCGTTGCACCGGAGACGTCATCTGCGCGGAAATCCTGCGTCCAGCGCAACGGCGAGCGCGCGGTCTGTGTCCGCCGCGTCGATCCAGACAATGCGCTGTCCCTGACGTTCCATGCGACGAAACCAGGTCTCCTGGCGCTTTGCGAATTGGCCAATCGCCGCGGCAAGTTTTTGGAACAAGTCGTTGCGCGATCGGATTTCGCCCGTCAGGAAAGCGGCCACGTAGCGGTATTCGAGGCCAAGAAAGTGCAGGGTGGCAAGGGGAACGCCTTGATCAAGGAGTCCTTGCACTTCCTCGATCAGTCCGCCATTCAGTCGGTCACGCAGCCGGTCGGCGATGCGACGGTGCAACACCGGCCGTGGCCAACGTGTCCCCAGGAGCAGCGCGTTGACCTCCGGCGCGGGCTCGGGCGGATGCGTGCGCGAGTACTCGGCGATCTCGATTGCGCGCACTAGTCGGGCGCGGTCGGTGAGGTCCGTCGTGTTGTGCAACGCGCCGCGCAATTCCGAAAGGCGCACCGCGAGCTGCTCGAGAGAAAGCGATGCGAGCGCTGTGCGCAGTTCCGGGCACTCCGGCGCCTCGACCATACGGTACCCGCGCAACACGGCGTCGAGATAAAGCCCGGTGCCTCCTACGACCACCGGTAACGTCGCGCGCGCGCGTAAGGATTCAAACACGGCGTAGAAGTCGCGTTGGTATTCGAACACGCTGTACTCATGGTCCAGACCGACGCAGTCAATCAGGTGATAGGGCACGGGGGGTCCGCCTTGAACGTATTCGTCAAGGTCTTTCCCTGCGCCAATGACAAGCCCACGGTAGACTTGGCGGGAATCGGCCGAGACGATCTCGCCACCCAACGCCCGGGCAAGCGCCACACCAAGGCGCGTCTTGCCTGAGGCCGTCGGCCCGAGAACCACGAGCGTGTTGAGTGCGCCCATCACTGCTACTGACCAGCGATGGGACGGCCTTCAGGGTCCGTAATGCGCGCGCTGGCCGCCCACTCCGCTTCTGTCTGAGGCACTTTCAGTTGAATGACGTTCGTTCCGGCCTGTAGCGACACCGTGACGGTCTCGCCGTCGAGCGTCAAAGGCCGCTGACCGCTACTGGAATAGACGCGCGTCCCGTTGAGCCAGCAGGTAAGGCCCTCCTGACTTCCGAGGCGCAGCACTGCCGTCTGGGCCGTGGGCACGCTGACCTCCGCGCGCGCATAGGCCACCACGTTCAGGTTCGGCTTCAGGGCGTTTAGCAAATCCACAAGCCCGGTTCGCGGGTCGGCCTCCATAGAGCGCCACGCCACGCGTTGACGCCCCGCGCCCTCATACCGAGTTCGCGGCCGGTATTGCCGCTCCGGCGGGTGGACGGAGGTCTGCGGCGATTGGGGGTCATAAGGAAACGGCCCAATCACCTGCCAGTGAAGCACCGCGCCGCGCTGAGCAATCAGATTCACCGACGCGCCAAGCTTCGCCAAACCATCGGCCGCCTCGCCCACGACGGCGGGAAGCGAGCCATTGGCGACGGCTTGCTCAAACACCGACTTTGCGGCGGAGGGGTCGCTCTCGAGAAGTTGCATGGCGGCCGCAGTGGCGCATTCATAGGCCGCGTCTTTCACCGGCAGCTTCGCAAAGTATGGCGTCAACGCAGGCAACGTCTCCGCGCGCACAAACGGTTTCATGCCTCGCAATACGAGGTTCTGCTGGCTATCCTCTTGGGCCAGCGCCAACGCCTGCGAGTACCGCTCGAGCGCGCGCCCTGCCGCGCCTTCGCCCCCATGCTCTGCCTCGCGTGCGGCCTGCTCCGCCAGACGTAGATACCCTCGATACGCACCGGCCGCATCGGCCCCGCCCGCGGCGGCGAGTTCGGCGAGAAACGACAGATTCACCTCACCAGGGTTCGAAAGCAGAACCTCAAGCGCGCGGGCTTTGCTCTCCGGGCTTTCCCCTTTTGCCAACGGCTCGAGCAACGGCCAAGCCGTTTCCGGCGCACGCGACTGCAACACAGCCAGCACCGCCCAGCGCAACTCCGGATCGGCCTTGGCACACGCTTTCACGAGTTGAGTGTTCACGCCACTCCCCGGAATACCGCGCAACGCCTGCTCCGCCGCTTGCGCCACCCCCGCGTTGTCCGACACAAGACATGGCAATAGTACTTTCACGCTCTTCGCGCCAGCACTCCGGGCGTATCCGTCAATCGCGGCCGTGCGCACCGCGCTGTCGTGGGCATTTTCGAGCAGGCTGCGGTATTTTGGCGCGGCTTTGGCAGGGGACCATCCCTGCAGTAACTCCAAGTAGGCGCCTAACAGTTCCGAATCGGCTGTCTCCAGAATTGCCGCACGCAGAGGAGCCTCGGCCTTCGCGTCACCCAACCGCGCGAGCGCGAATAGCGCCAATCGGCCCTCTGGGCCCTCCCCTTGCGCCATGACGCGCAACGCGGGGATCGCCACGGGCTCGCGCAAATTGCCCAACGTCTTGATCGCCGCTACCCGCCGCTCGCTTGGAATACGCGGGCCTTCCCCAGGCGCGCCGGTGGCCGTCAACGCGTCGAGTAGGACCTGCGCCGCTACGGGACCGCCGATCGCCTGCAATGCGAAGATCGCCATGTCGCAGAGTTCTGCATCGCCCAACCATTCGCGCAGACGCGGCGCGGCCTCCGGGCCGCCCGACACGGAGAGCATTCGGAGCAGCGTCTTGCGCGCCTCGGGAGTCTGCAGACGAGGAATCGCCTCGCACAGTGCGGTGCTCGCGGCGCGGCGCGTGTCTTCGCGCCCTCCTGAAATCGCCACAATCCGCTCGAGCGCGTTCTGTGCCGCAGAGCGGGTGTCGAAAGAGGAATCCTCGATCAACGGCGCAATCACGGGAATCGCCTCGGGACCGTAACGCGCGGCGTCAAACGCCGCTTGGATCTTGTCGCCGCTGGCCAAACGCGAGGCCAGCTCCGTGGGGTCGGAAGCCTGCGCCTGCGCAACGCCGCCGACAAGAAACGTCACCGCGCAAAGATGCAATACGGTCCGCCGTGCAATACGGATCAATGTATTCTTTCCTTCCATGAATTCTGTAAGACCAGGCTAACGCGCCTGAGCCCGGAGCCGTTCAAGCAGCTTCAGGAGGGCAGTCTGCTCCTCGGGCGAAAAGTCCTGGGTCAGCCTGCGCACCTCGGCGAAGTAGTCTTCCTCGCACGAATCGAGCACAGAACTTCCCCTTGCCGTAAGCCGCACAAGGTTGTATCGACGATCTCCCCCCACGGCGGCGCGCTCCACCAGCCCGGCCTTCTCCATACGATCGATAAGCGTGGTGATGTTGCCCGGATTCACAAGCAGCATACGGCTCAGTTCGACCTGCGTCAGCCCGCCGGTCTCGCCGCTCTGATGGCGCAACAGGATCAGCACGTTAAACTGCACATCGCTCACATCGCGCGCGCGGAAGAAATCCGCCGCCCGTTTGCGAAGCACGCTGGCCGTGTAATACACGCCCAGCAACATCTCGTGCCCATCTTCCTGAAAGCCCGCTCTAAATCCGAGTTCTTCACCGAGTCCCATGGCATTTCCTTTCACTTCACCTGCGAACTATACGGGGATACGCGAGACGCGGTCAAGGGCAGGAGGGTTGTGCAAATAGAAACTTTTGCTTGCGATTTGCACGCAACCAAGGTACAGTACTTCTATGATTGCGCGCGCGATAGAGCATGAGCTGCGCCAGGCTACTAAGGAATACCCGGTAGTCACGATTCTCGGGCCACGTCAGTCGGGCAAGACCACATTGTCGCGAATGGCGTTTCCAGACATGCCATACCACACGTTGGAAGCCCCCGACGTTCGCCTGGTGGCGGAGACCGATCCACGCGCCTTTCTCGCCCAAATGCCAAACGGCGGTATCCTGGACGAAATCCAGCGCGTCCCTTCGCTGCTGTCGTACCTGCAAGGCATCGTGGACAACACACGGCGCCGGGGCATGTTCATCCTGACGGGCAGTCACCAGCCACAACTGCACGAGGTCATCGCGCAGTCTCTTGCCGGGCGCACGGCGATGCTGACGCTATGGCCGTTTTCGGTTTCAGAGCTTCGAAACTACCAGGCGGAGTGGGATCCCTTTGAACTCGTTGTCCGGGGTTGTTTTCCGCGAGTCCACGAGGAGAATCTTTCGCCGCGCCGGTTCTACAATGGGTATTTTCAGACCTATGTCGAGCGTGACGTGCGGGCAATGATTCACCTGCGTGATTTGTCGCAGTTTCAGAAATTTATGACGCTGCTGGCTGGGCGGGTAGGACAAATCATCAATTACGCATCGTTGTCCAACGACGTGGGCGTGTCGAGCACAACGATTCGAAACTGGCTCAGCGTCCTTGAAGCGTCCTATGTGATTTTTGAGTTGCCGCCCTATTTCGAAAACATTTCGAAGCGTGTCATCAAGTCACCGAAAATCTACTTTACCGATCCCGGTCTCGCTGCGTTCTTGCTAGGAATTCACGACTCCCCACAGGCCGCACGCGACCCCTTACGCGGCGGCCTATATGAGAATTTGGTGATCGTGGACATCCTCAAGGGTGCGTTCAATCGAGGAATTCGTCCTGAAGCGTTTTTCTTTCGAGATTCGCACGGAAATGAAGTCGACATGCTCATCCGGGAGAAAGGGTGCTTGATTCCGCTCGAGATCAAATCCGCAGTGACGTTTTCTTCCGATTTCGTCAAGGGGATCGAGCGATTCCGCGCGCTGAAGCCGGGACCGATCGCGCCTGGAGCCGTCCTCTACGGCGGAACGCAGCGTTTCGTCCTTCGCGATGTCAGCATTTTCAATCCGCTGCATGTCGAAGACCTGTGGGGGCACGTGACTTCTTTGGCGGAGGGGAAAAAAGAGTAAGCACATTTCTCCAACGCGGAGAGGAATTGGATTAAAGTACTTCCGGAGAGGGTGCCGCAAGGAAGGAGAAGTCGCATGGATGTATTTGAAGCCATACGGGCGCGATGCAGCTATCGCGGACGTTATCTGGATAAGCCTGTGCCTGAAGAAGACTTGCGCAAGATTGTCGAGGCGGGCTTGATGGCGCCTTCGGGCAAAAATCTGCAGACCACGGAATTCGTTATCGTGGATGCCCCGCTGCTGGTGCACGAAATCGCCGCGATGCATACGGTCAACGTGGCGGCGCAACAGGCCAAGGCGTTCATTGTCTGCGTCGTGAACAAGGAATCGCCGGAGGAATACCATGGGTTGTCGTTCGTAGTCGAAGACTGCGCGGCGGCGGTCGAAAACATGCTCCTGGCGATCACGGCACTGGGGTATGCGACGGTCTGGATCGACGGATGGCTGCGCGCAGAAGATCGCGCGGAGCGTATCGGCAAGCTGTTGGGGATTCCTGAGACGAAAGTGGCGCGGGTGCTCTTGCCGCTGGGCGTTCCCAAGGAGACATTCCCGAAACTGAAGAGGAAGCCCTTTGAGGAACGCGCGTGGTTTAATCGATACCGCGCATAGATGGCATGGTAGTTGCTTTCTCTGAACACGCCCAGAAGTCCGCGGGCATGTTCAGGCAGTACGTTCGTTGTTCCGTAGTAGCAGTCGAGATTGCAGTGCACACGGGGCGGTGCCTCGGAAGGAGAACGACGCGATGCTGCATGGTCCCGGCGGAAAGTCGCACCGGCGTTTGGGTTGGAGAACGTGGCTCACGCTGGCGCTCGTTGCGGCGGCGTTCGTTGCGGGCTATCGCTGGGGACACCCAACGGCAACTGCACCAGAAACAAATTCAGCGGTCCACGACCACGGCCAGGCCGAGGAGACGGTCTGGACTTGCTCGATGCACCCGCAAATCCGGCAGAGCAAGCCAGGCAAATGCCCCATCTGCGGTATGGATCTCATCCCGGCGGGAACTGGGTCAGGTGACAACGACAATCCACGCGTATTCAAGAGTAGTCCGGCCGCCGCAGCGTTGATGGACGTCGAGACCGCGCCGGTTGAACGGCGATTCGCGTCGGTTGACGTGCGTATGGTCGGCAAAATCGACTACGACGAAACGCGCCTGGCCACGATCTCGGCGTGGGTGCCGGGGCGTCTGGACCGGCTCTATGTGGACTACACCGGCATCGCCGTGCGCAAGGGCGATCACATGGTCTCGCTGTACAGTCCGGAATTGCTGTCGACACAAGGCGAGTTGCGGCGCGCCGCGCAGGCGGTGGCCTCGGTCAAACCCGACGCGCCGGAGGTGTTGCGGCAGGCGGCGCAGACCACGCTCGAGGCCGCGCGGAGCAAACTCCGTCGCTGGGGACTCACCGATGAGCAGGTGCGGCAGGCGGAACAGGCGAGTTCTCCTTCCGATCGGATCACGATCTATGCCCCCATCGGCGGCACGGTGATTGAGCGCAATGGCCAGGAAGGCGAATACGTGGAGAAGGGCATGCCCATCTACAAGATCGCCGACCTCGGCGCGGTCTGGGTGAAACTCCAAGCCTATGAATCGGACCTCGCGTGGCTGCACTATGGCCAAATGGTGAGTTTCGAGGCCGAGGCGTTCCCGGGCGAACGTTTCGAAGCGCGCATCGCGTTTATTGATCCCGTACTCGACCCGATGACGCGCGCGGTGAACATCCGGCTCAACGTGGTGAACAAAGATCAGCGGCTGAAACCGGGCATGTTTGTACGGGCGATCGCGCACGCGGAAGTCGCCTCGGACGGAAGGGTGATGGATCCCGGACTCGCGGGCAAATGGATCTCGCCGATGCACCCGGAAATCATCAAGGACGGCCCCGGAAACTGCGACGTGTGCGGAATGCCGTTGGTCCGCGCCGAAGACCTTGGCTACATCCCGCAGGCATCGGCCGACGCCGCCAAACCGCTGGTGATTCCGGTATCGGCGGCGTTGGTGACGGGCAAACGCGCTGTGGTCTACGTTGCGCTCCCCGACAATGCCAACGGCCCGGCGTTTGAAGGGCGCGAAGTCAAACTCGGCCCCCGCGCGGGCGACTACTATATCGTTGTGGAAGGACTTCAGGAAGGCGAGCGCGTGGTGACGCGCGGTAATTTCAAGATCGACAGCGCCCAGCAGCTTCTTGCGCGCCCGAGCATGATGAATCCCGTCGAGAAGACCGCCGCGGCAGCGCCCGCAGAACGCGCGGCGGCATCAGCACCGGCGGAGTTCCAGTCTCAACTGCGCGGCGTCGGCCTGGCGACGGCGGCGCTGGCGGATGCGTTGGCCAGCGATGACGCGATGAAAGCGAAGGGCGCGGTCTCGCAGGTAGCGCGCGCGTTGGACGGTGTGGACATGATGCTGCTCAGCGGCGCGGCGCATGAGCAATGGATGACGGACCTCAACGCACTGCGCGGCGGGCTGGACACATTGACCGCCACCGAGGAGATTGGTGCGCTTCGCACGGGACTCGATGCCCTGATGAAGGCGCTGCTTCCCACGCTGAAGTCCTTTGGCATCGGGGCGGGACCTCCGCTCTACCGCGCGCATTGCCCTATGGCCTTCGATGGAAAAGGCGCGGATTGGCTGCAAACGACTGAAGACATCCGCAATCCGTACTACGGGGAATCGATGCTGACCTGCGGCTCCGTGGAAGAAACATTCGGCGCGCCGGAGGCGAAGCCGTGAGCGATCATTCCGAAACCAGCGCGCCGCCTGAACGAATGTCGTGGATCGAGCATCTGATTTTCTTCTGCCTGAAGAACAAGCTGGTTGTGTTCCTGCTGATCCTATTTTTCACCGCCTGGGGCGTAATGGTCGCGCCGTTCGACTGGTCTCTGGGCGATCTGCCGCGATCGCCGGTCGCCGTGGATGCCATTCCGGACATTGGAGAAAACCAGCAGATCGTCTTCACAAAATGGGAAGGCCGTTCGCCGCAAGACGTCGAAGATCAGATCACGTACCCGCTGACCGCGGCGCTCATGGGCATGCCCGGCGTGAAAACCGTGCGCAGCTACTCCTACTTCGGCTTCTCGACGATCTTCATCATCTTCGAGGAAGGCGTCGATTTCTATTGGTCACGCAGCCGCGTGCTCGAAAAACTCGCCAGCCTTCCCGCGGACAGCCTGCCCGAGGGCGTGCAGCCCGCGCTGGGTCCCGACGCGACCGCGCTGGGTCAAGTGTTCATGTATACCCTGGAGGGCCGCGACCCCGACGGCAAACCCGCGGGCGGCTGGGACCAGGAGGAACTGCGCACAACACAAGATTGGCAGGTGCGGTTTGCGCTGTTGGGCGCGGGCGGGGTCAGCGAAGTCGCGAGCGTGGGCGGCTACGTCATGGAGTACCAGATCGACGCGGACCCAGACGCGATGCGTGCGTATGGCGTTACGTTGATGGATCTCTTCGAAGCTGTACGCAGTTCAAACATCGACGTCGGCGCGGGCACAATCGAGGTGAATCGCGCGGAGTATCTCGTGCGCGGACGTGGATTCATCAAGAACGTTCAGGACGTTGAAAACACCGTCGTCAAGACCAATGACAACGTCCCGGTTTACGTGCGCAACGTCGCGAAAGTGCAGCTTGGCCCCGAAATGCGGCGCGGCGTGCTCGACAAGGAAGGCGCCGAGGCCGTCGGCGGGATTGTCGTCGCGCGCTACGGGTCGAACCCGCTCCAGGTGATCAAAGGCGTCAAGGCCAAGATTGCCGAGATCGCGCCGGGGCTGCCGTCAAAAGCCGTGCTGCGCGAGCCACGCCCGTCGAACGATGAAATCGCGGCGTTTGCCAAGAACCAAAACTTCGAGGCGTTCTCCGGCGCGGCGCTCCATCAGGAGAACTGGACGCGCTGGCTCCGCGCCACGCCGCGTGCGCAATGGCCGGCGTGGGTGACGCTAAGTACACTCACCGTCGTGCCTTTCTACGACCGCACGGGCCTGATCTACGAGACACTGGGCACCCTCAACGACGCACTCTACCAGCAAATACTCGTCACCATAATCGTGGTCGTCGTCATGGTGCTGCACCTGCGCAGCAGCCTGCTGATCAGCATGTCATTGCCGCTCGCGGTGCTCATGTGCTTCATCTGCATGAAGCTGTTTGGAGTGGATGCAAACATCGTCGCATTGTCTGGCATCGCCATCGCCATCGGCACGCTCGTCGACATGGGCATCATCATCTGCGAGAACATTCTCAAGCATTTGCGCGAAGCGGACCCCCGTGAAGACCGGCTTATGGTCGTTTACCGCGCGGCAAGCGAAGTCGGCAGCGCTATCGTGACCGCCGTCGGCACAACGCTTATCGGCTTTCTTCCCGTGTTTGCGATGACGGGGCCCGAAGGCAAACTCTTCCGTCCGCTTGCGTTCACAAAGACCTTCGCCCTCGCCTCTTCCGTCGTCGTCGCGGTAACCATCACTCCCGCGCTCGCGCATCTGCTCTTCGCGTCGCGTTCACGCTCGGAAAACCTGCGGCGCGCAGGATTGCTGCTGCTCATCGTCGCGGGAATCGGCGTCGCCTTGTTCTATAAGGCATGGCTGGGCTTCCTGCTTGTCGTTGTCGGCGTCTATCATCTCATCGCGCGGCGTCTCCCGGAAGGCGTTCAACGCAAGACGCCTGTCGCGGGAAACCTCATCGTTGCCGCCCTGCTTGGCATTGCGTTGACGCTCGACTGGCTGCCCCTCGGTCCGGGACTTGGCCTCACGCGCAATCTCATCTTTGTTTTCGCGCTGATCGGCGGGCTCCTCGCGTTCTTCTTCGTGTTCCAACGGTTCTATGGACCCATTCTGCGCTGGTGCCTGAGCCACAAGCTGCTTTACCTTTGCCTGCCGGCGCTTCTCGCCATCACAGGGTACACTGCGTGGCTGGGTTTTGACCGGCTCTTTGGGTTCATTCCTGCGGCGGCGGACCGCGCTGGAATTGCCGCCGAGACCGTCCGCTCGTTCGGCCCATACTCCGTGCTTGTCCACAAGTTCCCAGGCTTTGGCAAAGAGTTTATGCCTCCCCTCGACGAGGGGTCGTATCTCTATATGCCCTCACTGATGCCGCATGCGTCGATCGGCGAGGCGCTCGACGTGATTGGAAAGCAAGACAAAGCCATCGCGGCGATTCCCGAGGTCGAGCAGGTCGTTGGCAAACTCGGACGCGCGGAGAGCCCCCTCGATCCTGCGCCGATCGGCATGATCGAGACCGTGATTCACTACAAGTCCGAGTTCATCGTGGATTCCGATGGGCGACGCATGTCATTCAAGTATGACCCGACGACCAACAACTACCCGCGCGATGGACAAGGCAATCTCATTCCCGATCCGTGGGGACGCCCCTTCCGACAATGGCGCGATCACATCCGAACGCCCGACGACATTTGGAAAGAGATCGTCGCCGCAGCGGAATTGCCCGGAACAACTTCCGCGCCGAAGCTGCAGCCTATCAGCGCCCGCATCGTGATGCTGCAGAGCGGTATGCGCGCACCAATGGGGGTCAAGGTAAAAGGGCCAAGCCTCGCCGCCATTGACGAAGCAGGCCTGCAGATCGAACGCTTCCTGAAGGAAATTCCCGGTGTCGAACCCGCCAGCGTTATCGCCGATCGCAGCGTGGCGAATCCGTATCTCGAGATCGACATTGATCGCGCGGCCATCGCGCGGTACGGCCTGAGTATTCGCGCCGTCCAGGACGCCATCGAGACGGCGCTCGGCGGCATGGCCATCACGACGACAGTCGAGGGCCGCAAACGTTTCCCCGTGCGCGTGCGGTATCTCCGAGAACTCCGCGACAACATCGAAGCCCTGGACAGGGTGCTTGTGCCCGCAATGGACGGTGCGCAAATTCCCTTGGCGCAATTGGCGACGATTCAGTACACGCGCGGTCCGATGGCGATTAAGAGTGAGGACAGCTTTCTGACCGGCTATGTATTGTTCGACAAAAAGCCGGAGTATGCGGAAGTCGATGTCGTCGAGGCATGCCAACGCTTCCTGGAAGAAAAACGCGCCGCTGGCGAGTTTGTCGTTCCACAAGGCGTCAGTTACGCGTTTGCAGGAAGTTACCAGAATCAGCTTCACGCACAACGCACGATGTCCATCGTCATTCCTCTGTCTATGTTCCTAATGTTTCTCGTGCTCTATTTTCAGTTCCGCTCCGTCTTCACCACCGGACTGGTCTTCTCGAGCATTTTCATCGCGTGGGGCGGCGGCATGCTTTTGGTCTGGCTCTACGGCCAACCGTGGTTCCTCAATTTCGACGTGCTCGGCGTCAATATGCGCACGCTGTTTCAAGTACATCCCATCAACCTCAGCGTCGCGGTGTGGGTGGGATTCATCGCGCTCTTCGGCGTCGCGGAGGACGACGGCGTAATCATGGCCACCTACCTCGATCAGAGTTTTGCGAAGCGGCGCCCGAAATCCATCGAGGAGATCCGTGAGGCCACCGTCGCCGCAGGCCTGCGCCGCATCCGCCCGTGCCTCATGACGACCGCGACCACGATCCTCGCGTTGATCCCCGTCTTCACCTCGACCGGACGCGGCGCAGACTTGATGACGCCCATGGCGATTCCTTCCTTCGGCGGCATGATGATCGTACTGCTCACGCTTTTTGTCGTGCCAACGGTATATTGCTGGCGGAAAGAGATGCGCTTCCGTTTCGGGAAAGACGAACAAGGAGTCGACGCATGAATCTGCTGTGCGCTATCGGGTTTGTACTCGCTGCGGCCGCACCTGATACGTCTGCGGATACGCTGAAGCCCCCCGCGTTCTTCGCCGCAAACGACGAACTGCGCGGCTACTTGCTTGAGGCCGCCGAAAAACATCCCACGCTGCTGGCGCGCTATGCGGAATGGCGCACGGCGCTCGAACGCATTCCCCAGGTAAAGGCGCTGCCCGATCCCGAGTTCAACTACGCCTATTTTGTGCAATCCACGCAGAGCCAGTACCAGGCGTCCATCATGCAGATGTTTCCGTGGTTCGGGACGCGTCAGGCGCGCGGCGATGCGGCGCAGGCAGAGGCGGAAGCGGCCTTGCAGCGTCTTAACGATGAACGTAACCGCCTGTTCGCCACGGTAAAGCGCGCGTACTTCGATTACGCGCTGCTGTCGGAACGCATCAAGGCCGCCGAGGCGCAGGCCAAGTTGCTGCAATTCATGGAGGACGCCGTGCGCGCGCGCTACGCCGCAGGGCTCGCGATGGAGGACGAACTGCTGCGCATGCAGAATGAAAAGGCGATGCTTGATAATGAGTATCAGGCGATGCAGCAAATGCGCCCGTCGGTCGCGTCGCAACTGACCACGGCGCTGGGCCGTGCCGCCGCGGAGCCGCCGGAATGGCCGCAGCCGGCCACCCTCCCCCCCGCGCCGCCGCCCGCGCCCGCGGTGCTCGCGCAGTTACGCGTCGCCAATCCCGAACTCGCGTCCATGGGAAAAATGGCCGACAGCCGCAAAGCTATGGTTACCGAGGCGCGCAAAATGGGCTACCCGATGGTGGGCGTTGGACTCTCGTATGAAGAAATGAAAGAAATGCCCGGCATGCCGAAATCCACCGCCGTACTCGAGGCGCTCAACGCCGGGAATCGCCTGGCCACGGGCGAGATGAACCGCATCGACGCGCTGATGGACGTCGATACCCTCGCGCGCTTTCGCGGCAATGTGCGCAGTCAGGACGCGCAAGACGATATCATGGTCGAGTTCAAAGTGACGCTGCCCGTCTGGCGCAACAAAGTGCGCGCGGGCATCGCCGAAGCGGAACAGCGCGAGGCCGCCGCCCACCACGACCAGCGCGCCGCCGCGTTGATGCTCGAAAACGATGCGCGCATGGCACTCTACGGCGTTGAAGATGCCCAGCGACGCCTGAAGCTCTACGACGAGACGCTCCTCCCGCAGGCGCAGCGGATCTATGAAAGCCTGCTGGGAAGCTACGCCTCGGACGCGGGGGCTTCGTTCATCGATCTCCTTGACAGTGCGCGCAATCTGCTCTCGTTCAACCTCGAACGCGCCCGCGCCGTGCGCGATCTCCAAGTCAGCGCCGCCGACCTCGAACGCATCCTGGGCGCTCCCTGGACCGAAGAGGCCAAAACAAAGTAGACTCTTCGCAATCAGCACCACGACCTGTTCGCGGTGGAATTCGCGGGAGTGATCGATGAACTTCAAACCGTCTCAGACGCCTTCGCCCTGTTTTGTGATCGAAACAGGACTTCTTGAAAACAACCTTCGCATGCTCGCCGATATTCAACGACGCGCGGGGTGCAAAATCCTGCTCGCGCTGAAGGGCTTTGCGATGTGGAGCCTTTTCCCGCGTATTCGACACGTGCTCGCGGGCACGACCGCCAGCGGCATTCACGAGGCACGATTGGGCCACGATGAATTTGGCGGAGAAGTGCACGTATATTCGCCCGCGTACCGCGATGCGGAAATAGATGAACTGCTTCCCATCGCCGATCATATCGTCTTTAACTCGTTCACGCAGTGGGAACGCTACCGGGCCCGGGTGCAGTCCGCGCCACGCCGAATACAGTGCGGGCTGCGCGTGAACCCTGAGCATCGCGAAGTCGAGGTGGCTCTCTACGACCCGTGCGGACCGAGTTCGCGCCTGGGCGTCACGGCCGCGCAATTCCGCCCTGAGTTGCTCGACGGCATTTCGGGTCTGCATTTCCACACGTTGTGCGAGCTCGACTCGGACGCCCTCGAACGTACGCTCGCCGCATTTGAAGACCGCTTCGGCGAGTACCTTCCGCGCATGAGCTGGGTCAATTTCGGGGGAGGGCATCACATAACGCGTCCGGGATATGACATCGAACGTCTTGTGCGCGTAATCACCGACTTCAAACACCGCTGGCCGCTGGAGGTCTACTTGGAACCCGGCGAGGCCATCGCGCTGCACACGGGCTTTCTCGTCGCAACGGTTCTCGACATTGTCCGCAACGAGCGCGACATCGCCATCCTTGACACCTCGGCCACCACGCACATGCCCGACGTCCTCGAGATGCCGTACCGTCCGCAGATCATTGGCGCGCAGTTGCCCGGCGAGCTACCGTACACGTACCGCCTCGGCGGGGTAAGCTGTCTAGCGGGCGACGTGATCGGCGACTACAGTTTCGCGCGCCCGTTACGCGCCGGCGATCGCCTCGTGTTTACCGACATGGCGCACTACAGCATGGTCAAGACCACGACGTTCAACGGCGTACCGCTGCCCAGTATTGCGATTTACCACAGCGACCACGACGAACTTGAAGTGGTGCGGCGGTTTGGTTACGAGGACTACAGGATGCGCCTCTCGTGAAGGAAAGAAAGTCTATGCGCCTCATTCAAGCGTTCTTCTTGATCGTACTCTCAGTCGGATTCCTTACAGGCTGCAGGCCCATTGAAGAAACCTTCTTCCCCGTGCATCCGCCCGCGCCGTTCGTGGAGCCGCCCGCGCCGCTTGGGCCGCATGCCGTGCAGCAAACGCGCATCATCACGGACGACGCGGTCGACGGCCAACCGCTGGGCATTACCGTCTACACCCCGGCAGGCGTAAACGAGCCGCTGCCCGTGCTCGTCTGGGTGCTGGGAGTAAACGCGCGCGCCTACTACCACCAAAGTTTTCACGAGTACATGGCCAGTTGGGGATATGCCGCTGTTGTGCCCGACACGCGCGATCTGCGTTTCACCGACCTCGCCTATCACCGAAAGAACATGCAAAACGCGCTGCTTGCCTTCGATCTAGCGCGTCTCGGGGAGCTTGGCTTCACACCGGATGACAACCGCATGGCGTTCGGGGGATACGGCATCGGCGGCACGCTCGCGGCGTTCGCCACCGCCATGGAACCGCGCGCCAAGGCCTGCGCGCTCTGGGCGCCCGCGCCCGCGCCGATATGGCAAGGGATCAAGCCCTCACGAGTCTTGCCGTTACTCACCCAGCCGTGCTTCTACCTGCTCGCGGAACTAGACACCATCGCTCCGGCGAACGGATGGCCCGCGGAGATACAAAATCTTGCCCCACGCTCCCACGCTACCGTAGAGGTCATCCCCCAGGGTGTCCACTCATACTTCCAACAACCAGGAAAAACAGAGTCCGCGGCGGGCATCACCCGAACTGAGCAGCAATCTGTCGCCTTCGAAAAAACCCGTGCGTATCTCGATGAGAAGTTCTCTCAACGTTCTACGCTCATTCTTCGGTCTGCTGATCGATAGGTGCCCCTTCGGGCGGTCTATCGCCGGAATCATAGTGCCTGATTTGGATGGAGGTCAGCCGCCCCGCGCGAAACATCAGCTTGAGAATCCAGTTGGGTTCGAACAACGTCAGCGGCGTCAGTACGACCCAGCGCTCTTCTGTCTGATGCAGCTCAAGGTGTTTGGCCTTCTGCTCGAAGAAGGAGCGCAACACCGCGTCAGGCGTATCGCCCAAGCGCAATGCCTGATGAAAGCGTAATAGCTCGCGGCGCGGGGTTTCCCCGTCATATCCGAACATGCGCAGCCGAACTGAGATAGATTTCGCGGCAGGCCCCACCGCGCCGTCAGCGGCCAACACGAAACCGAATCCAGCCGCAAGACAAAAAGCAAAGACTCCGAAGCCAATCGCGTACTTACGCCGTTTACCGCGAACCATCATCGCACCCGTGTTGTCGATCGCGTGGAACCTGCTCAAACAAGTGTTTCTGGCGACACGCCATACCACTTTCACTTGATGGGAATATAGATATCAACCTCCGAATCTTCGCGCCCAGTACAACGCTCATCGTATAGCTCAAAGTCCTCCGTGCCAGCGTGCTCGTAACCAAGTGCTGCAAGGCCGCTTGAAAAGATATATTGCCACGCTTCCTGAATGCTCTCGGGTATTTTGCCTATTGAGGTGAAAACCGCGTATTTCGCCGCGGGGACGGATCGGGCAACCATTCCATCGGGCATCTCATCGAAAGTGTCAACCTCCGCACAAATGATGTAGGAAAAAGATCCATCATCCGCACAGTCGGCGCACATCCCCAACAAGGTATTAGGCCGCGTTCGATTGGGAATCTTGCTGGCCATATCCTCCTGGAGAAAACGTTTCCAGAATTCTGGAATGGCGTGTAAATTCTTGCTCTCACATGTAGTTGTGCGTAGTTCCAGGCCAATAGCCTTGAATTCGCGCTTCTCGATGATCTTGGGTTCCATACTTGTTTCTCCTGTCGTTCCTTTGCGCTTTGATACCTTGATTCTCTCGAAAATAACCACATCGGGCAAAGTCGCTCGAAACTGCCGAGGTGTCATTCTGTATCGTCTCTTGAAGGCGCGGCTGAATGACTCGTGAGTCTCATATTGATATTTCAGCGCGATCTCCAGGATTCGTGTCTTCCCGCTGCGCAGTTCACCCACGGCTTCGTGTAGACGACGCCCCGTGATATATTCCTTGACTGACATGCCCGTGATAGTTTGAAAAACCCTCTGAAAATGGAACGGGGAGAAATAGGAACACCGCGCAATGGCTTGAACCGCCAACGGCTCACAAAGATGCTGCTCGATATAGTCGATAGCTAGGCCTATTCTTGCGCAGTGATTCATGTGACTAACACCCTTGCCCGTTGCGTATCCCCGTCCGTCGCAAGCCTACCAAAGCCACCCATGATACTCTTGACTTTTTGTGCGGTTCTGAAGGACCTCCCGTCACGTTCTCTCCTTTCCGGATGCGAAAAATTTCCGCTGGTCCTGGCGCTGCGCTGGCGAGCCCTGCTTTGGCCACAATACTTCCCCAATCGCCTCATTGGGTATACTTCACTTCTTAATAAGGATATCTTAAGGGGAACTCAGGCTCCCTCTTTTTGACTTTCGCAGGCTCTGCATGCTACCGTTTTGGCCACTTTGAAGGGAAGCCTAGGGCGAAAATCTCCCAGCAGGATCGGGTCACAATTGATGAGCGCGATTGACTATAAAGCGACGGTAAACCTGCCTGAAACGGACTTCCCGATGAAGGCTGGATTGACCCAGCGCGAGCCGGAGATGCTCAAGCGCTGGGACGAGATGGGACTCTATCAGCGCATGCGCGAGGCGGGCAAGGGACGTCCGCGCTATGTCCTGCACGACGGCCCCCCTTACGCCAACGGCATCCTGCACGCCGGGCACGCCCTCAACAAGATCCTCAAGGACATCGTCGTTAAGTCCAAGCAAATGTCGGGGTTCGACGCGCCGTACGTCCCCGGCTGGGACTGCCACGGCCTGCCTATTGAGCACAAAGTCGTCAACGAACTCGGCAGCGAGGCCAAGGGACTAACCCAAGTCGAGATTCGCCAGCGCTGCCGCGCGTTTGCGCTGAAGTATGTGGACCTTCATCGCGAGGGCTTTCGGCGGCTCGGCGTCACCGGCGACTGGGAGCGTCCCTATCTGACCCTGAGTCCGGAGTACGTCGCGACGATCATCCGCGTGTTTTCCGAGATGTACCTCAAGGGCATCGTGTACAAAGGCCTCAAGCCGATTCACTGGTGTCCGAGCTGTGAGACGGCCCTGGCCGAGGCCGAGGTTGAGTACGCCAATCACACTTCCCCGAGTGTTTTCGTAAAGTTCGAGGCGCTCAAGCCACTTCCGGGCCTCTCGGGCAAGGTTAGCTATGTAATCTGGACGACCACCCCCTGGACCCTTCCCGCGAATCGCGCGGTTTGCGTGCATCCCGAATTCGAGTACGGCGCGTTTGACGTTGGCGGCGAGACGCTGATCATGGCCACGTTGCTCGCGCCCGCCGCGCTTGAGGCTTGCGGCATCACGAACCATACCCGCATCAAGACCTTCGCCGGGACCGAACTCGAGGGGTACACCTACAAACACGTCTTTGACTCCGCGAAGGAGTGCCCCGTGATCTTGGGCGACCACGTCACGCTCGACGCGGGCACGGGGTGCGTGCACACCGCGCCTGGGCACGGTCAGGAAGACTACGTTGTCGGCGCACGTTACGGCATTCCGCCTTTTTCGCCGGTCGATTCGCGCGGCGTGTTCACTGCCGAGGGCGGGAAGTACGCCGGACAGCAAGTGTTTCGCGCCAATCCCCAAATCGTTGAGGACCTGACCGCCAGCGGACACTTGCTGGGCTCCTCAAAACTCGAGCACTCGTATCCCCATTGTTGGCGGTGCAGCAAACCCGTTATTTTCCGCGCGACCCCGCAGTGGTTCATCGGCGTGGACCATGACGGGCTGCGTGAGCGCCTGTTGCAGGGTGTGGATCAAGTGCAGTGGGTACCCGACTGGGGCAAAGAGCGCATTCAGGGCATGATCGCCCAGCGTCCGGACTGGTGTATCAGCCGTCAGCGGGCCTGGGGCGTGCCGATTCCCGTGTTTTACTGCGCGGATTGCGACGAACCCTACGCGACCGCCGAGAGTTTGAAGCGGATCGAGGAATTGGCCTTGTCCACGGCGGACGGCATCGACCGCTGGTTCGATACGCCCGCGTCGGAGCTGCTGCCCTCGGGCGCTGCCTGCGCGAAGTGCGGCGGCAAAGCGTTCCGCAAAGAGACCGACATTCTCGATGTCTGGTTTGACTCCGGCGTGAGCAACCGCGCCGTGTGTGAACTGCGTTCCGACCTCGCGTGGCCGGCCGACATGTATCTCGAAGGCAGCGATCAACACCGAGGCTGGTTCCAGGCGTCGATCATTCCCGCGGTCGCCGTCAAAGGCACGCCGCCGTTCCGCACCGTGGTGACGACGGGGTACGTCGTGGACGGCGAAGGCAAGAAGATGTCCAAGAAATTGGGCAATTCGCTTGACCTGACCGATCTGACCAACGGGTACGGCGCGGACATCGCCCGGCTCTGGGTGACCGGCGAGAATTACCGCCAGGACATCCGCGTGTCGCGCGAAATTCTCACGCGCATGATGGACGCCTACCGCCGGATTCGCAACACGTTCCGCTATATGCTTGCCAATCTCGGCGATTTCGGCCCGAACGATGCCGTGCCGTTTGACCAACTGCTCGAAGTGGATCAATGGGCGTTGCATGAGATGCAGGCGCTGAAGTCGCGTGTGATGAAGGCCTACGAGACCTATGAATTCCATCAGGTCTATCACGCCGCGCACAATTTCTGCGCCGTGGAACTCAGCGCGTTCTATCTCGACATTCTCAAAGACCGGCTCTACACCTTCGCGCGGGACTCACGCGAACGCCGCGCGGGGCAGACGGTTATCGCCGAATTGCTTGTGGATTTGCTCAAATTGCTCGCGCCGGTATTGGTCTATACCTGCGACGAAGCCTGGCAGTACTTGCCCGCGCATTTGAAGACGGCGGACAGCATACACCTCACGCTTTTCCCGCCGGTTCGCAATGAATATTGTCTTCCTGACGCGGCCCGCGAGAAATGGGACGAACTCCTGCGCATGCGCGGCGTCGTTTCCAAAGCGCTCGAAGAGGCTCGCCGCGCTAAACTGATCGGAACTTCACTCGAAGCGGCTGTAACCCTTACGCCCGGAGACGAGCGCACGGAGCAAATCCTGCGCGCGTGCGACGGACAGCTTGAGGGAATTTTCATCGTGTCCAAGTGTGCGTTGGGCCCCGTGACGCCTGAAGCCGCCGCGAGCGACGACAAGCTCCTGGTGGTGGTGTCGCGTGCGCCCGGCCAAAAATGCACGCGGTGTTGGAACTACCGGGAATCCGTGGGGACTCACTCCGGGCACCCGCAACTCTGCCACCGCTGCGTCGAACAACTGGGAGAATAGCGCGGGATGAACAGCAAAGAGGTCAAGAAGTTCGAGAAACTCCTCCTCACTGAACGCGAACGCCTGAGCGAGGGCCTGCATCGGATCGAGGAATCCAATCTTTACCAGCCCGCGAGCGAGGGAATCGCCGATGCCGCCAATGCGGCCGAGGTGGGGACGGATCATTTCGAACGCGAGACCGCGCTGAACATCGCCAGCGGCGAGTCGGAGCGCTTGCAGCAGATCAACGAGGCGTTGACCCGTGTGCACTCGGGCACCTATGGCAACTGCCAGAACTGCGACAAGGAAATCGCCAAGAAGCGCCTCGAAGCGTTTCCCGCGGCGCGGTACTGCATCGAATGCCAGTCGAAGGTAGAGCGCGAACAGAACAGCCGCCACGCGCCGCGGTTGCACTAAGCACTTTTGTGAATACACGTGCGCGGCAGTTGGTCTGGGTCTTTGGAGTCTGCTTGGCGATCCTGCTTGTAGACCAGGTGACCAAGGCGGCGATTGTCCATTGGATCCCCGAGGGCAGCGTTACTTTTGACGGCCGAGAGACCACCTTCTTCTTCATTACCCATGAGCGCAATACCGGTCTTGTGGGCGGCGCGTTTAACGACCGACCGCTGGTCGCCTACATCGCGCCGCTATTCGCCGCAGGAGTGTTGGTCTACCTGTTTCGCCATTTGCATCAAGACTCTCGCACGCAGGCCATCGCCTACGGCATGGTTGCCGGGGGCGCGATTGGAAACCTGATCGACCGTTTTTTTCGCGGCTCCGTCGTGGACTTCTTGCAGGTCAATTTCTATTTCGTGCCCTTTGATTTCCCCTGGAAGCGTTACCCCGCGTTCAACATCGCGGATTCAGGCATCTGTACCGGCGTCGTCCTGCTGATGATCTCCTGGTACTGGCTGGAGCATAAGCGCCATGTTTCCCGTTCTGTTTAAGATCGGTCCGCTCACCTTCCATACCTACGGGTTGATGGTCGCGATCGGCTTTCTGACCGCGATGCACTTCATGCAACGCGATGCCAAGAAGGCCGGAATCAATCCCGAACACATCCTGACCATGGGATTCTGGATTCTTATCCTCGGGATCGCGGGAACCCGCATCGCCCATATCATCATGTACCCCGATGGCTACTCGTGGAGCAATCCCTGGGGCTGGATCGCCATCTGGGAAGGTGGACTCGTGTTTCAGGGGGCCCTGCCGCCGGCTCTGCTGTTCTACATTTTCTACTGCCGCAAACATAAGCTCCCCATGCTCACCACAACCGACATCATTTTTCCCTACATCCCCCTCGGCCACGCCTTCGGGCGCATCGGGTGTCTTATGTATAGCTGCTGCTACGGCGCGCCGACCTCGGTACCCTGGGCGATTCGCTTTCCTCACGGGAGCGAGATGTTCAACCAACAGCTCCAGCGCTATCCCGACCTGCACGCGAGCGACGCCTGGTCGCTCCCCGTCCATCCGACTCAGATCTACGGTTCGGTCGGTCTCTTCACGCTTTGTCTGATCCTGCTTCTCCTCCGAAAACGCCTGAATCCTTTCCCAGGATTCGTCATGTGCATGTATTTCCTTCTTTATGGCGTGGGACGTTTCATCGTCGAGTTCTATCGCGGCGACCACAACCCCAACCACCTGCTTGGCAACCTCTCGGACCAACAGGTCTTCGCCCTTGCCGGAGCCGCCGGAGCGCTCGTGGTTATGCTCGTTCTCTACGGCTGGTCGCGCGCAAAGGGGCATAATTCCGCAGCGTCGCGCTAATCGTCACATTCCGTTTCTCTGCATACCGGGCGTATCCTTTCTGTTTCTTTTGTCAACAATGAAACACCGTGAAACATCTTGACAAGCCAAGAAACAGATCCTAGACTCACCCGCCCTTGAGGAGGGGGATGTCATGAAGCCCACCAAGTTGAGTGCCCGGGTCTTCTTCGAGTTGCCGGGGCTATTGGCGCGTTACCTGGAAGGCGGCAAGAACCACTGGCTCGAGTCGGTTCCGGCTGAGGGTAAGCTCCACCTGCTGAACCGTCCGGGCGTATTCAGCGACCTTGAATCGATGGCCGTGGAACGGCGCCATTTCCTTGAGATACTCGGCTTTGAGCACGCCCGCGCCCTGACCTACCGAATGGCGTTTGAACAAGGCCGCCGTGACGCGGCACGTCATTTTGCGCTATTTGGTCAGAACGCCCGTCTTGCCTTGCAGGCCGGTCCGGTGTTCCGGCAGTTGCAGGGACGCTTCACTTGCGAGATGGTGACGTTTGAGTTCGACCTCGAGGCCCGGACGCTGTATCGCGAAGTCCTGTTGCACGCCAACGCTGAGGCGCTGATGCACCGATTGTTGCGTGAACGAGAGGCCGAAGGGGTGTGTTGGGGCACGGCGGGGTACATCTCCGGTCACGTGAGCGAGGTCCTCGGCGTGCGCGTGATCACGCTTGAGACCGAATGCATGGCGCGCGGCGATGAGGCCTGCCGTTTCATATCCCGGCTCGACCCGGAGTGGGGAGAAGAGGCCGCATGGGCCCGCCATGCGTTGCGGCTTCAGCCGTTCCGGCTCGGGCACGAAGAGCCTGCGGCGAGCGCCGCCCCGGCTGCGGTTGCCGAAGAGGCGGTTCGACCGGCGACGCCAACGGGGACAGGACTCGACGCGCTCGTTGCCGAGAGCGTCGCAATGCAGTCGGTTGTTCGCCGGGCTAGGCAGATCGCCCCTTCCGAGGTGGGCGTGCTGATCGCGGGCGAGGTCGGTTCCGGTTGTTCGATGCTGGCCCGAGCCATTCATGCCGAGAGTTTGCGCCGGGACGGTCCCTTCTGCCCGGTGGACTGTCTGGGACTGAGTCCTGACGCGCTTGCCATGGAAGTGTTTGGCGCGCCCTTGGGGCGTTCGCAAGGTTGCGCCGCCCAGCGCGCCCACGGCGGCACCCTCTATCTTTCTGAGATCACGCGCATGCCCTTGGATGCGCAAGGCGCGCTCACCCAGCTCATCGAACACGGCGAATTCCTCCCCGCAGGCAGCGAGAGCCCTGTGGAGGCCGACGTGCGCATCATTGCCGCCACGCACTACGACCCTGCCGAGAGTCTCCAGTCTGGCGCGCTGCGCGAGGAACTCTACTACGCCCTAACGGTCGGCAAGTTGGTGATTCCGCCACTACGCGAGCGCGACCTTGATATCCTTCGGCTGGCGGAGCAGTTTCTGCGCGAGTTCGCCGAGCGTCACGCCCGCCGCGGACTCTCCCTGGGGGAGGACGCGCGAAATCTATTGCAGAGCTGCCCGTGGCCGGGCAACGTGCGCCAGCTTCGCAACGCGGTGGAGCACGCCGTGCTCTTTGCGCGGGAATCAACCATTGCGCCAACCGATTTTCCAGAGGATATCGCGCTGGGCGACGCCGACGGGCCACGCGAACTCACGCGCGACGTCATCCTTGCCGTATTGCGCAAAGCCCGAGGCAATCGCAGCCGCGCCGCCGAGTTGCTCGGCGTGGGCCGGACAACCCTCTGGCGGGCGATGCGACGATTCGAGATCGAGTAAATTGGGGACGATTGAATAGAATGCTTCCCTACAACGCGCCGTGCCCACGGGGGTGTGCCGGGATTGCAGTCATACTGATTGCAGTTTGGGCTATCTCTGCCGAGGCGCAGCGCGTCGTGGTCGAGACGACCACGCTCACGGCCGTGCATGAGGCGGCGCGAGTCTATTACGAGAGCGCAGAATTAGGGACGGGGCTTATTTTTCCTGCAGAAATAACCTTGCCCGGCCCGCTTCGGAGTGGCGAGCCGCTGTTTGTCCCCAATCCTCCCACTGTGATTGCTGGAAGTACCTCATCCTTGCGGGGGGATATGGGCTCGGGCCCCTCATTTCTATCCTCTATCAACATCGCCCCCTTCTATGCCCCCCCCAGTGGAGCCCTCATTGCTCCCATGGGGCGGCGCATTGCTCCCGGTTGTCTTGTTTATCCTCCCGCCGGGGAGGCGCCTCTACTGGTGTCTCTCTTGATAAAAGAGGGACAGGGCAATATTTTGGTTTATCCGCTTCAGGTTTCCGCAGGCGGGGCGCTCGGCAAACCTCGGCAATTGCTGGAACTTCCCGGCGAACCGCTCGCCGCCGCTGCATTGAATCAACGGGAAGTGGTCGTGCTGTGCAAAAGTGCGGAACCAACCGCCCCCGTACTACATGTCCGCGACGTGACGAGCAAGAAAGTGCGGCATGACGCGATTCCGTTGACCCAGGCGCAAGACGTCCTGGACACCCCCGCGCCGATCGCCATGACGCTGAGTCCGGATCGGCGCACCCTGTACGTCCTTCTCACCGGTCACGACACGGCCGGTCCCTGGGGGGCTCCAATTTCCGCCTTGCTCAGCCTGGATACCGCCTCGTTTGAGTCGCGTTACCCCCCGTTGACTTTCCCTGGCGTCGCGCAGACTGGGGCTGCACTAGTGCCTGATGCGGCGGGCGGATGCTGGGTGCTGACGCGAGAGAGCAGCGCCGGATTTGGACACGTCACCCACGTTTTTCCCGAGGGTACGGCGTTGCGCAAGGTGGTGACGCAATCGTACCGGGATGTTTGGGGGCCTTTGTCCATGGTTTGCGCGCCGGAGGGCGCAGGCATCGCGGTAGCGTTTGAATCGCGCCTGGAAATCTGGATGGACGGCCAGAAAGCCACCGCGACGCGAACTTTCGATGCGCCGGTGCGGACGTTGGCGTGGACATCGGACGGGCTTCTGGTGGGCGAGGGGAATCGCCTGCACAAACTCCCCCTTGATTCGGCCACTTCGTTGGCGACCGTGAGTTTTCAGGGAGGCGTCGTGACGCGGGTGTTTGTGATTCCCCCCGAGTTGTTGCCGACTCCGGATCGCGATGGCGATGGCGTGACGGACGATGTCGAAAAGCGCATGGGAACGGCCGTGGATTCGCCGGATACGGACGGCGACGGGATCATGGACGGCATCGATCCCGAGCCCCTACGCCCCTCGCCGCGCTTGAATGTGCCACTCTCCATCACCTTTGCGGCCAAGCAGGCCGGGCACAGCTTTCGGGCAATTGAGTTGGACGCAGGAGCGCATCAGGGCGCCGTGTGGCGCGTGCGGGTGCCGCGCAAGGGCGCAGATTGGCTTCGGGTATTCCCACGACATGGGCGATTGCCGGCAAATGTAGCGTATTTGGGGACAGACCCCGCTGCGCCGGCACGTTCCGACGCGAAACTCGAAACGGAACTCGAGGTGGAACTCCGTACCTTCCAGGGGCGGTCCGCAGCGGGGAGTCCCGCGACGCTTACTGTCCGCGTCGCACGCGAGGAGAGTGCCGCGCGGCGTATTCTCTGGCTGGAGGGCACACCAACGGAATCGGGAGCGGCTTCCTTCGATGCAACCGCGCTACGAAGCGTGCTTTCGGCGGGACCGCATTATTTCAGTTCGGAGAGCGCCGCACCGCCGTATCTCGATGCGCTTGAACCGTACACCGTGGTCGTGGTGCATGCGGCCGACGCCGCGCGCGGAGCGGTGTCACGAGCGGCGTTGTTGGACTATGTGTCTCGAGGCGGGGCTCTGCTCGTGCTGGGGGCGGTGGAGCAGGCTCCCGATGAAAATCTGCTGCAATGGTTGGGGCCCGCAGGCCTAGAGATTGACCTGACCAAACGCGTGGCAGGGCAATTTCAGGCCAATAACCGCGATGGACTTGCCCGAACGTGGCGCGAACTCCAACTCCAGGATGGATGTTCGGTAAAGGTCTTTCCTCCCGCGCAGGCGATTGTATCGACGTCCGCAGGCGTTGCGGGGCTGGCGGTGTCCACCTACGGCGCGGGACGCCTCGCCGTGCTTGCCGAGGCTGCCGCGCTCGCCACCGACGCGCCGCGGACAGGCGAGTTGTTCGAGTGGCTGGCACGCGCGCTGCGGGAGAATCAGGATCTGGACGGCGACCGGCTGCCCGATTCCGTCGAGGACCGAAACGGCAACGGCGGCGTGGATTCCGGCGAGACCTCGCCTCTGCGGCCCGATTCCGATGGCGACGGCATTCCCGATGGCATGGAAGACGTGAATCTCAACGGAACCGTCGACCCAGGCGAGACGAGTCCACTTAACCGCGACTCCGACGGCGACGGTATTGACGATGGCGCGGACGAACAACCCGTTCCCAGCGCCGATGCCCCGAACATTGCCCGCATCGAACCGCCCGAGGCGCCCGCCGAAGGCGGCGGACGCGTCACCGTTTCGGGACGCAACCTGCCGCGCGATGCGCGCTTCTTTTTTGGCGATCGGCCCGCGTTGTTGGTTTCGCCCCTAGGCACGGCCTCTGCAGTGGTAGCGCCTCCGCCGTCCGCTGACGAGAATGGCGGCGTGGTGGACGTGTCGTTGCGCGGTCCGGCCGGGGCTCAACTCGCGGTGTTGCCCGCAGGTTTCCGCTACACCCCGTTGTCGACCGTGACGTTCACCCTTGCCGCACTCCAGACTGCGCGCGGCGAATACCCAGGTTCAGTGGCGGTTCGCGTGCATGCGGACACCAAAGGCCCCGTGGGGATGATGACGTTCCGTCTCCAGACGGATCCGCCGACCGCGCTGCACTGGGGACCCGTGATGCCTGGTTCCGAGGCCTCTCAAGCGGGACGCGTCGTGAGCAGCCGTCCCGATCCCACTGGTGGAGTCACAGTCGACGTCTCGCCGCCGCGCCGCGGACCGTACACCGGGGTCGTCGCGATTGTGCCTTGGGCGCCCGCCAACGCCGGGAGCCTCGATGCGCCCGTGGTCGTGCGCGTTGAAGGGGGGCGCGCACTTGCGCCAAACGGTCAAGCCCTGCGCGTGAACACCGAGACGGTCAGCGTCGAATAGCCGTCGAGCCTCGAGCATACGCGGCGACTACTTCCCTTCTCCCCGCCAGTAGATATTGCCCTGTGCGTCGGGGATGTGCGGGGCATCGTTCGGACCCTGCGTGCTGTCCCGGGCGCTGTAAAGCGTGAAACTGTCGCCGGAGGGTTGGTAGACGAACGGCTGACCCGTGAACGGGTCGAGCGGCACGTTGCCGTCGAGAATCGGCGCGACGGCATCGAGCGACGACGGGTATTGCCCGTTCTGCGCGTGGTACAGTTCCACCGCCAACCCCACTTGCATCAGCCCCATCCTCGCCTCATGCGTCGCCTGTTGCTCGAGGAAGGAAAAACTCGATCGCGTTAATTTGGCGGATATGGGGTTTAAGTAGCGGGTGAAGGCCCTTTCTCGCGATCGTTCCCGTTCTTGGTTCAGCAATGACGTGGCTTTGAAGTAGGGAAAACGCGCAGCTTCGCTCAATTCTGTCATGCTCTCGACCCAGAAACATTCATCAAACTCCAGGAGTGGCGATCCAATGGGGCTTGTGAAGACATACGTCAATCCTGCGGTGATCGGATCCGTACGCGCGCCTGGACACATACCGAAGCGAAAGACACCTTCGATGGCGCTCGTGTCGTTGCGACACCGCTCGAAAAGGATAATCCCAAATTCCCCTTCCATGGCGGCTGCTCGCGCATAGGACTCGCGGTCGATCGCGGCGGCCGCTTGCGCGATGAGGGTTTGGATGACTGCTGGAGAGAGATTTTTGCCAGGGATAGAACGTTCAATTATGCTCGCCGCCGTGGCGCACATCCTGAAGCGAAGACTCTGCGAAATGAAAAGAGACTCGTACGCCAGATTCCGTGCGAGCTTCATCGTGGCCACGGCGTTTTCAGCAGTCTCTGCATAGTCGCCCTTCTCAGCCCAGAAGATACCATCCAGATTAAGCAACCTCGTAATATCGCGAAGAAGGTTCAAGTGGTTCAGTTCCATTTGATAGCCCTTCGAATAGTCCAAGAGGGCTACTGGGCCACTCGTGTCGGCCACACGTCTAATTTCCAAAATGAGCGAGCGGTACAACCAAAGAAACTGACCCACGCGGTCCCGTTCTTCAGATGTCCAGTTCTTCAGAGTGATGTTCGGGATAAACTCCTCCGAGTCATCCCTTTGGACAGCCTCAAGAACGGTCTCCCATGCCTGATCCTTCTGTAGCATTTCCACTTGCTTGAACAATCGGGAGTAGACCGCGATAGAGTCTTGAGTTTCTCGTGTGTGGCCGAGCGATTCATTGGTGCGGGATGGAGAGGATGTCGAGGCTGAGGGCCGCTGAGGTAATTCGGCGGCGGTACGTCTCAGTTCCGCGATTGCCCCATTGCGCATATTTCGGCCGATTGAGGACATGCCGATTAATCCGCAGATGCCAAGTCCCCATACACAGAGAAGGCCGAACAGCAATTTGTCTCTAGCGCGCATCGCCGTTTCCTCGAACCACCACTAGCTGATGATAAGGAAAAAAGACACCAGACGCACGCGACCCAAATCGCCGGATAACTTTCAGAAAAAGCGTCAGGGGCGTTGTGTCGCGGAAAGGTCTTGTCTCCAATCCGCGAAGCGGATGACAGAAGGTAGCCCCGGGTGGAACGGAGTGGCGCCGCCGCGAAGTGAAACCCGGGGTAGGCTCTCCCAAAGAAAAAGAACCCCGGAACGGGGTGTTAGAAAATGGAATACTTCTCCCAAAAGGCGACTCTGACACCCGCTGCGCGGGTTCTCTGTTTGAGGTGCCAAACCCAGGGTTTCGCTTCGCTCCACCCTGGGCTACCTTCTGTCATCCGCTTCGCGGATTCAACGCGCGCTTACGCTAACCGTGCGGGAGATTGCAGAATCCCTCGCGCGGGGACTGCATGCACCATCGGGTGCTTCCCCAATACTCACCTTTGCTTGAACAATAAGGACGTGCGCAAGAGGCCTCGTTTTGCCCGGCGATTGGGGACGTGAGTGGGGACACAAATGTACCCGTTACTTCTCTTCTCCCCGCCAGACGATATTGCCTTGTGCGTCGGCACCGCGCGGGTGGTGGTTGGGACGTCGTGCAGGGGCAGGCGTGCTGCCCCGAGCGCTGTAGAGCGTGAAACTGTCGCCGGAGGGTTGGTAGACAAACGGCTGGCCGGTGAAGGGGTCGACCGGCACGTTGCCAGCGAGAATCGGCGCGACGGCCTCGAGCGACGACGGGTATTGCCCGTTCTGCGCGTGGTATAGCTCCACCGCCAACCCCACTTGCATCAGCCCCATCCTCGCCTCATGTAGCGCTTGGGCATCGAGGATTCCTTCGAAACTAGGTACGAGCGTGTTGGAGATCGGCTTGAGGAAGGACAGCCCACCGCCAGTCTCATTGGCGAGCGCTTCGATCCGAGGTTGCGCCTCGTAATAAGGCCGTTGGACAGCTTCGCTGAGTTGCAGCATTGTCTCTGTGTAGGTCTGCTCGTCCAGGTTCATAAAGGGTTGGCCTGCAGGGCTGGTGTACAGCATGGACAGCGCCGCATCGACGAGTTCCTGCGGGCCCTCAGGCGATTCGGTATGGTAGAAGCTCCGGAATTCATTGAGGGGATACTCGCCCGTGCGTATTCGCCCAAAGGTATCGATCCCCATCGTCGCTTCGCCCAGAAAGGACTGCGCAAACGCCTCGCGGCCCGCGGCGGCAGCGGCTTGGGCGATGAGTGTGCGGTAGAGTTCCGGGGAAAGCTCTCCGCCAGTTACCACATTCTCGATGGCGCTCGACGCAATGTCGTCCATAGCGAAGCGAACCAACTGCGAGCTGAGCAGCGGTTCCTGCGCCACGTTATTGGCGAGTTTCATCGCGGCGGTTAAGTCCTCGACCGCGCCCACGTAATCGCCGTTGCTTGCACGCAGGGCCGCATCCGCCGCAAGCAAGCGCGCGGCAAACCGAAGCGGCGCCAAGTGCGGCAGCTCCATATGGAAGCCCTTGGAGAAGTCCAGCGCCTGCACTGGCCCGCCGATTTCGGCCAGGCGACGAAGTTCATCAAGAAGTCCCATTTTGGCGGCCATGAACTTCGCCACTTCGGCCCGCTCTTCAGAAGTCCACGTCCAGGATTTGCCATCGCGGATGAGTGTGAGTGCGGATTCCCATTCCTTTTCCTGCCTGAGCAACTGTGTCCGGCCGAGTAGATCGGCCCATGCGGCGGTGGATGTGGCGGGTTTTCCTGCTTCGCCTTCGTTTTTCCCCGAGGACGTCCCAGGCGCGACAGGGAGTATCGCGGTGGTCTTCTGCTTGAAGTTCGAGGCGACCGCGTTCTTTCCGTGCTCGACAACCGAGGACCACGAGAGAAAGCCGACGATGGCAATGAATGCCACGCCCATCAAGCCAATCAGGTAGAATTCCCGTTTCCGCATCAAGGCCTCTCAGGTCTGTCTGGAATCGTCGCCTCTCATTTCGCTCGGCAACATAACTAGATGACAAAAGGCGCTCGGCGCGATCATTCTGGCGCGTTGCCCATTTCTCAGGCAGCCCCCCCTATTTCCCCGGTCACTCCGCTTTGGGTCTGCCGACTTTGAGGAGTACCGCGCCGTGCGGGGCCACCTCGAAGCGCGTTTCGCTAGAAAGCGGCGCGATGTCGCGTCGTTGCCAGAGGTCGCGCAGCGACGTGCCCGCCGGTGCGTTAAACAGCGCGGGCGAGACTCCGATGGTCTGCTTCCACGGCGACAGATTGAACAACGCGATAGCGGTTGTTCCGTCGTACAAGGGCTTCCCCCATATCTCGATCGAACCATCTCCCTGAATCCGCTGCGCGCTCTTGCCCAGCGGATCTTGGTCCACGTCGATCACTTCTGGATTGGCGATCAGGTTGAACGTGAAGGGATCGAGTTGGGTGAGATCGCACCCGAGCAAGAGCGGCGCGGCGAGCATGCTCCACATGGTGACATGCGTGAGCTGTTCGTTCAGTAATAGTCCCGTCTGATGTTGCACACCCGTGCCCCAACTGATGACGCCCACCATGAGCATATCAGGGTCGTTCCAATGCCCAGGGCCTGAGTACTGATTGATCGCCAAGGCCGTCATGCCGATGCAGGGGATCACCGTCCAGCGGTCAGACAGATCGGTTTCGATGCGCCACAGACTTGCGCCACACTCCCCGTGGCCCCAGAGCCACGGCGCGCCTTGCCCGCCCTGGCCCATGCTGAGAACGATATCGCGTGGTGAGGCTTGCAGCGCCCGGCCCATGATGCGGTACGGCTCCTTCAGTACTTCCAGTGGCGCTTTCAGCCCGACAAAGGGCAGATCGAAGTAGGAGCACCAGTCATACTTCAAGTAATCAACCCCCCATTCCGCATAGCGCGCGGCGTCGGAGGCTTCATGCTGGTAACTCCCCTCGAACCCGCAACATGTCCTCGGTCCCGGCGAGGAGTAAATGCCCGCCTTCAGTCCCTTGGCGTGAATATAATCGGTCAGTGCCTTCATATCGGGGAACTTTTCGTTGGATTGAATGACGCCGCTTCCGTCTCGTTCTCCCACCCACCCGTCGTCGATGTTGACGTACTGATACCCTTTCGCGGCAAGGCCCGTGTCGACCATCGCTGCGGCGGCTTCCCGTATCTTCGTGTCGTCAATGTTCTTCAACCACGCGTTCCAGGAATTCCATCCCATCGGCGGAGTCTGCGCGAGGACATTTTGCCCGGCAACGATCTTCAGTCTGCGCTGTGCCTTGCCGTTTCGGGCTTTCACGGTAAGATGTACATTGAATTCGCCTTGCTCGGCGAGTGCGCCAGTGATAATCCCTGTGTCGGGATCGAGGATGAGGCCTTTCGGCAATCCCTTCGCCGAGAAAGACAGCTTTCCCTTGCCAGACGCCGGGATTCGGAACAGGAACGGTTTACCGGGTGTTGCCCCAACGACGCGCGGACCGAAGATGCCAAGTTCGTTCTTGTCGATAGTGGCGATGGGCATCGGCGTTGGATCGACTGCGATGGGAATCGGCTCCGGCTTAATCGTCGAGCCCGGTTTCATGACAAAATAGGCGTTGCACCAATCGCCGTGGTCGTAGCCCATTCCGTCTCCCGCTGTCCGCACCGCCAGCAAGACCTTCTGCGCGCCGCGCAGGTCCGCCGTGAGGCGGCGCACCGGCTCGCCGCAACGGATGACTTCCGAACGGTACGCACACCGCTGATCCGCCCACACCTCAAACACGATTGTGCCGCGCATTTCGGTCTCGTCGTCGAGCCCGATCCAGGCCTCGAACGATTCCGCCTCCCCCTTGACGTCCAACATCCACTCGAACAGCGAATGCGTGCCGATGCCGCGTGAGTAGACCGTTCCCGCGACTTTCAGCGGGTTCTGATAGGTCGACTTGTTCACGCGGGGGATTTCGAAATCCTGCAGGTAATGCTTCAACGGGATTTCGTCGAGCCATATCCCGTTATCGGGTAGAGGCGGTGCCGAGGCGGTTGGAATCGAGACGTCCTTGTCTGACTTCTGCGGCGCGGTGTCCGCTGCGAATGCGGAGTGGAAAATCAAACCCGCAAATACCGGAAAAATCAGGGCACTCCAACGCGATAAGTTCACTTTTCGCCCCCCCTGCAACGCGTTTCGGTTGACGCGTGATAGTATCCGTACGCAGTCGCTCACGCAAATGGGGCCCCACATTGACATCGCCCCAAAAACCTGTTACCGTTCATCTCCCCTTGAAAAAAGGTGGTAATTCGAAGATTGGCTTTACCCGCGCTAGACGGGAAACTAGCGGTGTCCTGTACTCGCAATCCGCTTTAGCGAGGTCGAATTCCCACCCGAGGGCGTCTTGCTCATCAGTCAGGTGCCAAGCACGTGGTGTTGACGGTTGGGTCCCACTCAACGGGATGCCGCCGAACCCGGTCAGGTCCGGAAGGAAGCAGCCGTAGGCGGGAATTCCCGTGTGCTGTGGGTTTGCCTGGCCCGAGCTGGCGGCTTGGTGGCCGTCCTGGGCAAGCGTTCGACGGTGGGTGCGCGGGTTTTTCCACTCTGCTCCGCGGAACTGCCGCCGATGAAGCGCACGAGGACCGCCGGAGACGGGCGCGGGAGGTTCCATGGCGGTCGATCCTTACCTGGTGCTGGCGCGCAAATGGCGGCCACAGACCTTTGACGATGTCGTCGGGCAGGAGCACATCACCCGCACGATCCAGAACGCCATCGCCTCGCGTCGCATCGGCCATGCCTTTCTCTTCATCGGCTCGCGCGGCGTAGGCAAGACCACCACGGCGCGCATCCTCGCCAAGGCGCTCAACTGTCAGTCCACCGATGGCCCGACGCCGACGCCCTGCGGCGAGTGCGACAATTGCCGGACCATCGCTGCGGGAAATAGCATCGATGTGATCGAAATCGACGGTGCCTCGAACAATACGATCGAGGATGTACGCCAGATCCGCGAGAATATCCGGCTCGTACCGTCGCGTTCGCGTTACAAGGTCTACGTGATCGACGAGGTGCATCAGCTCTCCAGCGCCGCGTTCAACGCCCTGCTCAAGACCCTTGAAGAGCCGCCAGAGCATGCGGTCTTTATTCTCGCCACGACCGAGGCGGGCAAAATCCCGGCGACGATCATCTCTCGGTGTCAGCGCTACGACTTCCGACGCATCGGCCAGGAACCGCTCATGGCGCTCTTGCGGCGCATCGCCAGCGCGGAGAAAGTCAGCGTCAGTGAAGAAGCGCTCTACGCCGTAGCCCGCGCGGCGGACGGCGGCGTGCGCGACGCGCAGAGCATTTTCGAGCAGGTAATCTCGTACTGTGGCGAGGAAGTCACGTTCAAGGATGTCTTTGATGTATTAGGGCTGGTCGACTGGTCCGTGCTGCATGTTTTATGCGACGCGATCCTCGAGAAAAACGCGGGACGTTTGCTGGAACTCATCGACGACATCACCGCGCGCGGCAAAGACCTCTCGGCGTTCGTGCAGGACATCCTTCAATACTTCCGAAATCTCTTGGTCTGCAAGACGGCCGACGCGCGCAAGCTCCTTGCTCTGCCCGAGGCGGAACTCAGCGAGATGCAGAATCGCGCGAATGCCTTCAGCCTGATGGATCTCATCCGACTCGTCGAGCAGTTTGCCGAACTCGCCAAGGATTTCGATTCCCAGATCGCACAGCGAATCGCGCTAGAGGCGTTGTTGATCCGCATTTCCAAGGTTTCCGTCGAAGTCTCGCTGGACGCGCTGTTGGAAAAAATTGCGGCACTCGGCGGCGGCGTGTCGCTTCCTGCTACGCCCTCTCGCACGGTGCCGACGCCGCCCCCGGGGCCCGCTCCGCGCCCTGCCCGCCCCGCGCCAAAGCCAAGCATTGCGGAAGAGGGAAACCTCGCGCGCACGCCTGAAACGCGCCCAGAACCCGAAGACACCGATTCCGGTCCCACGCAGATCGAATTGATTGAGAGCAATGCCGAACGGGTCTGGCGCTCGTTTGTCCGCAGTTTCGCGCGTCGCCATTTCGGATTGGGCATCTGGTTGGGAGGGGCTTCTGTACAGGCCGTTGAGGACGACACGCTGGTACTGGCCTTCTCGCAGTCGAATGCGCGAGACGAGATCGAGAAGCCCGAGAACCGCGCCGCGTTGGAGGGCGCGCTTCAGACCGCCACCACGAACATTCGGCACATCCGCACCACGCTCACCAACGCCCCAGGCGCCTCGTCGTCCGCTGCCGCCGGCGGTGCGCAGGAACCGCTCTTGCCCGCGTCGGAATTGCGCCAGGCGATGGCCAATCCCAAGGTCGCCCAGATCGTGGACCTTTTCAAGGGGACCATTGTCTCCGTGACCCCACCAGCCCAAGAAGAAGGTGAGTAACAGCGCCGACGGGCATAAGCGCGAGGAGGCTCTATGCTGGTTTACGTCTGCGACGGATGCGGGGCGCGTCTATCGAACAAAGACCTTCGCTATCGGGTGCATATCGACGTTCGCGCCGCATACGAAGAATTGGAGATCGGGCTCTCCGATCTCGTGCGCGACCATCGCGCCGAAATGCTGGAATTAATCGAACGTCTCAAGAACAAATCCACTCAAGAGATCGAAGAAAGCATCTACAAACGCTTCGATCTGGACCTGTGTCCCAAGTGCCACCGCGCCTTTCTCAAGAGTCCGCTGCACTTTCACCCGGAACAGGGCGCCACTGAGGACGAGATAGATATCGACGGCTTCTTGCGTTCCCTGGGCATTGCGCCGCCCAAGGGCGACGCGCCCCCTCCCAACGACGCATCTTAGCGCCCGAGCGTCCTTGGTTGATAGCCCGCGTAGAGAACCTTATAGTGAGGGGAGGGCACAGCGGGAAACGGTACCGCATCAAGGCTCTGTATACCGGATGGCGCAGGTGACTATCATCACATGAAGGGCAAAACTGAACTTAGGCGCGCGGTGGATGAACTCCACGGGCTTCCTGTGTTGCCGCGGGTGGCGGGAGAAGTGTTGACTGCGGCTGGCCGCAAGCTTTCTCCCCCTTCCGATCTCGCGCCGCTGTTCCTGAAGGACCCTGCCCTAACCGCCTCGGCGCTTCGCCTGTCCGCGTCGTCGCCCTTCGAGCACGACACGGTCCGCTTCGAGGATCGTCTGCGCGGGCTAGACCAGGCGGCCCTCACGGGGCTGGTGTTCGACAGCGTTGTGGGAAATGACCCTGCGCAATCGGCGGAGTACCTGCGCTTTGGGCTCCATAGCTTGGCGTGCGCTTTGCTCGCCAGCCACTTGGCCGATCAGGTCGGCGGCGTCGACCGCGAAACCGCTTACCTCGCGGGTCTTCTACACGACATCGGCCGCCTTGTGCTGCTTCAATCCGCGGATCCGGAATACGCACACATCTTGCATCAAGCCCGGCATGAACAAAGCAGCCTTCTGACGCTTGAACGCCAGTTGCTTGAGGTGGACCACACCGTGGTGGGCAAGTGGGTCGCCGAGAAATGGCGGTTTCCCGCTCCGCTCGTTCAGGCCATCTGGTTTCACCACCATCCGCTGGGCATTCTGGACGGCACGATATACCCCGTCCGTCTCATCGATGTGATTGCCGTCGCCAACGCGATGTCGCACACGCTCCCCGGCGCGGGCGATGGTCAATCCGCGGATCTGGAGCCGTCGGAAGCCCGGTTGGCGCGCCTGGGACTCGTTGCGGCGGATCTTGGCGTGGTCCGCGAGAAAGCCGCGCTGGATCTGTCCAAGCACCTCGACTTGTTCCGTCCGCTGGCCGACCGCCAAGACCAGAGCCGCGCCTTGCGCCGCGTGCTGGGTACGGCGTTGCACTCCGGCGAAGGGCTGAGCGGACAAGTACAGAGCCTGCGTCGCACAAACCAAGCCTACCGCGTGTTGCATGAGCTGAATGTGCGCGCTACGCCGGGCCTTCCCCTAAACGAACTACTCGACCTCTGCGCGCAGGCCCTGCGAAGCGGCCTCGAGGCCGAGTCCGGGGTCTGCCTAATAGCGGATCCGAGCGGCGCGTTCGTGTACGGCAAGACATGGACCGCGCTGGATTCCGAGATCGACGATCTTTTTGTCCATTTGGAGAGCGGCGAGTCCTCCGGTGTGGAAGGACTTCCAGAGGAATATCAGAGGACGCTGAACCGTCTACTGCCGGGGGCCGAACACAAGACGTGGGAAGGCGCCGCGTTGCGCGAGCCCGCCGAGCAAGATGGCCTCCACCTCGCGCCCATGTCGGCGGGCTCGTGGCACGTGGGGCTTGTCCTGCTGCCTTCGCCTTGCCTCGCCGGGCTAGAGCCGAATCTCGCGTCCCTCTACGCCAATGCGTGCGCGGCGGCCGTTCTGCGCCACCGGGCTGAGGAGCATTTGCGCGACGAAGCGGAAGAGCTGGCATCGGCGCTTGGCGCGCACGGGGCTACCCCGACGCAAGAACAACGGCTCGCCGCGGAACCGCCCGCCCATCTGGCCCACATGGCCGCGGGCGCGGCGCATGCCATCAATAACCCGCTTACGGTGATTGCGGGACAGGCGCAGATTCTCCTCAATCGCCTGTCCGACCCCGCCGATATCCGCACGCTGACGTCCATCATTCAAAACACTCGGCGCGCAAGCTCCGTGCTGCTGGATCTCCTGACTTTCGCCAAGCCGCCCGCGCCCAAGTTGGAGCCGTGTCTGCTAAATTTCCTGCTGCATCAGGCGCTCGAAGGGGAACTGCCGCGCTTGAAGGCGAAAAACATAACGGTAAACGAGGACTATGCCGAAGGATTGCCTCGCGTCCTGATTGATCGCCGGCAATTGGACCAGATGCTGGCCCGGTTGCTGCGGAACGCCGAGGACGCGATCGGCGCAAACGGCGGACGCATTGCCATACAGACCCGCGCAGGCGAAAAACAGGGCAGCGTTCGCGTGTGCGTGACGGACACGGGGCGCGGCATTGCGCCCGAACTCATGACACAGGTTTTTGAGCCGTTCTTCACGACGCATTCGCGCGGCGAACGCAGCGGTCTTGGCCTTACCGTGTGCCAAGCCCTCGCCGCGCAACACAACGGAACGCTCCTCCTGTCGAGCCATCCCGGCCAAGGGACAACCGCCACGCTCGAGTTTCCCGCGATGCACGAACCGGCGGCCCAGCCCTCCATCACTGTGCCTTCTCCCGAGAAACCGGCTGCTGCCCCCCCGCCGCCGTCGACTCCTCCCGCGCGCAAAGAGCATCCGGTGATTCTGGTCGTGGATGACGACGAAGATCTGCGCCATGTCATTGGCGAGACGTTGCGCCATCGCGGCTATGACGTTCGCACTGCGGCGGACGGCTATGAAGCGCTTGGGGTGGTCGCGGCGAACGCCGTGGATCTTGTGTTGCTCGACATGCATATGCCCCGCAAGAACGGTCTGGCGGTGCTTCACGACCTCTCCACAAAATTCGCCGGTCTGCCGATCATGGTCATGAGTGGCTTCATGAGCGATGAAGAGGCCGCCGAAGTGCTGCGTCTCGGGGCGCGAAGCTGCCTGCGCAAACCTTTCCGCGTCGAGCGCCTGCTGGCGGAAATCGACGAGGTGTTTATTGCGCCTTCGCGCTAGTCATCGCGGTATACGGGAAAGAGAATGACGGCTCCTGCAGAAACTCCAAAGGAATCCCCCCACGCTAAGGGAACCATACTCGCCGCCGCGGCGGCAGCGGTTCTTCTCTCGTTGGCGCTTCGTTTGTGGCGCATTGGCGATGAATCCGTCTGGTCCGATGAAGCGGTCTCGCTGCAGATTCTGAATGCGCCTAGCCTCGTTGATTACATACGCATCGCCCGCGAACAGGACCCCGCGCTGATCCCTGGATACTATGCGCTATCCTATCTGTGGTACAAAGTGGTTGGTGACAGCGTCGTGCTGATGCGCCTGCTCCCACTTCTGTGTTCCGTGGCAACAACCATCGCGCTGTTTGCACTGGGCCGCCGTCTCGCGGGGCTCCAAGGCGCGCTTGTCGCAGTGTTCCTCTATTCCATCTCGGTCACCCATGTCTTTCTAGGGCAAGATCTCCGATACTACGGATTCACATTTCTCTTTGGCCTTCTCTCCCTGATCCCCTTGCTCTCCCTATGTGAACGGAACACTCTTCCGGCATGGGTCGCGCACCTCACAGCCAACACGCTTCTGGTGTGGACACATTTGTTCGGCGTTACAATCATCTTCGCTCAGGCAGCCGCCCTCCTCCTTCTCTGGCGTCAGCACAAGGCGCGCCTTGCGCTCTGGGTCGCCTTACATGCCGCGCTCGCGGTGTCGGTGGCATTATGGGTACTTACTATCGATTTCAAGGCAGCAGCACGTTTCACCGACTGGATCCCCCCCATCACCTGGGACGCGTGGGTCAACTGTCTCGTCCATCTCGCGGGGCGCACGGCCGTGTTCATGCCGAGTCACGGACTCGCCCCGAGGATAGAAGAAGCGCTGGGATGGTGGCTGCTCGCCGTGCTCCTGTGGGCTGCGGCGTATCTCGGATACGTCTTGCATACCCGTGCGGACGCCGCGTCCAATCACACTCAAAAACACGCCTACGCACTGCTTCTCGCGTGGGTCGTCGTCCCCCTCACGCTGCTCACGCTCGCGGCGGTCTTCTGGAAGGACTGCTTTCTCGCTCGCTATATTACCCCCAGTATTTTGCCCGCGATGTTGCTCCCGGCGCTGGCGCTGCGGTACCTGCGCACCCCGCGCGCCCGCGCGGCGGCGCTCTTCTTTATCCTTGCGCCCCACGTCGCGCAGGCGGCGCTCACCCTGCCGGCGCGCCCGTTCCGCACCGACTGGAACTCCGCGATGAACCTCGTGCAAACCTCGGCGCGGCCTGGCGAGCGCCTTGTCTACCTCAATAGCGATTGGGGCCCGCGCCAAATCATCGAATATTACGGCCCGCGCAAGGGCATTTTGCTGAGGGGATACGCGGATCCGCCGCAGTTCGCCAAAGGAATCGCCGACGCCCTAGCGGCGGGCAACGGGGTGTGGATAATCGACGTCGCGGAGGAACAGCGCCCCTTGCCGACCGCGCTGCCTGACTGGCCCCAGAACGCCCCCGCGCCGACCGTTGAAACGCGGCTTGTCCCTTCGGGCTACCAGACACTCGCCGTGCACCACATGACGCCGTCAGAACGCCTCTCCCGAAGGTGATTCTGCCCCCTATCGCCGGATAGGAAGAGGCCGCTCGCGCACGCCCTGATTGTTCAAGCAAAGGCGGGTATTAGGGAAGCCGATGGGTGCATGCAGTCCCCGCGCGAGAGAGTCTGCAATCTCCCCACTGTTGCCGTACGCGCGTTGAATCCGCAAAGCGGATGATGGAACGTAGCCCAGGGTGGAGCGAAGCGGAACCCTGGGCTAGTATCCTTCAGACAGAGAACCCGCGCAGCGGGTGTCAGAGTCACCTTCTCGGAGGGATGCCCCATTCTCTGACACCCCGTTCCGGGGTTCTTTTCTTTGGCAGAACGTAGCCCCGGGTTCCACTTCGCGGCTACGCCGCTCCGTTCCACCCGGGGCTACGTTCTGCCATCCGCTTTGCGGATTAGAGGCAAGATATTTCCACGACACAACGCCCCTGACGCTCTTTCTGGAAGTTGTCCGGCGATTTGGGCCTGCGCATCCGCTGGAAATCGCCCTCTTGATATGGTAAACTGCGTTAACCCTGGCCGCCCAAGGCGTTTGCCAGACGTGCGCTCGTAGCTCAGGGGATAGAGCACTAGCCTCCGGAGCTAGGTGTCGCAGGTTCGAATCCTGCCGAGCGCGCCATTTTTCCCTTTCACAAGGGAAAAATGATAAGATATGGAACGTTTTTGTGGCGCTTGGGTATAATGATGACGGAGGTTGTCACGGTACCATGGGGCGTAGCGCTGTCAGCTACGTTTGACGGGCCGTGTGAATGACCGAAAGCGGAAACTGCGAAGAAGCGGAGGAGAAACAGAGATGAAGAAGCACAGTTTGACGATCGCGCTGGCAATCTGCATGTCCCTGGTCCTGGTGATGGGCACGGGCTGCCACAAGAAGAAGAAGGCCGTTGTGACGACGCCGCAAGGCCAGCCGACGGCGAGTGTTCCCCAGGACGAGATCGATGTGACCCAGGAATGGCTGCCATGGACCGAGTTGAGCACGGTGTACTTTGCGTTCGACAGCTACTCGCTGAGCAAGGACTCGGTGGCGAAGCTTGAGAAGAACGCCGAAGTGATCAAGGGTACGGCCGGCGTCAAGGTCCGCATCGAAGGTAGCTGCGACGAGCGCGGCACGCAGGAATACAACATGGCCCTCGGCCAGAAGCGCGCCCAGGCGGTGTGTGATTACCTGGCGAAGATGGGCGTTCCGGCGGACCGTCTGGTCACCGTCAGCTTCGGCGAAGAGAAGCCGGCCGACCCGGGTCATGATGAAGCCGCGTGGGCGAAGAACCGCCGCTGCGACTTCAGCAAGAGCGCGAAATAACCCATCGCGAAAAGAGGCCGAAACGTCATGCAAACCAAGTTCTGGACCCTCGTAGCGGGAAGCGCGCTGCTTCTTGCGGGATGCGTCAGCGATCGCGATGAGCTGCTCCGTTCGACGAACGCGAGCGTGCGCAATCTCGAGCGTAATATGTCCTCGACGGTGACCCAACTGAATGCGACGGCTGCCGATCTGGCTACCCAGGTCGACGCCAATCAGCAGGAAACGCGCCGTCTGCAGGGAATGATCCAGGAATTGCAGAGCAAGACAAATCGACTTGATACAAAGGTGGACCAACTGTCCAAGACCTTCTACAAGGCCAATAATATGACCGGAGGGGCTTCGGACCTTGGTGTGCCTGCGGACGTGGAACCGGGCCAGGTGGTCGCGCCGGGCGATCCGGGGGCAATGCCCACGGCGCCTGCGGGGCCTGCGGAAACGGCGGCGACGCCACCGACGGCGCCTCCCCCGGTCACTCCACCTGCCGAGACGCCTGCGCCGACGAAAGTCGCGGAGGCGAAGCCTGCGGCAGCCGCCGATACGGATGCGGCACGAGCTGAGTATGAAGCGGCCCAGAAGGCATTCCAGGCCAAGAACTATTCGGCGGCGCTCCCCATGTTCGACGCGATACTGAGCAAGTATCCGAAGTCGGACGTGACGCCGCGCGCGCAGTTCATGAAGGCCTTCTGCCTGAATGGGATGGCGAAGTACGAGGACGCCGCGGCTGAATTCGGCAAGTTCCGCAAGAGCTATCCGGATGACCAGTACGTTCCCCGGGCGATGCACAATGAGGCAACCGCCTACGTAAACGCCGGTCAGAAGGAAAAGGGTATCAAGCTCTACAAGGAAGTCGTGGACAACTATCCAATGACTTCCGAAGCCGCCAGCGCCAAGGCCCGACTGCAGAAGCTGCAAGGCCAATAGCGCAGGCCGGTACGACGTAACCCAAAGCGCGCGGGGCACACGCTCCGCGCGCTTCTTTCATATGTACGGGGCAAACGGGAAAAACACATGCGACACTTCCTCGGACTCGACGCAGGCGGCACCAAAACCTTCTGCCTTGTCGCAGACGAAACAGGAACGGTCAAAGGTTTCGGTCGTGCCGGGACCGGGAACTATGAAGTTGTTGGCGTGAATGCCGCGGCCGAAGAGAATCGGAAGGCGGTGGAATGCGCACTTCATGAAGCGGGCCTTTCGCTTCGAGACATTACCGCCATCGGCATGGGCATCGCCGGGGCCGATCTGCCCGAGGATTACGCGATGCTCGAGCAGCAGATTTACACCCCGCTCTTCGGAGCGATCCCCCGCGCCTTCCGCAACGACAGCATGGGCGCACTGCGCGGCGGCACGCGCGATCCCTTCGGCGTCGTGATTGCCTGCGGCACCGGGTGCGTGTGCGCCGGACGCAACCGCGCAGGCGAGCAGACGCGGGTGGGCGGGCTGGGCGACGAATTCGGCGACGAATGCACGGGCAAGGGTATCGGCCGCACGGCGTTGCGCCGCATCTGGCAAGCCCGCGACGGAATCATTCCTCCCACACGCCTCACAGACCTCTTTGTCGCCCGTGCCGGCTTGACGGATCTCGATGCGCTCTTCCACGCCCTTTACCGCCGCGAACTCACCGAGGACGCCCTTGAGCCCATGGCCCCGCTCGTATTTGAAGCGGCTCTTGAAGGAGACGAGGCCGCTTGTGCTATTCTGACCGCTGGTGGCCGCTACCTCGGCGCAATGGTCAACGCGGCGATTCGCCGTCTGCACATGCAAAACGAATGTTTCGAGGTCGTCATGGCGGGCAGTGTGTTCAGAGGGGAAAGTCCCCTGCTGGCCGACGCCATGCGGGAGGAGATCCGCCGCGTGGCGCCGAATGCGAGAACGGTCATGCCCCGGTTTGAGCCTGTGGTCGGCACACTCCTGATGGCGATTGAAATGACACAAGAAATGACGGAAGCGATGTATGAGAGTCTCTCGCGTTCGTTGGACGAAGCGCAGGACCGATACAGCGTCCGTTTCAAGGCGGAGTAGAACGATATGCGCCCTTACCTTTTTTTCTCGGCTATCTTGGTCTCTCTTTGCTGTATCGGCTGCGGGAAACCGGCAGCCCCACAGTCGACCGCCGAATTTCTCGCCGAGGTGAACAAAGAAATCGGAGCGCCCGCGCAATCCGCAGAGACCGGCGGTGTCCCGGATCTGTCCTCCAAGGGCGAGCCCACCATCGAAGTCGGTACGCGCACGCTCGACATGGGTCTCATCTCCAATAGCGATTTCTCCTTCGGCTCTGTGCCCATTTACAATCGCGGCACAGCCGACCTATCGATCATCTCTATTGCCACCACCTGCGCCTGCACCGAGGGCGAAATGCGGGAAAAGACGATCAAGCCGGGCCAGCAGGGCGAACTGAAGGTCCGCATCACGCCCCTGCGCGTGGCGGGATTCGAATCCCACAAAACCCTGACGCTTACGACCAACGACCCGAAGAATCCGCACGTCTCCATTGACGTCACGGCGAAAGTCGATCCTGAGTTCCTTCTCGAGCCCGCCATACTGGATTTCGGAACCATCTCGAAGGGAACGCGCGTGGAGAAAACGCTGCGTTTCCGCGCGCTCCAACAGGTCAAGCAGGCGGATCAGACTTATCAGCCCATCACGCTGAGCGGTACGCAAATCGTGGGGCAAGCGCCGGGTCTTGAGACCTCCGTCGAGCCGATCCCGCAAGAGAAATGGGCAAAACCCGACATGCCCGAGGCGCTGGTCAAAGTGACTTTGAACACGAACGAACTGCCGCTAGGCCCCTATATGGCGATGTTCCACGTCAAGAACAACACCGTTCGCGTCCCCTCGCTCCCCGTGCCCACTATGGGAGACGTCCAATCGTTCTATTCGGTGAACCCGCGCTCGATCACGATCCAGAATATGCTGCCCGGAACGACAAAAGAAGCGGTCGCCGAAATCACGGCGACGCAACCGTGCACCCTCGAGAGTCTCTCCATCTCCGAGGGGTATCTCTCCGCCAAAACACGCCCCGGCAAGATCCCCAACTCGTTCGTGGTGGACCTGAGTCTGGCCGACGGCGTGCAACCGGGACATAAGCAGGAAAAGATCCGGTTCACGTTGAAGAGCGGCGACCTGACGCTAAGCGACGTAATTCCTGTGTTCGTGATCGTGGGAACGCCCGCAGGCGCGACGCCCGACAAAGCGCCTGGCGCATCCACGCCCAGTGCCGCGTCCAACTAACGAGGAGTAGTTCGATGGGCCTCTTTGGCCGTAAAGATAAGGAACCTGCGCAGGGAACGGCGGCGGCGGGCACGCGCCCAACGATGCCCCGGATCGCCTACTGCAGCGTGTGCAACCGCGATCAGCAGTTCAGCCGATGCTGGCTGCGAACGACACTCGTGACTCAGTGCGGTTGCTGCGGACAGGCGTTTCAGGAACCGCGCGCGATCTATGCCCAGAATCTTCCGGCATGTCCGCGTTGCGGCGAGTTTTTGGAGCATCCCGGGTTTGAATACGGGTTGTGTGATGGATGCGGCTCAAAGTTTGAGGTCGTGCAGGGCACCAAACCCGGGTTGCTGCCCAATAAGCAGCAGCGCGATGCCATGAACCGCCACGGCCGATCAAGGAGTATCTGATGACGGTGTTGAATGAAACGGAAGTGCGTGACCAACTGGCGACCTATGGACAGGATCATATTCTGAGATTCTGGTCTCAACTCACAGAACAGGAGCAGGCGCTCCTTTCGGAACAGATCGCGACCATCGACCTCAAGCTCATGACGCGTTTGGCGGAGAAATGGATCCATTCGACCGTCGCGCCCGAGGTTTTCTCGCGAATCGAGCCAATCCCTGTGTTTCCCGAGGCCGATCTTGCGCAGCCCGGCGCACGTGAAGCCTGGGAGGCGGGTGAGGCCGCCTTGCGCGCGGGCCGCGTGGGCTTGATTCTCGTGGCAGGCGGACAAGGCACGCGCTTGGGCTATGACGGTCCCAAGGGCGCCTACCCCATCGGCCCGATCTCCGGGCGTAGTCTTTTCGCGTACCACGCGGAAAAGATTCGAAACCTTCAGCGACGCTATAACTGCACGCTGCCCTGGTACATCATGGTGAGCGACACGAACCGCGCGGCCACCGAAGCGTTCTTCAAAGAACACCACTATTTCGGCCTGCGCGCGGAGGACATCCTCTTCTTTCAACAACGCATGGTGCCCTGCATGGACGACAACGGCAAGTTCATGCTCGACGCGCCTGGCCGTCTCGCCATGAACCCCAACGGCCACGGCGGAAGCATCCCCGCGATGGTCGAGGAAGGCGTCGTGAGCGACGCGAAGCGGCGCGGCGTCGACACGCTCTGCTATTTCCAGGTCGACAACTGGGCGGCCAAGGTCGCCGATCCGTTCTTCATCGGTTACCACGTCCTGGGCGGCGGTGAAATGTCCTCGAAAATCAACCGCCGCAACGGCCCGCGCGAAGCGGTCGGCGTGCATTGCCTGTGCGACGGCGAATACCGCGTCATCGAGTACAGCGAACTCGACATCTATCCGCAGTTGCTCGAACTCGATGCGCAGGGCGAGCCGGTGCACATCGCCGGCAACCCCGCGATTCACATCTTGTCGGTGCCGTTTATCGAGCGCGTCTTTGCGAACTTCGATCAATTCCCCTGGCATCTCGCGCACAAAAAGATCCCGTACGTCGACGCCACAGGAGCGCGCGTCAGCCCGGCGAAACCGAACGGCTATAAGTTCGAGACGTTCGTCTTCGACGCGCTACGCTTCACCACGCACACGCCTATCGCGTTGCTGCTGCGGCGCGAGGGCGAGTACACCCCGATCAAACAGTTCGACGGAGACAACAGCGTTGTGGCGGCGCGAAAATCCATGGCGCGTTACTGGGCGCCGTGGCTTGAAGCGGCGGGGATCAGTGTACCGCGTGACGCCGAGGGGCAGCCGACGATCGACATTGAGATCAGCCCCGAGTTCGCCTACTCGCGGGAGGAGTTTGTCGAGCGCATCGCAGGGAAGTCTCTCGATGCCACGCGGGGCCTCTCCATCGCGCCCGACGGCACGGTGACGTATGGCGCGGAAAAGTAGCCGCTACGGTTCAACGCCGCGGAGCGTAAGTGCGAAGGTGAACTTCTCCTTCTCGTCGGGATACGCCTCGTCGAAATCCATCACGACGCGCTGTTCTCCCTTGAGCGTAACCTCGCGCGATTGTCCGAGTACGTCGGCCTGAAGCCAACCGCGCTCGGCATCGCGGACAAAGTAATAGACATGGGCGGGTTCCACACGGAGTCCGCCCATGCGAAATCCTTCCGGCGCGATCCAATGTCCGACGTCATACCCCAAGAGCCGATCGTCTGGAAGGGTCAGCGTACTCCCATCGCGCGGAATCACGATCTCCGCGCTCGCGTCTTCGGCGCGCAACTTCCACATCCACACCACTCGCGCTTGAGGCGGCAACGCACGGCGGTCAAGGCGATGGCGCAACAGCAGCCCTCCGTCGTCGAGGCGAACGGGCGGCTCGGCGGTCCAACAGGAGGAGTCGAGCGGCGTATAGGTACGTCCCTCGGGCGTATGCTTCGCGAGATAGAGCGTATTTGAGGCGAATGCGTCGCCCGGCGCCGCGGGCGGCAACGTTACCGGCGTTCCCCGGCGAACCGCTTGCTTGGGCAACGGCCAACGCGCCACCATGCGCCACTGATCGCGGTTGTGGCGGATTACGTCATCACGCGTGAGGTAGTTTGGCCAACTTGGACCCATGCCAAAGCTGTGTTCCCAGTACGTGAGCAGGCGCGCGATATCGTTCTCCGAGGGCTTCTTCTGCGTGCGCAACTTCGCCTCAAACGCGCGCGCACGCGCCATTGCCGTCGGCGTACCCAAACGCACCGGCTCCCACTGTCCACCAAAATCGCCGCGATACGTCGGCAGTTGCGCGCCGTAACGTTCCTCGATGTGGCGAAAAAACCGCTCCGGCGTGGACACAACAAGACGCGGACGCCCACCCGACGCATTCCAGAGATTGATAAAACGCGGCAAACCGCGCGCCGGACCTGAACCCCAATTGTCGAAAGCGTGAAACGCCATCACCGCATCATAGGGATACTTCGCGTCCGCATAACGCTGCATAACCTTACTCAAGTCCGCGCGCATAAGCGCAAGCGCTTCCTCGTCGCCATACGTACCGCGCGGTAGAAATTTCTTCATCTCGGGGTCGATGCCGTAAACTTCGCAGCCATCGACGTAATTGTCGGCGCAAATCCATGTCAATACGCGATGTCCGTCCGGTCCCTCCCACCAAAACGGACGATTGCTGATCTCCTCAGGCAGACGCGGCGAAAAACCTTGATTGGCCCCCATCCCCAGGTACCGCACGCCTGCCACGGCCATGCACGACGGCAAGTTGAGGGGATGCCCCGGCACGTCGTCCAGCACAGCCCAGTCCATGGCCAACCCCTGCGCGCGCCCCCACTCCGCAGGCAGACGGAAGTTCCACTCCAACGCCCACGCGCTCATGAGCGAACTGTGCGGCGTGGCATAGGCCGCACTCAGGCCGAAGCGACCTGACCTGAGTAACTCGACGAGCGGCGCGGGATCGTTCCCCTTGCGCAACCATTGCTCCAGTTGCCAGAAACTCTCCAGCACCCACACATACTCGGGATCGACCCTCGCATACTCGATCGCCGCGTCCACGGCATCGGCCATTTGTTTCGCGACCACGCTCGGCGGCGCAGTGAACCCGATGTCGGTGTGGCTCATCGGTACGACATAGATCGTGTCGATTTGGGGGACCGCGGGCTCTGCCGCAAGCGCCCACAGCAAAGAACCCATGCATGCCATCAACATGTGCACCCTCTTTTTCAGCCGCCGTAACGCAACCCGGTAATCACTCGCAACGCTTGAGGCACGAGACTAATCTCCAACGGCAGCCGCCCGGGCTGTTCGCCATCGGTATTGACCAGCACGCGCGACGGTGACATGGCGGTGAGGCGGCGGGTCTGCAGATACCGCACTTTGTCGACGCGCCGGTGCAGACCACCAAGGTAGACCTTCGGTAGATTGACAAAGGATTCCGCGCGTCCCACGTCGCCAATGACGTAGACGTCGAATACGCCGTTGTCGAGCCGGGCGAACGGGGCAACGTGCATGCCCCCGCCGTAATACTGTCCTTTCGCAACAATCACGTTGCTGATGCGGCCGGTGAAGCGATTTCCCTCCGCCTCGATGATCATCTCGGCGTTTTTGTGGGTCGCCAACGTCGTGAGAACCGCCCACAAGAACGACGCGAAACCGCCAAAGAACTTGGTCGTCTCGTTTACACGCTGGACCACTTCGCCCCCGACGCCGAAGTCCGCGATGTTGAGGAAATGCCGTATACCGTCGTTCCCGTTGCCGTCTTTGAATTGCACGCGCCCGATATCCGCAAGCACCGTGCGCCCGGCACGCAACGCCTGCATCGCCTCCGGCCCCTTGCCGGTTCGCAATGTCCGCGCAAAATCACTGCCCGTGCCGTAGGGAAGAATGCCCAGCGTCGCTTCCGGCTGCACTAGCGCCACGCCGTCGAAGAAACCATTCAACACTTCGTTGTGCGTGCCGTCGCCCCCCGCGCTGATCACGCGCCGGTACTCCCCGCGCAACGCCGCACGCGTCAGTTCCGTAGCGTGCCCACGACGTTCGGTCATGAAGACGTCGTGCGGCCCAATCGCCTCGCGCAGCAGCCGTTCGATCTCCGGCCAGTGTTTTCCCAGCCGCCCGTTGCGGGCCGCGGGATTCACAATCAACGCGGTGCGCGGAGAACTGTCCACAGCGACTACACCCGCACGTCGCTGCTCGCCCCGAGCAATGCGCGGTGCCGCTCAAGCACAGGCTGAATGTCGTGGGCGATGAACTCCGTCACCTGCGCGGGCGCACGGCCAACGAATTCCATCACATCGAGCGCCGCCTCCAGTTCCGTGCGCGACATACCAATCGCAGGGTCGCCCGCGAGACGATCGAGCAGGTCGTTGTCCCCGCCTTCATCCTTCACCACCGCCGCCGCGGCCTGCGAATGGGTGCGGATAACCTCGTGCAACTCCTGACGATCGCCACCGCGTTTCACGCACGCCATCAAGATGTTCTCCGTCGCCATGAACGGCAACTCGGCCATCAGGTGCTTGTGAATCACCTTCGGGTGCACCACCGGATTCTCCATGATGCTCAGGTACAGGTTCAGCACACCGTCCGCCGCGAGAAACGACTCCGGCAAACTCAATCGGCGAATCGCCGAGTCGTCGAGCGTTCGCTCGAACCATTGCACCGCCGACGTAAACCCGGAATGCAGCGGCGCGGCAATCAGGAAACGCGACAGGGCACACGCGCGTTCCGCACGCATTGGGTTACGCTTGTACGCCATCGCCGAACTGCCGACCTGGTTCTTCTCAAATGGCTCCTCAACCTCTTTTAGGTTCTGAAGAAGACGCATGTCGGTCGCAAATTTATGAACGCTCTCCCCCAGCGCCGCGAGCACACGCAGCACGTGCGTGTCCACCTTGCGCGGATAGGTCTGGCATGTCACAGCGTAGGATTGGGCAAACCCAAGCTTCTCTGCAACCCGCTGATCCAAACGACGCACTTTGTCGTGATCGTTCTCGAACAGCGCCATAAACGACGCCTGCGTGCCGGTCGTCCCTTTCGCGCCACGGCAGCGCAGACGAGCGATGGCGGCTTCCATGTCCTCGATGTCAAAGAGCAAATCTTGCGCCCACAGGCACGCGCGTTTGCCGAGCGTTACCGGCTGCGCGGGCTGATAGTGCGTGTAGCCAAGCGTGGGCAAATCCTTCCACTTCTCCGCGAAATCCGCGAGTTTGGCGAGCACATTCACCGCCTTGCGCAGGAGTATCTGCAACCCCTCGCGCATAAGAATGAGGTCCGTGTTGTCGGTCACGTAGCAGCTCGTCGCGCCGAGATGAATGATCGGCTTCGCACTCGGGGCCACCAGACCGTACGCGTGAATGTGCGCCATCACATCATGTCGCGTCTCGCGTTCAAACGCCTCCGCCGCCGCGAAGTCGATATCGTCGACGTGCGCGCGAAGTTCATCGAGTTGCGCGTCGGTAATGGGAAGTCCGAGTTCCTGCTCGGCCTCGGCCAACGCAACCCAGCAACGGCGCCAGGTCGAGAATTTCTTCTGTGGACTCCAGAGTTGCACCATTTCCTTAGTGGCAACGCGCTGCGCCAGGGGGCTCACAAATTCGGTAGTCATAGATCCATCGGCTCCTCTTCTATGAAGTGCTTCTCGTATTCTTGCTTCCAACGGCGATGTAGGTCTTCCCTTCGGAAAAGACGCATTAGACCATAGCCAAGCGGCGCACAGGTGCGCAGTCGCTCTTGTGCAACCTCATGTTTCGGCGACAACTCAATCACGCGTTCATAGTAGAACGTGGCCTGATCATAGAAATGCAGATCGCGGAACGCATCCCCCAGATACAGCCAAGGCGTACACGCCTTGGGACAGTGGTGTGCCGCCTCCGCGAAGTACGGCGCGGCAAACACCGGCAAGCCGGCGTGCATGAACGCCCATCCCGCGTGCTGATACGCCTCCCAATAGCCGTTGCTCACCGTGAACGCCTGCTCGAACGCCTGTATCGCCTCGTCGCGCCGAAGCACATCCTCACACAAGATCAGATCGCCCTGCACCGCGCGCGCGTACCACGAAGGCTGATCGCCCTCAAGCGATATCTGGCTGAACGTCTTCGCTTCGTCGACCCGCCGCTGATGCGCCAACACCAACGCAACCGCCGCATACAGTGGACGCACCTGCCGGTAGGCCTTAATCGACGCCTCCGCGCAACGCCCCGCGGCCTTTACCTGTTCCGCGCGCAGCAACGTATCCACCCACTCGACTCGCGCAACAAAATTGTGCTCGTCAAGCCCGACGGTCTTCTCGTAATGCTGCGCGGCGTCGGCGAAAAACCCTGCCCGGCGCAGCGCACGCGCCGCACGATGAAACGACGGGCCGTCTTTCGGACGCGACGTGAGCGGCGCCTCCTCTTGTTCAGGATGCTCGTCGCGCAGTTCGAGCCAGTCGAACCTATCCATGCGCTCGTCCCGACGCGGGCTCCGTTAGTGACGACACCGGCCGCGCGCGGTCACGCGCCCACGCCCGCAATTCGTCCACGCGTTCACGCATCGACGTGGATAGCGGCACGGTCTCCTTGATCGCACGCAAAATATCGCCGGTTTCCACTTCGCGTCCTGCGAAGAAGCTATCGTGCAGCGCGGAGACGATCGCCTGCTCGATTTCCGCTCCGCTGAACCCGTCCGCCGCCGTTACAATCCCGGCGATGTCGAACGTCGCGGGATCGCGCCGCACCTTGCGCAAGTGGATCTGCACAATTTCCGCGCGTTCCGCCGCGTTGGGCAGGTCCACAAAGAAAATCTCATCAAGACGCCCCTTGCGCATGAGTTCAGGCGGCAACCCGCGCACTTCATTGGCCGTCGCAACGACAAACACCGGCTTGCTGCGCTCTTGAATCCAGGTGAGAAAATGGCCGAGCACGCGCGAGGTCGTGCCCGCGTCGGAACTGCCCGACCCCTCCATGCCCGCAAACGCCTTCTCAATCTCGTCGATCCACAACACCACCGGCGCGAGACTCTCCGCCAATTGCACCGCGCGCCGCATATTCGCCTCGGAACTGCCGATATACCCCTCGAAAATCCGGCTCATGTCGAGCCGCAGCAGCGGCATGCGCCACGCCGACGCAATCGTCTTCGCAACAAGACTCTTCCCGCACCCCTGCACGCCCATGAGTAAAATACCGCGCGGCTCGGGCAACCCATAGCGCCGCGCCTCTTCGGTAAACGCACGCACGCGCTTCTGTAGCCAATCCTTGAGCAACCCCATTCCGCCGACGCCGGGCAACGACACCGACGGCTCGTAGTACTCAAGTACGCCGCTCTTGCGAATCACCTGTTTCTTCTCGTCGATCACCGCCGAGATCGCCTGCGCGTCGAGCACGTTGTCGCGCACAATCGCCAGTGCAAACGCGTTTTCCGCCTCGGCCAACGTCAACCCCTGTGCCGCCTTCACCATCGCGTCGCGTTCGTTCGGCGTTAGCGCCACGCGGAACCGCCGACTCGCGCTCGCGTTCGACAACAACTTGTTCAGCGCCGCGCTTAGTTCGTCGAACGACGGCAACGGAACATCCAGAATCGTGACGCTCTTTTCGAGTTCCGACGGCAATTTCAGCACGGGAGACACAAACACGACGGTCTTTTTCGTGCGCCGCAAGGCGTCGGCAAGATCACGCAACTGCCGGACGACCTCCGGCGCGTCAAGGTACGTGTGAAAATCCTTCAGTACATAGATCGCGGCGGTGTCCGCCTGGAGTATCTCGTTCAGCAGCGGAAGCGGCTCGCGGATGCGCTTCGTGGGCGTGACGTCCTCCGACGGCCCAAGAATACGCCGGAGGCCGTCGGTAATGCTCCACTCGAACACCAGTTTCCCCTGCGCTTGCGCAATGGCCGTGAGCATCGTACGGACGCGTTCTTCCTCCCACGTCACGAGGTGAAGCACCGAGTACCGCGCGCGGATCAGACGGTCGATATGTTGCGCCGTCTCGTTCAACATGCAGGCGTGGCGTCCTGAACCGCGAGGTCGAATCCGCTCCCGTTCGCCCGGGCCGCGACGGACGTCACAGGGTTGGTCATTGCGCCAAAAATCCCGTGCGAAAACAGCGCGGTGCACAATGCGTTCGAGTCATCCGCCACCACGGTCTCGCGTTGCGCCGCCTCAACCAAATTGGTCTCATAGGTCGAGACGTAGTAACACACGCCCTTCTCCGACAAGTCCATCTTGCGCACGTCGAGGCCGTCCTTGCGAATTGCCGCAAGCCAGCCGGTTCCATCGCGCGTGTCGGCCACCGCGCATACGCGCGGCGTGTCCAGGTGATCTTTCTCGTAGTCCAGCGCGAGCAGCGACAACGCCAACGCATCGCGCGGTGGAAGCCCCATGGCGATCTTCTCGGCAATCGGATCGGTCTGGCTACCGTTCGTAGCCACCGCCACCGCCCCGCCGCAGACTACACGCACGCAGTTGTAGGCAATGTAGGGATTCTTCTGAATATCCGTCTCAAAACCCGGCTTCGGCACGATACGCACGGAATCCTGCGCATCGCCAACGACCGCCATCCGATTCGGGAATGACCGACTCGACACGCGGTAGCCCGCGAAACATTCACCGGCGGGCGTCGTGCCCACAACCACCAAGCGACCTACATAGAACGGAGTGTGCGGCATGGAGCCTCCTCTGTGCATCCGCGCCAAAGGCGCAAAAGGTTACAACCGAGCCCGAAAACGGGCATAGACTACCGGTTTTGAGTGGGGGTCACAAGTCGCGTCCGCAAAAGAACGGGCGCGGCGCGTTATTCGCCGGGAAGGGCCTTGGCCTGCTGTGCGGGGGCCTTCTCTTTTTGCATTGCACCGGTCATCGGAATGAAGAAAACACCCACGTCGCGGCGCGAATGGACCTTGCCCTCGGCGTCCTTGGTGTAAACGTAGAGCACCTGTCGGCCCTTGATCGGCGGCCCCACCGGAATCAGCAGTCGCCCACCCGGCTTCAATTGTTCGAGCAACGCCGGGGGCACGTAACGCGCCGCACACGTCACCATGATAATGTCGAAACCGCCCTGCACCTCCGGCCAGCCAAAGTACCCATCGCCAACGCGCGCATGGACGTTGCCCAGTTCGAGCGATTCAAGCACCTTCCCGACCGATTTTCCCAACGGCTCAATGATCTCGATGCTGTAGACATCCTTCACGATCCGTGACAGCAACGCCGACTGGTACCCGCTTCCGGTGCCGATCTCGAGCACGGTTTCGCCCGGCTTCGGCGCGGCCAACTGCGTCATATACACTTGCCCGAGATAATCGCTCAGCGCCGAACCATAGCCCAGCGCCCACGGCTTCGGCTCGTCCTCGTATGCACTCGAAACCGTTGCGAAACGTCCCTCGTAGTTGTAGTGGAAATACTCGCGAGGCAATTCCGAAAACGCGCGAAGCACTTCCGGGTCAGCGGTCTTAAAACGCTCCTTCAGATAACGCTCGACTCGCTTGGCCGCCGGCTCTTTCCGCTTCTGAATCGCGTCAAATGCCTGCTTGCTTACCTTCATCGAGCGGTCCGTCTTCTCGGCAAGCTTCAAATAGCGATCATAGTCCCACGTGATCGGCTCAGAAGCGGTCGTTCCCTCCGCGGGAACCGCGCTGGTCTCTGCTGGGGCGGTCGTGGCCACGGGTTCCGCGCTGACCTGCGCAGGGGCCGATTCCACCGGAGGCGCAGGCGCAGCCTCTGTCGGGAGCGGCGGCGCGACACTGGTCTCGGGCGCGGAAGGCGTGGGCGACGCGGGAGCGGTCTCCGCAGGCGTGCACCCGTAGGCGCACAACAAAAGCATCGCGACCAGAACGACAGCGTAACGTGTACTCAAGAAACGGCTCCCCTCTCCTTCGCTTCCGGGTAAATGCACCATGCGATTATATAAAGGACCGCCGCGAAAGCCAAAACAGCCGAATAGCCCCACGCCACTGCCGCCAACGTGGCGATCGGCGATGCGACGACCGAGAACGCGCCGTTGATCGCCCAGGCCAAGGGCACAAAAGGCTCCATCCGCCCGCGTAACGAGCCGAGTCCCAGGGGGAACGGCATGCCCAGCGCAAATGCCGCCGGTGCGGTGAACAGCGCCGCGCACAGCGCCCGGGGCAACGGCGCGAGCCCCGACATCCACGCTGCGATCGGCGTGAACAGCCAAATGTACAGTCCCGCCACGCTCACCGCGATCAGAAGCGCCGCCAAGCGCAGCCCCCGGCGCGGATGTTCCTTGAAACGGCCCGCGTAGAAACTTCCTACCCCCGACCAGACGAGCATGCTCGACAGTACAACCGCGAACGAGGTCACCGCGTCGTTGAGCACCCAACTCAGCCGCTCAATCAGTGTCATTTCGATCAGCAGGAAACCAAGGCCAAGACAGGCAAAATAGACGATCCCTCGCCCGATAGTACGGCGGGGCGCGGTAAGGCGACCCACGCGCGCCAGCGGCAAGGCCACGATGACCAGCGCAAACACCACCGCCTGAATCAGCACGCACACGTTCACGAGGTACCCAATTTCCTGCTGCGGAATCGCGTCCAACCGCTGGATCAGTCCCGGCAAGGTCTTCAAACGTAATACGTAGTGCGGGAAGGGGCGGTCGTTCGTGATCGGTGCGAAGTGGAAAAACGACTCTGCCGTACTGGAGCGTTCCGTGGCGTTCGCGAATAGAGCGACCATTGCGTCACGCACGCTGTCTTGCGGCGCTTCACTCGAAGCTCCCACATTCTCGAAGGTGAACGGCGGAAGATCGTTCCACACGGTGACAGAAGCGGACTCGATTCCGGGGAAATAGGGCGTGTCAAAAGAACGTTCGGAGCAGAACTCTTGCAGCGCCGCGATATCCGCCGCATCGAACGCTTTCATCGAAACCAAGGCAATCGCTTCCCACTCGGACCGGTAAACCATCAGATGTTTGCCTGGCTCCGCGATGCCGGATTCCAGTAGCGCCTGCTTGAGCGTTTTTGCCACAACCACCGCATACCCTGGAAAATCGCGTAGTGGCGCGGACACTGCCAACAGGCCGCCCGGCGCGAGCGCCGCCAGGTACTTTCGAATCGCCTCGGTGGAAAACGCATAGGCATTTTCGCGACCCGAATCGAAATACTCCCCGGATACTTCAATGAAGTTGAAGAGGCCACGCGGCTGCGCGAGATATGCCTGCGGTGAAGCAACCTCAAACGTCAGCGCGACGTCTTGCATCACGTTGGCGGTGCGCAGTGCGCCTCCACCGTTGCTTGCGCGGAACACCACTTCATCGGAATCAAGCGCGGTAATCTCTTTCGCGCCCAATGCCGCCGCTTCGAGAATGCGGAACCCGCCCGCCGTCCCTGCAAGCAGCACGCGTTGGGGTGCATATCGCTGATAGGGGAAACTCGATAGCGCGCCCCTCAAGTAGCCCAAGTCGAGCGCCGCAGGATTCATCGGCAAGGAAGTCAGTCGATTGCCATCTTTGTACAACCCGAACGCGCGCGGCGGATCGCCGACTCCGAGTTCCCCGGCGTTATTCGTGAAAGTCAGGTCACGGCGTTCGGTAAAATTGTCGAGGGTGAGGTAGTAGCCCTTCGGTGATTTCGCCTCGCTGACTACCCGGTTGCCTTCGACGTGTAGCAGGGGGTAAATGCCCTTGTACTCGAAAAAACGCGCCTGATTGTGCAAGGTCACCCAGCTCTCGCACGCCACAAGCAAGAGGATTGTCACCGCGCCCAACGCCCAGGCGCGCCGCCCCATTCCTCGCGCCGCGAACAACGCCCCCAACGCCGGCAACGGCAACACGCCCGCGACAAGATAGAAAGGATGGACCTTGAACATCAGCCCGAGCACAAACACCGCCCCCAACCCCGCGCCGACGAGATCCGCGGCGTAGAGACGCGTCATCTGCCCTTGATACGCCATGAAGGTCAGGCCCATGTAGAGCCCTGACAGGAAATAGAATGGCAACAGCGCGAGGTAGAGTCCACCGATATGCAACAACTGCGTCTTCCACAGCGTGGGGTTCTGAAGTTCGATGGGGTTGAATGGACTCACCGTCGTGAAGTGAAAGCCCGCTGTGGCGGATAACAGGATCAGCAATGGCACGTAGACAAGCAGCGCCTCGGCGCGTTTCAGAAACCACTCCCGAAAAAGCGCCAACACCACCCCGCTGAAGCTATAGCCGAACATGGCGATCGAGATGACCCAGTACCCGTATTCAGCCCAGCTCGCCACCGCGAAATACCGCGTTAGCATCACCTCGAACGCCAAGGCCGCGAGTGAAATCAGGAAGATCGGCGCGAGGGGCGCTCGCTGCTCGTTCGCCGTCATCGCTTACTCGCCTCCGGCGTCGGCCATGCGCGCACCTCGCCGCGGTAGAAGGTCTCGAACATCCACGTAAACACCCGATCCTGTCCTCCCAACACGCTACGCGCGAACACCTCGGCCGCACGCAACCCGTGGCGGCTGTTCGCCATGAACACTAACGCGCGCCGCTGCGCGGGCGAAGCCGCGGCGTACGCGGTGTACCCACGGCTGTCGCCGACATGCCAGAATTGCGCGCCTTGCGTCGCGTAGTGCAACCCCCAGCCCAGTCCCCACGCAAGGTCCGGAGCAAGCCGCGTCTGGGGCGAAAAGAACTGCGCGCGAGTCACCGCATCAAGTCCCACTCGTCCCCCCGCCTGCGGCCCCATCCACTCGCACAAAAACTGTAGATAGTCCCCCGGCGTGGTATGTAGCGATCCGGCCGCATTGAACTGCTTGGGACGGCTGGTCTCCTTCACCGGCGCGCCATCCCAGTCGTAGCCAATCGCCGCGGCCGTGTCGCAGTGCGGCGTCCAGATTAGACTGCTCTTGCCCATCCCGATCGCACTCAGTACGCGCTGCTCGACATACGTCCCGAATGCCCCGCCCAAGATTTGCTCGATCACTTGTTGGAGATACAGGTATCCCGCGCCGGAATAACCAAACTGCTTTCCGGGGGCCGAATCGAGGGGCATCGGCCACTCGGTGGAGTGTTTGAGAGGGAGACCGCTCGTGTGCGACAGCGCCATGCGCGCATTGATCGCCTCCGCTTGCGGATCCAGCGACGGCGCAATATCCGGCGCGTATCCTGATCGCAGGGGCGTATCGAGGGTCAGTCGCTGCTCCTGACAGAGCGTGAGCACGGCCGCCGCGAAGACAGGCTTGGTCAGCGACGCCGCCTGAAACACCGTCTGCGTGGTCATGGGCCGCCGACGCTCGAGATCGGCCCACCCCGCCGCGTACAGCCAAGGCTCGCGCTCGCCGTCCACGACCGCAACGGAAAACCCTGGCAAGACATCCGTCGCAAGAATCCTCTCCGACAACTCCTTAAGTGCCGCCGGATCGCTTGTGGGCGCATCTAGGGGCGCCTGCAGCGGCGTGGGTGTTCGTGGCGACGCGGCGGATCTCGTGAGCGGACGACGCCGCGTGGTCCGTTTCTCCGCGCGAACCGGGCTCGGCAATACGCCGCAGGCCGCCGCTGCGGCAAGCAATGTCTGAAGCAGGTGTCGACGGGACGTAACGGCCAAAGCACTCCCCTCCCAGGATTGAGCACAACATATCAAAAGCAAAGCTATGGTATAAAGAGGGGAAAGGTGAAAAGACGCTTCCTTCTACGAAACATGCTATAATTCCCCAGAAAAGCAACAGCGTTGGAGATTGCTCGAATGAATCCTATCGGCTACTGGGTGCGGCGTATCCATGAAATCGACCAAGAAATCGCGTATATCGATACATGCTTCGAGGATTTGCGTACTCGATTTGCACGCGCAGAAGAAGAGCGTGCGCAGGAACCAGACAAATTTCTCAAGTGGAGCAGAGTTTTTGGGGCGCTGGAAAAAGAGGACAAACGTCTCCATGCGCGGCTGAATGCCTGCAACGTTGAAAAATCCGAAAAATTCAGAAAACTCGAAGCACGAATTCCCGCGCTCTCTGAGCGCGAACAAATCATGGTGCGTCTGGCGCTTCAGGTACAGAACATGTCGCCTGAGGAGGTCGCTCGCCTAAGTTCCGACCAGAAAGGCCTCATGACCGAGTGGGAAGCCTTTGTGCAGACCACCCCGCCGGGGCATTCGGCGGAGGAAGAGGCTGCGCTCACCGAGGACACGCCGCTGCCCGCTCAGGCTGCCCCCGCGACTCCGCCGAGCCAACGCGTGGAAGCGCCGCAACCGCCCGTCAAAGCCCTCACGCCCCAAGAGTTGCAGGCGCTCGTCGCCAAACTTAGCCCGCAGAACCTGCCTAACCTCACCTTGGCCGAGATCGAGACCCTCCTCGACCTCCACGCCCGTCTCTCTCACCGTGCTCAGAGCCCGGCGGATATTCAGGCCCGGCAATTTCTGAACAGCCGCCTCGGGGCGGTGGCCGAACAATGCCGCCACCTCGCCGCGATGTGGGATGAAAATGGATAGCGCTCGCCAGTAACAGCCCCAGCCTCCCCTAATTTGGGCACCCGGAATTCAAGAATCGTCTCGGCCAGATTGGAGCGTCGCACTGATCTATATTTGATCGTATTGACTTAATCTTGCGCGAAATCTATACTCGACTCCATGAAAGTGCCGGGAGCGCCGCTTCGTGGCGGCAAATTCTCCTCGGCATGCCCGTCCTATTCCACCCGGAGGCGTAGCATGAATACCTACAGTAGCGCAGCAGAAAAAACCTCCCTGCATCTTTCCAAGCAGACCTTAGCTGGCACACGCTCCTGCCGATTCAGCCGTGTGTTGTGGATCTCTGTTCTTGCGCTGCTCGTCGGCACCAGCGCCTTGGCGGCGGAATTGGATCGCGGACATCGCATTCTCCTCAACCGAGGCCTCCAGATCGCGTGCTGGTTCTTCCCGGAAACGGCCCCCAACCTCAACTTCGAACAATACGAGCGCTCGAATTTCACTGCCCTCATCGCCATTGACAGCCTGCTCGACATCACGAATCATTTGGGTCCTGCGCCCGGCGTTCCCTGGGGCCGCGCCGGTTGGAACGTGACTCCCGGCCCAGCCGCCGCGCCCTTTCTGGACAACTTGGTATCGCTCCAATACGGCGATGAACAGAATCTCGCCTTGCAGAGCAACCTTGACGCCGCCGTCGCCAATTTGTCGGCCTGGCGCGCGCAGTTCCCCAACACCCTGGCATTCACCAACCAGGAAGGCGGCCAGTTGAGCGAGAACGGTATGCGCCCCTATATGAGCGCCGCCCAACCCGACATGTTGATGTTCGATAGATATCCGTTCAACGGCAACACCCCCGGCGGAACGCCTACCAGCCTCTACGCCATCATGGCGTTGCAACGGCGCATCGCGATGGGCGGCCATGACGGAACGGGCACGCGCCCGATTCCCTATGGCATGTATCTCCAAGTCTGGCGCGGCAGCCTCGTCAGCAACCACACTATTTCCGAGTCGGAAATGCGTCTCAATCAGTTCGCCGCGTGGGCCTTCGGCTACAAGTACACTTGCGCCTTCTTCTACAACGCGCCGAACGCGACGGATCTGCATTCGGTTCTCTTCGATGGACTCGGCGATACGAACCCGACGCCCCTTTTTGATGCCATGGCCGAGACCAACCGCCAAAGCCGCAACCTTGGCCAAGTCCTGGTGAGACTGCTCAGCAAAGACGTACGCATCGTACGCGGCAAACTATCCAATGGTTCCCCCATCGCCGGTAGCATGGGATATTTGGCCGACTGGGCCCCGGGCGCGGACCCTTACATCAAAAGCATCACGCCCACGAATCTCGGCTCAGAAAACGGGGGGCAACCCGGTTCCGTCCTCGTGGGCTACTACAACGTTCTGGACGAATCCGTTGATGGTGGACACGCCAATAAAGAACCCTACTTTATGATCGTGAACGGTTTGAGTTCACCCAACGGAACTGCCGCCCAAACCCAACAGAATATTCGGGTGGTGTTCGATTTCGGTCCGAGCCGTATTACCCGCCTTCAGCGAATCAGTCGCGAGACTGGCGCTGTGGAGACGGTATACCTCCAGTCCTTGGGTGATTCCCAATATGAATTGAACCTCGTTCTGCCCGGAGGAACCGGCGACCTGTTCAAATTCGATACGGGCGCGCCCATCGCGGATGGCACTTGGCTTGATCAGGATGACGATGGCCTTGCCGACAGTGTCGAAGGCACGGACGATCCCGACGGCGATCAGATTCCCAACTACCTGGACCCCGATTCCGACAATGACGGCGTCTACGATTGGGTAGAGTTTTCTCTTGGAACGCCCGTGTACGATCCGGGGAATCCGACCGTCGTCCCCATCGATTGGCTGCCGACCACCCTCGGACTACTCGGGATTGCTCTTCTTCGGCTCAGACGACGCCACAGATAGACGCTAAGGAACAGCTACACCAGTATTTCGCTTAGGTTTGCTCACGGATCGCGGACGCGCATGCGTAAGTCTTTCGCGCAAATTGCCTTACGAAATTATTCCTAAGAAAACTTCTATTCCCGTCTTGCCAAATTTTCATTGAACTGCGTATAATGAGAGTAGGCTGACACTTTGGGAACTGTGGAAAATGTATGGCAATACAGGATTACCTGGAGAGAAAACTTCAGGAGTTGGAACAGGAGATCGCGCAGTCTGAGGAGGTAATGGGCTCTCTGCGCGAGCGTTTGGCTAGAGCGGACGAAGCACGTCGTTCCGAGCCGGATCAGTATGACAAATGGAACAAAATCCACCACGATCTCGAGCAGGAACTGTCCAAATTAAGGGCTCACCTGACCGCGTGCCATGCAGACCTTGAACTAAAGCGACGCCGCCTCAAGGAATTCATCGAAAATGAGAGCGCGCGCGAGCAGCAGTTGATCGAATTGGCGCAGCGTATCGATCAGATGTCCGTCGAGGAACTGTCGATGCTGACCGCCGAAGACATCGCACAGCTTCAGGAGTTCGAACTAAAACACGGCGCAGTGACCGCTACGGCCTCGCCCATACCGCCGTCCGCCCCGCCCCCGCCGCGTGCCCCAGCGCCCGCGGCACCTGCGGTGGACCTCAAGGCGATTCTCACAAAACTTCAGCATGACGGGGCGCTGTCCCTTTCGCTTCTGGAAATCAAGGGACTGCTCGACATGTACGAACGCCTTGTCCGGAAAACCGATCGCGACGAACGCGAGGAGCACAGCCGCTCCTACCTCCAAGCGCGTTTGGCCGAGATCGAAAAGTTCAGCATTACCCTTCTCAAGTCTTGGCGCGGCCTGTCCGCCTAACGTCGACAGGAAATATGCCCTTGAGCTAGAATGACGCAGACGCTCGAAGAGAGGGGACGGCAATGCGTACTTCGCGGCTTCAGCAGGGAGGACATGTCGGCGATAGTGAGACGCGTGAACTGGAAGCCCGCTCTTTCGAGTTCGCTGCCGCCGTGATTCGCCTGGTCCAGCATTTCCCGGCGGATACTCCCCGACCGCTCGGCGAACAGATCGTCGCGATGGCCGCCGGTCTCGGTACGGACATTGCCGAAGCCGGCGCAACCCATAGCAAACGCACCCACCTGAACCGCCTCGAATCCGCCCGGCGTCTGAGCCGGGAGGTCTCCTACTGGATGCGCCTGGTGGTCGCGGCGGAGTTGGTTTCGCCAGACACCATGCGCCCTTTCCTCGATGAGGCCCATGCCCTTTTCCAAGCCCTGACCCAGCTTTGCGCGCGACTTCATCAGGAAGGAGATGCCGATTGACCCGTCCCGCCCTGTGTTCCACGCCGCGCGTCCGCGCGATGGAACATTTTTCCCTTCTTGGGGTTACACCTTCATGAACGATGCAGCCCGGACGAACAACGAAGGCTCGGACTGGCAGCTCGTCGAGCGGGCCCGCTCGGGCGAGATGCGCGCGTTCACAGAATTGGTCTCGCGGTACCAGCAACCGCTTATTCACTTCTGTGGACGCATGACCGGCTCATTCGAGGACGCCCAGGACATCGCTCAAGAAAGTTTCGTTCGAATCTACCGGCATCTGCACCGGCTCGAACCGGACGCAAAGTTTACGACGGTGCTGTTCGGAATCGCGCGAAACCTAACGTTGAATTTTCTGCGAGACTCGGCCCGGCGTGGCCGGGGACGGACCGCTTCGCTGACACGCGACGATGCGACGACGCGAACGCTTCCAGCCCTCGGACAACGGCCGGATCAAGCCGCGCAGTCGGCCGAAGTTGAACGGGCCCTGCAGAGCGCCTTAGAGCAGCTCACGCCGGACCACCGCGAGGTGCTGTTGCTCCGAGAATTGCAGGGCATGGATTACGAGACCATTGCCCGCGTGCTGGGGTGCCGGGAAGGCACGGTTAAGAGCCGAATCGCCCGGGCGCGGGAACAGTTGCGCGAGATACTGGCGCGACAACGTGGAGAACTGAGATGAAGTGCGGGTCGGTGAGAGAAGAACTGAGCGCCTACCTCGATGGCGAAGCCCGCGACGCGGCCGCGATTGAGGAGCATGTGCGTGGCTGCAAGGCCTGCGCAAGCGAGTATGCGGCGCTCGTCCAAGTGAGCCGTGCGATGCGCGCACTCACGCCTCCCGACGTGCATCCGGCCTTCACTACCCGCGTCATGGCAAGCGTGCGCGAGGTCGACTTCACGGAAGAAGCCCCCGCGCCACGCCGCTGGGGGTTGACCACACTTCTAACCACCGTCGGCGTCGCGGCGAGCGTGGCTGTGATCGTGTGGCTGACACAGCCCAGCGCGATTACGTCGAACCAGACAGGCGCAGCACCACCTGTCGTCGCCACCGGGCTCAGCCCGGAGACCATCGGCATCGAAATCCAGAACCGGCTCGCCCAGAACCCCGACATTGACCTCGACACGCTGGACCCGCTTGCGGGCGGGCGGCTGGCGGAAGAGGCGCCCGCCGTGGCGGGAGCGGATGTGCTGGCCGCGCTGGGCGGGCCGGCCTGGTGGACGGCATTGGTGGAGGCTAGTGAGGCCGCCTTGTCGTCGGAAGACATCATCCAGCGCTTGGACGCGGCGGATGCCGCTGAACTTCAACAATTGTTGCGTCAAACCATCGACTCAACTCGACAGAGAGGATAACCATCATGAAAACCTACTGGGCACTCTTCAGCGCGCTTGTATTGGCTCTGAGCCTGCTCGTGGTCTTTCCCTTGGCCGTTCAGGGCCAGGCCCAAGAAGCCCAAGCGCCCGCAGCAGACAATATGATTGCGCCGCCGCCATCCCCGGCACCGCCTACGAGCCCGGAAGGACCGGGCATGCAGGGGCCGTTGGCGGGAATGGATGAGAAGGACACTCGTCAACTCGTCGAAACGCTCCGTGCCGTGCGCATGGCGCAGGAATTAGGGCTGAACGATGAGCAGACCGTGCTCCTGATGCGGCGCATGAAGACGTCGCGAGACAATATTGAGAAGCAGGTACAGGAGCACCGCACTAAGGCCAAAGCGTTGCATGACGCCATCGACGCCAATGCCAGTGAGGCGGATATCCAGGCGAAGCTGGACGAGCTGATGGCGCTGGACAAGAAAGTGGAAGACGCTCGCCAGAAAGCGTTCGAGGAAACGGCGGCGACGTTGAACGTCACGCAAAAGGCGAAGCTCTATCTGTTCCAGCAGGAATTCGATCGCAACTTGCGCGAGATGGTCGGACGCGCCCGTGAACGTAGAATGGAACGCTGGAACCAAGACGGCGACGGTCCTCAGCCCCCCGCAGGCATCGGGCAACGGGGACAGCGTGACGAACGCCCGGGCCAAATGGGCGGCCGCATGCGCGGCCAGGGCGGGCAGGGCCCCCAAGGCGGATGGGCCGGTCGTGACACGCAAGGGCCGCCGCCACAGCGCGGTCAGGGCATGATGCCCCCGCAAGGGACGCCGCCTCAAGGAGCGCCGCAGCAGTAGACGCCACGATTCACTATACGACGGGGACTTCACTCGAAGTCCCCGTTTCAATGTTTGCGGGAACCAGGACGCTCTGATAGACTACCCGCAGAATCCGCCAACAAGGCAGAGATTTATCCATAACTCTACGTTGTTTCAGCAGGTTACAAGCACTCATTCGTCTTGTTTCCCGCGGATTCGGAACTGACCCATTCTCGCCACCTGGGCTAACCTGCAGGGGCTCCCAGCGACGGGAGGCATCTTTTTCACTACGGGAGACGGATTTCATGAAGCGCAAGTTACTTCTGGTGGGCGCGGGGGCGAATCAGATCCGGATGATCCTGAAAGCCAAGGAAATGGGACTTCACGCCATCGCCGTGGATGGGAATCCCAGCGCACCGGGCTTTGCCTTCGCCGACGACGCGGAAGCGCTCGACATCATGGACGGCGCGGCACTGACCACGCTGGCGCGGCGTCATGCGGTGGATGGCATCTTTCCCGCGGCGGAGTGGGGCGTCGAGGCCACTGCTGTCGCGACAACCGCGCTGGGCCTGGTCGGCGTGCCGCCGGAGGTTGCGGTACTCGTTCGCGACAAGCATGCCATGCGCCAGATGTTGGCAAACAAAGGCGTGCCGACGCCCCCGTTCAAAGGGGTCCGCAGCGCGCCGGAAGCCATCGAGGCCGCCAACGCCATTGGTTTCCCGGTGATTATGAAACCGGCAGACTCGGCAGCGAGCCGCGGGGTGCTGCGCGTGAACCGCCCGGAAGAGGTCGACGCGGCATTTCACCATGCGTTTCAATGGACCCGCAATGGCATCGTGCTGGTCGAGGCCTATGTGAGGGGTGAGGAGTATTCTGTAGACGGTTTAGTCTACAAAGGGCGCTACATCCTAGGAGGGATTACCGAAAAACAGCGTTCTGTGCCCCCGAATTGCTTCGATCTGGCGCTGAGCATGCCCCCCCGCATCCCGGACACGCACGTGGACACCATCGTGGAAGCCGTTGACCAGGCGCTATCCGCGCTGGGCTTCACCAATGGGGCGACTCACATTGAGCTGATTCTCTCCCCCGATGGCCCCCGCATGGTGGAGATGGCAGGACGCCCCGGCGGCGCACGCATCCCCACCGACCTCGTGCCGCTCGGATACGGCATCGATTACATCGCCGACTGTTTCCGCATCGCCCTTGGCGAGGCCCCTTGTGAACAACCCGGAAAACGTCGCGGCTCGTGCATCTACTGGCTTTCGGCGGAGCCCGGCCGAGTCGAACGTATTGAGGGAGTGGAGGAAGCCCGTGCGGTCCCGGGCATGGTGGACCTTGTCGTCGCCGCGAAGGTCGGGGATCACATCGAGCCCCTTATCGACTGCGTGACCCGCGATAAGGTGGGCTATGCGCTCGCCTCGGGCGCGACGCCGGATGAGGCATTCGAAGCCGCCAAGACCGCCAGCCGTCTCTGCCGCGTCATCACGTCCTGAACAACGAGGGAGTCTTTTTCAGTCAGGACAATTAGGCCTCGTGCGATATCCCCATCTCTGGTTTGGCCTGCGTCGGCGCTGCATTCGGCTTGGCCGCAGGCAACGGCATGTACACTCCCATGCCGTAGACCGCGCAGCGGTTTCTCCCCGCTTCCTTCGCCTCGTAGAGCGCCTTGTCCGCCGCCTCGAAAAGCGCCTTGTCGTCCATGTTCACATGAGAAAGATCGGCCACGCCGAATGTCGCGTTCACATGGAACGTCCGCCCGTCCCCCGCGGCGAATTCGATCTCGCCTAGCGCTTTCCGGATGCGCTCCAACGCCTGCACCGTCTCGATGCCCGGCTTGTGAGAGAAACAGATGCAGAATTCATCGCCGCCAAAGCGTCCCGCCACGTCATCGTGACGCAAGCGTTCGCGAATCAACTCGCCCATCTTGGCCAAGACCATGTCGCCCACCTTATGACCATAGGTGTCGTTCACTTGCTTGAAGTAATCGACGTCGCACACGCATAGGGACATCGCATGGCCATAGCGCTTGGCCGAATGCATGGCTACATCGAGCTGCTCCTGGAATGCGCGCCGGGTCATAAGTCCCGTCAGCGCATCGAACGTCGCCGCTTGGGTAAGAATCTCCTCCAGCTTCTTGCGCTCAGTGATGTCACGCACAATACCGGTGAAAATGTGCGTATCCCCTTTGCGCACTTCGCTAATGGCCAGGTAGATCGGAAAGACCGTGCCGTCCTTCCGCTGTCCCAACAGTTCACGTCCAGTGCCGACGAGTTTTGGGTCGCGTGTTTCCAGGTATTCGCGCAGATATTCAGCATGCTGCGAACGATAGGGCTCCGGCATCAGTTCGCTGATGTTCATCCCCACCACCTCCAACGCCTGCGCGCCAAATATACTTTCCGCCGCCTTGTTGAACGTGAGGATGTTCCCCTTCGTGTCCGTGGTGATGATGCCGTCCACCGCGGTATCGACCACCGCCGTCAGTCGCGCCTCGTTCACCTGCACCGCGTGAGTGGCGTGTTCGATCGCCGAGAGCATGCGGTTCACATTGGCGCCCAGCTCGGCGATCTCGTCCTGGCCCGTAACCGTCACGCGGCGGGCCAGGTCTTGCTCGCTATGGATATGCTTCACCTCACTGCTGAGCAATGTCAGTCTCGAAAGCACGGTGCGCTCCAAGAGCAACAACGCCACAAGCACCATCACCGCGCCCGATCCCGCCAGCAGGATCACGAAATAGGTGAGCGCCGTGCGGCCGCGCTCAAAAATGGTCCGGGCTTTGTCCACGCGCAACACAAACGCAGGCTTGCCATACAAATCGCTCACCATCGTATAGCCCGCCACGCGTTCGGTGTGCGTCTCGTTTCCTTCTATGAAGCCTTGAATGATAGGATTCTCCGACGTCAGGTGCTTTGCCGCAATGCTGAAATCGGAGGACATGGTGGCGGGCATGTCGCTGCGCTCGACTCGGATCGACGCTTTTAAGGTGTTGGACAGCTCCTCGATGTAGGAATCGCTGATCAAGATGCCGAAAACCACCGCCCCGCGCGCAGGGCCTTCCATCTTGCTGGTCAAGATCGGATAGGAGGCGATAAGCACCGGCCCTTCGCCCGTCATGACGTATCCTGAAGCGTAGCTCTCCAACGTCGGCAGATTCAGCAACGGATCGCTAAGCTGAAGGTGCTCGGCAAGCCCGGTGGGCAGCGCAACCTCCTTACTTAGCTCGTAGTCATAGCCCTTGGCGAAAACGGTTTTCCCTTCTCGATCGATCACAAACACGTAATTAATGTTCTTGAAAAAACTCTCGAAGAGATCGTCCGTCAGGTTGCTCTCGATGAACTCCGGGTTCCCATCCGTGACAAACTGATAGGTATCGTCCCAAAATGCCCAATCCGCGACGCGGGTCCGCAATGCCCCTTCGCGCTCAGCCAACACGTCTTTCGCTTGTCCCACATCCCGGAAAATATCGTCAGTTTCAACTTGGCGGAAACTATTGAGCATCACCGAGTACGATGCCGCAAAAATGCCCGCCACCATCAATGCCGCAACGAGAAGTAGGTTTAGTGTGGTTTTGCTGCGTAGTTTCATCGAGACATTTCTTCCTCTTCGCCAACGAGCACAGCCAAGCAACCCGTTTCGGCAAGAATTCTACGACTGCGTTGAGACACAGCCCTCGCCACGTTGCTCTTGGCGGCGAGCCCTCCCCCTAGATCGACAAACAGATGACTCTTCGCAGCCAACAAAGAGCCGCTTTATCTGACCCCTCTGTATCTATCTTGCCGTCTCCTGCCCGTCTTTTCAACTGAAATTACTTTCGTAGTACATCGCCCCACTCCCCCGCATTTTGTCGTAAGGGCTAAGACGCCATCCCTGTACGCGTGTAACGTCCTTCACGAAAAGTCCTGCGCCTACCTTGGTACCAGGAAGCGGGAACCGCCTGTGTGAAGGCAACTTTCCCATTTCACGGCGGATAGACTACACTGGAGCAAGTGAATTCAACCGCCAAGCGCGATTTAAGGAGAAATAACGTGGATACATCCATTCGATTCACCGGAGCCCTTCTCGCCGTGCTGTTCGTGTTCGTCCCCTTCGCTCATGGACAGGTCACCGCGCCCACGCTGCCCCTGCTCCCGGCGGGCATGCTGTCTGTTACGCCCGACAAACTGGTCTTCAATGCGATGGACAAGACGGAGCGAGTCCTCATCACCCGCGACGGCACACCCGTGCCGGTGTCCGAAATCGGCGCGCCTCAGCTCTGGGCCGACGGACATAGCTACGCCTACATGCTTCTCTACACGAAGGTGGAGTCGGAGCCCGGCGTGCTCCTCATCTCGCCCAACCCCGAACGCTGCGAAATCGGCTCCTACGACCTCCGGATTCCCGTCGGCAAAGAAACAGTCTCCATCCAAGTCGAGACGCCCTTGAAAACCATCAAGAACGTCGTGGAGCAGGAAACCGCTAAAACCGGCAAGAGCGCCGAGGAAGTCTCTCTCGAACTTGGGCTCAGCAAAAATCCAGGAAGAGAAAAACTCGAGGTCAGTCTCGCGCCGGAGTACCAGGCGGGGCAGGTTCTCTCCCTCAACCTTGGCGACGCGCCGGACCGTCACTACGTGTGGACGATCAACGGCGTGGTCGTCCTTGAAGGCCAAGGCAAGAGCGCCCTCGAATACACCTTCCCCGCCCCGGGCGACTATACCCTCCACGTTACGGAGAGCAAGGACGGGGTCCGCATCGCCCAAACCACCGCAAAAACCCTCGTGCGCGAATCGGCCATCGAATGGACCGTCGCGCCCCAGACGCCCGTCGTCTTCCCTGGGCCGAAGGGGTACGGCCAGTATCAGTGGAAGATCGATGGACGGGATGCGGGGTCGGGCCAGGACTTTCGACACACTTTTGACGCGCCGGGCGACCATCAGGTTGAGTGCGCCGCCACCCAGCCCACCGAGGCCGGACGCCCGGCCGAACGTCGGCTGACCTGGAGCACCCACGTGAAGTAGTCAGGAACTCGACACGCGGCAAGGCCTTTTCAGATAGTCTCCGGGCGGAATATTCCGAATTCTGCCCGGAATTTTCTTTTTGGAAAGAGTGATCCGTGATCTTTCCTTACTTGACAGAACCGCATACCCCGCATAACGAATAGTTTTCAATATTCCATGAAAAAGCCGTATATTTTGTATTGACACCACGACCCTACCACCATATAATGGGGTGTGTTGGGGTTGAAATTGGCACCGGTAAGTTGAAAATTCGCAGTATTTTCGCTCGATCTCTCACGATCCCCCCTAGAAATGGCCTTGAACGCGCCCTATGCGGCGCTTTTGCCTGTTTTCAGGGGTGATAGAGCGGCGAGACTGCGAATTGGCCATCCTGCGGGCGAGCGGAATCCGCAGGACGATGCGTGGCCATGCCACCCCGGCACGAGCAGCGCAAAGCAGCGGAAGGAGATTGGGCCATGTTTGAGCGTATCCGGAAACGGGACGGCCGTCTGGAGAAATTCCACCCTGAAAAGATCACGTGGGCGATTTTCAAGGCGGCGGCAGCCTGCGGGGGCGACGACTTCGCCAAGGCCGAGGAGCTTTGCGCGGCGGTGCTCGAGCAGGCGGCTCAACAATATGGCGACAGCATCCCCGAGGTCGAGCAGATCCAGGACCTGGTGGAAAAGGTCTTGATCAAGAGCGGCCACGCCCGCACCGCCAAGGCCTTCATTCTCTACCGCGAGAAACGGGCCGGCGCACGCAACATGAACGCGTTGATCGGCGCGACGATCAAGATGTTTTCGGATTACCTTGGCGACAAGGATTGGCGCATCAAAGAAAACGCCAACACCCAGAAGAGCATCAACGGACTCAATAATTACGTGCGCGAGTTCTTCACCAAGAATTACTGGCTGCACGAGGTCTACCCAGCGGAAGTCCGTGAAGCCCACGACAGCGGCGACGCGCACATCCATGACCTGGGCTTTCTCGGGCCGTATTGCGCGGGCTGGGACCTGCGCCAACTCCTGATGGAAGGTTTCGGCGGCGTGCCGGGCAAGGTGGAAAGCCGTCCGGCCAAACATCTGCGCTCATTTTTGGGTCAGATCGTCAACAGCACGTTCACGACCCAGGGCGAGTCGGCAGGGGCGCAAGCGTGGTCGAGCTTCGATACGTACTGTGCGCCCTTTGTGCGATACGACAACCTCACCTACGAGCAGGTGAAGCAGAGTCTTCAAGAGTTCATCTTCAACATCAACGTTCCGACGCGTGTCGGTTTTCAGTGCCCGTTCTCGAATCTGACGTTTGACTTAACCGTGCCGAGCACCCTGGCCGACCAGAATGTGATCATAGGCGGCAAGCCAATCGACGCGAAGTATGGTGACTTCCAAGCGGAAATGGACCTGTTCAATCGGGCCTTCTGCGATGTCATGATGGCGGGCGACGCCAAGGGGCGCGTGTTCACGTTCCCAATTCCGACGATTAATGTCACGAAGAACTTCAACTGGGACTCGCCGTCGGTCGAGGCGTTCATGCGCACGACCTGCAAATATGGCATCCCCTATTTCGCGAATTACGTGAACTCGGATCTTTCCCCCGAGGACGCGGTGTCGATGTGCTGCCGCCTGCGACTGGACACCAAGGCCCTGCGCAAGCGCGGCGGCGGCCTGTTCGGCAGTAATCCTCTGACGGGCTCGGTGGGCGTGTTCACCATCAACCTGCCGCGCATCGGATACCTGGCCTCGTCGAAGCAGGAGTTCAAGGCGCGGCTGTGGCGTATGGCGCAGGTCGGCAAGACCTCGCTCGAAATCAAGCGCAAGCTGATCGAGCAACAAACCGAACAGGGCCTGTACCCATACTCAGCGCGCTATCTGCGCGACGTCAAGAAACGCACGGGCGAGTTCTGGCACAACCATTTCAGCACGATCGGCATCGTGGGCATGAACGAAGCGCTGTTGAACTTCATGGAAAAAGATATTTCTTCGCCCGAAGGTCAGGCCTTCGCGGCGGAAACTATGGAGTACCTGCGCGATCTGCTCGTGGAGTTCCAGGATGAGACCGGCCACGTGTACAACCTTGAAGCGACGCCCGCCGAAGGCACGGCGTTCCGTTTGGCGCGGCTCGATCGGGGACGTTATCCGGATATCATCACCGCGGGCGACAACGACTCGCCGTACTACACAAACTCGACGCAGCTCCCGGTGGGGTATTCGGAAGACATTTTCGAGGTCCTCGACCTTCAAGACGGGTTGCAGTCGATGTACACCGGCGGCACGGTGCTCCACCTCTACTTAGGCGAAAGCATCGACGACACCGCCGTATGCAAAAGGCTCATCCAAAAAGTCTTCGCGCGCTACAAACTGCCCTACGTCTCGATAACGCCGACTTTCAGCGTTTGCGACACCCACGGCTACCTGCGCGGCGAGCACTTCTCGTGTCCGCAGTGCGGCAGCGAGACCGAAGTCTGGTCGCGCGTGACGGGCTATCTGCGGCCCGTGGCAAACTATAACGACGGCAAGCGCCAGGAGTACTTCGAACGCAAGATGTACCGCGTGTCGGAACCGAACACGGTAGGCGACCCCTGCTAATGCACATCGCGGGCGTACAGAGATGTTCGTTGGTTGACTGGCCAGGAATGGTGACGGCGGTGCTGTTCACCCCCGGCTGCAACTACGATTGCTTCTACTGTCACAACCGCCAACTGCTCTCCATCGAGGCGTTCTACCACGGCTACAAGCCCGAGGAAATCCTGCACTGGCTGAGCCATCGCCGCGACGTGCTTGACGGCGTGGTCATCAGTGGCGGCGAGGCAACGCTCCAACCGGGGCTTGTCGACTTCGTGCGGGACGTGCGTGATCTCGGGTATCCCGTCAAGCTCGATACGAACGGAAGTCGCCCGGACGTCTTGGAATACCTGGTGGATCAGGGGCTGATCGACTATGTCGCGATGGATCTGAAAGCGCCCGCCGAACAGTACGAATGGGTCTGCGGTCCGAACGTTGACCAAACGGCACTTGAGGCAAGTATCCGGTTCCTGCTTGAGGGCACGGTGGACTACGAGTTCCGCACCACGGTCCTTCCGCATTTCAACAAGTCCGATTTGGTCTCGATGGCGCGGCGCATTCGCGGCGCGCGCCTTTACGTCTTGCAGCAGTTTCGGGCACCCGCGGCGGAACCCGGCGTGCCCAATCCGCGGTTGGCCGATCCCCCGCATCCCCCGGCGTGGTTTCACTCCGCGCTGCACGAGATTGCCCCATTCGTTGCGCAAACGGAGACGCGGGGCATCGACGCACCGGCGGTCAAGGCCTGCGTGGCCGCGTAAAGCAAACGTACATACAGGGAACAGGACATGCACCATCGCGCGCGATTTCTGTGCCTTAGCGTCTTCGTGGCGCTGCTGGCCGCGTTCTTCTTTTCCGCCTGCGGTCATCGTGAAGGCCGCGCGGCGCAAGGAACGCGCGAGGGCGTGCTGCATATGGGCAACGAGACCGAACCGCAAGAACTGGATCCGCATCTCGTGACGGGAACACCGGAAGCCCGCTTACTCTCCGCACTGTTCGAAGGACTCGTCACGCTCGACGAAAAGACGCTCGACCTTCGCCCAGCCGTCGCGGAATCGTGGACCATTTCCGACGACGGGCTAGTGTTCACCTTCACGTTGCGGGCCAATGCAAAGTGGTCGAACGGCGATCCGATTACGGCCGACGATTTTGTGTACTCTTGGCAACGCATTCTCGAGCCGAAACTCGCCGCGCAATACGCCTATATGTTGTTCTGCATCCGCAACGCCAAGGCCTACAACGATAGAAGTCTGGCCGATTTCTCCCAGGTGGGCGTGCGGGCGATTGACGCGCGTACACTCGAAGTGACGCTTGAAAATCCCACGCCGTATTTTCTTGCCATGCAGCGACATTCCGCATGGTACCCGGTTCATCGCAAGACGATTGAATCCTTTGGCGCGATCGACGCGCGCAACACGGGTTGGACGCGCGCTGGAAACCTCGTGGGCAACGGTCCGTTCCGCCTGACGGAGTGGTCACCCGGAAAGCAGATCGTAACGGAGAAAAACGAACACTATTGGGATGCGGGAACGGTCAAATTGAGGGCAATCCATTTCTACCCGCTAGACAATCAGCAGACGGAAGAGCGGATGTTCCGAGCGGGCGATTTGCACGTCACGGGCGGAATGCCCATCAACAAAATCGCCGTCTACCAGACCGAGAAGAACCCTGCGCTGTGCGTGCAGCCCTACGCGGGTACGTACTACTACCGATTCAACACGACGAAGCCTCCCTTCAACGACGTGCGCGTGCGCCGCGCGTTCGCACTCGCGCTGAACCGCGAGGAGATCACCAAGAACGTAACCAAAGGAGGCGAGGCCCCGGCCGCCGCACTCACGCCGCCCGGCCTTGCGGGATACACCTGCTCGCACGCGATGCCGTATGCCCCGGATGAAGCGCGAAAACTCCTTGCCGACGCAGGCTACCCCGGCGGACAGGGCCTCGCACCGGTCGAACTACTCTACAACACGAGCGAGGGACACAAATTGATCGCCGAGGCGATCGCCGAGATGTGGAAACGCGAGCTCGGCGTAACGGTGGCGCTGCTGAATCAGGACTGGAAAGTCTATCTTTCCAGTGTCGACAATCTTGATTACCAAGTCGCTCGTTCGTCCTGGATAGCGGACATCATGGACCCCGTGAATTTCCTCGAATGCTTCATCACGAACGGCGGCAACAACCGGACCGGCTGGAGTTCCCCCCAGTACGATGCGTTGCTTCAGCGCGCCGCACAGTCCCCAGATCCGGCGCAACGTTTTGCGCTCCTGGATCAAGCCGAAGGCATCCTGTTGGATGAAGCGCCTATCCTGCCCATCTACACCTATACGCGTAAGTTCCTGAAATCTCCCGACGTCAAGGGCTGGGAATCGAATATCCTCGATCTCATCGCCTTCAAACACGTCTGGCTCGAGCCTGCCGCGCCATGACGCGCACAGTTGTCAGACGTCTCTGCGAATTCGTCCCAGTCTTGCTCATTATCGCCACACTCTGTTTTTTTCTGGTTCGCCTCGCGCCGGGCGGCCCGTTCGACAGCGAACGCGCGGTGTCCCAGGAAGTTCGCGCGCGACTGGAAGCGCAATATCGCCTTGATGCGCCCCTCAGCACCCAATACTTCGACTATATGCGCGGGCTACTGCACGGCGATCTGGGCCCCTCCTTCCGCAATCCGTCGCGCAGCGTGTCGGAATGGATCGCGCTGCGATTTCCGGTATCGCTCGAGCTCGGCGTATACGCGCTGCTTGTAGCGCTCGCGCTCGGTCTCACGGCAGGACTCTTCGCCGCCACCAAACCCAACTCTTGGCGAGATCACGCCCCCATGGCCGTCGCGATGGCGGGCATCTGCATTCCCAACTTTGTGCTTGGCCCGCTGCTGGTATTGGTGTTTGCACTGTGGACTAACTGGCTCCCTGTATCCGGCTGGGACACCGCAGGCTCCAAGGTTTTGCCGTCGCTGACCCTCGGGGCCGCCTACGCCGCATACATTGCGCGCCTCGCGCGTGGCGGCATGCTCGAAGTACTGGCGATGGACTTCATCCGCACGGCGCGCGCTAAGGGCCTCTCCGAAACGCGCGTGGTGCTGCGGCACGCCCTGCGCGGCGGTATGCAGCCGGTCGTGGCATTTCTTGGACCGGCCACCGCGGGACTCCTCACGGGATCATTCGCGGTGGAGACCGTTTTTCAGATTCCCGGGTTGGGGCGCGAGTTTGTACAAGCGGCGCTCAATCGCGACTACACGATGATCATGGGCACGGTGCTGTTCTACGCCGCACTGATCCTCCTCTTCAACTTGATCGTCGATCTCGCGCAAGCCTGGCTCGACCCAAGGACGCGTCATGAGCACTAACGCGATCGCAGCCTCCGGAAAATCCGCGCGGGGGGCCTCACTTTGGGGCGACGCGGCGCGGCGTTTGTGCAAGAATCGCCTCGCGCTCGTGGGTGCGGCGCTGCTCGCGCTGCAAGTGGTGCTCGCGCTGCTGACGCCGTGGATCGCGCCGTACTCGTTTGCGGAGCAGGACCGCAGTCTCGGCGCCGCCCCGCCAAGCGCGCAGCATTGGCTGGGCACAGACCAACTCGGACGCGATCTGTTCACGCGCATTCTCTACGGGGGACGAGTCTCCCTGCTGGTTGGCTTCGCGGCGACGGCGGTGGCGCTGTTGATCGGCGTTACCTACGGTGCGATTGCCGGATTTATAGGCGGACGCACCGATGCGGCCATGATGCGCGCGGTCGACATCCTCTACGCGCTTCCATTCACGGTATTTGTTATCGTATTGACGGTGCTTTTCGGGCGCAGTCTATTGCTGCTCTTCATCGCCATCGGCGCGGTGGAATGGCTGACAATGGCGCGAATCGTGCGTGGACAGGTGCTGTCGCTGAAGCGCAAGGAGTTCATCGAGGCCGCCTACGCGCTCGGCCTCTCGCGACGACGCATATTGTTTCGCCACTTGCTGCCCAATGCGCTGGGGCCGATCATTGTCTATACCACCCTTACGATCCCGAACCTGATGTTGCTCGAAGCGTTCTTGAGCTTTCTCGGATTGGGCGTGCAAGCCCCGATGAGTTCCTGGGGAATCTTGATCAAGGAAGGCGTGGAGACGATGGAAGAGTATCCATGGATGCTCCTCTTCCCCAGCATCGCGCTGTCGTCCACGCTGTTTGCGCTCAATTTTCTCGGCGACGGCCTGCGCGACGCGCTGGACCCGAAATCCGCCAAAGACTAGGGGTGTTTTACGTTTTTTACCTACGGGCTCCGACATTAGAGCATTTTCACCACGCCGCTTTGGCGGGCGCGCCGTAGGCATTCTCGGTGAAAATGCTCTAAGCTCTGTACTTGAGAATCGCGTCGGCCGTCGTACCGTAGCTGCCGTCGTAACGTTTGAACAACGCCGTCTGCGCGATGCGGTTTCCGCCCGCCGCCGCTTCGTTCACGTTCTTGTAGCCAAGCCCGAGTTCCGCGATGCCCGCTTGGTCGAGCGTCATCAGTTCGCCCTTCTCGGTCTTCGCGTTGCCGTTGTCGCGAAACAGCAAGAGACGTCCAAAATCCGCGTCTTGCCGGTCGATACGGCCGTCCTTATTCGAATCGAGTTTCATCAACTCCGCGTATCCGTTCGCCGCGCCGCGCTGATCGCCAAACAACTCCGAACCGTCGTCAATCACGCCGTTGCCATTGCGGTCCATCGCGAGAAAAGCGTCGCCGCCCGTCACAAACGCCGTCGTGACGGCCTGCCCCGAGGCGGTGATATCGAACTCTGCCCCGAATTGATGACTCGTGAGTTCGATGCCGTCGCCGTCGAGGTCGAGCGCGATAGGATCGGACTCCTTGACGCCCACGGCGCGTGTTTCCGTATATTCGAACTGGAATTCGATCTGAATCTGAAGACTCTGGGAAGACGCCACAGTTCCGTCCTGCTGACCGGGAGCGGTCAGTTGTCCCGGTACCTGCCCGAACGCCTTCTGGAGTTCCTTCATGAATTTGTCGAGCTTCTGCTGAAACTCGTTGGAGTCCATGCCTTTCAGCAGGCCATGCACCAACTTAAACATTTCATTGAAAATCTCGTCCGCTTTCGCCAACGCATCCTTGGCAAAGCGAATGAAATTGTCCATCGCCTCTTCGGACCCGCCCTGCAGCGCTTCCGCCCCACCCGCGAATCCTTGCAGCGTCTCCGCCGATATCGACATGGACATGCTGAACCGCATCGCCGTCTGACTGCTCACCTGATAGAACGACTGTTGCTGTCCCTCTGGCAGTCCTGCGGCAACATCGCCGACCCGCTGACGGAACATGGCCAGTTCTTCGGTGCGGGATTCGGAATAGAACTCGAAGGTAAGCTGTTGCGCGGCGCTCTGCTGGGTTTGAGTCGCGCCGTCGGCTGTCGTGGTCGATGCCGCCGCAGCCTGCGCCAATTGAGCCCGCAGCGAATAGGTCTGCATTTCGGAGCGATAGTAGAGGAGTTCGTTCTGCGTCTCGCCCGTGCCGGGAACGCCGATCTGGAGCAAGTCCTGCGGCGCGGGCGTCGTACCGCCGGTCAGCCCGGCAGGGGCAGGCGTGGAAGGGGCATCGTCTTGCGGCGGTGTCGCTTGCGAGCCCGCCGAAGGCGCAACGTTGCGCCCCATCGCGAGCAACTGCTGCATAGGAAAAGACATAAACGTTCCCATACCCTCGCCTCCGAGGCCGCCCCGGCCCAATAAACGCCCCTAGAACCTTCGCTGGAAGTTCTTAACGTTTATCGGCTCGCCGCCCCGAAAGCTTTAGCGGGCCCTCTGAGCCGCGTCTGGAGCGGCTCCCCTCACATGCGCAAGTTCGCTACAGCAGCGGTTCGATGAGGTCCAGCGTCCGCCGGATTGCCCCGCGCCCGGTCTCGATGGCGGCGCGGCCTCGATCCGCCATCGCGGCGCGCTGCGCAGGGTTGGCCAGCAGTTCTTTGAGCACCCCCGGCAACGCGTCGGGACCGGATACGGCGCAGGCGCCTTGGACAGCGGTAAGCGCCTGGGCGAGGTCGGCGACGTTGCGCATGTAGGATCCAAACACGGTGGGAACGCCTTGCGCCGCGGATTCGAGGGGGTTGTGTCCCTCGACGCCGGGATAGAAACTACCGCCGATCACGGCGATATCGGCGATGCCGTAGAAACGGCTGAGTTCGCCCAAGGTATCCACCAGCAAAATACGTTCGCCACATGGGGACTGGCCCCCCTTTACCGCGGAACGCCGCAGCACAGGGCCTTCAAGGATGCGCAGCACTTCCTCAGCGCGCTGGACATGGCGCGGGGCGACGACCAGCGCGAGATTGGGGTAGCTTGGCTTCAACACAGAGAAGCAGTGCGCGGCAAGCGCCTCGTCGCCGGGGCGGGTACTGCCGAAAAGCAGAATGAGGTCATCCACCCCAAAACCGTGAGCCTGGCGCAGCGCCTGGCGTTCGTCCTCGGTCATCGGCGCAAGCTCAAGGTCGAACTTGATGTTGCCGGTCACCCGCACGTTGTCCGCCGCGGCCCCAAGCGCAATGAGCCGCTCGGCGTACGCCGGGTTTTGCATGCCCGCACAAAGCGACGGCAGCAACGGACGCAGCACGCCGCCCCAGCGTTGGTACGAGGCATAGTGCTTGTCGCTGAGACGTCCGCTTGCCAACATCACTGGCACACCGGCGCGCGCCGTCTCACGCAAGACATTCGGCCAAAGCTCGGTCTCAAGGAGTACTAACGCGCGCGGCTGAACCCGGCGCAGAAAACCGCGTACGCTCCACGGAAGATCCCAGGGGAACCAGGCCGTTTGGGTAGCTCCAGGCACGTTCTCGGCCTGTTCTCGGCCCGTTACCGTGGATACGGTGAGCAAGATGGGAATGGTTGGCCAACGCTCCGCAGCGGCCTTCAGCAGCGGGCGCGCGGCGTTCACTTCGCCCACACTGCACGCATGCACCCATAGTGGGCGCGCGGGAAACGGCCCGGCCTTGGGCCGGAACCTGCCCAGCAGCGGCGCATGGCGACGACTGAAAACCAAGCCCGCCGCAGCGATGGGAGCCGCCAACGTCAGAACGGTATTGTAGGCGAGCAAGGGCAGCATGGGCGTCCTAAACTAACGTGGCCCCCTGTTATGGGGGCCACGCGACTCATTCATCTCTGCGAAAGGTCAGGACTTCGACTCGTAGAACTTCGCGCCGGTCGGGTCGATGATGTCCACGGTGACGAAGATCAACAGACTCGATTGGCCAATGCGGTTCGATTTGCCGCGGAAGAACGTGCCCAGCACGGGGATGTCCGCCAGGTACGGCAGCTTCTGCGTTTCCTTCGTCGAGGTGTCCGTGACAAGGCCGCCCAGCACCAGCGTATCGCCGTCGTGAACGATGACGTTCGTCCAGACCGATTGCACCGACACGCGCGGGAATCGGATCAGGTTGGTCACTTGCGATCCGTTGATAATCGACGTCTGGTTAAAGGTATCTTCCGTCAGACGCGACGTCACCTGCGGGTTCAGCCACAAGCGGACCTGATCGCCGCTGACCTGCGGGGTCACCGAGAACGTAATACCGAAAATGAATGTCTCGAAGGTCAAGGCCTGCGTGAAACTTGTGTTCACACCGCCCGCGAGCGTTCCCGTATTGCTCTGGATGCTCGTAATCACGCCCGTGTTGAACGTCTGCGTCGTGAAATCGGCGATCACCGCCGGTTTCCCGCTCATCGTCGTCACGCGCGGCGAACTCAACAATTCGGTCGTAGCCAGACTGTCCAGATAATCCATCACCAGACTAAGCTGGTCGCCGTCGGCGTTGTCGGTAATGATGCCCGACAGCTTAAACGCACCGACCGGACCAGGGCTGACAACCGCATCCACGATACTGCGGGTGATCGTGTTGTTGATCACGTTGCTGCCGTCGGGCTTAGTGTAAAACGGTATGGACTCCGCCACGCCATCGCCGTTGATGTCATAGCTGTAGGTATCACCCTCGACATCTTCAATCGTCCGCGCGCGGTTCCCCAGATCGGACTGAGTCGCCTGCCAGTTGAAGCCAAGTTTCTTCAGGTCCGTGACGTTCACGGTCAAGAACTTCGCCTCGATGCTTACCTGGTGCGGCGTGACGTCAATCTCCGTCAACTGCTGCTTAAGGATCTCGATATTGGTCTTCGTATTGTGAACGATCAATTGGTTGGTGAGCGGATTGTAGTCGATATACGACAACAGCTCGCCGCTGTACGGATCCAGCACGATCGGCACGATGCGCGGATCACGCAGCAGATTCAGAATACCTACCAAACCACCGCCGCCGGACTGGCCGTACTGCCCGCCGCCGTATTGATTGCTTTGGCCGCCGCCGTACTGATTATTACCGCCGCCGCCACCGGTCTGACGAGTTCCGCCACCGCCACTAGTCCCGGTCTGACGATTGCCACCACCACCACCGCTGGTGCCGTATTGACGGTTTCCACCGCCGCCGCCACTGCCGCCATATTGATTTCCGCCGCCACTGCCGCCATATTGGTTCCCGCCGCCATACCCGGTCCCACCGCCCGACAAGCCGATCACCGCCGGGGGCTCACCCACCGACTGATCGTCGAACGTATTGAACAGGTCGCTGATATTTCCAAAGCCAGAGGTCGCGGTGGAACCGCCGCCGATAGCGCCGCCGCCACCCCCGCCAATATTACCACCGCCGCCGATATTGCCGCCGGTTGTGCCGCCGCCGATATTCCCGCCGGTGCCGCCACCCGTCGTCGTTCCACCGGAACCGCCGACATTGGTCACAACGACTTTGAACATGGTTTCGGAGCCCGCGTTCTTCAGCGTGAAATACTTGGTCTCCAGAGGCTCGAACGTTTCCGTGCGAATGCGCTCTGGCGTGCTGATCCAGATAAAGGACCGTTGAACGCTGTAGTCAAGGTTGAGGCCGCGCAGCATGGCGTGCAACGCTTCACGCAACTCGACATTGGTCAGGTAGAGCTTTGACAACAAGCCGTCGGTCACATATTCTGTGGCAGTTATCCCCGTCTGCCCGGCCTGCACCCCAAACGGCTGCGCTCCTCCCGTTTGCGACAATGTGCTTAGCGACCCAGGGCCAGCCGGTGCCGGCGGTGCGGTCGGCACGCCTCCAGGAATTCCACCAGGCGCTCCGGGTACCCCAGGCGCCCCGGGGACCGCTCCCGGCTGGAAAGTCTGCGCCGCTTGCGGCTGTTGAGGCGGACGAACAACGCGCTTGTCGACCATAATATTGACTTCGAAGTACTCGGACACGTAGTCGAGAATCTTCTGGATGTGAACGCCGTCTTCGTATTCGAGGGTGACGAGTGTATTCAGCGCCCGCTCGATCTGACTTTCCGATTTCTTCTCTTCGACCTGCTCATTCACCACCGGAATCGTCAGGCGGAACGGCTTGATCCCGCGAGCATCGGCGCCTTCCGGAAGGGTCTTTGCGCCCTCGATGTATTCACGCGTCTTTTGCCGCTCAATATCCACTGTTTTTTGGGCGTCTTGGATATTTTCCTCGGAAATCCCGATCATCGCGTCCTGATGTCCACGCAATGCGCGCTTATTGTCGGGAGCAATCAACAACACCTGGGAATAGAGTTCAGCAGCCCTGCGGAACTTGCGTCCTTCCAGGTAGGTTTGCGCCTGTTCCATCAGATCGCGAACGCGTTGATACTTCAATTCCTCCGCGCCGAGATCGCCGGTCGTCGTGGAGGCGGGCCCCAATTGCGACGGCTCAACCGTCTCAAATTTCGGTGCAGCGGCCGGGTCTTGCCCGACAACGACCATTTGCAGCTTCGCCTCGCACTTTTCCCGCATCGTCAGCGCTTGCTGATAGTTGGGATCGAGGTTGAGACAGCGATTGAACTGTTCCAGCGCCTCTCGGAATTGATTGCGGTAGTAGAGTTCCAAGCCCTGCTGGAAATGCTGCATCGCAGGGGTCACCCCCTCCTTTGCGATACCCTCCGCAGCGTCTGCGACCGCTCCAGCCCCTCCCGGCAAGGGAGTCGAGGTCTCCGCGGCTGCCGCCTCGACGGCGGCAGGCACAGCCTCGGCGGCGACGGCCACAACGGGAATGGCCATCCCCCATGCGCAAAGCACGGCTGCCGCGATGCTTGCGGCTCTCGAACGCGCAATCTTTGTTCTCATTCCCCTATGCTCCTCCCGCTTAACCGAGATGCCGTTGCACTATACGCGATCTCGCTTTACAACTTCAACGCCCCTGCGCCGTGCGCAAGGTCACTGCTCTATCCAATTCATTCGAGAATACCTCAACGATCCCGCCCTCGGGGTCGATTCTCATAACGGTGAAATTCTCGAACTGCTCGCCTTCCGATACGCGCCAGGTCTTGCTCGTCTTCGTCACCACTTCGGCACGATAGGTGCCGTCACGCCATTTCACGATCCGCTGCAAAGTAATTCCCGGGTCTTCGTTCTTGGTCGTCGAAGAGGTTGTAGTCCCTCCGCCGACCACACTAAACGGATTCATGCGGACGAGCGTAACCGCATCCACCGGACGATCTCGCTCCAGCATAAGCGGAGGCGCGCTCGGGATCATCCCCTCCGGGATTTCGGTCTTCGGCATCTGCACATGCGTCTCGACCGTTGACTCATCCGGCTGAAGCACACGATACATGCGAAAACCCCAAACGCAGACCATGACGGCAAGGACGATGCGCTCCTTGTTACGCCAAAGGCGGTTGCCGAGTTTGCGCAGTTTCTCCACGTGCGTGCGTTATCTCTTTCTAGTTCTGGGACATCCCACCAAACAAACGGCCTGTTCCTTGCCCCCCGCTCCGCGCGGGCACGGTTCAGAACGGCCAGAGACTCTTCCACCAAGGCGCCTTTTCGACCGGCTTCGCCTTGCCTCCTTGTTTTGCCTCCAAACGCTGCCGCCGGATATCGGCAAGCGAAAAACTCTGCACCGCCGCTTGCGCAGAGTTCTGCGCCGCGGCCGCCTGGTCTTCGGCGTCGAGCCGTGCAAGCCCCACTGGCTCCCCGGAATACTGTCCCATTGTAAACAGCAGCGAGACTTCCAGTTGCGGATCAGGATAGTACATATTCTGATTGGTGATTTTAATCGCGTTCACGCTGAAATACTTGTCTTGCGTCCTAAAAAAGTTCAGGAGTTTGGACACCGTATCGAGATTCGCCGCGAACGCGATCCCGACCGTTTGAAACTGCACTTCGCCTCGGCCCGATGGCGGCCATAGCTGAATGTCACGGATGGGGTTCAATCCTTGTTGCATGAGCATACGGGTAATGCCAACCCCGAGCGCCAATTGTTTGAGCCACTGATTCGCTTGCTGCTGTGACACGCCTTGGTTTACTAGCGAGTCAGGCGGCGGAGCTCCAAAAGTCGTGGTGGGAATGAGAACGCCCTTACGGTACGCCTCGCCTTGCAAATCCTGAAGCATCTTGTAAAAACGGGTCTCGTAGTCAAATTTGGCCAGCCCCTCTTCAGGCACGGGATCGAACTTTGTCAGCGGCCCCATGTCAAAATACTCGGCCCGCTGCACCACCGCGTCCGCCCAGGGTTGGATCGCTTCGCGGTATGCCTGAGTCAGCGTCTCGGGGGAAATCCCCTTCGCCGTGGTTTCAGGGGTGGCTATGCTGTACGTCGCTTCGAGTTCCTCCAGCTTGGAGGTCAATTGAGCCTTGCGCGCCTCGTTCGCCGCGTAGGTCTGCAGACGATCCTTCAAGAAATAACGATAGCCAAACACCACCACCGCCAAAAGCACCACGGCAGCAGCCACACTGAAAAGTTGCTGTCTTTTCATGTTCTTGTTGCCGCCTCTTGTTTGTGATGCTTACTCATTATTTCAGCCCTGCGCCAGTCCTTCGGGACGGCACTTCAATTCCATGCGGAACGTGGTCACCGTTTGGCCTCCCGCCTGTGGCGTCGGAGCCCCATACCCCGCTCCGGCCCCGGTCCCGGCGGAAAAACCGCCCATCGGAGAGAATCCTCCGCCCCCCGACGCTCCAGTCGCGCCCCCACCGCCCCCTTGCGATACCGGCGTATTGTACAGTTCTGTGTAGGGAACGCGGTTTGCCGAGGCATCGTTAAAGATCACCGCTTCAAAGGCCCCCGACGCTTCCAGCGTGCGCTTAAACTCCGTGATGCTCTCTGGGCCGCTCGCATATCCAGTGATAATAATACCGTTCGGTTTGGGCGGATCCGGGCCAATTTGCAATTGCGCATCTCCCGCCGTCGCCCTGGCCTCGGCATTAGAGGCAAGCGAACTGAGACTCATGCTGGAGGACGGCGCGTCGCCACTTGTATTGCCCATCCCGGCCGAAGGGCCAAGACCAGAAAATCCCATGGTCATACTAACGCCTTGGGTGCCTGCTGTGGACGCTCCGGCAATGCCCATGAACGCGCTTTCAAAGCTGCTGATCCAAAGCTTGTTCCCGCGCGGCCGCGCATCGTTGATCACTTTTAAGTAATCGATCCAAAACGTGCGCCCCGTGCGTTTTTCTTCGAGCGCCTGAAGCTCCTGCCGCTCCTTGTCCAGGCGTTCCCGCGCGCGGCTCAACCGCGTCAGGAGTTCAGACGGTCCACCCGTTCCCCCGATGCCGCCTCCAGGCCTCCGCGCCAATGCTTCGGGGTCGTATTTCCGAATTGCGGTCTCCAACTGCTTGATGTGCTGCAAAACGGCGTTATTCTTGGCTTCTCGCGCGGGAATCACCGATGCAACGATGAAAACAAGAAGTATCACCACTAACGCCCAGTAGATCGCTTGCTCGCGCCGTCGGGCACTCTGGGTCACGGCAGGCGGAATCAGGTTGATCGCGATCGCGACGTCTTGGCTGGCGCGCAGCGCCAACCCCAGCGCAACCGCGGCCCGCTCGGGGTTCTCGTTCACCTCTTGCGCGCCGGGCGCCAACGCCAGCCCTGCCAGCGGCTGGGCGATGCGCACCTCCACGCCGAGCTGGCGTTGAAGGTAGGGCACCATATTACGCAAGCAGGCCCCGCCGCCCACGAGAATCACGCGTGAAACCGCTCCGCCCCCCGGTTGCGATCGGAAATAGGCGAAAGAACGCATCACCTCGTTGCACAACCGGCTGAGGACTTCGCCCACCGCCTGGCCAACGTCGCCGTCGCGCGCGGGATCGCCGGTCGGAGCAAACGCGCGCTCGCGCTTCGCCTTTTCGGCTTCGGCAAAACTCAAATTGAACTTGTCGGCAAGCTTGCGGGTTACGTCGTTGCCGCCCAGATTGAGGCTGCGGGTGAAACGGAATTGACTCTCTCGCTCAATGACGATGTCAGTCGTCGTCGCGCCGAGATCAATCAACGCAACGCACTCGCCTTGATCACCAAACTCGCCCGTATACTTCAGCCAGTTGTACGCGGCAAAGGGGCAAACATCCACGACATCCACTTGCCGCTTGGCCGCGCGAATCGCCTCGAGGCGCTTTTCGACGACGTCGACCTTAATCGCCGCCATCAAAACGTCGTAACCGCCCACTTCCGTGCGTCCAAGCACTTGGTAATCCAGGGCGATCTGGTCAAGCGAAAAGGGAATCTGCTGTTGGATCTCGTAGCGAACGATCTGAGTCACTTTGTGCTCAGGGACTGGGGGCAATGGGCGGGTGCGAATGAACACCGATTGGCCCGGCACGCCGAAAATCGTTTTGCGCGCGTGGACTTTGGCTTCTTTGAGCAGCGACAGCAACGCTTCGCGTTGGACGGTACGGCGAGATTCCTCGTCGGCGGAGGGATCGACGAGGTACTCGCGCTGGTAATAACGCACGAGCTGATACCCCGTTTTCGTCTGCGCAAGTTCACACAGACGAATGGCGCTGGTCCCCAGATCGAGAACCAATCGCTTTGCACGCCGGAATCGGGCCATGCTCCATCCCTATGCCGTTCAGACGACCGAGTCACCCCGCAGCGCCGTCCGAGCCCCGCCTCACCGCCTATTCATCGCCAACCGGGAAAGGACACTTACCTATTCCCTCGCCGCCGCAAGGACGAACCTAGCTGTCTCATCTACTCTGTGGGGATACACCAGGATGACGAAATCTAAGCCTGAATCGCCTGTCCTGGCGCTCGTAACCCCTTGTAAACAATTGTAATGAAGTCCAACAGCACTGTCAAGAATAAAATCATGGTGCCAAGAGTTTTCCGCCAGAGATCGCCGCCCGGCACCCCCGACTCAGGGATTCCTGCCGCCGATCTGTGCCGGTGCGTCCATCGCGCATCGCAGGCCGTAGTCTTCTCGTTCAGAACTCACGCTGTCGTACTGACGTCGGGCGCAGCGCGCGTCGAACGGTTTCGAGCGATAGGAACCGCCGCGCAGCACCCGGAACTGTTGTCCATATTCCTTCTCGATGACCGTGTTTCCAGGATACGCCTGATACCACGAAGAAGTCCATTCATATGCGTTACCCGCCATATCCATACAGCCATAGGGAGACGCGCCCCCAAGGTACTTCCCCACTTCGACGGGAGCGGGTTTGGCTCCGGGTTGGGGAACGTTGCAGAGGGTGGCGTCAAAGTAGTTCCCCCACGGATATTCGCGTCCGTCCGTCCCGCGCGCGGCCTTCTCCCACTCCTCTTCGGTCGGAAGCCGCTTTCCCACGGCCGCAGCATAAACCAAGGCCTCGTTATATGATACCCCTAATACGGGGAAATTACCCTTGGCGGCGTCGAATGTATGCGCAGGGAAGACCGCTTTCCATTGGACATTGGTCACTTCGTATTTGTCGATGCAGAAAGCGGGCAGAAACACCTTTCGCTGGGGACGTTCATCCGGCGAGGCCGTTCCGACTCCGCAGATGAACTCGCCTGGGGGAATCAGCAACATGCCCGGGGGGATATTCCCCTCCAGCATCGTCAGTTCGATTCGATTCGTATCGCTCCCCTTCAAGGAGATCGTCTGCTCTTTTTGAATGTACCCATCAAGGTGAACGGCTACCGTATAGACTCCGGGCGGAAGCTGAAGCCGCGTCGGCGTACGCGCCGGTTGAAGCTGATTGTTCAGCCAGATCTGGGCGTTGGTGGGAATCGAGAAAACCTCGAGCGTCGCGTCATTGTGCTCGAGGGCATGCACCTTGTGATACTGGTAGTCCTCTTCCACCGTGATCGAGGCCGTCAGAGGCTTGTAGCCCTCGGCGGTCAGTTCGTAACGGTGCTCCCCGACCGGAACGGGCACTCGAACCAGCGGGGTCTGCCCCAAAGACGTCGTATCGTCGAGATAAACCCGCGCGCCCGGCGGCTCGGAGTCCATACTCAGGTAACCGACCATCGGGAGCATCGTCAACACAATCCGCTGCTCGTCCGCCTTGTCCTCGACGGTCACGACGTCCCACGCGCGCTTATAGCCCTCTTTATTCGCCTCGGCCACGAGTTCGCCCGGCTCAATTCCCGTGAGCGTCAGCGGCGATTCGCCCCGATATTCCCCATTGACCTTGATCTGCGCGCCGGAATCCGGCTTGGTCGATATCACCACCGTGGTATTGGGCGGCAGTTCTTTCTCGTCTCCGCACCCTGGCAGGAGAAGAAGAGCGCACAGAGATAGCGCGGCGCAGAGTGTGCCGCGGAGCCCCCCCTTGCGTACCGGTGTGGACGCTGTGCCTCCCTTTAGGACCATCCTATCCCTTACCCCGGCGAATTTGCGAATCCATTCGTACACAATACTGCGTAGGAATCGACCTGACGTCTTGCGGAGTTATTCACCGGTCCGGACCTCTAAACAGGTTGCCCAGCGCAGAGCCAATCGAGACCGGCGCTCTCATTCCGCTAATACCATTAAACCCGAAGTTTCCTTTCCGCGCAAGCATCTTTCGCAGATCCCGGAGATATCGTGCAAATAGGAGGTTTTCTCCCCCGAAGGCGACTGCACTTTTTTTGGAAACACTGTGGATGTAGAATAATTTCTTACGAACAAGCATCGGGCTCCCGGTTGCGAAGAACGATAGGCAAAAGCGCAGCATGATGATCTTTGTATTCCTGCTCACGGCGGCGGCCGCATTTATCGCAGCAAGCCGCCTTTACGGGGCGTATGTGGCCCGGGCGGTCGGTGAAGACCCGCAGCGTCCGACGCCCGCCACGACGTGCAACGACGGCCGCGACTATGTGCCGTCGCGACGGTATGTGGTGTTCGCGCATCATTTCTCGGCAATCGCGGGCGCGGGCCCCATTCTCGGACCGACGATGGCGGTGTTGTACGGATTCGTGCCCGCGTGGCTGTGGGTGGTGTTCGGGGGTATTTTTATCGGTGCGGTGCACGACTTCACCGCGCTCTTCGTCAGCATTCGCGAAGGCGGGAAATCGATGGCCGAAGTCGCGCGCAAAACGATGGGTGCGACCGCGTTCAGCCTGTTCATCGTGTTCGCGTTGTTGATGATGGTCCTGGTCACCTCCTCGTTTCTCAGTTCTGTCGTCATGTCGCTCACGTCGCTGTGGCCGGTGGACAAACTGGGACTCGGCGCGGAGCAGACGCTGCTCCATACGCAGGTCGATGCAAACGGGACGGTATTGGCGCGGATCGGTGGGATTGCCTCCACATCGGTCATCATCATCACGCTTTTCTCGCCGATCTTGGGCTGGTTGATCTACCGCCGCAACGCTTCGGCGTGGATTGCCTATCCGCTGGCGTCAATTGTATGTGCGGCGTCGGTCGTGGCGGGCATCTACTATCCCATCGTGCTCGGCGGCACAGCCTGGATGATTCTCATCTCGATTTATGTCCTGTTCGCGGCGGGTGTGCCGGTCTGGGTCATCCTGCAACCGCGCGACTTCATTAACGTACAGATACTCTACGCGGGCATCGCGCTCATGGTCGTGTCGATCGTTTCGGCGGGGTCGTCGGGAGTCGAGTTTTCCATGCCCGCGTTCAACCTCAGCGAGGGCGTGAAATCGCTGGGCTTCATCTGGCCGATGATGTTCATCACCATCGCGTGCGGTGCGGTGTCGGGATTCCACTCGCTCGTCGCGGGCGGCACTACGGGTAAACAGATCGCGAGCGAGGGCGACGCGCGCCGCATAGGCTTCAACGCGATGTTGCTCGAATCGCTGCTGGCCGTGTGTGTGCTTCTGGCGCTCGGGGTCGGGCTTACGTTCGTCGATTACAAGAGTCTGGTGTGGCCCACCGATCCCGGCGCGCGCGGCAACCCCATCTTGGCCTTCAGCCTCGCGGCGGGGCATCTCTTCCAACAAGGCACGGGCATTCCGATGGCGCTGGGCACGGTGCTCGGCATCCTGCTCGTCGAGGGCTTCGTGATCACCACGCTCGACGCGGCGGTGCGGCTCAACCGCTATCTGTTCGAGGAGCTTTGGACCATTCTCTTCAAGAATCCACCGGCGTTTTTGAAGAACTATTGGTTTAACGCGTTGCTGTGCGTGGGCATCATGTGGCTGTTGGCGTATCGCAATGCGTTTCAGACGCTGTGGCCGATCTTCGGCGCGGCCAATCAACTGCTCGCAGCGCTGGGTTTGCTTACGGTGTCCGTCTGGTTGATGCTGCGCGGACGCAAGAGTCTGTTCGCGTTGATTCCCGCGGCGTTCATGATCGTCACGACACTCGCTTCGCTGCTTGTGTTGTTACCGAAGTACTGGAGTCAGGGTAAGGCCGCCCTGGTCACGATGGACCTGCTGCTCATCGTGCTGTCGATTTGCCTGGTCGTCAGCGCGGCGCGACGCGTGCTCGGCGGCGTGCCCGTTCAAGAACGCTTGGCGGACAGTTCGAGCGGCGTGAGTTCGAGTAAATAACGCCGCACCTGTTCCACCGCGACCGCACTGAGGCGCACGGCAGTGCTCGCGCCGGTCGAGCCGAATTCGACGGGCCAGTGCACGCGGCCGGCGGGGGTATCGAAGACGATATCCATCTGGTCTGCGCTTTCGCCAATCAATGCCAGCACGGCGTCGGCCGCAAAATCGCGCCGGGCGTTCTCGATAAAGCTCTCGCCGCGCGGCACAACCATTCCCCCCGCGAAGGATTTCGCGCCGGCCTCGGTCAAACGGTGCGCGAGCACGCCGCCGGTGATCGTTTCAACGACGGCCAAACGCCAGCCGCGCTGCGCGAGCAATGTGTCCGTCACGCCTTCAAGGGTGTCGTCATCGACGCCGTAGACACAGCCCGGCAAACGACGGCGCACCTGCGCATCCACGTCCTCAATCATGCGCTCGGCCTCTTCGACCGTTTCCGCGCGCGCCGTGATGCGAATGCGCACGACATCCGGCGATGCTAACTCGCCGATCGTGGGGTTGCTCAGTTCGCGGATGAGATCGCCAATGGCGGCATCGACCCGTGATTCGCCAATGCCCGCGACCTTGAGCACGCGCGAGTGGATGATTCCCGACATGCCGAACTTCGTGCGCACATAGGGCAGCACGCGGTCCATCAACATGGGTTCGAGTTCCCAAGGCACGCCGGGCATGGCGATAACGATTCCGCGCGGGTCTTCAACCAGAATCCCGGGCGCGGTGCCGTGTGGATTCAAAATGCCCTCCGCGCCGCACGGGGCCATCGCCTGTTTACGGTTGTTCTCGGTCATCGGGCGGCGCATACGCGCGAAACGGGCCTCCACCTGCGCCATCAGGTCTACCCGAAATTCGAGCGGCCGCCCCAACGCCTCGGCGATCGCCTCGCGCGTGAGGTCGTCCTCCGTTGGTCCGAGACCGCCGGAAGTCAGCACGAGGTCCGCGCGCGACAAGGCGTCGTTCAGCACGCGCACGATCCGCTCGAGGTTGTCCCCCACGGTCACCTTCTGGTATAGAGGGACGCCGTTTTCCGCCAGCATCCGGCCAAGGAACGCGGCGTTGGTGTCCACAATCTGTCCGAGCAACAACTCGGTGCCGATCATCACGATTTCAGCGTTCATCTCTGTCTTTCTCGACCTGCCGCGCGAAAAGTCCGCGGCAACGGAGGGGTTTCATGTTGATGGAACTGTTCACGTTCGAAAACCTCATTGCACTGCTTACATTGACGAGCCTCGAGATCGTCCTGGGCATCGATAACATTGTCTTCATTGCCATCCTCACGGGCAAGCTCGAAAAACGGCAGCAGGCGCTGGCGCGGAGAGTCGGCCTTATCCTCGCCATGCTTATGCGCATTCTGCTTCTCCTCACGATTAAGTGGGTCATGCAACTCACCCATCCGCTCTTCACCGTGCTGGAAGTCGAGATTACCGGCAAAGGCCTGATCCTGCTTGGCGGCGGCCTCTTCCTGATTGCGAAATCGACGCACGAGATTCACAATCGCCTCGAGGGACCGGACGAGGAACAAGCCCTGCGCGCGAAACGCGTGCCGTCAATGGGCTCGGCCATCGCGCAGATCATGGTGCTCGACATCGTGTTCAGCCTCGACTCGGTCATTACGGCGGTGGGTATGGTGCAGAACGTGCTCATCATGATCATCGCGATCATCGCGGCGGTAATCATCATGCTCGTCTTCGCGGGTTCGGTCACGGCGTTCATCGAACGGCATCCGTCGATCAAGATGCTTGCGCTGTCGTTCCTGCTGCTGATTGGCGTAATGCTGATCGCCGAAGGATTCGGCAAGCATATCGAGAAGGGGTACATCTACTTCGCGATGGCGTTCTCGCTGGCGGTCGAGATGTTGAACATTCGATCGCGAAAGGTGCGGAGGGCTTAGCGCTTTGACGCGCTGCGGGTTCGATTGGGAGCGGATCTAGTCCGGGGCAAGTTCCAGGATTTTGCGGGCGATCTGGTTGAGGGGGATCACGTGACAGGCGGCACCGAGGTTGATGGCCTCTTTAGGCATGCCGAAGACGATGCAGGAGGCTTCGTCTTGGGCGATGGTCTGGGCGCCTTCTTTGCGCATTTCGAGGAGCCCTTGTGCGCCGTCGCCGCCCATGCCGGTCATGATCACGCCGACGGCGTTGCGCCCGGCGTAGCGGGCAACGGACTTGAAGAGCACTTCCACGGAGGGGCGGTGGCGACAGACGAGGGGGCCTTGTTTGACCTCGACGTAGTAGCGCGCACCGGAGCGGCGCAGCAGCATGTGGTGGTTGCCGCGGGCGATGATGGCGCGGCCGGGCACGACGCTGTCGCCGTCTTGGGACTCCTTGACTTCGATCTCGCACAGGCCGTTGAGGCGTTCGGCAAAGGCGCGAGTGAAATGCTCGGGCATGTGTTGCACGATGACGATGCCGGGCGCGTTGGCGGGCATCGCCATCAGCACGGTCTGCAGCGCTTCGGTGCCGCCGGTGGACGCGCCGATCGCGATCACCTTATGCGTGGTGCGGGTGATGGATAGGCGCGGGGCCGACGCTTTGCTCTGAACCTGAGCACGCGCCCTGACGCGCACGCGGGAAGCGGCCTTAATCTTGTCGATGAGTTCCACCGAAAGGTCGCCGACGCTGTAGGCGGTGCCCGGCTTGCACATGATGTCCACCGCGCCCGCGTCGAGGGCCTCCATGGCGAGTTCGCTGCCGTGCTCGGTAAGCGAGGAAACGACGATCACGGGCAAGGGGTAGTAGTGCATGAGCTTGCGCAGGAAGGTCAGGCCGTCCATACGCGGCATTTCGATGTCGAGGGTAACGACGTCGGGCTTCAGGCTAACGATCTTGTCGCGGGCGACATAGGGATCCGGCGCGGTGCCGACGACCTCGATTTCAGGGTCGCGGGCCAATTCGCGGTTTAGAATTTCACGTACAACGGCGGAGTCATCCACGATTAGCACGCGAATTTTGCGTAACGGCGACATGCCCCCGGTCATTTCCTCTGCCTCAATTCCCCCGCCCCTTCAATCCCACGATTTACTCTAATGTCAGGTTCAGCAGCGCCACATAGTCGTCAATTTGGAAGAGCGCGGAGCCTTCCTGCGCAATGAGAATATCCCAGTCTTGGCGTGTGGCTTCGGATACTTCAGGGACGGACAGATCGAACACGGGGCTGGCCCCTGCAAGTTCGGTAAGCAGCCGTCCGCAGCAGATATTGAGGAGTTCCTTCAGGGCATCGCGCGCCTTGGATTGCGTGTCGGGGTCGCCGGGGGTAACGCCGAGGAGATTGGCGGCGAGTTCTTCGGCCATCGCCTCGGGCACGAGCAGGCTTAGGCGGCCGCCGAATTGGCCGCGAAACGTCATGTGGGTCTGAACGGAGGGGTCATCGGGAAAGACCACGTCCTCAACGTCCGCAGGATCGGCGAACATGAAGGCGAACCGCTCAAGAACCTCTCCGAACACGGACGTCAGTACGGGCAGATGTTCTTCATTCCCCATAGGAGCCTCCCAAAACGCTGTCGAGCACTTCCCGAATTTGCTCGGGCGTGAACGGCTTGCGCACGTAGGCGCTGACGCCTTTGTTTTTGAGTTCGTCAATGCGCGTGTCGCTGCCTTCGGTGGAGATGACGATGACGGGCACAGATTTCAGTTCCTCGTCGGCCGCCATGGTGTCGAGCATCTGCACGCCGGTCATCACGGGCATGTTAATGTCGGTCAGCACGAGATCGACCCAGTTCGCCCGCATCACGTCGAGCGCCTCCTGACCGTTTGCGGCCATGTAGAGGTTTGTGATCGGCACCTGGGCCAGCTCGAGCGTCTTCTTGATGATCGAACGCACGGTGTCCGAGTCGTCCACAACGAGAATGTTTACTCCCATTTCCTATGCTTCTCCCAGCGTTGACTAGAACTCGAACACGCCTTGGAGCTGTCCAAGGGCGTTCAAGGTCTGGCTCAAGGCCTGTTCGGTAGCCTGAACGGATGCCTCGAGGCGCTGTGCCGACGCCACCGAGGTATGGTAATTCAGTCCATCGCTACCGGTTCCGATTCCCCCCATCATTACCAACAAGTTCGCCATATGTACGAGGTCTAGTGTAGCAGAAGGCGACGCCGCACGCTCGGGTTCATGATGCCAGCGCGCCGCCTCCACGATCGCCTCGGGCAAATTCCACATGGCGAGCAGTTCCGCTCCCACCTCGGCATGGTTCGTGCCCAACACACGCGCTTCGGCGGTTTCGAAGGAGAGCTTCTCCTCGAAGGCCATCCGCATGATGGGGACAGGGTCGGCGGCGATAAACGTGCCGAGCACAATCTTGCCGATATCGTGCAGCAACCCCGCCGTAAAGACGTTGTCCGGAATGGGTTTGTCCAGCGCCACGGCAAGTTCCTCGCACGCAATGGCCGTGGCCATGCTGTGACGTAGAAGCTCGCCGGGCATCAGGTCGTATCCTTGAACAGGCTGACGCGCGACCGGTGCGACCGCTGCGGTCATGGCGAGGTGGATAATCCGCTTCATGCCAAGGCGAAGCAGAGCGTCGCGGATGCTGCCGATCTGGCGTGGTCCGGCGAAATAGGCTGAGTTGGCCACGCGCAACACGTTGGTGGTGAGACCGGGGTCCAGTTCGATGGCGTGTATGATCTCGGCAGTATCCGCATCGGGGTCGCCCGCGAGCGCGATCACGCGGGTGACGGACACGGGCAATGCGGGCAGTTCGCGGAGACGGCCAAGGATCGTGTCTCTCTGGCTCATAGTTCCGCCTCCTGTCCACCGGACTTCACCGTGGTGATGCCGGTCGCCATATGCAGATACATGGTGCGCGCGATGGTCCCGCCGACGTCCTCGGCGGCGATGAGAATCTCATTCTTCCATAACACCTTGCGCAATACCACATAGTTCCGCTCGCCGATCTTGAACATCCCCTTGTCGTCGAGCGGCGAGGCACCTCCCGCCACTTTCGCAATCAGGCGTTTGCGGCTCCCGCCTAGGTTGAGCACGCTCTGGATCAGCGCCGGAACGCCCGTATCGGTGAACATCTCCGGCTTCGCGGCGGCCTTGGCCGGATCCAGTCGCGATAGGGGGAGCATGCAGTGGATAAGTCCACCGACGCGCGCCACGGGATCAAAGAGCGTGAGGCCCACGCATGACCCCAGTGAATACGTCACCAGGATGTCATCGGGATTGCTGGAAACCTTCATCTCCGATATGCCGACTGTTAGTGTCACTTCTTCACTCCTGCCGTCCCGCATTTCTCCGCGGTGCGGACCGGCCCATTCCGAACGCTTCGCGATTCCGGCGCACCTCCGGTCATTCGCGTAGATAAATCGAGGGACGAACCGTCTTAAACTTGCTCACCATGCCGGTCAAGCTTTCCGCATGGCCGACCATCAGGTACCCGTTGGGCTTGAGCAGGCGAAAAATATCGCCCAGCAACCGACCGCGCAGGTCGTTGTCGAAATAGATCATCACGTTGCGGCAAAAGACCACGTCGAGCGGCCCTCGCAAAGGGAACGGCGGCGTGGAGAGGTTGAGCCGGCGAAACAGCACCAGTTTGCGCAACGCCGGTTTGACCTCGTACATCCGACCGTTATCGCTTCGGCAGGTATCGAAGTACTTGTCGCGAAGCATCGGCGGGATCGTGCTCATACGCTCGGCGTCATAGCGCCCCGCCATGCAATGCTCCAGCACGCGCGTGCTGATATCGGTGGCCAGAATCTTGACGTCGGGCAGATTTGCGCCAAACGCCTCCATCACGGTGATCGCGAGGGAGTAAGGCTCCTCGCCGGTCGAAGAGGCCGCCGACCAAATGCGGAAGCGACGCTGGCCTTGCGCGTACCACTTGGTAAGGAGTTCGCGAAGGAAATCGAAATGCACCGCCTCGCGGAAGAAGCTCGTGACGTTCGTGCTGATCGCGTCGAGCAAATGCACCAGCTCATCGCCGGACTGGTCCTGGACGACGTAGTCGAGATAGGCGTCGTAGTCCTTGATATTCAGCGTGCGCATGCGCTTGCCCACGCGCGCGGCGACCAGCGATTCCTTTTGCGGACCAAGGGCAATGCCGCTACGCTCGTAGATTAGGCTGCGGTATCGTTCGAAGGTTCCTTTGTCCATTTCGTCTTTCTTAGGACAACCAGTCCGTCGCGCGAATCTTGTACACCTTCAGCACGGCCAACTGCCCCGTGCCTGTATCGAACAGGAGCTTTCGCCCCACGTACCCGTTCGTGTCCTCCGAAACGACCTGAATCCCTTTGCGATCAAGCACTTCGCGAGCGACTCTCACGTTGTCCAACCCCACATGAGCGCCGGTCACACCCTCGGGGGCCGCGCCGCCCACAATCTGCGCCATCAAGTCGCTCCGCTGACTGCCCGCCTCTTCCATAATGCGGATCAGCGCGGCCGTCGCGACGTTCCCGTACTGCGGCGTGGCCTTGACGGCTTCGGTGGTGCGCGGGTGCAAGAAATGATTCATGCCGCCGAACTTCAACTCTCGGTCCCACAGACACACCGCCACGCAGCTTCCCAGCACGGTTCGCACTGCCGCCGGCTTCCGGCTGAAGAAGATATAGCCCGGTTCCAAGTAATATGGCGTTCCGCGCGTCAAGTCCATTCGCCGCCCCAGGTCGGAGGACCGCAGCCGTACCGCCGGTGCGGTCCCGTCACTCTCGCACCCTTTGTCAAAACGCGCCCTTCTGCTCGAGGATCGCTCAGGTCTTCTGCATCACTTCCTGAATCTTAGCGACAATCGTCTGCGGCTCGAAGGGTTTGATGATGTAATTGTTCGCCCCGGCTTTGATCGCCTCGATCACGCGCGATTTTTCCGCTTCGGTCGTCACCATGATGATCGGCACCATGTTGCCGCTGGCGCGGATCGCCTTGACCGCGTCGATGCCCAACATGTTCGGCATGTTCCAGTCCATCAAGACAATGTCGTATTGCGCATCCTTAACCGCCGTCACCGCCTCTTGCCCATCCGAGGCCTGCCCGACGTCCGTAATCCCCGCGCGGCTCAACGCACCAATCAGCACCTTGCGCATCACCGCGGAATCGTCCACCACCAGCGCCTTCATGATTTCCCTCCTCTTAACCCTGCATCAGATTCGAACGTCACGCGCAGACTAAAATCGCCCATGTCGCTTTGAAATGGCACCTCCAGCCACACGGACTTGGAGGGATGATCGACACTCCAGTTCGCCCCCCGCACCACGGTGGGAAGACTGAGGTCGATCGGGGCGCCGCCGCCCTGCGTGAGCTTTGCCTTGGCCGATCCCGCGACGATATTCACCAGTTCGGCAATGCCATCGCTGACCGTTTCGTCAATCACGCGGGTGTCCGTTCCAAGCAGCGAATTCACCATCGCCAAGGCCGTCGCCGAAGGAAACGCCAGCGCCACGGTGCCGCGCGCGGGCCCGCTGAGCCCAATCAGGGCCATAATGTCGCGCGGGTTCCCCGCCGCCCCCTTGGCCACACCTACATCGCCTCGCTGAACTTTGGCGCTGAGCATGGTGGAAAACAGCTCGTACACGGATTCTATGAATGGATTGATGTATTCGACTTTCACAACGTTGCCTCTCTTTCCGCTTCGCTAACAAGACCCACTGTCCTTGTTCGAATGCCCCCTATTCCTCCAATGCAGACGTCAACCGAATCTTATCGCGCACCAGCCGTGCGCGGAGCGGCCCCCGTAGCGCCTCGGTTATGCGAATCTTGACATCACGAATACACAGAACCGTCTCGGGATACAATATTTCTTTCACCACGATCTCGGCCTTCGGTTTTTCTCCCGCAATCTCCTGAATATGGGTAATCTCGCGCTCCAGGTGTTCGCAGATCTCGGCGTATTCCTCGCGCTTCTCGGAAATCGTGTCGAGCGCTTCCCGTTGGCGCGGATTAAGGGCGCTTTCCCGACCGCGCACGCTCGCCAGAGCCTTCTCCATCTTGGCCAGATCTTCTTTGTACTGCGCGATAAGGCGCTCGCGCAGGGCGATCTGCTTGTTCACGAACGGCGTTCCGGCAACGGTGATGTGCGTGGGGACAAGGCCCTCTGTGCCCGCTTGCCGCACCGTCACCCCGGCCAACGCCTGCACGTCGCTGCCGACGATCCGGCCGCCGGGCATCAGGACGTTTCCGCAAGTGATTACGTTGCTGTGCACGATCTCGCGTTCCACCACGACATCGTCCGCGGCTTCCACGTGTCCTTCTAGAATAAACCGGGCGTGCACGGTGCCCGCGGAGACGATGTGTTGAGACGGGCCGCCGGAAATCCCGCCGCATACCGTGAGATTTCCGCCTGCCTGGATGTCGCACTCCTCCACCATGCCGCGAACGTCCACGTCGCCGCCCGCCACCACCGAAGCGCCCACTTGAACGTCGCCATCAATTTGCACCGCGCCAGGGTGGCTTATATTGCCGCTCTGCAACCCCACCGTGCCCGGCACGACGTACAGAAGGTCCACGGAGAGAATTTCGTTCGCCCAGCGGATACGCCCGCCTTCAAGGGCGTAGTAGGCGTGTTCGGATTCGTTGTACTCGACATTCGCGCCGGCGCGAATTCGGGCGGGCATCGCGCGAGCCACCCGAATGGGCTTTCCAAATACGTCGCATCCCGGCCGTCCTTCGTGCGGAGGGATAGTACGCGCGAGGAGTTGCCCCGCGCTGACTTCGGGCTGCGCTTGGCGACGTCGATAGTCGATTGCGCCTGACTCGGGATCCACCGCGAAACCGGTACTGAAAAAGTCGGAAGCCCATTCCACCGTTCCATCGACCGGCTGAATGGGCGGCATGCCTTCCATCAACACCACTTCGGAGAGATCGTGCGAACGCTCGGTGGCTTCAAGAACGCGGCGCTCGATATCGGCACGATCGGCCATCCGGCTCAAGCCTAGATGATCGATCTCGGACTGAACACGCCGCAATAGCGCCTCGGTTTGCTCACCATCCCAGACACAGTTGAGCACGACCTGTAGTTGGTCTTCTGAAATTCGGACCTCGAACAGCGCACGCTGCTGATCTGCCATCTGCGCCTGACCTCTCCTATCGGTCACACACCCCACCGTCACGCGGGCATCGCAACTTTGCTCCGCGAGCAGCGTACTCACCGTATGCGCCCACCATCTCGATTAGAGCGCGTTCCCCATATCCACTTCAAGCGCCGCCCCCCCAAGATTTACTCCGCGTTCGCCAATCGCACCAACCCGCCCACGTCGACAATCAGTCCGACACGCCCATCCGACATGATGGCGCCGCCCGAAATTCCTTGAATTCCTTGCATGGATTCGCCCAAGGACTTAATTACTATCTGCTGCTCGCCCAGCAGTTCATCCGTCAAAATACCAGCCTGCTTGCCCTCGTCTTCGACGACAACAACCAAAGCCTGTGTCGGATCCGTGATAGCCCCAGGGATCTTGAATAGTGTCCCCATTCGGAACATGGGGATCAGTTCGCCTTGAAGCGAGAGCATCTCGCCGCGCTTCACGACCGTAAAGAGATTCGCCTGTTCCGGACGAATGGAGCGAACAATGCTGAGGGTGGGAATGATGTACCGCTCCTGTCCGACACGCACCACCATGCCGTCGATAATCGCCAGCGTCAGCGGCAACCGGATGCTGAAAATGCTGCCGTACCCATCCTCGCTCTGGATCTCGATCTGGCCTCGGAGCGCCTCGATGTTTCGGCGCACCACGTCCATCCCCACGCCCCGGCCCGATACATCGGTGATCTCTTTGGCGGTGGAGAACCCCGGCTCGAAAATGAGCGAGAAAATCTCGCGATCGCTCAGCGTGTCCCCCTCGTGAATCAGCCCGCGCTCCTTGGCCTTGGCCAAAATCGCCTCGCGATTGAGGCCGCGTCCATCGTCCTCGATTTCAATATAGATGCTGCCGCCCTTGTGAAACGCGCGCAGTTCCACGCGCCCCACCTCCGGCTTGCCCTTCGCCACGCGCGCCGCGCCGTCCGACTCGATACCGTGGTCCACGGCATTCCGCACCATGTGCACCAGCGGATCGCCGATCTTGTCCACCACCGTCTTGTCCAACTCGGTGTCATCGCCGACGGTGACAAAATCCACTTTCTTGTTGGCCTTCTTGGCGACGTCGCGCGCAAGCCGCGCCATTTTTTGGAACGTTCCGCGCACCGGCACCATGCGCAGCGACGTGCCAATCTCCTGCAACTCGCGCGTAATCTTGTCCAACTGGCCTACCTGCCTGAGCAGCGGGGGACTGGCCATCTGGCTCAGTTCATTGGATTGGCTGACCATACTCTCGGAAATGACCAACTCGCCGATGAGATCCACCAAACGGTCGAGGCGGTCGGCGTCGACCTTGGCCGGCTCTTTCACGACGCTTTGCCGTTGCTGTTGCTGCGCACGAAGTCCAGCCGCGACATCGCGCGCTTCGACCTCGCCGCTCTTGACCAATACTTCGCCCAAGCGCGGCGGCTCCGCCTTGCGCTGCTGGGCCATCACCGTATCGAGGTCCGACTGACGCACGGCCCCGAGTTCGACGAGAATCTCACCCAGCTTCCGACGGCCGCCTTCCTGCTTCTGAAGCGCCAACGCCTCGTCGAGTTGGGCTCGCGATACGAGCACATGCGCCAGAAGGAGTTCGCCTAACTTGTCCGGCTCGAGTTCTTCCTGCTGAGTCTTGATCGCCGCCGCCACGGTCTCGGGCGCCACAAGCCCCGAGTCGATCAGCACCTCGCCCAATTTCTGGCCGGGCTCGGCAAGCGCGCGTTTTTTCTCTGGTTCCGCGCTGCCCCCACCGCGCATGGCGTGCCGAATCCGTCCCAATAGGCCACCCAGCCCAGGCTCGGGCATCAGCATCCCCCCAGAAGCCAGACAATCGGCCACCCCGTCGATCAGGCGTTTGAGCATGTCCACCGCCTCAAAAGCCGCATCCACGCAGGGCCCTTCGAAGGTGAGTTCCCCTTTTCGCGCCTTGTCGAGCAGGTTTTCCGCTTCGTGGGCCAGCTTCTGAATATCGGCGAGCGCCAGGAAGCCCGCTACGCCCTTGATCGTGTGGAACGCGCGAAATACCGCGTTTAGCGCCTCGGGACCGTGGGGATCGGTCTCCAGGGTAAGCAAGTGGAGATCGGCGTTTTCGAGGTGTTCCTTCGCCTCCGATACAAACTCGCCTATCAGCGAGAGGTCCCCCTCCAAGGGCATCGGACCGGAACCTTCTTCTTGTGATTCCTCGAGCGGCATGGCGAAGACGCTATCCGGCGCCGGTATGGCGTTCGCCGCCACCGGAGCAGGCAGCACATTCGCCCATTCTCCTTGCGACAGCAGTTCGGCGGGAAACGTGACTTCGCGCTCTTCCCGGCCGTCGCGTGCGATCTCGGCCAGTGCGCTTACGCCTTGCCCAACCAAGGTCAATGCCTTGACGGGGTCAGGCACCTCGCTCAGGATGATCCCCTCGAGCAATTCCGCCGCTCGAATCAGCGCCTTGTGGCCGGCAGCATAACCGCTCTCTTCGGCCCATACGGCCATCGCCGTGCATTGGGTGTGCATCCGCGCCAAGGTCGGAAGGTCTCCTGGCTCCGCCAGGACCAACGCCTCTGAAAACTGCTCGATCGTCTGCTTGATCTCTTCCCTGCTCAGCATGATCGCTCCTCAACAGGATCGCGCCCTATTACTCGGCTACACGCCCCACTTCGTGAAAGCGGATCCGTCCGCTTTCCCCTTGGACCCAGCATCCCCAACCATCGGCCATTTCAAAAAACGGGTGACTGGCATCTGCCCAAGAATGCGCCACCTCTCTTATAGCAATTTAACAGGAATTCAGAAGGCTGTCAAGGCAATACCGATGAGAATACTAAATTTTCCAATATTTATGCGGCGAACAACCGGGGTGTGCGTGAATATCAGGCAGAAATGGACGACATCTCAAAGAAAAAGGCGAGCAATCAACTACGAAAAGTGCTATACATTGACTGGGAGCGTTTTTAGCGCTTCCTCAAACGCGTTGTAGATGGAAGAATTGAACAGCACGAAGCGAACGCGCTCTATTTCTGGGTGGTTCTTTAGGAACGCCGCAACCTCGCCGACGGCGATAGGAGCCGCTTTCTCGACAGGGTAACCATACACACCGCAACTGATGGCGGGAAAGGAAATCGTGCGCAGACCGCGCTCGCTGGCACACTCCAGACTCCGGCGATGACACCGGGCGAGCAGTTCCGGCTCGCCGTGCTGGCCGTCTTTGTAGATGGGGCCGACGGTGTGAATCACGCAGCGCGCGCTCAAACGTCCCCCGCCCGTCACCTTGGCATCGCCTGTCTCGCAACCGCCAAGCTTCCGGCATTCCTCGAGAATTGCCGGTCCGCCCGCGCGGTGGATCGCTCCATCCACCCCGCCGCCGCCCAATAGGCTCCGGTTCGCGGCGTTGACAATGGCGTCGGTCTGCTCCGCGGTGATGTCGCCCAAAACGACTTCAACGACCCCCTGCGCAATTTTTCTATGCATCCGTCCGACTCTCGCCTATCCGCCGGGAGGTTAGCAGTGCCGATGCAGCCTCTTCTTGAGCCCCACCGTTTGCTCCATTTCGCGTTCGATCCCGTCGGCATCCTCGGCGTTGTACATCACCAGATTGCGCAGCGGCTCCAGGCTGTCCACGTCCACCCCTGTGAACTCGATTCCCACGCCGCCCTCGTCCATGCGAGTGACGATTCCGCTCAGTTCGATCGGAGGGAGTTGTTCGCTGCCGTTCAACACAAGCGTTACGCCGCAATCCGTACCTACCGGAAGCCGAGCGTAACCGGTCATGTACAGCCCCTTCAGGCTCAGGTTCTGCACATGGCCTTCGACCAATACCGAGGTGGATGTCTTGAGTCTTGCGTGGACTCCTGCATGCACCCGCGTATACCCGCGCTTGTTGGTCTCTTGCATCATACGCGCCTCGCTTTGACGGGTTTGTTTTCCGCCTGTATTGAGTCTACCTCACTTTGACCCGTTCCACAATGAGTTTCTGGGGGCGGGCGTTGATCGCCGCGCGGAACGGCGGTAGCATGGCGAGCAATGAGGCCTTTTGGGGAGGGTTAGCCGTGGGCCTGAAATGGCTGCCGCACCTGCCTGCGAATCTTCCGGACTTTGTGAACGAAATCGCCCGTGGACTCGAGGAACTCTACGGTCCTGAGGCGGCGGCGACCTATCGTTCGCAGGCCCCGAGGCTACTCGCGGCGCAAATCTCGAGCGGGGACGTCCATGTGCTGGCCATCCAGCGCGGGCAAGAGGCGCAGGCGCTGCTATTCTCGTTCGTCAGGGACGTAGCGGGCCATATCACCTTTGTTCACGTGTTGGAACCGTACGCCGGTCAGGGCCTCGAAGCGCGGCTTGTCGACGAACAGGTTCGGACGTTTCGAGCCGGGGGCGTTGACGCCATTTTCTCGGAGTGCGTGACGTTTGGGTGTACAGACGCGCGCCAGGGGTTCTTGGCCTTGGGTTTTGTGGAGGCCGAACGGAAACTTATGAGCGCGGCGCTCGACCACACGGCACTCACAGAGTCCACGGGGGCATGTCTCTCGCGGCCCCTCGGGCGCGAGGATTTGGCCGGCGCGGCGGAAATGCTGGCGCGATGCTATGTAGGCCATCCGGACCGCGTATTTCACTCGGACGTCGAGAGCGCGGCATCGGCGCGGAGTTTTCTGGACATGGTGGTGCAGGGCGCGTACGGTACAGTAAATAGACAGTGGATAAGAGGTGTTTGGATGGAGGACACGCTGGCGGGACTTATCGTTGGGGCGCAGGTGGCCCCTGCGTTCGGGTTTATCCTTCAGGTCGCCGTCGCCCCGGAGCGCCAGGGACAAGGCATCGGCACGCGGCTCATCCGTGAACTCGCGGAGCGACTGCGTGCGGATGGGTTTGTACACATCGGGCTTGGCGTCACCTGCGCGAATCCCGCGCGCCGACTGTACCAGCGGCTCGGTTTCCAGACGCGAAAACCCGTCCGGGCGTACGTGTGGCGGCGATCCGGCGCGAGCCATTCACCCAAAACCGCGTAGGAGCATTGCAATGAGAAAATATGCGACCGTCGGCATCGCTGCGATTCTGATACTTGGCCTGAGTGCGTGGGCGGAGCCCCCGGCCCCCGTAACGCCCCAGCCCGCGCCGCAGGAACTCGACGCGAAGGCGTTTCTCGAAACGCTGCCGGGATTGCTGAGCGATGAATCGCGCGCGGTGGAAACGGTGCGTGCGTTCGCGGAGGTTCAGACAAAACGCGCAGACGGGGCGCTGCGGGAGGCGCGCCAATTGGCGTCCACAGAAGACAAGACCGCAGCGGATGCGCACAAGGAATCGGCGCGGCAGCACCTGGATGCGGCCTACACGGCCTACCAGCAGCTGCTGGCTAAATACCCCAATAACGTTGCGGCTTTGAACGCCTGTGGGGAACTGCTTTACGACCACCTGCGCAATCAGGCCGAGGCGTTGGCGAAGTGGCGTTTGGCGGCCTCGCTGGACCCGACGTTTGGCCCGGTGCGCAACAATCTCGGCATTCACTACTGCCACGAGGGACAGTATGAGCAAGGGCTGCGCTATCTCCAGGAGGCGCTGAAGCTCGAGCCGGAGAATCCCGATTACCTGTTCAACATGACGCAGGCGCTATTGGTTCATCGCGAACCGGCGATGAAGTTCTTTCACTGGAACGCAAAGCGGTTGTACAAGGAAGCGATGAATCGTTCCCAAAAAGCCCGGGATCTCGCGCCGACGGACTATGAACTGGCAAAGGATTATGCGGTGAACTTCTTCGCTGGGGAGGAGTTCGGCGTCGAGGTGGATTGGAAGGATGCCGCGGACGCCTGGAAACAGGTCCGTCCGCTGGCGCCATCCGAGGTGGAAAAATTCTACTCGTGGCTGAACGAAGCGCGCGCGGCCATGCGGGCAAAGGACAAAGAACGCGCACGCGCGTGCCTGAAAGAGGCCCTCACCATCAGCCCGAACAGCGGGCCCGCAATCACGCTGCTGGAGGGATTGGATGCGCCTGAGAAGGAGAGTCCAAAGGCCGAGAAGAAAAGCGAAAAGACAAAGCGAAAGGTGAAACCCGCCAAGCCAGCGCCTGTGCTCAACTCTTCCGTCAATATGAATCGCGGACAGTTCACGCCGTAACGCGCGCGCAAGTAAAAAGATTCAGGGGAGCCTTCCGCTCGTGAAGGCTCCCCTAAGTGTTTTAAGCGTCCCTCGGACTTACGGCACCGGCTGCACGCTGATCTGTCCTAGCGCCGTGAAGGTTTTCGGCTCGATGTCCCCAAGGTAGATCGAGTTGTCCACAGCGAACGCAACGTTGAACGCAATATTGGGCACGCCGGTGAAAGAGAGCGCACCAATGCTGCCAAATACGCCGTAGGGAAGCGTCGTGCCCGCAGGCGCGGTAAGGGTAACCGTCAGGGTGTTGGGAGCGGACGTCGAGGCAACAGCCCAATCGGCCACGATACCGTCGTTCGCCGCCGGAGTTGGCGCAAACGTGAACGGATCCGGAGCGGTGACGGTGAACTTGAGCTTATTGATGTTACGGGGGACAAAGTCCGCTCGTATTTCAACGGTCGCATTGCCGCCGACGATCCCGCGCGTGGCCATACTCAATTGGCCTATGGTGGTATCGCCGACCACGGTGCCGATCCTAAGCCCTTGCTCAATCGAACTTCCTGTAATTAGAGGCGCGTTGAGATCGTCGATGGGATCTCTGAAGCCTCCGCTAAAGCGCACGGGAACGGTGGACTCTTCGCGCAGCGTCGTATAGCCCAACATGACCTGGGCGCAGAGGTCGTTCGGAAGCGTAATCGGCCTGTATTTCTCCGGATCTGAAGAAGGCGGCGAAATCTGAGGCGTCTGGTAGCTGAGCCTGTAGAGAAGGTTATTCACGTTCGGAGTGCCGTCGGCGTTTTCCTTGGCGTGGTAGAAGTACCCACCCGTCTCGGAACCGATGCGGATCAACGTCTGTCGGCTGATGTCCGAGCCCCAGCCCACCGTGAACACGCGAATGCGCCGCTCGAGAAGGAAATTCACGGTATCGACGATCTCGCCCGGAGGCGTCGTGCGTCGACCGTCGCTGATCAACACCACGTCGCGCGTGTCCGCCTGCTCGAAGGCGGTAGACGCAAGGTCCTGCGTCATAAGCACGTCACGCGCCGTCAGCAGCGCCGGCAACAGCTCGGTCGCGCCGTTGTCTTCGATCTGCGTCGCTAGGCTCTGGACCGCATTGATCAACACCGTTGGACTGTTTGTAAACGGCTGAACAAGACGCGCCGCCGCATTGAGATCGTGGAACTCCATCAACGCCACGTTCAGATAGCCTTGGACGTTCGCAAACGCGTCGGTCACAAATTGCTGAACCGCCTGTTCATAGACGGTCTGCAAGGGATTGGCTCCGGCAACGCCCGCCAAGCCCGCGGCCGCCTGCATACTGCCCGAGTAATCGAGCAGGATGACGAGATTCGTGCGCATTCCTTGCGGCGTGCGGACAAACTGATGGGTTTCGGTCGGCTCGATCTCGATGCCTTTCTCGAGGATACGGAAAGCGGGCGGGGCGTTAAGCGTCTGCACCTGCTCGCCGGTCAACGTGATCGCGCGGTCCCGGAAATCGCGCATGACGACGGGCCAGCGCACGACATTCGGCACCATCAGCCGAGCGAGCGGGATATCGAACGACAACTTCGGCGCTTTGACGGTCACCTCGATCGGCAACGGTTCGACGGTCAAGTCGTCGTTGCCTTGCGGGTCCAGCGCGTAGACATATACCAAGCCCGTGGTCGAGTCGCTATCCAGCTCGGAACGGTTCACCGCGACGCCGATGGCGTAGTAATCCTTCAGCGGTCCCTCGCGGCCTTCGCTGGTGCCGGTAGTCGGCCCGACCGACATCCACGGCGACTTGCTCTCCACGCGGAAAAACAGCGTGGTGGTGGGAGGGCCGCCGTTATAGATGTTCAGCACTGCGGAGTCGCTGTTGAATCCTAGATCCACCTCGGTGGGCACGCTGCCAATTGTCGGCTTCTGCTCAATGCCGACGCTGAAGTTCACGGTGGCCGTTGTGCCGTTCTTCGCCGTGATGACCAGGGAGAAACTGTCTCCGTAAGGTTCAACCAAGTTTCGGTCCACGAATGCGCGGACCAAACTGGAGCCTCCCGCGCCGACGGAATCGGCGAAGCGCGTGAGGGTCAGCCAAGGCGGAAGCGCCGTCTGCGGCGTACTCCACTCGAGTGTGCCCGTACCGGTGTTCAGCACATAGAATTGCAGTTCGGTGAGCGTGAGACCAAAGGGAAGGTCCATCTCGGTTGTCGGGGAAGTGTTCAAATCTTTCGTGATGGCCAGCACCGGTTGAGCGGCGACAGTCATGATTACGTTCAGCGTGGCGTTGCCCGCATTGGAAGTGATGGGCAGCGAGACGCTGTAGGTGCCGGGCGTCAAGGCGGTTCCGCCGGGCGCGCGGTTGACGTGGAACAGGACCGCCTGCGGCGTGCTGCCGACGGCTCCGGAATAGGTCTCCGCGGACAGCCACCCGTGCGCGGGCAGTGCCGCCTGATCCACTTGCCAGTTCACCGTTCCCACGCCGCCGTTGGCAATCGTCACCAGCTTGTCGGTCGTGAAACTGCCGAAATTGATCGTCAGCGGCGTCACGACGAGCGAGGCCGGATTGGCTAGCGCATTGACGGTGAGGGTCTGGTTTCCACCGTTCGACGTAAACGATATCTGCCCAACGTTGAGCCCTTCCACCAACTGCGAGCGATCGACTGTCACCACAATGGGCGTGGAGACGGAGCCGGTGTCGCCGGTGGCCGGGTTCACAGACAGCCACGGCGTCTGCGGCGTGGCTGTCCAGGACAACGTGCCGGTGCCGACGTTTTTCACGGTGACGACGCCCTGCGTGGCGTCCGCGGCGATATCGAGCGTAGCGGGCGGCGAGGGAGACAGCCCCAGAATCGGCACGGCGTCGGCAACGGTTAGAGACACGTTCACGGTCGCATTGCCGCCGTTACTGGTGATTCCGATCGTACCGGCATGAGGTCCCGCGGCAAGTCCCGCGCGATCCACGGTAATTGTCACGACGTCAGACTCGGTCGTCGTGGTGCCCGAAGCGGTTGCCACGGAGAGCCACGGAATCGCTTCGGAAATAGTCCAGGTTAGGGTGCCGTGTCCGCCGTTCGTAATGGTCAGAGGCAGGGCAAGGCCGCTCTGGCCAAAGTCGAGTTCGGTCGTGTCGAGCGACAGCGCCGGCACCTGCGGCGGCTGCGGCAGCGACACCGTGATCGGCACGGTCATGGTCTGGGCGCCGCCGTTGGCCGACACGATGAGTTGACCCGAGGTTGCGCCTGCGGGCAGTCCAGTGGGATCGACGGTAAGCGTCACCAGCGAGTTATCCGCCGCGGCCACGCCCTGCGCGGGGTTGGCCTGCACCCACGCCGGCAGTTGCACAATCTGCCAATTCAGCGCGCCAGAACCGATGTTCGATATCGTCAGGGTATCGGTCAGGTTGCCTTGTGTGAAGTTGAACGCTGCCGGAAACACGGCAAGTATGGGACCCGCCGGGGGACATCCCGCCAGCGCGAGGACCAGTAAGGCAGCGGCCCACAGGCCCCCCCGAGGCATCAGATACGTCTTGCGTTCAGTCATGGGCGGCTCCTTCCGAGCGTGTCGCTCCAGCCACCGGCGCGCGCGCGTGCGGCTACTGCCGGTTTGTATCGTCCGGGTAAGCGTCATCGAAATCATCCGCCGCATCCCCATCGCGGTTCCATGCCTGTGCGGCGTCGGGGTTGAATCCGTCCGCGATCAGAATGGGCTGCACCGAGGCTTGGCGCGATCCAGTTCGAATGTCCAGGATTTCCGGGTGCTGGAAGAACTTGGTCGTGGGCGGATTCACATAGATGCGGTTATCCACGCGCATCGACAGGTTCACCACCGACATCGGATCCAGCCCCTGGAAATTGAGGCGAAGCAGGTTGCCAAACGCCCCATAGCGCAGCGGATTGTCTTCCGTAGTCAACACGGTGAACAGACGGCTTCCGGGGATCTTCGCGGGCACTTCGGTGTTTTCAACCATCACCCAGTCCTCGATCAGTCCGCCTGGCGCCAGCGCCACCGTGAACGGCGCGCCGGTATCGGTATAGAGACGTATTTTGAACTGCGTAACGCCGCGCGGCACGTAATCGGTGCGCAGGTAGACTTCCGCGGTGCCGTCGGGCTGAATGCCCGCGGTGCGCAGGGCAAGCTGCCCCGCGCGAACGTCGCCGCCCACCGCATATTCGGCGTCAAGCTCAATGGAGCCGCGTTGGTTCTGATACTGCGCCTCGATGTTGTACGTGTGGTTGCCTTCCTGGAACAGGGTGACGTAGTTCAGCACGACCTGCCGCTCCAGATCGCTCGCGATAATGCCGGGCGCGTCCGGCGCACCCGACGGATCGTGCACGAGCAACTTGTACAGGTCGTCCTGCGTCGGCGCGGAGTAGTAATGGCCACCGGTCTGGACCGCGAGATCCACCAACGCCGACGAGTCGATGTTTTCACCAAACCCAATCGGGAACAGGCGCACTTTCTTCTCTTTGAGCTTGGTAATCGCCTGCGCTCGCGGCAGGGTGCTCGAGGTGTCGCGCCCGTCGGAGAGGAAAACGATCGCGCGCAGGTCGGCGTCGTCGAGCGGCAACACGCCGCTGTCCTCGTTCTCCAGACGCGTCGCCGCGTCGATCAACGCGTCGAAAATTTCCGATGCGCCGTGATCGGCCTCAGGCAAATTGAAGTCTTCAAGTGCCTGCACCATCGAGTCGCGGCTGCCCGTGGTGAAACTGTGCAGGATGCGGCTCTGCTGTTGGCGCTCGTGGTATTCCATAAGCGCAAGACGATAGCTCGGCGTCAACCCGCGAATGAAGGCCTCGGCAATGCCGACATCGCCCGCGACGTTGCGTTTACCGGCGTACAATTCCTGCAAGGGATCGGGACTGGTCGGGTTCATGCGTTCGAGCGCGGCGTACATGCTGCCCGTGTAGTCGAGCAGAAACGCGACGTTCCCGCGAATGGCGTTTCCGCCCCCGCTGACGTAGAAATTGGTTTCGTTGAGGTCAATCGGATTCGCGTCTTCCACAATGCTGAACGCGGTCTGAAGCTCGTTCAGAATGCTGGGCTGGGTGCTGTCGATGGCCAATCCCAGACTGTCGCGCAGCGTGAAGGTGAAGCGCATGATGAACGGCGGACGGGTGCGATTCTTCGCGGCCTCGAACGTGAGCGGCGCGCGCTCGACGCTGACCAACACTTCCACGGGATCAAGGCCGGGGACTTCCACGGTGATCTTGCCGCCGTCGGTGTCTTTCTTAATCGCCGTGCGATCGATGCGCACTTCGATGGATTTTGGGTTGTCCCACGGAAAACCGATGCTCGTCACCGACCCCGACGAGGGCGACAACAGGATGAGATCGGGGCGATCCGTGCTGAGCGTGAACGCGAGTTCGCTGCCTAGATAACCAATGTTGAAAATATCGAATGTCAGTTCGTTCGTGCGGTCGCCGAAGTCCAAAACGAGCGGCTCCACCGCCAACTCGGGACCGAGCCCCGCCGCGATCTGCACGGTGAGGTCTTGACTGCCGCCGTCCGATTGAATGCGCAGCGGAACGGTCGAGACGCCGTCCTCGAGTCCGTCGCGATCGAGGGTAAGCACGATGTCCACGCTCTGCCCTACCGCCAACGTGCCGCCCGCAGGCGCCGCAGTGAGGTAGTCTGGCAACGGAAGGGTAACGCCCGGATTCGCTTCGTCAACAGCGACAAGGCTCCACGCCAACTGACCGGTGCCCGTGTTGCGCACGGTGGTTGTGGCGGTCGTTGTCGCGCCGAGGAAGTTGAGGGTGGTGGGATTGACTTCGAGGTTGGGCGAACCCGCAACAGACATCGCCACGAGCACCTGTTTTTGCGTGGTCCCTGAGGTCACCGTGACCGTTGCGTGGTATTCGCCGGGCGCCAAGCCCGTGCGATCGGCGGTGAGGTGAACGCGATCTGTCTCGGAACTCACACTCCCCGCGTTTACATCCGCGAGCAGCCATGCCCCGCCCCCGTCGGCCACGAGCTGCAACGACCAGTCCAGACTTCCCGAACCGCCATTGTAGATCGTGAAACTTTCTTCGACGCCCGCTTTGCCGAAATTGATGACCGTCGGATTCACCACCAGCGTCGGCCCTACGAGTGGACAGCCCACCAGGAGTAAAGACGTGATCGCGAACATCGCCGCAACAAGTCCGTGTGCATACCGACGGGTAGTTTCGTTCATACCGGGCATCCTCTTAGAATCTGGCCTCGAAAGACCGGATATTCTGCGTCGCCGGGCTCGTCATGGTTCTAGGTTGTCGAGTCCGTGACGACGTTCACGCCCCGCGCGATCAAATCCGGAATGTCTGTGGACAACGCGCGCGCGCTGAGATCGTTGCCCGACAAGAGGACTTGATCCCCCGGGCCAAGCCCGCCGTTGACCGCATTGGTGACAAGCGCTTGGATATCGGCAATCCGATTGTCGCGCAGAGACAACACGTCTAGATTGATCAACCCCGCGAGCGGAGTCAGGTCTTCGATCTCGTTCGCATCGAGCACCAACGTCATCAAACCTGTGAGGTTCGCGAGCGGCGTCAGGTCCGACACGCTGTTCCCCTCAAGATTGAGCCAGGTCAGATTGGGACACTTGTCCAACCCCGAGAGGTCTGCGATGTCCAGCTCGCGCGCATCCAAAGACCGCAATTCGCGCAATTGCGTCACGGTCAGCACGCCGAAGGGCAGGCCGAGTTCGCGGCGAACGGCGTTTTCGAGACCCTGGTCTTTGAAGATGACGATCTCGGAGATTTCCGGGCATCCCGTGAGACTGAGCGCCACGGTTATCACCACCGCGCCCGCAATTGCATTCCAGAGAGGCTTCATGCTCATGACTCGTTCCTCGTTACACGCCGCTCCCACGGCAGTCCGCGGAGACTAAACGGCCCCTACATCCCCAACGCGCACATGCGCAAAACGCAGTATCTACCGTCATTCATTATGACTCAAAGGGGCTCCATCTGTCAAGAGTTTCCCTTTCCAGAAATCCGTTGAACTCGTGGGAATATACCACAGAGGGCCCAGGACGTTTCCAAGGATCCCGGAAAGGCCGGGTTCGATTCAGGAAAAGACTCATTCCAAGTCAAAAGAGCCTACTCCGCAAGCGGAACAGGCTCCGATTAGATCGAAATTTGATAATTATGCAGCAAAAACCACTCTAGCTGTCTGGATCTCCGAAGACACCACGGCCCCTACAGGTGTCTGGGCGGCCAAGATTGCGCATCAATGCGCTACCCGAATCGCAGAAAAGCCCTTCAGCGGTGCTCTAGCTGGAGGTTATGTCGCACTTGCCGCCGACGAAATCGACTTTCGGCGAAGTGCCGCCCAGTGAACCGACGATGCCGGCCTTGGCGGTGTTGGCGGCGCACACGATTTCCTGCCAGGTCGCCGCAGGGACAGGGGTCTTGCTAATGGCCTTGAGATGGGTCATGACCTTCTCCTTCGCATACTTGACTCATTTTCACCCTCGAGCCATTTGGCTTTCGAGCAGTATTGTTAAGAGTTTACCCTCGCTCCCTTGGAATGTCAAGGGGGGCGCTTCGTTTGAAGGCAAAAAGGAGGCGGGGAAGAGTCTTGCTCTTCCCCGCCTCGGGTATTACGCGCTACTGCGCTTACGGAAGCTGGGCGTGCGCGGCGGAGACGGCGAAATCCTTGCCTTCGCCGTGACACACGCGGCAGCTCTCGACGCTGTTGTCGCCGTTGGTGTTGATGATCGCGTGGACATCGACCCAGAGGCTGTCGTGGCACGAGGTGCATGCCGCGCGTTCGGGCAGAACCGTCTTGTTGCCCGCGTCGCTGTTGATCACGGTCGGCGCGGCCTCTTCGGCGATCGGCAGCAGGTACGTGCCGGTCTTGTGGCACGCCAAGCAATTCCGCTTGTCGGCCGGGTAACGGGCCTCGCCGAGGTCGGTGGTGTCGTCGCCACTGCCGATAACAAAGCCATTTTCGAGTTCTTCGCCCATGTGAATCTTGTGGATCATTTCCTTCAGATTCAGGGAGGAACCAGTATCGCCGTCTTCCAGCGTTGTGTTGTGGCAGAACACGCAGTACTCGGCGCCATAGCGCGAGCCGCCGTGGAACCGCATCTCGTCGTGGCAGACGTTGCACTTGGCCGTCTCGACGATTTCGCGGCGCGGCGTGGGTTCGGCTTTCGAGCCGTCCAGGGTGAAGAAGGTCAACCCGTTGGTCGCGGTGCCCTGCTCTTCGGTCTCGCCGTCGAAGGTGAAGTCGCGGCGGCCTTCAAGCGCGATCGCGTAGGTATCGTCCGTCACTGGCAGGGTGCCCGCGAAGGTGTAATCATAGATACCGGTCGGACTCGTCGTCGAGGCGAGCGTGCCCGCCGTGCTGCCATTCGGAGAACGCCAGATCTGCTCACGAAGGTTGTTCGTGTAATCGGTAGCCGGGTAAGCGACGTTCACCGACAGACGACTCATTGCCGAAATGTTCGTCACCGGGTTGCCCTGGCCGTCAACGATAAGGATCTTGACGTTCAGTGCGCCGGTCTCGGGATTCGGGTTGACTTCTGTGATGCTCAGGCCCAAGCCCGGAGCCTCATCGCTCTTGGTGGGCACCGTGTGGGCCTCGTCGATCGGGGCTACGCCAGGGCCGGTCGCTGGATGGCAAACCGCGCACTGGTTGTCGTTCGGGCTCTCGAAATCGAGCGGGTGATTCTCGAAGCCTTCCGGAGTCTGATCCGGATTGCCGAACCACACGCGGTCGTGGCAGCTACCGCAGACCGCGCGCGACGGACGGGTCAGATAGGCGTCTTCGTCGGTCTTGCTTCCGCCAGTGTGGCACGTCGTGCAATTGCGGATGTCCTGCGGGAAAACGACCGTCGAGTAGTCGTTCACTGATCCGCCGAATCCGATGATCTGGTACGGATCGCCGGCTTCGACGCTCGGCAGGCTCTCGCCGCGGTGGATCTTGTGCACCATGACACTCATGTCGACGCTGTTGCCGGTGTCGGGGTCAACCGATTGCTCGTTGTGGCACAGAATGCAGTACTGATATTCGCGGCGGATATCGCCGTGGAACGACATGCGCGTATGGCAGGCGTTGCAGGTTTGCGTCGAGGAGATCTCGCGAGTCTGCGTGACCGCGCCGCCGTCCGGACGGAACACCTTCACGGCATTCGCCTTGTACACCTTGTTATCGACAACGTACATGCGCTGGAACTGGCCACCGACCTGGTGGGTCAGCGACGGATTGTAGTTCGCGGGAATCGCCGCGGCGAACTTATATTTGAACGAGCCGTTCGCCAGTTGCGTCACACCGTTCAAGCGAGCCGAGTCCTGGGTGGCCTGGCCCGCATTGTTGACGGTGTAACTGACGTAGCGGGGGCTGGCCGCGCTCTTCGCGGGTGCCTCGAGATAGTCGAGAATGAGGCGCACATCGGTCAGTTCGCTCTTCGCGACAGGATGACCGGCGGTATCCGTCGCGGTGAAGGCGACTTCCGGCTTCCGGTCGGCCGGAATGGTGACGCCGGTAATCGTGACCTTCAGTCCGGGACCAAGAAGGCCGGACGGGATTCCGCCGCCGGTGGTGTCTTCCGGAACGGTGATCACGGCCGTGCCGCTGCGGCCCGAGACGTTGCCGGTTGCGGTAATCGTCGCAGTGCCGACGCCGACACCGATAATGGTGACGGCCGACGACTTGGTGTCCTGAATCGCGACGATGTCTTCATCGCTCGAGGCCCACGTAAAATCAGTGTCCAATGCGGAGGTTGAGGCGGCGGTTAGTTCTGCGGTCTGATCGACCTCGAGAGTAACCTTATCCGGCGTGATGGTGACTTTTGTCAGGATCGCGGTCGGATCGGTGGGGCAGCCCACGAGGAATACAGCGGTCAGGAATACTGCGAGAATACTGAGTGTTGTTCGAGAGTGATGTCGCATGATGTGCCTCTTCTTCGCTATGGCGCGTTACGCCACGCCTACCCCAAACTCCGCCAGCATGAGCAGCTCTCCAAACAGGCAGAACACCCCATACCCCATGCCTTGAATTCAGTTAAGAATACTCCGGGAGGGCATGGATCGCACATCGGGGAAAAACCCGTAATTAAGCAAAAGCCCTTGTTTTCAGGGGATTTTTCATTGTGAAAGACGAAAGACGGGGTTCAGACCCCGCCTAAGGAAAGACCCCAGGGAAACCGAATCTGACTCGGGAAATCCCTGAGGTCTGCATGCCGTCTTTGTGCCCAAGCAGGAGCGCAAAGGGCTACGATCTAGTTCGTGAGCTGAAGCTTCTCAAGTACCTCTGGATTTTCCTCTTCCCACGCCAGCACATTGTGACACGCGGCGCAGTCGGCCTGGACCACCTTCCCGTCGTCGCTGGTCAGATTACCCTCGTGACACCGGAAGCAGCCTTTGGAATCCACATGCCCGAGGTTGTTCGCATAGGTGCCCCACGTCACCTTCATCTTCGGAAACACATTGTGTTTGTAGATGTTCTGAATCTCCACTATCGCCTGGTCCACTAACGCCTTGTTGTCCTTATAGAAATCGGCGTGGTTGGTCTGGTAATAGCTCGTGAGCTTCTGCGCAATGGCGGGCAGATCGGCTTCAGAGACCTCAATTCCCTTCAGAACCTCAACGCCTTGCTTCTTGATGAATGGGATCGAGGGGTCGATGAGTTTGTCCTCCATGGCCTCGTCAAGGGCGCGCTCCGGGACTTGCATGATGTGCGTCGGGCGGTTGTGGCAGTCGATGCAGTCCATCAAGCGCTCGGGCTGGTGCGTCGAAGGATCGCCTTGGTCGGCCGCCTTGTAGACGGTCGTTTTGCCGTCGGCCTCTTCGACGCGAACTTGTACGATGTTCTGGCGAGCATTGTCCGCCGCGACGTAGTAGGTCTTCGTGCCGGGGCGCATGTGCCAGCCGTGAATGCCGCCGCCCCCGGGGCTGTCCGCGCCGCCGATGTGCAACAGCATAACGGTCTTGACGGGGGTATTCTTCTCGTCCTCCTGGAATTTCGATATCACCTTCACTTTGTCACCGGTGAACTTCTGCGGCCAATGGCATTCCTCGCACGTATCGCGCGAGGGGCGCAGATTGGCCACGGGTGTGGGAATCGGGGTCTCGTAGTTATTGAGCGCCACGGCGATAACCTGCCCCAGACCGGAGAGCTTGGCCTTTACGAACCACGGCGCGCCGGGTCCGATGTGACACTCGACGCAGGCCACGCGAGCGTGGGGCGAACGCGTGTAGGCGACGTATTCAGGCTCCATTACGGTGTGGCAGACCAGGCCGCAGAACCGCGGGGAGTCCATGTAGACCATCCCCTCGTATGAAGCGGCGGACAACACCAGCAGCACGCACGCAGTCACCACGATAACGATGGCCCCCACGCGCCGGGTGTGGGGGGAGTTGAAATCGATGACGGGAAACATACCGGCCACCTCGCCCTCGAGAGGCAGGCCGAGGCGAATGCGGCGGCGACGCTCGAAAAACGCGCCGACAGGCACGATGAGCAATCCAAAAACGAGCACACCGGGCAACACGAGGAACGCCATGATGCCGAGATACGGAGATTCGCTTAGTTGCAGCAGGCCGATGATCATGAACCCCACGATCAGCAGCGAACTGGTCGCGGCCAGGATGCCGCCGAGCACGGTGATCCAGTTCAGACCGAACAGCGTCACTAACGCCGACAGCCAGCGAGTCCCCCTCTTCGCCATGAGTCGTCTCTCCTTTTTACGCTTCTTTGAACTTCCGGCTGTTTACTTACGGGCCTTGGCGCGGCGCGAATTGTTGCCTTTCAACGCGGACGCCGTCCTCATGTTGAGCCAATCTTCCCACAACCACGCGCAGAAACCCATCGCCAGGACCACCGCCTCCACGGCATAGAACGTGACCAGCGCGCGGAAGATCCCGCTGGTAAACCCGTAGCTATGGAGTCCCACGCCCAGAAGATTCACCCCAAACCACGAGAATGCAACCACGATACCACAGAAGATCGCGGCCATCGAGAAACCGAAATCCGCGACGTACTGTCCGCGCAGGGCGTGCAGCATGGCGAGTTGCCACAGCACGATCATCAGCGCGCCGTTTTCCTTGGGATCCCATCCCCAGAAACGCCCCCAGCTCTCGTTCGCCCAGATGCCGCCGAGAATGGTGCCAATGAGGGAGAACAAGAGCGCAAAGCTGATGACGCCGATCACCATACGTCCCAGATGGCGATAGAACGCCGTGTCTTGTGTGCGAATACGGAACACGCGGCCCAGCACATAGGCGTGGGCAATCGCACTGGCCAAGAAACTTGCGCCGTACCCGATGGTGATCGTGGTCACGTGCGTGGCGAGCCAGAAGTTCGTGTCCAGCACGGCGATCATCGAGGGCATGGTATCGGCGCCCTCGCGAATCTCGTACTTGTTCGCCAGGAACAGCCCGAGCGCGCCCAAGGTCGTGGAGAGGAACAGCCCGACGCGCCGCCGGTTGATGAACTCCATGAACAGCGCTACGCCCGCCGCCACAAGGGTGCTGAAGAGGATGGTCTCGTAGAGCGTAGTGACCGGTGGGCGCTCACGGATAATGCATCGCAAAGTGATTCCCGCGGCCAACAGCAGCGTTGCCCCAAGAGTCGAGGCAAAGGTCAGGCGGTAGACGAGCCGACTGTTCAGGCGCAACCAGGAAAAAGCCATCAACAAGAACGCAAGCACATAGACAATGAGGCTGTAGTAGAAGAATTGCGCCTTGTAGAACTTGACTTCGAGCGGAATCTTGCCGTACTCGCCGCGCTGCGTCGCCTGCGAGGTCAGCGACTGATGGAACTCCCCAAGCGCAGCGGAGAATGCGGCGTCGCCGGAGCGCGCCGCCTGCGCCAATTGCTCCAACTGACGCAACAAGGCCAGACGTTCTTCCGCCACGGGCCGTCCTTCGGAGAAGACTTCCTCGAGCATTCCCGCAGGCGAGGCCCATTCCACCTCCGTTGAACCGGGCGCAGGCGGAATAAGACGCAAAATGAGGGCGTCTTGTGCGGCATCGAAAAGGGGCAACAATGGCGACATGCCCGACTTCTCGCCCTTCTTGGGATTGGACGCGCGCACGGCCTGGGAGATGGCGGTGGATTGCGAAAGCAGGTCGGCCAACCCGATGGTGCTCTTTCCGGGAAACATGGTCTGGAGTTCGGGTGAACCTTCTATGGACACCGCAAGACGCGCAAAATTGAAGTAGTGCGTGTATAGCTCGAACTCGTTCACGTTGTGGGCGAGATTGATGAGCTGAGTCTGCGCCGTGTCGCGGCTCTGCTCGGGAATAGCCGAGTATTGCTGCGCGAGTTGGCTCAATTTGGTGCGGCTCGGCGCAAGGTCCTCGTAGGAGTACCGATCCCGCTTCTTCTCGAATGGCAATCCCAAAGCGACCATGACATCGGCATTGTCAATTTGAAACGTCTTGAAATGCTTTGCCTCCTCCGGCGCAAACAAACACCACGCCAGCCATTCCACGGCATCGGCCTTGTGCCCGTTGGGAAGGACGGCGCTCCGCTTCCCATTGAACTTGAGCAGGGACACGTTGGCGATGGTTTGCAGAGGTTTGATGCGCCCTTGCTCCTGAACGGGCAATGTCGCCAACTGGTCCGCCACGGCGGCGAAGTCGACCGGTGTGGCCTGCTCCTGCGCCTGAGCGGTCGCCGCGAGCCCCAACACCAACAGCAATGTCGCCGCAGAAGCGGCATGGCGCGCTTCACGACGCAGATAGACCAAGAGTCCGCGCAAGAAGTGGAACGTCATGCCCAGCGCGATAATGATGCACGAGTAAAGCGGCACTTGATCGACCGGATTGCGGACTACGGCGAAAACCGAGTAAAGCCGTGCGCCTTCGGGAGCGTTGCTGGGTCCCCAGGAGGACTGATAGAACGTGTAACCGAGGTGGCGCATCGGTTCGTTCATGGAGATGAGCACCGATTGGGTGACACCGCCCTCGGTGCGCGTGACTTCGCTTTTGAACTCCTTAGGCATTTGGGTCCCCGGGTAGAGTGTACGCGTGAACTTATTTAGAGTGACTGTAAAGGACAACGGGAAACGGCGGCGATTGACTTCAACCACGTAGGACTGGTCGTCCACCGTAAGCGTCAACGGTGACCGTGCGCCGCCCCAAGCAATCCCTTCGGCCAACGCGCCGGAAGTGGCGCCGCGAAGGCGAATGTACAGACCCGGCACGTTCATTTCGCTCTCTTTTTCGAGAGGCAATGCCTGGAGAAGGTAGCCGTCGACGCTGGGCTGACCTTTGCTCACGGGTTGGGGCGCGGCATTCTTGGCGTATCCCCATAGCTCGACCGTCACCGGCAGCGCGCCTGCCTGGAAATGGGCCGTCTTGCCCTGGGGGCCGCCGCCGGGAATGCCGTGCAGAGGGTAAGCGCACTGTGTGGCGGTCTGGCCAGAGGAAGTGGCCGGGGTCAGCGTCAGTTCCCATTCGTCGTAGCTCTCGAAATGGGAGGCGCTTTCGCCCTCGTAAAGGGTCATGTGACCGAACTGAGCGTACTGATAGCTCACAAACGAACCGACCAGCAGCAGGCAGATGCCAAGATGCGCGACCAGTACGCCCGCGTGGGACCAGCCCTTTCGGGCGCGCAAGATGCCACCGCAAATCAAATTGACAAACACCAGTCCCGAGAGCAGTAAGCCACCGGGCAGAGGAACCGGGATTTGACCAAAGGCCCAGTGCACAAGAAACAGCGAGTTAAAGTACTTTTCTTGAGCTTGGTACAGCCCGTTGGTGGTCTGGTAAAGCGTGCCGAGATACGTGAGCAACAGCAGCAACACAAAAAGGACGCACGCCAACCCGTAGGACGAAAAGAAACGAAACAACTGCCGTGCGATATTCTTCACCGTGACTCTCCACGCGTTCCGACCCGCGTCAGATTACTGAAGTGATTTGCAGAACGCCAGAAAGCGCTCCTTCTCCGCCATTACCGCGGCCTCCGGGCCGGTCATTTTTACGAATACGACTTGACCGGGGACTTCGCGCAGCGCTCCCAACAGCGCCTGTCCTTCGTGTTTCTGGCCCGCCATGTCGGTATAGGCGCCCTTCTGTTCCAGCATGGCCCCTTCGCCGCCTAGTATCGAAACCTTGGGAAGCGCGGCCATCTCGTCCGGCGTGAGCTCCGGTTGGCCCATCTGCTGACGCCAGCGGTTGAGATTCGCCTCGAAACCGCCCGCACTTCCCGCGAGCACGGTGACGTAGCATTCCACTTCGCCGTTGGGACCGGCGGCGAAACTGACCACGCGCATGGAACGCTTGGGCTGCTCTTTCCAGGTGTCCGGGGTCTGCCATCGCAATTTCGCTTCAAGACTGGACGTCGCATCGGCTGCGGGGGCTTGCTCCGCCGAGGCGGAACTCTGCGCCTCGACCGGGGCCGATTCGCCGTGGGCGTGGACGTCGGCGGAGTGATTATGCTCTTCGAGTGAGCGGCAGAAGCTGAGGAAAGCCTCACGTTGCGCGGCAACAACGTTCTTGGGTCCGACCATTTTCACAAAAACCACCCGATCGGGCTGCGGCAAGATCGCGCCGAGCAGGGCGGCATCGGCCTGCTCGCGGCCCTCGGTGTGGGCGGAGTCGGCAGCGCCTGCGCCGTAAGTGCCTTCCGCCTCAACGATAACCGCCTCTCCTCCCAGAATCTGCACTTTGGGCAATGCAGCGATCTCGGCGTCACCGAGTTCAGCAGCCCCGAGTTGGGTGCGCCAGCGGTTCGCGTTCATCGCCACGCCGCCCGCCGCCCCGCCAAGGACGGTAAGGTAACATTCGGCCTCGCCCTGGGGGCCGACGCGGAAGGTCGCCTTGCGCATGGAGGTCGGTGTTCCCTCTTGCCATCCTTCGGGAGTCTTCCAGACCCAATGCGATTCCTGCGCCATCTCGCCATGAGGCGACATCGAGCCGTCGCCGAAACGATGCGCGCTACTGGTATCGCCCGCGGCGGCAGGGGCTTCCACCGTGCGGGTTTCGGGAGTTTGCTGAATTTTCGAGCCACACCCCGTGAGCGCGAGGAGCAACGCGGAAGCGCTCAGGAAGACGCACACGTAGTGTCGAACGAATGCCGGATGGGAGGATGTCACGATCATGTCGTCTCCTTGAATCGTGCCGTCGTTCTTGCGGCGATTTGAAAGCGCGCGCGGCTCACTCCCATTTGGGTGCAAGCCGCGCGCTGCTAAACGACTCGCTCAGTCATTCCGTCTCAACAACGAAATGTCTTCGCTACTTCCCGGCTTCTTTCGGGATATTGTGCGCGATCTTCTTCCAGGCCTGGTCGTAGTCGAAGCCGCTCTTGCTGCCGTCGGCCAGCGTGTAACGGTCGGCCTTCCAGGTCGGGCTCTTGTCATTGTGGCAGGTCACGCAGGTCGTCTTGTCGCCCTTCTTGATGTGGGCCTTGATGTCGACCGTCATGTCTTTCTTCATTTTGCGGGCCTGGCCATCCGGAATATGCAGAGAAGCCGGACCATGGCAGGATTCGCACTGCACGCCGTTGGCCGGATCGATCTTGGCGGGAATCTTCGGGTCCTTGGCCGCGTCGTAACCGGTTACGTGGCACTTCAGGCATTCGGGAGCCTGATCGGGAGCGGCGGTAACGCCGGCTTTCTTGGCCACTTCTTTGGCGGCGTCGGTCTTAAGGGTTTCAAGGGCCTTGGCGTGCTTACTGGCCTGCCAGACGGTCCACATCTCGCCCTCTTCCTTCTTGTTGTGGCACATCTTGCAGGTGTTGTTGCCCACAAAAGCGGCGTCGGCCGCATAGGCGCCCATCGACGCCATCATAAAGGCGGCACAAATGAAAACTCCCAAAGTCAATTTGCTGCGTGCGCTCATGTTCGTTGCTCCCTTTCCGTAGTTACGATGGCCGGGCTAACAGCCAATCTGGTTCCCGCACCACCATAAAGTAACGCATTCGGGACAGCATCCGGGCAAACGCGGCATTTCGCGCCCGGGGCCTCCGGAAATTCCCCGGAGAGATTCCTCTCTCGGAGATATTACTCTATTTTCATTAGACGATTGTCAATCACAAACCGTACAAGTTCCGCGCGGTTTTTTAGGCCGAGCTTGCTCATGATGTTGTTGCGGTGGGTCTCCACCGTGCGATCGGAGATAAACAGCAGTTCGGCGACCTCGGCGTTCGTATACCCGTAGGCCAGAAGACGGCAGACTTCCTGCTCGCGCGGGGTCAAAACGTCTACCCGGCTAACGGGTTTGGGCCGCGCATTCCCGGTGTACGGGGTAATCAATAATTTGGTCAAGCTCGGATCGATGTAGCCATCGCCGCGGTAGGCGGCCCGAATGGCCTGAACAACCTCGGTGCCGGTGGATTTCTTGAGTACGTAGCCCTGCACGCCGATCCGAAGCATCTCCTGGAGGTAGTACTCGTCCTCGTGCATGGTCAACACGACGATGGGCAGATTGGGGCGCTTCTTGAGGACTTCTTGGGCGACTTTCGAGCCGTTGAGTTCGGGCATGCTGATATCAAGCAGCAAGACATCCACAGGCAGCTCGGCGACCTCGCGGATTGTCTGGGTTCCAGTTCCCGTTTCGCCGACGACCTCGATGTCTTCCTCTTTCTCGAGCAGAGCGCGCAGGCCGCTGCGGAATATCGCGTGGTCATCAGCCACTAGCACGCGAATCGGCATGAGCCTCCTCCTTGATCGCAATGCGCACGCGTACGGTAGTACCCTCGCCCGGATGCGAGTATATCGCAAATTCGCCGCCGACTAAAGCAACTCGCTCGCGCATGCCAATGAGGCCGAGCGGCGGACGCGGCGCGTGCTCCACGGCGGAAGGATCGAAACCGCAGCCGTTGTCTTCGACGATAAGGCTGACCTCGTCGGCCTTGCGCATGAGGATAAGGCTGACCTCGGTGGCGTTGGCGTGGCGCAGGATGTTGGTGACGGCTTCCTGGGCGATGCGGTACAGCGAAACTTCGATCGTGGCGGGCAGACGAGGCGCGTCTTCGGGACCGGCGTATTGATAGGCAATATCGAAACTGACCCGGCGACGCATCTCCTCGACGTACCGGGACAACGCGTGGTTAAGCCCGTAGTCGTCGATGATGCTGGGACGGGTGTCCCAAGCAATGCGCCGCACTTGATCGATCAGCGCGCGAATTTCCGCCTTTACGCCACCGCAATGCGCGGAGGCGTTGCAGCAATTCTGACAACTGGACTCGATAGTCAGCAGGGCATGGGAGAGCGATTGCCCGAGTTGATCGTGTAGTTCGCGGGCGATGGCCTTGCGCTCGTCCTCCTGCGCCTGCACGATGCGGCCGATGAGCGAAAGTCTCATCGATTCCTGTTCGCGCACGGCCCGGCGGTATTCCTCGAGGGCTTCCGCCATCTGATTGAATGACGTGGCCAAGATCCCCACTTCGTCCTCGGACATGACGGTGGCGCGCGCGGTGAAATCGCCCTCGCCAATGCGCTGCGTCAACTGCACGAGGTCATGCAACGGGCGCACGATCACGTAGGCCAGCACCAGTGCGAACGATAGGCCGATTACGGAGCAGAGCACGAGGATCAGCAGGAGCGAGACGGTAAGCGAGGAAACCACGCGGTTGATCGTGCTCCCTCCCACGCCAACGCGCACGGAGGCGCCGTCTCCTTGAGGTACGGGCACCGTGGCTTCGAGGATGAGTCCGGCGTTCCGCGTAAACGCGCGCACATTGCTGGCGGGCGTAAGCAGTTGCGGCAGCACTTCCCACATATCCGCGGCGATTTCATGCGCCTCCATCGCAGGGTGACACGAACCGCACAGGTTGCGGGGCGAGGCGACGAGATCCGTTGGGGCTTCGCGCGGAAACGTGAAGCCGTGGGAAAGAATCTGGCCGGCGGCATCCTGCACCACGATGTAACGAATCTCGACAAATGATCCGGCCATATCGTGCAGGGCGGCGTCCAGCGCGGGTCGATTCCCGGCAGCCAGCATCGGCGCGATACGGGCCGCGAGCGTGCTGGCGAAGGAAGAGGCCATTTCGGCATGCACCTGGCAATGGGTGCGGAAGACGCCCTGTTTGATCTGGTGAAACACGGTGGCGCCAAAAACAAGCGACACCAAGAAGCCGATGCCGAGAATCTTGATGTAAATCGGCACGGACATGGCGCGCCAGACGATTCGGGAGCGTACTTCGCGAAGCGTGTCGATGGAAACCAAGGGGGTTCCTCCTCGCGGGCCATGCAACAAGACGGTGCACGGGCATGCGGCGGCAGCATAGCGGCTCGGCAGCGGGAATGCAATTGACCGACGATAGGCGGCGCGCGTAGGAGCGGCTGTCCTCAGAAGGTTTTCTCGGCCACGATGCGCCACTCGGCTTTGATGGGGTGATCGGGGGCGAATTCGTCGGTGGTTTCAACGTGTTCGGCGCTGAGCAGCCGCCACGGCGGCGGCAACAGGGAAGCGATGTCGGCGCGATCCAGAAACAGAATCTGCGCGTATTGCGAGAGCGTGCCTTGAGCGATGTCCACGGTGACGCCGTCTGGCCCCGATCGGCCCGCCGCGTGGCAACTGTCGCGGCTGCTTCGGGGGTTGAACAAGAAACGGCCACCGGGCCGAAGCACCCGACAGACTTCGGCGATGGCTTTCCGGCAAACGCTCATCCCGGTACACATGAGCGAGCCGCGATCAATGACTAGGTCGAATGCATCGGTGGGAAACGGCAATGGCGCGGCGAAATCCCCCAAGATAAACTCGCCGGTCAATCCCTCGGCTTCGAATCGCGCGCGCAGATACTCCAGCGCGTGGGGGCTTGCCTCGACGCCAGCAACCTGGAACCCCTCCCGCGCCGCAAACCAAAGGTTGTTTCCTGCGCCCGGCCCCAACTCGAGCAACTTCACCTCCTGCCTGGAGCGCGTGTGCGGGGCGTTGCGAAGCACAAAACTCACCACAAAATCGAAAGGATAACGATTAAGCTGTTGTCCCTGGGAATAGAGGCGGTCCCATGTGGTGTCGAAAGAAACAGGCGCGACGGGTGGGCACGGCATAAGTTCGCTCCCTCTTGAGTGGAAGATATGCAGCAGATTTATCGGCTCGGGCGACACAAACCTGAAGGCCGGGATAGGTGTGCGGCGGGCAGACATGCCGATGTCGAGGTTTGTCCCCCTCCGCCGCGTATGTTATGATTCAGTCAGACCTTAAGAGTTATGTCATTGCCCGTTCACGGTCCGGACAAGGCCTGGAGCGAACGGGTAAGTCACCGTGCGGCGAGAGTTCTGTGCAACCCGACGCCGCCAACACGAGGTAAGTACTCGCGCATGAATGGTTTCCTGAAGAACGCTTCCCTGTGGATCATCCTGCTGATTTTCGTGGTACTGGCCGTCTCGCACCTGAATCAGACGGGCAAAGCCCCCGCCAAATTGGGGGTGAAGGATTTCACGGAACAGCTCGCGGCGGACAACATCAAAGAAGTCCGCATCTCTCCTCTCGAGAACAACGCCTACAATTTCAATATCACCTTCAAGGCACCCGTGCAGGAACGGAACACGATGGAGTTCAAGTACTACACCGCGCCTCCGGCGGAGTGGGAAAAGCAACTGGCCGAGAAGGGCGTCCCGGTCGAGACCGTGGTCGAGACGACGTCGGTGTGGGTGGCGATGCTCTGGCAGGTTATCCCGACGCTGATCATCATCGGCGTGTTCTGGTTTTTCATGTTCCGCCAGATGCAGGGCGGCAGCAACAAGGCGATGTCCTTCGGCAAGAGCCGGGCGCGCCTGATCAGCCACGGCGACAAGGTCGTCACCTTCAACGACGTGGCGGGGGTGGACGAGGCCAAAGAGGAACTGCAGGAGATCATTGAGTTCCTCAAAGATCCGAAGAAGTTCTCGCGTCTGGGCGGCAAGATTCCGAAGGGTGTGCTGCTGGTGGGCCCCCCAGGAACGGGTAAGACGCTGCTGGCGCGGGCGGTGGCAGGCGAGGCACACGTGCCATTTTTCAGCATCAGCGGCTCGGATTTCGTTGAGATGTTCGTGGGTGTTGGCGCAAGCCGCGTGCGCGATCTGTTTCAACAGGGCCAAAAGCACGCGCCGTGCATCATCTTCATTGACGAAATCGACGCGGTCGGGCGTCAGCGTGGCGCGGGGCTGGGCGGCGGCCATGATGAGCGCGAGCAGACGCTGAATCAGTTGCTCGTCGAGATGGACGGGTTCAATACGAGTGACGGCGTGATCCTGATGGCAGCGACCAACCGTCCGGACGTGTTGGACCGGGCGCTGCTGCGGCCGGGACGTTTCGACCGGCAAATCGTGGTGGCGAATCCGGACATTGTCGGGCGCGAGCAGATCTTGGGCATCCACATCCGCAACAACAAGGTGCCGATGGCCGAGGACGTGGAGGTGCGCACATTGGCGCGCGGCACGTCGGGCTTCTCGGGCGCGGACCTGGCGAACATGGTAAACGAGGCGGCCCTCTTGGCGGCGCGGCGCGACCAGGACCAGGTTACGATGCAGGACTTCGAGGACGCGAAGGACCGCGTGATGATGGGGCCGGAGCGGCGCAGCATGGTGCTGAGCATGGCAGAAAAACGAAACACGGCCTATCACGAGGGAGGACACACGCTGATTGGGCGCTTACTGCCCGCTGCGGACCCTGTTCACAAGGTCACGATAGTCCCGCGCGGCCCGGCGCTGGGCGTGACGAGTATGCTGCCCGCCGAAGACCGCCACAGCGTGTCGAAGACATACCTGCTCGCGAATCTGCGCGTGCTGATGGGCGGGCGCGCGGCGGAGGAAGTGGTGTTCGGCGAATTCACCAGCGGCGCGGCGCAAGACCTGCGCATGGCCACGGAACGCGCGCACGCGATGGTTTGCGAATGGGGCATGAGCGATCTGGGCCCGATCTCGTTCGGCAGCAATGCGGAAGTGTTCCTGGGGCGCGATTTCATGAAGGAGCGGCAGTTCAGCGACGAGACCGCCGCGGCAGTCGACCGCGCCATCCACCGTTTTCTTGAGGAAGCCTACACGGATGCCAAGGATTTGATCGTCAAGCACCGCTCCGTGCTGGATGCCTTGGCGGAAGCGTTGATCGAGCGGGAAACGCTCGATGCCGACGAGATCGACGACATTATCCGGCGCGTCGGCGGCCCTGGGCTCGTGCCCGAGCGCCCGGCGCCGGTTGAACAAACACCGGCGGAACCGCCCTCGAGCACTTCGGCCCCGGTCGCTGAGGTCAAGGAGCCCCGTGAAGTCGGCGGACTGGGCCCAGGCGAGGTTGTTCCCGGCACGGCGTAGGACAAACGGCCATGTCTCCTGTTTCCCGGGCTGAAGGGCACACCCTGCTTATGGGGGTGGTCAATGTAACGCCGGACTCCTTCTACGACGGCGGCCAGTATGCGACCGTTGAGGCGGCGGAAACGCATGCGCGTCAGTTGGCGAACGATGGCGCGGACATTCTCGACATCGGCGGCGAATCCACCCGGCCCGGCGCGCCCCCCATCACCTTGGATGAGGAATGGGCACGCCTGGAACCGGTGCTCGGACGCGTGCTTTCACTGGAAGTGCCTGTTTCGGTGGACACGTATCGGGCGGAAACCGCGCGGCGTGCAACGCGACTGGGCGCGGCGATGATCAACGACATTACCGCGCTGCGCGGCGACCCGGGGATGGCCGAGGCGGTGGCGGAAAGCGGCTGTTCAGTCGTGCTCATGCACATGCTGGGCACGCCGCAGACCATGCAAAAGGACCCCAAGTACAAGGATGTGGTCGACGACCTATGCGCGTTCTTTGAAGAACGCATAGCGTTTGCGTTGGAGCGCGGCATTCGGCGCGAGGCCCTCTGGCTTGATCCAGGGTTCGGTTTTGGAAAGACGGTTGAACATAACCTTACCCTGCTGCGCCGCCTCAGGGCGTTTCGCCAGTTTGGCCTGCCGCTTTTGATCGGCACCTCGAACAAATCTACAATCGGCGCGGTGTTGGGAGGGGCTCCGGTGCATGAGCGCACCGAAGGCACGGCGGCCACTGTCGCCATTGCGATCCACAACGGCGCGGACGCGGTCCGCGTCCACGATGTCAAGACCATGAAACGCGTCGCGTTGATGAGCGACGCCATTATTGGACGGGGGTACCATGAGTGATCGGCTTTTTGGAACTGACGGCATCCGCGGCGTAGCAAACGTATATCCGATGACGGCCGACTTGGCGTTGCGCGTGGGCCGCGCGGCGGGGCACATCTTCCAGAAGGAAGATAGGCCGCACACCATCCTCATCGGCAAAGACACGCGGCAGTCCGGCTACATGTTTGAATATGCGCTGACGGCGGGCCTCTGTTCGATGGGCGTTAACGTGCTGCTGGTGGGTCCGCTGCCCACGCCGGGCGTCGCGTACATCATGCGCAGCCTGCGCTGCGACGCGGCGATCATGATCAGCGCTTCGCACAACGCCTATCAGTACAACGGCATCAAGTTTTTTGGCCCGGATGGCTTCAAGATCGCGGACGAGGTCGAGGATGAAATCGAACGGCTCATCAAGAGTAACGAAATCGATGCGATAGCACCGGACCACGACCGCATCGGTGTGGCGCGCCGCATTGACGATGCCGTGGGCCGCTACATTGAATTTGTCAAAGCATCGTTCCCGAAGGGCATGCGTCTCGACGGTTACCGGATCGTGTGTGATTGCGCGTTCGGCGCGGCGTATAAGGTGGGCCCTATCACGCTGCGTGAACTGGGGGCCGAGGTTATCACCATCGCGGACCGCCCGAACGGCCTGAACATCAACGAACGCTGCGGTTCGACGCATCCTGACGAAATGCGCGCGACGGTGATCCGGGAACAGGCTGACCTCGGCATCGCGTTTGACGGCGACAGCGACCGCATTGTGATGGCGGACGGCGACGGGCGGTTGCTGGACGGCAACGCGCTGCTGGCGATCTTGGGAATCGACCTGCTTGAACGTGAGGCGCTGCCGGGCAACACGGTGGTGACGACGATCATGGCGAACGGCGGACTCCAGCGCGCGCTGGCGCCGCACGGCGGCAAGGTGATGTGGACGAAGGTCGGCGATCGTTATGTCGTGGAAGCGATGCGCGAGCACGGGTACCTGCTCGGCGGCGAGTCGTCGGGCCACATCATCGCGCTGGAGCACAACACCACCGGCGACGCGCTCATCACCGGCCTGCAGGTCCTGGCCACGATGATTCGTCGCGGCCAACCGCTGTCGGTCCTCGCCAGCGCCTACCAACCCATGCCCGAGGCCAATACGTCGGTTCCGCTCAACGGCAAGAAGCGTCCGTCCGAAGAGCAACTCGACACCGTACGCGGTGAGGCCGAGACGGAACTCAACGGCAAGGGCCGCGTCGTGATTCGGGCGTCGGGTACGGAACCAATCGTGCGCGTGATGGTACAGCACGAAGCGCAACGCGCGGCGGATAGGCTGTGCCAGCAGTTGGCGGAGAAGATCAAGGGATTCTGAAAGCCCGGACCGGCACAGACAAGGAAAGGCAAGTAACGGGTTCTTCTCTATCCTCAGCCTCTTCTGCGCCGTAAGCGTCCGTGTTCCCCTCCCCCACCTTCCGTTTTTTGCGGCAAGTGCCACGCAGGCGGATGCCTTCGGGAGCAAAGGCGGCTTCACTGAGCGCCTATACCGGATACGAACCCCGGAGAGGGGTCTGAAGCCAAGGATTTGTCTGCCGGGTGGTTGTGCTAGAATGCAGGCAAGCTCGGAGTGGGCAATCAGGGGGCGGGCAACATGACCACGGATACGCCGAGAGTCCTGGTGGTGGATGACGATGTGGATATGGTCGAGGTGTACCGCCATATCCTAACGCGGGGGGGCTATCGCGTAACCGCGTGTTACAGTCCCGCCGAGGCGTTGCGCGCGCTGGAAAGCGAAACGCCGAACGCCATCGTCACAGACTTAATGATGGACACGCTCGATTCGGGTTTTGCTTTTGCCAAAGCGGTGAAGGAAGACCCCCGCTTCGCGCACATCCCCATTGTCATTATCACCGCCGCGGGCACGCAGCGCGGATTCGATTTCCGCCCACGCACGGATGCCGATTTCGCGGCGATGAAGGTGGATGCGTTTCTCGATAAGCCGGTGCAGAGCGGCGCTTTGCTGAAAGAGGTAAGCCGGCTGTTGGGAACAGCGTAACGCTTACTGGACGTAATCGAGCAGGCTGGGCTGCAACACGCGGGCCGCGGCGCTCAGTGCGGCTTGATACGCGTTGCTCTGGGCGTTCAGATTCACCACGACCTCCGTATAGTCCGCGTCGATCGTCTCCGACAACACCGACTCAAGCTCAAACTTGAAGTCATCGAGTTCGGTTTGGGTCTGGTTGAGGCGATTCTGGATAGAGCCCACACGCGCAATGGATCGAAGCAACTGATTGCGCACAACATCCAACTCGGCGATGCGTTGATCTCGCAATGCGTTGGTGTCGTTCGCGCGCAAGTTGTCGCGCACGTCGATGAGCGACTGAAACACGTCTTGGTCCACCAAGAACGCGCTTTCGCCGTTCTCGCTCACCTCGATCTCGAGTCCATCCCCGATGGCGGTTTTGATAGAGGTCGTATTGCCGGCATAAGTGACGTCTGTAATTTCGCCGGCGGCGTTGCGCGTGGCCACAAACGGGGCCGCCCCCGTCCGGGTGCCTCCAAAAATGTAGCGGCCGTTGGTGATATGGTTCGCGGTCGAAAGCATGCCCTCGAGGATCTGGTTGATTTCCTTGGCGATCGCTTCGAGTTGGTTCGATGCGATGGTGCTGCTTGCGCCGCGAAGCGTCAGTTCGCGCGCACGGGACAAGTTGTCCAGCACCGTTTGCACGGCGGTCTCCGATTCCAGCAGTTGCGGCCCAGCGGAGGTGATGTTAGAGGAATACTGTTCCGTCTTCGCGATGAGCGTGCGAATATTGATCGCGCGGCGCGTGCCCATGGGGTCATCGGAGGGCGCGTTGATTCGCTTCTGGGTGGAAAGCTGCTCTTGAAGCTTCAACAAATTGCGCGTCTGAAACGCGATATTGTTGAGGGTCCGATCGACCATCATCCGGGGAGTGATGCGCAGCATACCCATAGCGTCTACTTATCCTCTCTGATCGAGCAGGCCCAGGGCCTCGCGGCGCTGGCCGTGCTCATGCCCCGATCGGTCGTAGCGGTTCGCCTTCTCGGCATCCGGCGCGTCAAGAAAACTCAGGCATTCCTGCACGCGCCGCATGTTCTTGCGAAGGATGCGCGCCGTCCGTTGGTTGGCGGCGCGTACGTCGGCCAGCAGCATGCGCAGACGTTTCTGGCGCTGCGCAACGCGCCCACGCCAAGGTTCGTCGAGCGCGGCAACCAGGCCGGACATCGTCTGCTGTCCTTCTGTCAACTCAAGGCGCGCGACCAGATCGCACAGCACGCGCAGCCGAGTCTCCTCGGCCGCCACGGTCTCTCGCAACACCAGATTCAACGCCTCAGTGCGACCGTTCAGGGCGGCGGCATCATGCGCGGCGGCGGCGTCACTCTGCGCCTCGCAGAGCGTCAAGGCGAGTTCCTGCCGCTCGATCTCGTCGTCGAGCACACCGCAGAGTTGGTTTAGCAGATCGTCCATGAGGCCATCCCTTTTCCGGCGGGTCAGCGGCTACTCCGCCACTGCGCCGTTGACGTTATCGGCAGATTCTGGGCCGCGCTTGAGTCGAGCGTGTGCGTCACTTGCGTGAGCATCGCGGCGTGCTGCTTCCCGCGCGCCTTCAGCGCGGCTTCGTGCGCCTTGATCTCGGCCTCCATTTGCTTTGCTATGCCGAATTGGCCGCTGTCGGCCGCCGCAAAGGCTAGGGCCTCATCCAGCATCTCGCGCTGCGTCTGTGAGGCGAAGTTTTCCGGGAAAATGCCGCCTTTGGTCACGCTCTTGCGCATCTCGCTGAACAGGGTCTTGAGGAATTCGCCTTCAAGTTGCCGCAAGGCCGCGCGTTGACGCGCGTCCTTGGATGCTTCTGCGGATTGAGGCTCGATGCGCGGTCCCCCGATTCGAGGATCGAAGTACAGCATTACATGATCTCGAGTTCGGCTTCGAGCGCGCCAGCTTCGCGCAGCGCCTGAAAGATCGAAATCAGATCGCGCGGCGTGACCTTGAGATCGTTGAGCGCTTTGGCAACGTCCCCGAGGGATGCGCCTTCCACGGGGTTGAGGTAGACCTGTTCCTCGCGAACAGCCAACTGGGTGTTGCTTTCCGCTGCGGTCGTACCGCCCCCGAGCGGATTCGGCTGCACCACCTTCTGGGTCTCCGCAACGCGGATGCTGAGGTTGCCATGAGCCACCTGGCACGGTTTGATGCGCACATCGCCATTCACGACGACGGTGCCGGTACGTTCGTTCACAATCACACGCGCTTTGCTTCCCGTTTCGACGCCGAGGTCTTGAACGCGAGCAATAAACGACACCAAATCCTGCCGCGCGTCGGCGGGAATCGTGATATTCACCGTGCCCGCGCCGAAGGCCGATGCCGTGCCGGGGCCGAAGGAACCGTTAATGGTTTGCTGGATATTGTCCGCCGTGGTGAAGTCCGGCTGGCGCAACAAAAGCGACACTCGCTCGCCGTCGGTAATTGTCGAGGGGATTTCACGCTCGATATAGGCGCCCATGGGAATGCGGCCGGCGGTGACATGGTTCTTGCGCACTTGCGCGCCGCCGCCCCCCCCGCCGCCGCCTTGCGCATTGAAGCCGCCGACGGAAATTGCGCCTTGAGCGGTGGCGTAGACTTCGTTGTCGATACCGTAGAGCAGTGTTTCGAGGAGCATACCGCCTTCGAGGCTCTTGCAGTCGTAGACCGAACTGACCTGCACGTCGATCCGCGTGCCTTCTTTCCCAAACGCCGGGAAGGTGGCCGTCACTATGACGACCGCGACGTTGTCGGACTTAAGATCCTTAATGCTGGCGATGTCGATGTCGAGGCGATCGAGCATTCGTTGCTGCGCCTGAATGGAGGCGGGCGACTTGTCGCCGGTGCCCGCGAGCCCCACCACAATGCCAATTCCCTGCAAGGCGTTGCCGCGCGCGCCCTGCACGTCGCACAGGTCCTTCACGCGAGCGGCATGCGCCGCCGCCGGACACAGGACAAGAAGGACCAGCGCCAGGCCCAGAATTCTCAAGTTGCTATGTACTCCGCGCATATCGTCGCGCCCCTTTCCGAACCGCCGCTAGAACGGCGAGAACCAGTCCAGCAGTTTGGTCAAGAGACCACGCCGCTGGTTGTTCCACAGCGGCCCGGCGCCCTTCAGTTCGATCTCCGCATTCGCAACTTGGCTGGACAGTACGGTGTTGCCCGGCGTCACGTCGCGCGCGCGCACAATGCCCTTCACAAAGAGTTTGGAGTCTTCGCGGTTGACGGTAACCGTCTTCGTGCCTTCGATGCCGAGGTTGCCATTGTCGAAGACCTGCGTCACCGTGCAACTGATCGTCGTCAGTAATTTGTTCGCTCGACGCGTTCGGCCAGTGCTCTTGTGTTCATTGCCCATGTCGATGCCCCAGTTCGGCAGTTCGTCTTTGGAGATGATATTGAGTCCCCCGGGGCCAGGCGCGACCAGAAAAGGATTCGCGGCAGCGGGCGCATCGGACTCGACCGTGGATTCTTTTTTTGTGTTCGTGTTCGCTTCCGTGGTTGCGTCGATATTCTCGCGGACCTCGACGGTGATGAGATCGCCGACCTGAAACTTCGGTTTCTTGTTCGAGATCAGTGTGCCTTCGGAAGCCGTGCGACGGCTGAACAGCGAGTCCGCCGAGGCGATGCTCGCAATTAGCGCGAAGCAAAGACCGATGAATGCAATACGTCTCATCTTCTCACCCTTTCGGAGTCTACGGCACACTCACGGTGCCGTCGGGCTGAACCGTTCCCGAGAATTGTTCCTTCGACTCGGGGTTCTGACACATCACCGCCTCGCCCGTCCGGCCGTCGCCCATCGCCTTGGCGCGGCTGGCCACGATGAGCCCGCCCGCCCGCGCCTCAACGCGCACGATCTGGTTGCGCTTGACAACCAGCGGCGCCTGCACATTGCGCGGCGATAGTGGTTGCCCCACGGTCAAGCTGTTCTGCGCCACTTTGCCCACGGCCTCATTGACGCTGCGAAACACCCCGGCGTTGGCTTGGCCCAAAGGACGCGCCTCAAGCACAAGGTCGGAGGCGGAGATCATTTTTCCGCTCGGAATATCCACAGCCGCCACGACGATCTCTTCGCGCGGCTTGATGTCGGCCTGACACGCCAAAATGCGGTAGGTCTTTCCATCCACGCGCAGTTCGCCGCGGAAGGTTCCCGGACCGGCGTACCGATACGACGACGCGGGCTTCCAATCCAACGAGAGATCGCCCTCGGGCGTGATCACGGTTTCCTGAGGCGGAGTCACTTCGATATCGGCGTTTTCCGGAGCCCACGGCATCGTGTTGAGGATGAACGCTCGCAGGTCCTCGGCGATCATCTCCCCGGTCACTTCGAGTGACAGCGTCCGCGCGACCACGCTGGGCGCTCCGCCAATCTTTACGGCGTCTTGTGAGACTCCCGCCGTTTTTACACGCGTCTCGAGCAACGCCGAGTCGATCCGCTTGGATGCGCCCGGCTCCGGCGCCACCGTGACGGGAATTGCGGAGAGCGTTGCCGCGTTGGCTCCACGCACTACGGCGAGGTCGCCAATGCACACCTCCGGTCCCTTGACGTAGACCTCGGGTTTGAGCGTGATCGTGTCGGCGGCCTGCGCGGCGCAGGCCATCGCCCACACCGTCGCGCACATCGCGAATCGAGTCACGCTATCGCGCTTCATGACTCACCCCTACCGCCGCACGTTGTTCGCGGTTTGAAGCATTTCATCGGAGGTCTGAATAACCTTCGAACTGGCTTCGTACGCGCGCTGTGCGATGATGAGATTCAGGATTTCCTCGACGACCTGCACGTTCGAATTCTCGAGGAACCCGCTCTCCAACGTGCCCAGCCCATCCAGTCCGGGCTGGCCCGTGGTGGGCGCGCCCGAAGCGGCGGTCTCGCGCAGAATATTGCGGCCCAGGCTTGCATCGAGCCCGGCGGGATTCGCGAAGCGCACAAGCTGGAGCGTCCCAAGATTCTGAGGCGTGGAATTGCCAACCACCGTCGCCGACACGATACCGTCCGATCCAATACTCACAGACGTGGCATCGGCGGGGATCGTGATGCCCGGCGACACCTGGTAGCCGTCGGCGGTCACCAACTGCCCATTGGCGTCGCGCTTAAAGCTTCCGTCGCGGGTATACCCCAGGGTGCCGTCCGGCAGAGTGACCTCGAAAAATCCGTTGCCCTCAATAACCACGTCGAGCGGATTACCGGTCTGAATGTAGTTGCCTGGCGTAAACAATTTGGCAATCGACGCAGGGCGAACGCCATGGCCGACCTGAATGCCTTCGGGAATCTGCTGGCCCGCAGCCGTCTCGGTTCCCGCGGGTTTGATGGTCTCGTAGATAAGGTCCTGAAAATTGACGCGGCTCTTCTTGAAGCCGGTCGTATTGACGTTTGCAAGGTTGTGAGCGATCGTATCGAGATTAAGCTGCTGGGCGATCATCCCCGTCGCGGCCGTGAACAGTGCTCGAATCATACCCCCATCCCTCCTTGCTCTAGAGCGGCGTGCCCACTTGCTGAATCAGGCTGCTCATGGTTTCGTCGAATGCGTTGATAACGCGTTGATTCGCTTCATAGGCCCGCAAGCCCATGGTCATCTGAATCATCTCGCGGGGGATCTGTACGTTCGCCATTTCAAGCGCCCCCCCCGCCACGCGAGTCTTTTCCGCGGGACCAGACCGCGCTTTGGCGGCGTCCGACGCGGAATAGAGCGTCTCGCCGATGCGCGTGAGCATGTGCGGATCCTCGAATTCGGTCAGCCCCACCTGGCCCACCGCTTGGCCGTCCACAAGCACGCGGCCCGTCGTGTCGATCTTTATCGTGCCGGGCGGCACCGTGACCGCGTCGCCCCCTTGCCCGAGCACCAGGTAGCCTTCGTCTGTAGTCAATTGTCCCGCGCCGTTGACGGCCAACTTCCCAAAGCGAGTGTAGAAATCGCCCTCCGGCGTACGCACGGAGAGGAACCCCGGACCATCCAGGCCAATGTTCATGTCGTCGCCGGTGGTGGTCAACGGTCCGAGCGCGGTGTCCGTGTAGGTCTCGATGAATTGCGCGCCGCCGCCGGGCGACTTCTGGACCGAAAGACCGGTCGCCGAGCCCCCCATCTTTCCCATTAACACGCCGTAAAACCCACGCTGGACGGGTTGCTGGCGGCGAAAACCCGGCGTGCTCGCGTTGGCGATGTTATTGGCGATCACCGATTGCCGACCTTCCTCGGCCCGCATTCCTGTCGCCGCGATGTAGAGTCCTTGCAGCATCCCAGCCTCCTGGGTTTCGCTCTATCGTTCCTCGCGCGGCACCCCACGCGTTTTCTGCTGGCGGCCCGGCCACTCTTCCAGCGACGGTAGGGGCCGTGCGCGGTGGGCAACCACGCAGGGCCTGGGTCCGGGCCAGCCTCTCACGAGGATGTACCTGCACGAGGCAGGACATCACGTTCAGAGAGAGCAACCGACATGCCATGGACGAGAATAAGCGGTAACAGCCTGAGAAGAAAAGGGTTATCGGATTGAACAAAGCTTTCTGTAAGCGTTAGGCGGTGAAAATCTTGCCGCTAGGGGAAGTTTCTGCAAAGGATTTTCTGCATGCTTGGGCGCTTGCACGCCCTATCAACCCTGCGGACATGCCGGGGAAGACCACCGAAACAACTGCCTTCCCCGGCATGAAGAACTCTTGTGAAAATGGACTAGAACCCGTCGAACGGACGGTCGAACCGGCCCAAGATCCGCGAACTGGCCTCGCTCATGGGCCAGAAGACCCCAGGATACCGCACAAACTCGACGTGCCCGTCGAGATACAGGACGTTGGCGCCGCCGGGAACGTGTGCGAAGTCCCTGGCCGCCACGCTGATGTGGTCCCACATGATGGGAATTTCGCTCGATGCCGCGCTGGAAGCGGCGGGATTGTTGATATCGGTGATAAGAAAACGCTCAATCCCCTGCTTGAGCCGGTAGATCGTGCGTCCATCGCCCGCTTGGGTGCCTGCGTGCGCCGCAGACACCTGGAAGTCCTGGTCGCTGGCCTTTCCGGGCGCGGCAGGATTCGCGTTCGCGGCGGCCAGTTCGCCCCACGGCGTATCCGCGTATTCCTGCTCTTCCCAACGGCCGCCGGGCCCAGCGCCCAGAAGATCGGCCTTCGCGAAGCCGAGAATGTTGATATCGTCAATGATCAACCAACCTGTGTAATCGTAGGGTTCCTTTCGAATCTCGCAGGGTTCGATGAGCCCGTTTTTGTTTCCGCCGCCGTCATAGCGGCTCACGAGATCGCTGTCCGCTGACCACGAGGGGCACCACAGAACCTCGACGTCCGCGAGGTACTCCGGGATCATCGCGTCCCCATCGAAAATCATCGTGCTGGACAGGGTTCCATCGCAGTTAAACGCCCGGCGCGGCGGCAGCTTTTGTCCTCTGCTCTCACTCGAATATATCTGAAACGCCACGCCCATTTGTTTGAGGTTGTTGGCGCAACTGCTCCGGCGCGCCGCCTCGCGCGCTCGTGCCAGGGCAGGCAGGAGTACTGCCGCCAGAATACCGATGATCGCGATCGCGACCAGTAGCTCGATGAGGGTGAATCCGCGCGCTTTCCGCATGACTATATCCTTTCGACGTTGTTTACTGCGCCAAAACGAAGAGGGCACACCGCAAAGAGACCCGTCTCTCTTCGCGGCGTGCCCTCACTTTCCAACTCGTACCGAATGTGGACCGTAGGACGCGCAACCGCGTCAACCCGCGGCTATATTTCGCTTAGGAACGTGAGCCTATCCGTGTTCCCCCAAGATCTGCATCAGACGCCGCCGCAACATCGCCAACTGGGTGGATTTGAACGACTTTCGAGTGTCGTCCAGCACCGCGATGGTTTCGGTAAGGGTCTTTCGCAGTGTCCGCCGACACGCGCATCCCGCGTGCGGACAGGACACTCCTCCGTCCATTTCCGAGGTGTTGAGCGCTTCCATCAAGAGCGCACGATGCCGCTCAAATGCCTGCGCCAAGTCGTGCGCACTCTGCGTCAGCGCGTCATCAAGCCCGGCCCGCAGCCGGGAATTCGTCTGCGGAGAATTTGCCCCGTCCATCTCTATCCTCAATTCCGTCAGCCCCGCCGTCCAGCAGGCTCCCTTCCTGGCGTGCCCCGGCCAGATGTTAAGCATACCAAACAATATAATGCCATACTGAGCCATTGTCAAGCTCGCCTGCCATGCAATGCAGCGCGTGAAGCGAAGCGTCCGGGCATGCTACACTCCTCGTTCCGCCGGTGGTGAGGGGCGGCACAAACAGGAGGACAGCATGCCGGAAGACATCAAGAGCACGAATATCACATGGCACCACGCGGACGTAACACGCGAGGACCGCGAGAAACTGAACGGCCACAAGGCGGTTGTGCTGTGGTTCACGGGACTTTCGGGGTCGGGCAAATCGACGTTGGCGCACGCGGTCGAGAACGCGTTGTTCGATAAGGGCTGCCGCACGTATGTGCTGGATGGCGACAATATTCGCCATGGATTAAACAAGAATCTTGGATTTTCGCCGGAGGATCGTGAGGAAAACATCCGGCGGATCGGAGAAGTAGCCAAGTTGTTTACCGAAGCCGGAGTCATCGCGATGACGGCCTTTATCTCGCCGTACCGCGGCGACCGCGACAAGGCCCGGGCGCTTGTGGAGGCGGGACGCTTCATCGAGGTCTATGTGAAGTGCAGTGTCGAGGTGTGCGAACAGCGCGACGTGAAAGGGCTGTATCAGAAGGCCCGCGCGGGGCTGATCCCGGAATTCACGGGCGTCTCCGCGCCGTACGAAGAGCCGCTCAACGCGGAAGTCACGGTGGACACCGCAGAACTAAACCTCGAGCAGTCGGTAGAAAAGGTTCTCGGTTACCTGCGCGCGCAGGGAATCATCGCATAGGCGTTGCAGGAATGGGGGATCCGCGTACGCCGCGGGCCGTCTCGATCGAGAGGCCGTCCGCGCCGGCCGTCACGCGGATCCCCCCCATTTGATCCGTCCGCCATACGTGCGCGCCCGCCGCGTGGTAACGCGCCAGCACTCCTGAATCCGCCGGTTCCCTCCCCGACTTTCCGCCCGTCGAAACGATCACATGCCGGGGACGCACGCCGGCAAGCAGCCCTGGGGTACTCGAGGTCCGCGAAGCGTGGTGCGGGGCCTTGAGCACATCGGCGGCGAGATCGAGCCCCGCGAGGCCTGCTTCCGCCTCTGCCTCGATGTCGCCCGACAGTAACACACTGAGCCCCGGCCAACGCAGCCGCAACACGACGCTGTTGTTGTTTGTCCCGTCGAGAGCAGCGCCTTCACGCGGCGGATTCAGCACGTCGAGTTCCGCACCGCGCACGACGATACGGTCGCCCCGGGCCACTCGGCGCACGGGAATGCCTCTCGAAGCGCATAGGGTCAGCAACTCGGTCTCCAGCGCATTTTGCGACGCGATGCGGCTAAGCACCACTTCGCCAACGCGGAAATCGCGCACGGCGCGCAGCAGGCCGGCAAGGTGATCGCGGTCGGGGTGCGACACAACCACGTGGTCGATCCGCGAGACGCCGTGCGCCCAGAGAAACGGCGCTACCACGCGGCTGCCCGCGCGAACGTATTGACTCTGATCGCCGCCGTCCACGAGCACCGTCGAACCGCCGGGCGTACGAATGAACGCCGCGTCGCCATGACCGACATCGAGAAAGTCGACCCCCGCCTGCTGAGTGCGCGCTCCCCACAACGGGACGGCCAGGAGCAGCGCGACCAGCATTACCGCAAGCGCGCGGCGGCGTTGACGTGAATACAGAAAGGCCCAGATCCCCCCCGCTACGGCGATCGCGTACGCGGCGACCGCCCAGACTGATGGACTCGTGAGGTAAAGGGCGGTAACACTCGGTCCGGCGGCGAGACTCGATACTGCGCGAATCGCCCAAATCACCGGCGCGGCGGCGTGGCCGAAAACCAGCGCCCATGCGGGCAGGAGCGGGGCAAGCAGCAACGTCACGAGTAATAGCCACAACACGACTCCGAGCAGTGGCACGACGACAAGATTCGCCAACGGACTAAGAAGAGGCAGTATATGAAAAAGGTGAGTGGCCACGGGCAGGGAGAGTATCTGCGGGGAGAGTGTCGCGGCGAGCCCTTCGCCGAAGGGGCGGGGCAGCACAGACAATCGTTCGGTAATGGGATCGCCAAAGACGAGCATCGAGGCCACGCAAAGAAAGGACAACTGGAATCCGCCATCGAACAACAGGTCCGGGCTGACAAGCAGAAAAAGCAACGCCGACAGCGACAGGGCCGTGGGCGAATCGGGCTCGCGGTCGAAAAACTCGGCGCAGAGGTAAATGGCCACCATAACCGCAGCGCGCAGGCACGAGACCTGCGCCCCGGCCGTCAACGCGAAGACGAACACGGCCCCCACGGTAATCGCGGCGACCGCACGGCGGCTGCGCAGAAATATCCTCAGAAAGAGCCGCAACGTCGCGTAGATCAGGGCGATATTCAGCCCTGAAATAGCGAGGATATGTGCCGTGCCCGATCGCAGGTACGCTTCGTACTCGTCATCGGTCACCACCGAACCATCGCCCAGCCAGACCGCAAGCGCGAAATTCAGCGCCTCGGGCGACATCGCCGCGCGCAGTTGTTCGGCCTGAACCTGCCGAAGCCGCGCGGCCCAGTATGCCACGCTCCACCAAGGGGCATCTCCGATATGCTCGATGGCGTCCGGCCCATTCGCGCGCAACGTACTGTGAACTCCGCGACGTCGAAGCGTGTCTTCGAGTCCGTTCACGCCGAAATTCACGGGCGCAATCCCTAAGCGCGGCTCGCCTCTCGCGCGGATGCGCTCGCCGGGCCAGACTGCCGCCCCCGGACGATTCCAGGCGATGGAGAGACGTCCACGGACACTATGGCGCGCACCGTTCCATTCGGCGGTATCCACGTCGACGATAAGACGCTGGAAATCGGTCTCCGGATGGCGTGGCTGCACGGAGCGGACGTATCCTGCGATGAGCACGGAATCGGGCGTGTCCTGCGCGAGTGTGCGGCTGAGGGAGTCGCCGGGGGGACCGGCGTGGCGCAGATTCCACACGAGCATACCCACGGCCAAAAACATGAGCGCGACGGAAAAGGCGCGTAGCCGGGGTTCATCATGCGCCCAGAACGGGAGTATCGCGGCGGCCAAGCATAGCGCGAGCGGCCACCAGAGGCCACTCACGAATCCCGTGGACGCCACGAAGAGTCCGGCAATAAACGCCAGCGCGACCCAAACCAGTGGGCGGTTCACAACGCTCGGGTTGGGTTACTCGCCCTGCGCGCCGAACAGCAGTAACAAGAAGTTTAAGATCACGTAGACGAAACTCAGGCCGTTCGTGATGGGGATGTTGACAAACGCGTTCTCAAACTGCCCCTGAATCAGTTGCCACGCATTGCGAAAGAAATCCATAGGACCATCCTCGTCGTTCAAACGCTTCGGCAAGGGAGCGGACAAACGCCCCACACTGTCTGAGCATGCCACGCCGCGCCTCTCCGCCGCAAGAACGGAACGTGGAGTTCCCGCCCTTTACTCCCGTTTCGCCTTTCGCTATAGTCCGCCCGTATTGGAGACGCCACATGAAATATATACTGGAACTACTAGGACTTGCTGTCGCGGCATGGGTGATCTGGGGGCTGTGTGCGGCGCTAGGCCGGCGATACCTGCGGCGCACTCCCCGGCTGAACAACGCCTTGGTCAACGTGGGCCTTTCGCTGTGCAGCGTGTGGACCATCCTTCTGATCTTCGAGGCGTTTTTCAGTGTGTTCATGGTGCAGTCCGACAACTGGGGCTTTACCCTTTCCTGCCGCGAATGGCTAGCACGGTACGCGGTGCCTCGAAACAGCATGGGATACCGCGACGACGAACGAACGGCGCAGTCATTGCAGGGGCGTCGTGTGGCAATCGTTACCGGCGACTCCCTTATGCTCGGATGGGGCATCAAGGATTACCGCAACCGCTTCTCGAATGTTCTTGAACGCGAACTGGGGCCGAGGTGGACGGTGGCCAACGTGGCGCAAGGGGGATGGGACACTCCGAAGGAACTCGAGGCGGTACGGACTTACCCGCTCAAGCCCGAACTGGTGATCGTGGGGTATTTCCACAACGACATCGAACATGCGTTGAAAGCCTCTGGAAAACCCTTCATGCCTATTCCACCGGCTCCCGCATTTCTCGCTCCGCTGCTTGATCGGTCTTTACTGGCGGATTTCCTTTATTGGAAGGCCTATCGCCGTCTGATGCTGATGGGTGCGGCGCAGTCGTTCTGGGACAATCTCGAAGGTGGCTACACGGACGACACGATCTGGGCGAAACACCGCAAGGCGCTGGAGCAGTTTGTCGACTACACGCGCACGCAGCATATTCGCCTGTTGGTGCTTGTTCTATTCAATCCCTACGACGTGGCGCGCAGTGATCGCATCAACCAAAGCCGCGTATTCCCTCTATTCAAGGAACTCGGCGTGGATTACGTCGATGCTGCTGAGTGCGTCCGTGGCTTGACCACGCGCGAGATCGTGGTGAATCCGTACGATGGCCACTACAACGAGCGCGTAAATGCGCGCATTGCGGCGACCGTCGCGAATCACCTTCGGGAGGGCGGTCTTCCGGAGGTTGCTCAGTAGCTGTCCAATTGGCTGAGCATTTTCCGCGCATCGGTATAGTCTGGCGCGAGGCGCAAGGCTTCGGAAAAATGACTTCTAGCCTCCTCAGGGCGCTTCAGTTCCAGTTTGGCGACACCGAGGTTATAGTGTGCAAACGCATTGGTCGGATCCGCCTTGACCGCACGCTCGAGTTCCGTGCAGGCCTCGGATAGTTTCCCCTGCCTTCCCAGCAAGACGCCCAGGTATGTCCGAGCCATGCTATGCTGTGGAGCGACTTGCAGCGCGCGCGTGAAACAGTCGAAGGCTTGGTCAAAGCGCCCTTGCGCGAATTTCACTTCGCCCAGGGTTACTAACGCGGCGGGATGATTCGGCTGAACACTAAGTGCGGCGATCGCGTGCTGCTCGGCGCGCGTGAAATCCTTCTCCTCCTGCGCGAACTGCGCAAGGTGAACGTTCGCGTTGAGGTCTTTGGGATCGCTCTCGAAGGCCCGCCGGTACGCCTCCTTGGCCTCGGCGATTTTCCCCTGATGCAACAGAGACAGCCCGAGATTATCCAGTGCGTTTACGTCGCGCGGATACCGCTCAAGGAACTTGCGGTAGCGCGCCTCGGCCAGTGTTGGTTGGTCCGTCATGAGCGCGGTGAACGCCTGCCCGCGCAATCCGTCCGGGAAATCGGGCATCAGCCGAACGACCGCGTCAAACTCCGCGGCGGCCTCGGCATAACGTCCCTGCGCCACTAGCGCATTGCCTAAACCGTGGTGGGCCGACCAGTTGTCCTTGGTCACGGCCAGGGCGCGGCGCGCTATCGTCTCCGTATCCTTCCAGTATCGGACGTGAACATGTGCGGACGCCGCAAGACAAACCACGGCCACAGCCGCCATCGCAACCATCGCGCGTTTGGCGCGAGGAAACGCACGCAAGAGATCCGAAACGCCCCAGGATACGGCCAGCAAGAGACCGACCATGGGAAGATAGGAGTAGCGGTCGGCCCAAGCCTGGTGTCCTACTTGCACAACTCCAATCACGGGCACAAGCGTGCCCAGGAACCAGAACCATCCTGTCCACAGGTAAGGACGCCGCCGTCCTCCCCATGCGGCGGCAGCAGTGATTACAAGCAGGAGAAGTGTGCAGAGGGCCACGAGTATCAATGGCCAAGAGCGCGCGTGCGGATAGAAGACCGCGATAGGCCAGGGCAGAAACGTCTTGTAGAGATAGACGATATACGCGACAGGGACATTTTGCAGGCGTGCACTAAGCGGCAGCAGTTCTTCGCCCGGCATCGCCCCTGCGGCCGATTGCATCCGAGCGGTAACCCCCGCGACTACGGCTACCGCCACGAACATCGGGGCCTTTTCAAGAACAAGGCGAGGGAAGCGCGCATAGTCAAGCGCACCGTCTTGACGCAGCGCCCTTTGCAAAGGCCAGACGTCGAGCAGCAGAAGCACAAAGGGCAACGTCACCGCCATCGGCTTTGAAGCAAGCGCCAACGCAAACGACAGCAGGACGATCAGGTAACTCCTCCCGCAGGGCCCGCGCGCATGCCGGGCGTGCGCGCCCATCGTCAGAATCCAGAACAGTCCACATAGGACATCTTTGCGCTCGCTGATCCACGCTACGGACTCGACGTGCAATGGGTGAACAGCGAACACGGCGGCTGTGAATAGCGAGGGGCCGCGCGCGCCTGTCATGTAGAGTAGGACGAGAAACAGCAGGATGCTGCTGGCCGTGTGGTACACGACATTCATTAGATGATGCAGCCCAGGGCGTACGCCGAAGAGCTGACAGTCGAGCATATGCGACATCCAGGTCAACGGCATGAAATTCGGATCTTGCTGCATGGTAAATGACCAACGCAGCCCTTCCCATGAGAACCCGCCGTTCACCATCGGATTGCGCGTTACCAGACGAGGGTCGTCGAGGTGAACGAAATCGTACCCCCACGTTTGCGCGTACACCGCAGCGCACACTAGTGCGATCGCGAAGACGCTCAATACGTCCGCGCGGGTCCATAGCAACGCGCGGCGATGTGTGACCTGACTAATCGACAGACGTTTCCGTTTCATTGAAATGAATCTAAGGGGTTAATCCCGGAAATTCAATGAAACAAAAAAGGGAGCTTCCTCGGAAGCTCCCCGGATTTCCGTCTATCGCCAGCTACTGCGGCAAAACCCAGATATTGCGGTACTGCACACGGTTGCTGTGGTCCTGCAACAGCAACGGCCCTGTCGCCGCCTCGCCGGCCATGCCGCCCGGCGTCTCTTTTGCGAGATTCACCTTGTCATGAATCAAGACGCCGTTGTGCTCGACGGAAATCACCGCGTTTTGCGTCTTGTTCCCCGCGGCATCAAATCGCGGCGCCTTGAACGCAATGTCATACGTCTGCCACTCCATCGGCGGCAGCGACGCATTTACCTTGGAAACGGACTTGCCGTAAATGCCGCCGCATTCGTTGTCCGCAGGCGGAAGCCCAAAACTGTCGAGCACCTGAATCTCGTAACGTCCCGCGACGTACACGCCGCTGTTGCCGCGCCCCTGGCCGCGGTCTTTGGGCATAAACGGCGTGCGAAATTCGACGTGAATCTTGCAGTCGCCAAATTCTTGCTTGGTGCGGAGTTGGCTGCCCGCCACCTCCATCGCCCCTTCCTTCGAGATGTTCCACTTCTCCGGCCAACGCACCCAACCGTCCAGATTGCTGCCATCGAACAAAACCACCGCCCCCTGGGGCGGAGCCATGCCAAGAGTCGGCGATTTCTTTTCAACACGACTAAGCTTGAACGTCGCGCCGTTTTCGCCCAAGACACCTTCGAACGCGCCGTCGGCGATCGAACCCGACAACGTCTTTCCTATGAGCTTGTGCGATTTGAAGTGGTCGCTGCTCTGCTGCTTGCCGGAGACAGACGTCTTTCCTTCGCCACGCGTCGCCGTGATCGCGTAGGTCTGAGTGCCGATCTTGCCCTTACCGGCGCCGGTGTAGGTCACGACCAACGTACCCACGAACGCGCCTTCGCCCTGGGCGATCACCTGCGCGGATAGGGCGTAGGCCTTGTGCTTCGGCGTTATGAACTTGCCCTCGTAATTGCCCATGATCTTGGCATCGAGATCGTCCTTAGCATCTGCGAATGCGGTCGCAGCAAATACCACCGCTCCCAACACACACATCCATCCCTTCCACTTCAACATGCTTATCCCTCCAGGTTCACGGACCTCAACAATCTAGTTTGTGTCGACCTGCATTGCGGAAATGCGATACCCCGCCGGCGTTTTCTTCATCGTGAAGTTGATGAATGCGCTGCCGAAGGCCGCATCGAGAACCACCGGCCCCGCCGTGGCGATGTCTCCGTTCAGAGCGATCTTCATCTTGGTCACGTCGAGTTCGCCGCGTTCAAGCATCCCCTGCGCCGCGACCTTCTTAAGAAACTCGGCCGTCTGAGCCTTGGTCGCGCCTTGGTCGCCCACAAAGTCATCGGTGTATAGCGTCATTAGCTGGTCGATATTCTTGGCAATGATCAACTTGCCCCACTCCGCCACGGCATCCGACACCATGGACTGTTCCGTGGGCGGTTTGGACACGGCAGTGGTCTGACATCCTATGCTCAGCAAGGCGAGACCAAGGAGAAGCGTAAAGGCGGTAACAACACGACGCATGGGGATTTCCCTCCTTCCGCAGCGTAGATCTGCTGTTCGGACATCTCACGGCCGTTTATGTTAGAGTTCTGGCGTGCTAAAAACAAGGTGCCGAGACATTGTACAGGGGTCCGGAAAAGGCACCGTTCCGTCTCAACAGCTCGGGGAGCGAAACAAGGGACACTATGACAAATCGACAGCGCACGTTGGCAGTTCTCAACTACCAAGCTTACGATCGCCTACCAGTAGTGCATTTCGGCTTCTGGAACGAAACTCTGGACAAATGGGCTGCCGAGGGTCATCTCACTGAACCAGAGGCCAAGGGGTGGGGTGATGGCAATCCCGTCGATGCGGAAATCAGCGCGAAGCTCGGGTTTGACTTCAACTACTATTCCTGTTGTCACACGCACACGTTCCTCGCCCCCGGTTTTGACCATGAAGTCCTCGAAGAACTTGAGGACGGTTCACGGAAAGTGCGCAACGGTGATGGGGTCGTGGTGCTCGAACGCCCCGGAGCGGGTTCGATCCCGGCGGAGATCGAACACCTGCTAGTCGACCGTGCGTCGTGGGAAAAACACTATCGCCACCGCCTTGAGTTTCACCCCGCCAGGGTGCTGAATGCCCTTGTAAGGGTCAACGACCAAATGCTGCCCTGGAAAGACGGCGGCCTCGAATTCTTGCAGCGCGACGAGCGCGACTACCACTACGGCCTGCATTGCGGCAGCCTGTTTGGCACGATCCGCAATGTCCTGGGGGTAACCGGCGCAAGCTATCTGTTCGCGGAAGACGACGAACTCTTCACGGAGATCATCGATACCGTCGGCGAGCTGTGCTTCCGCTGTGCGCAGATGGCGCTTGAGGGTGGTGCGCGGTTCGACTTCGCTCATTTCTGGGAGGACATTTGCTTCAAGAACGGCCCGCTGGTCATCCCCTCGGTGTTCGACGAGAAAGTCGGGCCGCATTACCGGCGAATCACGACGCTCCTGCGCGAACACGGAATTACGGTCGTCTCTCTCGACTGCGACGGCTGCATCGATGCGCTGATCCCGACATGGATAGAAAACGGCGTCAACACGATGTTTCCGATCGAGGTCGGCACATGGAATGCAAGCATCGCGCCGTGGCGCGAACAATACGGCAAGGAATTGCGCGGCGTCGGCGGGATGAACAAGGTTGTATTTTCGCGCGACCGCGCCACGATCGATGCCGAAGTCGCGCGACTGAAGCCGCTGGTCGAACTTGGCGGGTATATCCCCTGCCCCGATCACCGTATTGCGCCGGATGCCGAGTGGGATAACGTGCAGTACTACTGCCAACGCATGCGCGAGACCTTCGGCTAGGACGTTTTACGTTATTGTACCTACGGTCTCCGGCATTAGAGCATTTTCACCACGCTGCTTTGGCAGGCGCGCCGTAGGTATTCTCGGTGAAAATGCTCTAGGACACAGGCCGCGCGCCCAACAAATCCGTCGCAACCGAAACGAACAGTTCGCTATGGCCTGTAAAGGGAGCATAGCGCCCTGTGACGGTATCGAGATGGCTCCAACCGCGCAAAATGCGAACTCTCTCCGGATGCCCGCGGGTATGCGCACGGACATAGTCCTCGCGAACCCGCAAAGGACGGCGCGGCACACGCTGCCCGTTGATCAGGTCTGTCTCGTAGATGCGCTCTGTCTCTGAGCCGTCCAACATCAATTGGCTCTGCAGCGGCACAAACCCGTCGTTCGCCAGGTAAGCCCCAGCGAAGACATCTCCCTCGCGCGTAGCCACCGCGCCCATCAACACGCTGAATAAACTCAGTCCGGCGTTCTCCAGCTCTCTCGAATCGGCGGTCGAGGACGCCACGCGAGCGAGCAGCGCCCAGGCGTCTTCCTGCGGATCGAGATAACCGCCGTACAGAAAGAATTTCCCGAAGATTTCCGGTGTGGTCTTTGCGTCAAGATCGTCCATACCGCCACAATACGTCGCCAATTGCCGCCTCGGTTCGAAGGTGCGATCGTCGTACCCTGGCAACGTGCGCGCTTGCGTGAAATTGGCGTCGCGCGGTGACAACACCCGCGTCACGGGCCCTCGCAAGTAATCCCACACGGGAAAGGATACCGTCGGCAAGCCGTTGTCCGCATTGGCCCAGCCCATATCGAGATCGCTCTGGCGGTGCAATGAGATGTATCCGTTGAGCGGCACATCGCACAGCATACGTTCCGCCAATAACTCGGCCGGCTTCGGTATCGACGCGCCCAACCGCCCCACGGTATGCCGCAACCATTCGGGCGTCGCCCAGGGCGTCCCCTGGAGGGGCGCATCGAGCGAAACCACGGCAAACACCTGCGCCGCATGCGCGGGGAAGTTAGCTAAGAACGCACGCGCCTTCAGTCCGCCCTGACTGTGCGCGAGAATGGCGAATGGCCCTTGCGGAAAATGATGCAACGAACCACCGGATTCCACGCCGCTCTGTGCGGCCTCGGTGAGGAAACGATCGAGATACGCGACGATACTCTCGGAAAACGCGGGATAGTCCGACGAAAACCCAATCGGCGCGTCAACGCCGGACATGGGTTGTTGGAAGTCCCAGAGTTGGAACGCCGCGCGGAGATCAGCCGCCTCGGGACTCGTCGCCGCCCACGCGATGAAGTCAGCCCATCGATCCGTGCCGCTGCCATGCAACAACACCACCGCCGTTGGCCCCGCGATGCGTTCGGGCTCGACGCGGACCAACCGCCACGCCGATTTCGCCCACGGCGCGCTCGAGGGAGGACGAAAATCGAGCAGTGCTTTCTCGCCCGACAATAGCTTGACGGGTTCTGCCTGCGATGGCGCGCCCCACACGCCAAGGGCCAACACCGCGATCAGCACGCTACTTGCTTTGAGGTACGCCATGTCATTCCTCCCCGCGAAGTATAACACGCGGCGCAACCGCATACGGACTCGCGATCGTGGTATAATGCGGCGTTTCATCGCGCGCAGAAAGAGGGCATCTATATGTGGAACGAAAGCAGGAAGGGCGCGCTGTGGTTGACCGCCGCGTTCTTTGTTTCAGCAGGGCTCCTGCTGGCGTTGGCGTTCCACTTCCACACGCCCGCTACTGGCACCGTGATGGCGCTGCTCGCCGGGGCGTGTATCCTCTGGGTCGTCCTGCTGTCCTGCGGACTGCTCCTCGCGAAAACCGCGGTTTGTGCGCTGTCTCTTGTACGCAAAGGAGGTCCCGCGAAACATGGCTGAGCCGCTTTCCGCGTCCGCCGTGCGGTTGCCTGCAGAATGGGAACCGCAGTCCGGCGTTCTGCTCACGTGGCCCGAAGATCGGGGCGATTGGGCCGGTCTGTTGCCGCGCGTTGAGCCGGGACTCGCCGCGATGGCCGCCGAAATCAGTCATCGCGAACGCTTGATCGTCGCATGCGCGGATATCGAGCGGGTATGCGCGCGATTAAGCGACGCGAACGTCACGATGGATCGCGCAAACGTCTATCCGGTGCCGTCAAACGACATCTGGGCCCGCGACCACGCACCCATCACGGTGATTGAGCGCGGACAGCCTTGCCTGCTCGACTTCGCGTTCAACGGGTGGGGACTCAAGTATCCCGCCGTAGACGACAACCTGGTTTCGCGCCGGCTTGCTAATGCTGGCGCCTTCAGCGCGCCGATGTATACCGTCGGTCTGGTACTTGAGGGCGGCTCCATTGAGTCCGACGGCGCGGGCACGTTACTCACCACGGCGCAGTGCCTGCTATCGCCGAACCGCAACCCGCACCTAGGCCGCGCCGAGATCGAATCGGAACTGCGCAAACATCTGGGCGTTAAACGGGTGTTGTGGCTTGAACATGGTCACCTTGATGGCGATGACACGGACGCGCACATCGACACGCTTGTACGGTTCTGTTCTCCGACGACGCTAGCGTATGCCGCGCCAGGCGACGCGCGCGGCGATCAGGCGGACAGTCTGCGCGCCATGGAAAAGGAACTCCGCGCCCTGCGCACGGCCGAGGGCGCGCCGTATGAACTCGTCCCCTTGCCCATGCCCAAGCCGTTGCACAACGACGCGGGAGAACCGCTCCCTGCGACGTACGCGAATTTCCTGATCCTGAACGGCGCAGTCCTTGTGCCCACCTATAGCGACCCACGCGACGAAGAGGCCCTAACTACACTAAAATCGCTCTTCCCGGGTCGTGAGGCAATCCCGATCGATGCGACGGGACTGGTCCTGCAGTATGGCGCGTTGCACTGCGCCTCGATGCAATTTCCCGAAGGAGTCTTGAGATGAGCAATCCCATTCGCCTAGCGGTGCTGCAACACGCCTGCACGGCCGCGCGCGACGAAAACTTAAACACCAGCGCCCGCTTGACGCGCGAGGCACAGACTGCGGGCGCAGACCTTGTTTTGCTTCAGGAGCTGCACACGGGGCCGTACTTCTGCCAAACGCAGGACACGGCAAACTTCGACCACGCGGAATCCATTCCAGGTCCTACTACGGACGCACTGAGCCGTATCGCCCGCGACGCCAACGTCGTGCTTGTGGGATCGATCTTTGAGCGCCGAGCGCCGGGCTTGTACCACAATACAGCCGTCGTCTTCGAACGCAACGGGCAAATCGCCGGGTGCTACCGAAAGATGCATATCCCCGACGATCCGGGGTTCAACGAGAAGTTCTATTTCACGCCGGGTGACCTCGGTTTTGCGCCTATCGACACCTCCGTGGGACGCCTTGGGGTGTTGGTGTGCTGGGACCAGTGGTTCCCCGAGGCCGCGCGGCTCATGGCGTTGCACGGGGCGCAGGTCTTGCTCTACCCAACGGCCATCGGCTGGGACCCGCGCGACACGGCCGCGGAGCAACAACGTCAGCGCGACGCGTGGTTGACCGTGCAGCGCGCGCACGCGGTCGCGAATGGCCTTTTCGTGGCTGCGGCGAACCGGATCGGTTTCGAAGCGGACCCCTCGGGCCGCTTACCAGGAACACAGTTCTGGGGCACGAGCTTTGTTGCCGGCCCTCAGGGTGAATTGTTGGCGCAGGCGAACGAAAGTGCGGAGCAAGTGCTCATCGCCGATCTCGACATCGCCCGCGCCGAGGAGGTCCGCCGCATCTGGCCGTTTCTGCGGGATCGGCGTATCGACGCCTACGGATCGCTCACGGAACGCTACTTGGGATAAATGGATTTGTTCACAGGCCGCTGATTGTGTCACGCTAAGGCGGCCAACAGGAACAGAGTTTGATGAGCGGTTATACCTATCGATTCGATTTCAGAACAAGCGGATTCAGCGGAGGCGCGGGCATCACGTGGGCCGTGCAACGCCTCATCCTGCTCAATGCCGGCCTATTCGCCCTCCAACTCGTGCTCATGATCCCCGAGATCGCGGGCGTAACGTTGCGCGACTACGCCGAGGGATGGCTTTCATTCCGCCCCGCTTTGTTCATCCGCGGCTGCGTGTGGCAACCCCTCACCTACATGTTTCTACACAGCGGCCTTATGCATCTGTTCCTCAACATGCTGTGGCTATACTTTTTTGGCCCCGAGGTGGAGCGCGTCCTGAGCACGCGCCAGTTTGTCCGGTTCTACTTGTTCTGCGGGGCGGTGGGCGTGTTGACCACGCTGATTCCGTTCTGGATGCGCAGCTCCGACCCAAGCGTCATCGGCGCGAGCGGCGCGACGATGGGCGTCCTCATGGCGTTCGCGGTAATCGACCCCAATCGCACCTTTTTCCTATTTCCGTTGCCCGTGCCTATCACCGCGCGCTGGCTCGTGATCATCGTCGTCTTCTTGAACCTCATCTCGGCGCAACAGGGCGACAGCATCTCGGTCATGACGCACCTCGGCGGACTCGCCGCGGGCTATCTCTATATGAAGGCCGTACCGCGGTGGCGTCAGTGGCGCGAGAAGAAGGCTAAACCGCGCGATCCCGTCGGAGAGGCGGTGGATAATATCTTCAAATTCGACGAACGCCGCCGCGACAAGCGCTGACGCGCAGGAGCATCGACGCCCAAATGCTTGCGAATCTGGGATTCCGAGAAATCCTGCTGATGATGGCGATCATTGCCATCCTCAGTATGACGGGACTCTGGCCGCGAATTGTGCGCGGACTGCGCGAGTTGTTCAGTGCCGCCGCGCCTGAATCCACCGCCATCCCCGGCCGCCCTGACGACATCTGCTACCAAATCCTAGGCCTGACGCCCTCGGCCACTTGGCCGGAGATCGAACAGGCCTATCGCCAGAAGGCCAAAGTGCATCATCCCGATCGCGGCGGCGATTCCGACGCCATGCGCGCCCTCAACGACGCCTACGCGAAGCTGAAGAAGCGACATAGACCGTAAGAAGAGAGATTCACCACAGAGGCACAGAGGACACAGAGAAGAGAAATAGAAGAAATTCGAATGGGGTTTTGAAGATAAAGAATTTCGAATTTTAGATTTCAGACTTCGTGGTTGTTTTGGCTCAAATCTGGCTCTTGGTGCGACCGTTCGGAAATCTGTAGAAAATTCTCTTGCCCTTCTCTTCATCTTCCGAACATATTCAGAATTTCTTTTTGTCTCCTCCTCTTCTCTGTGTCCTGTGGTGAATCTCTCGACTCTCTCCAAACTAGTCCTTGATCACCGCTTCAATCGTCGTTTCGCGCGTCTCGCCGGTAATATCCGTGACCGTCATCTTCACCGGATACCGACCCGCGGATTCGAACACGTGTTCGGCAACAAGCCCCTTGGCGCGTTTGCCATCGCCAAAGTCCCATTCGACTTTCTTCACCGCCGGTTCGATCGCATAAGGCACGCTGAACCCCATCGGCAGCTTTTCGTCCAGCGTACAAGGCAATACTCCGGCGGGTACGCGCAGAAATTGCTCGGCGCTTAACTTCAGCGGCGTGGCAACGGCCTGTTCGACGGGGGGGTGTTCACGAAATCCTACGGCGGCCTCGCCAACGAGCAGTTCTCCTACGGCGCGCAACGTCTCGCCGCAAGACGCAGGCGAAGCATACGCGAACACAAGTGCATCGGCGTTCAGGAACTGCGTAGCCTGAACGGGGGCTCCCAGTAATACCACGACTACCCGCACTCCTTGTTCCCGGAGTTGCTGCACCAGGCGAAGGTGCCCGCGATTCTTCAGGCCACTCCCGATCACGCATACGGCGGTCTTGAACCCCTGCACCAATTTGACGGCGCGATCCACTTCGAAATCCTGGATCTCGTTGAGATGCCGCGCAGTCACGATATCGAGCGCGGCGGCCTTCTTCAGCCGCTTCTCGAGCACGGTGCGCAACGGTTCCGTGTCCATCGTGCCGATGATCGCCACAGGAGTCCCTTTGTCTTTGGCCAACGGCAACGCATCCGCACGGTTGACCGCGAGCGTCACCGCTCTGCGCGCAATCGCATAGGTATCGTCACCCAGTTTCTTGTTGCGCTCGAGACGGGCCGCGTCTCTGTCGCCCGGCAGCGTCAGTGCGCCAATGCGCGCGAGCAGCACACTCACGCGCTCGTACGCCTCATCGACGCGCGCTTTGCTCAAGCGTCCTTCATCAACCGCCTGCGCCAGCTTACGCGCCGTTCGCAGGGCCTGCGGCGTGCCCCCTTGCCAGAGGAGCATGTCCGCTCCCGCCTCGAGCGCCCGCAGCGACGCCTCCGCCGGATCCATGTAGCGCGTCACGGTAGCAGCATCCATCGGCCCTGCCACAACCACGCCCTTGAACCCCATCTGCCCACGCAAGAGGTCCGTCACCACCGCCTTGGACACGCACGATGGCACGACCTGGTCGTCTAGGCTAGGAGCGAGCACATCGCTCACCTGAAGTAGTGGAACGCCTCCCTGAATCGCCTTGGCATAGGGGGCGAGATCGGTGATGGCCAACTGCAACGGCGACGTCGATAACACCGCAGGTTCGTTGCCCACGCGGTTAAACCCACCTCCGGGAAATCCCAGCGGAAGACACAACGCGCCTTGCGCTTCCAGCGCTTTGCGGATCGCCTCGCCCGCATCGCCGGTGAACTCCGGCGATCCACCCAGACACGCGAGCGGCGCTTTGGCCTCGGGCAACGTGGGCCCAAGGGCAAGCTGCGGGCCCAGGTGCACGTTAAACCCCATCGCGGCGAGACTCTCTCCCAGCATCGCGCCGTAACGCGCAGCGCTCGCCAGATCGCGCGTCGCGCCAATCGCAAGCGGGGTGGGCAGTTCATTGAACCGAATCACTCGCGCATTGCTCTCCATGGGAAGCGTGTGTAGGTCGGCGGCAATCAACAAAGGAGCGCCGCCCATGAGCGCGCGTAGATTTTGCACGTATCCCGCCGCCAGCGATGGACGCAACGCCGTGGGCACGACGACGCCCCCAGGAGGACAACGCTTGAGGTAGTCGCGATCGCTGGAATCAGGCGCGGGGTTCCCCTGCAACGTGACCCACATGAGCCGGGCAATACGTAGTGCAGGGGTATCCGCCGCGGGCGGTGGCGCTGGAGCAGGTTCCTCGGCAAGCGCTGTCGCAACGATCAGTAAAGTGGCCAGCAGCGTGAGCCGAGCGAACCAACGTCCCCTTGCCCCCCAGACAAGCGTCCTACGCTTCGCTCCCCTCACGTTTCGAATTCGCCTGTAGGCTCGCCGTCACCCTCGTTCTCGCCCTCGTCTTCGTCGTCATCCTGGCCGGCAAGCACCGAAATGTCTTGTCCCGCCTTCTCCATCACCTCGGACGCCGCAAAAATCGGTGCGTTCACGCGCAGCGCAATCGCGATACTGTCGCTGGGGCGGGCATCGATCCGCAGGACCTGCTCGATCTCGCCGGTGATGGCTTTCTGCTCGATCATCAGGTACGCATAGAAGGTGTCGTGCTCGAGTTTGTAGATATGAATGGACTTCAGCTCGCCGCGCAGGCCCGCCAGCACGTTGCACATCAAGTCGTGGGTCATTGGACGGCCGAGATCGCGATGGGTAAGCGCCGCGTGAATGGCGTCCGCCTCGGGCATCCCCACGACGATCGGCAAGATGCGCTCCTGATGGCGCAGTAATACGACCGGGGCGGATTGGCCGTCGCCGTGTATTCCCAGCACTTCGAGTTCTAGCATGCAGACCACTCCTTTCCCTCTTGAAATTCTATACCATCATGGAGGTATCTGTCATGCACTCATCTTGCGAAACGGTACTATCGCACAACAACTCGCGGCGCTTGGCCAGGTTGAACGGCCGCGCCGCCGGTCTTCGCGCGGCGTGCGGCGCTCTCCTCGGCCGAAAGTCCCCGGCGCTCGGCCTCGTCGAGATACGAACGGGCTTTGTCGATCTCCTTGCCGGTCAGCGCCGTGTCGCACAGGCGCACCCACGGTGTCGGACTCTGCGGATAGCGCTCGGCGGCCTTCAGGTAACATTGCGCGGCGATTGCCTGCGCGTTGGGCGAGTCGGAGCGTGCGGCAAGATCGCCGAGCGCTACGAGCGGCTCTGCAACTCCGGCGCTCTCGGCGAGACCGCTGGTCAGATACTCCTGCGCCGCGCCCCACAACCGTTCCGACGCGCACTGTCGGGCAAGTTCCGCCCAGGCTTCCGGCTTGGCGGCCGCGGCAAACTGTGCGCTGTCGCGCAAAAACTCCTTGGTCTGTTGCATGCGGGCCTGAGCCACCCCCAATAGCGCCCACGCTTCGTAGTCCGAGGAATCCTGCCCCAGCATGCTCCAAAGGGTATACGCGGCACGCTGAGTCTGGCCCTGTTTCAAACGAATGCGCGCGGCAAGACGCGTAGTCGCCGCGTCGTTTGGCGCAGTCTTCTGGCGTTCGGCGAACTCGCGCCGGAGCTCTTTCACCTGTTGCAGCCGTTGCGAGACAATCTTGAGCGGTGCGGCGGCCGGAGAATCGGGGTCGCCGCCCGTGGCCGCCCGAAGCTGGGTCTCCGCGGCGGAAAGGTCACCGACGCGCGCGAGCAATAGTCCATAGTGCAGGGCATTGGCCTCGTCGAGCGGGCCAAGGGACGCGGCGTAGCGAAACGCGTCGACGGCGCGATGCGTGGCGGAAGTGTCTCCCTTCTCACCCAGCGCCAGCAATTCCTCCGCCGCGCCCAACGCCGCGCGGCGGTTTTCCGGCTCAAGTTTCAACGCCACTTGATACGCCGAGAGTGCATCCGCAGGGCGGTTCTGCAAGTGACGCGTGCGGGCTAAGGCGAGGAACACCTTGGAGCCGTCAGCTAATGAGCGGCTGGCCGACTCGAGCAGTCCCGCGGCTTCGTCAACCGAAGTGGCGCCTTCTTTCTTTTCGGCGGATTCAACAAGGACCCGCCCTAGCTCGAACTGCGCGGTCGCCGAACCCGGGGTACGCGCAAGGACGTTGCGCCAGAACACTTCTGAGTCTTGCCAAAGGAGAATCGCCTGAAACGCCATCGCCCCGGAGACGACGATGAGCGCGAAGGCGGCGAAGCCCGCCGCTACTCTAAGCGCTGGATACTTGGGTAATCGCGAAAACGCCCAGGGCAGCAGCAGACAGATCGCCGCGGTGGGAGCATATGCCGCTTCGGCGCGAATCAACGCGCCTGCGGGAAACACGGCCGGGAGCATCGCCAGCACGCCCGCCATGAATAGGACAGCCCCTGGCGTCCATCGCAGAACCGTCATGACAAACCCCGCGCCAGTAACCGCCAATCCCACCCAGCCTGGAATTGTGGTGGGGTGTGAGACGGGCAGTGGCGCTATGGACACAACGTCTTTGAGCAGGGTCCCGCTCTGCAGCGTCGCCTCGCGAAACGCGTCGACGCTGGGCAAAGTGCCCGAGGCGGCCCACGCTACCCAGAACGCCGCAGTAAGTCCCACATACGCGCCGAGCCATGGGGCGCGACTCCGCCAGCCTGCAGGCCCATAGACCACCCAGTCTAGCGCGACAAGAATCAGTGCAGCGACGGCCGCGGTGGCGCCAAACGCCCAGGCTGAGGCTGCGCTCAGCAACGACAGCGCACACAAGCCGCTGCGGTACGAGCCATCAGGGTTGAATGCATGAACGTAGCACGCGAGCGACGCGAGCACCAGTGCGAGACTTGCGAGTTCGCCTCGCCCCATGAGGCCGCAGACCGGAGCGGCGGCGACCGGCGTCACCGCGAACAAGAGCCCTGCCAGCATGGGGATCGCCTCATTGGTGCGCGAATGCGTGAGGCGACGTGCAAGCAGATAAAGCAATACGCAGGCAAACGCGTGAAGCATCACGTTCAGCGCGACACTGCCCGCAACGCGCTCGGGTGTCGCGTTCCAGCTCAGCATCATCGATAGCGTTGTACCCGCAGGGAAAGAGGCCGGGAGCGCATTCCACGCCGTCACGAAGGAATGGAGAGACAGATTCTCCGCCACCAGCTCGCGCGCGTCGCCAATGAACACCCCGCCCAGCGCCGGGGCAAACAGCGCGACCGCGGCCATCGTGATCAGGAACGCGGCCATCCACACCTGCGCGGTGTCAATACCCACCTCGCCCTTCAACACAGGCTCGGAAAACAGCTTTGCATCCAGTTCCGGATTGCCTGTTCCGTCGTCGTCCACGTAAGGACGCTCTTCCGCGTTCGGCTTCTCAGTCACGACTCCTCCCCCTGTTCTGTAAGACTCCAAATAAATGCAGGCTAGACTAGCATCCGCCCCGGCGCGGGGCAACACATCCGCACGAGTAAGCCTGCGCGAACTCATTGGACTCGACAGGACGGCAATATATTGCTTGCCAATCAATAAAGGTCGTAGTACAGTAGGTTTACTGGGGGCACTCTATGAAGGAATGTGAGAAATATCTCGCGACGGGAAGGAAGTGTCCATGAAAAGCACGGGGCCGGCATTGATCTTTGCCCTTCTGTGTGCAACAAACAGCGCGTGGGCGGGGGTTGCTTCTTTTAGCGGGTACCCGGATAAGGGCGTCCCCGTATTTGGGGTAGCTGGCCCCGGCATGCCAGAGGCCAACGCGGATCAACCGACCGTTACGGGGTTCAACACACTTATGAACACCTCAGGACCGGGCGGCAATCCGAAAATTCGATTTGAAGCAGGATATGATTATGATGAGGGTTACTGGAAGGTTTCCTGCAATCTCGGACTTGTAAAAGGCGGATTCTCGCGCACAAGTCCTCCGGGAGCTTTAGTGGCCGACTACGTCACAATTTCCGACGGTACGGACTACACCTATGAGGCGCACTGGCTCGTGCCCGCTAATCCAATGTCTGCCGCTTGGTATTCGACAAGTGAAAATCTACCGGCAAGGATGTTCGTTGGCACCGACCTAGGAGGCGGCCCAGGAGGATTGGGCGCAAGTCCGGGCGGGTACGGCGTGGCTGGCATCACTTGGAACCCTTCAGCAAATCAGTGGATGCTGTCATCTAACGAGCCACCATTCAACGGAAACGACACACTAATTGGCGCGGATTTCACCCAGTTCGCGATCAGGGGAATCAAGAGGCATGTCATGCGCGATGGTAACCTCACCGCATACTTTCGGGGCGAGTACAGCATCGACGGGGGCACCACTTGGAATTCAATGCCCATTGCTCCGCTCTACCTGGCAAACCAGGGAACCATTATGGAAGACCACTATTGGGTGGAATGTGACAAATCTGTCGTCACGGATACAGGCGATGACTACTTGGCTTGGTCTATATGCGGGAACGCCGCGAGCAACATGTCCTTCACCGTCACAGGCCCAGGTGTGCCAGAAATAAATCCACCGATAATCATCTGCCTGTGTCCTCGGAGTGACCATGACCATGACGGTCTTCGTGATCTGGACGAGTTTACTATCTGGGGCGTCAACTGGCTCGATCCGGATACGGACGGAGATGGTCTTCTTGATGGCCTGGAGGCGAGTCTGTACCCACAACTCGACCCGCGCGTCTACAACACCGCGACGCTTCCGGTTGTCGGCGGCACCGGGTTGGTCCTGCTTACCCTTACCCTGGCCACCCTTGGCGCGCGCCGCTCAAGGTTACGCGAGAACTGCCGATATATTGAGCGCAAGGCCGAGACAAGGACGTCGAGGTCCCCTGACAAGGATGTCAATCTGATGTAAGACCCGGTGCGTCTCATCCCACGCATTGGGGGGAGAAATACTCCCAAGTCTTACCTCCTGGAGTGCGCCACAACCGCCGTTGTGGCGCTTCTCTTTTGTGCGCGGCCTACGCGCCGGAGGGATAGTGTTTCTGCGCGTAGCGCATCTCGTCCACGATCGGCAGTTGCTGCGTGCATTTGGGCAGGCACTGCCCACACGCCGTACACAACCCGGCGTTGCCTTTGATGTGGGCGTGACGGTGGCGCGCGGCTTCGGTCAATCCCCAATAGCGGTCGTCGTAGATGCACGCCATCACCGCGGGAATCTCGACGCCGTTCGGGCAGGGCATGCAATAGCCGCAGTTCGTGCAAAAACCGGTGTTCTCGATGCTGATGAGTTGCAGGAACGCCTCGATGCGCGCTTGGTCCGCCGGAGAAAACGCATCGCGCTCGGCTGCGGCGACGGCCTCGTCCACGTCGGACTTCTTGGACATCCCCACAATTACCGTGTCGACAAACGACGAGGACAAGATATAGCGCAACGCGAGTTCGGGCACGGTGTCCGCGCCCACTTGCCCCGCGAGGTTGAGCAGCACCTTACTCGGCTCGGACAGTTTGCCGCCGCCCACCGGATTCATCACGATTGTGCCGATACCCCGTGCGTGCGCCGCCTGCAGCGCCTCGCGGTAGCCGGTATGCAGCATGTTATACGAGATCAGCACCAGTTCCGCCCAATCCGCTTCCTGAAAATACGTCGCGAGATTCTCGGGCGTATCGTGCGTAGTGAAACCGGTGTGCCCCACAAGCCCATCGCTCATCGCCCGCTGAATTCCTTCGAGCATGCCGCCCTTCGCAATGGCCAAGTCGTAGGTCTCGCGGTTGTGGATGTTCCACACCTGGTAGTAGTCGAGATAATCCACGTCGAGCCGCCGCATGGACTCCTCAATCCGTTTGCACGTGCAGTCCGCCGAGGCGTCGTCGTCCTCTTCGATCTTCGTGATCCACGGCGACCATTTCGTCGACAAGATCACCTTCTCGCGATAGCCATCTTTCAGCGCGTGGCCGAGCTTGACCTCCGAATCGCCATAGCCGCGGCTCGTGTCGATGTAACGCATTCCGTGGTCAATGGCGTACCGGATCAGTGCCACCGCCTCGTCGAGGTCTTGCGGCAACCGCATCGCCCCGATGTTCACCCGTGGCACCTCAAACCCGCTTCGTTGCCCGAATGGACGCAATTGCATGACGGCCTCCTGGTTAGCGCGCTCGCGTATTCTTGTGAAAAACAGGATTTCCCTCAGGAGTCCTTTTGCGGCGAATTCGCGACTCCGGATTCCTTTTCGGGAAACAAGGGAGAAGTGAGCACCCCTAGCGTGGCCATGCGCGCGGTGAGCATTGTGCGCAAACAGCCGAACCCGTAGGTCACGCTGCGCCGGAAGTTGATGGACGACGCTTCCGGGAAGTACTTGGTGGGGCAACTGACTTCGGCGATGGTGTAACCGTAATACACGATCTGCGCGAGCATCTCGTTATCGAACACGAAGTCGTCGGAGTTGCGATCGAGCGGAAGACGTTCGAGCAGTTCGCGCGAGAAGGCGCGGTAACCGGTGTGATACTCCGAGAGTTTTGCGCCCAGTGCGACATTCTCGGCGAACGTCAGGCAGCGATTGGCGAAATATTTCCATGCAGGCATTCCGCCTCGGAGGGCCTGTCCGCCCAAGATGCGCGAGCCGAGCACGCAGTGGTAGAGGCCGTTTCCGATCATCGAGGCCATCGCGGGGATCAGCTTCGGCGTGTACTGGTAGTCCGGATGAACCATGATGACGATGTCCGCGCCGTGCTCGAGCGCGAGGCGATAGCACGTCTTTTGATTCGCGCCGTAGCCGCGATTCTCTTCATGCACGGCCACGACCGTGCGAGGCAGGCCGCGCGCAACGGCCACCGACTTGTCGCGGCTGGCGTCGTCGACGACGACGACCAGATCGACGATCTCCTGCTCCATCACTTCACGGTGGGTGCGCTCGAGGGTTTGCTCCGCGTTGTATGCGGGCATAACGACCACGACCTTCTTGTCTTTGTACATCGGCGCTTCCTAGCTCTCCATGTTCGGCCGCCATGCGACGGCTCGATCTTTCCCTTGGCGCTTGGCCACATACATCGCGGCGTCGGCCCGGCCGCACAGCGTGGCAAAGTCCGTGCCGTCGCGCGGCGCCTCGACCGTCCCCGCGCTGAACGTCACATGCCCATTCCCCGGCGCGGCCTCATAGCGAAAGCGCTGCTGCATGCGCCGCACAACGTAGAGCGCCTCGGGCTCGGCGGTCTCGGGGAAGTAAAGGACAAATTCCTCGCCGCCGTAGCGGCCGCACAGGTCGACCGTGCGGCTGTTCGTACGCAGCAGTTCGGCCAACGCCTTGAGCACGCGGTCTCCTTCCGCGTGGCCAAGGGTATCGTTGATGTTTTTGAAGTTGTCGATGTCGAGGAAGACCAGCGACCCCACGCTGCGGTACCGGCGAATGCGTTCGAGTTCGCGGCCAACCTCGCGCTCGAAGGCCGCGCGATTCAGCACCTGCGTCAGCGCGTCGAGTCGCGAAACCCGCGCGAGATTATCGCGTCGTTCAAGCACGATCTGGATGCGCGCGACAAGCACCTCGGGGTCGAACGGCTTGGTGATATACTCGTCCGCCCCGGAGCGCAGTCCGCGGATCTGATCTTCGGCCATGGTCTTCGCGGTCAGAAACAGAAAGGGGATATCGCGCAGCACCGGGTCCTGCAGAATCTCCTCGCGGACCGCGAATCCGTCGAGGGTCGGAATCATAACGTCGCAGATGATGACCTGGACTGACTCCTGCCCGAGTAAGGCGAGCGCTTCGAGGCCAGTGGAGGCCGTGCGGATGTCGAAACCGGCCTCTTTTAGGTTGTAGCTCAGGAGTTCGATGGTGTGCGGGTCATCCTCGACGAGGAGTACGGTGCAACCGCGCGACGCGTTAGTCATGGGAAGCCTCCCTTTGTCCGCCGGGGGCGCCTTCCGGCTCCCGGCTTACCTGGACCTGCAGCGGAATGCTCACAGAGAACGTCGTTCCGCTTGCATCCGAACTCGAGACTCGAATCTGACCACCATGCAGTGTAGTCATTTCGCGCGCGATGAACAATCCCAGTCCAGTGCCCGGCGTTTGTTGGCCGGGGCGTCGCACGCGGTAAAACCGCTCGAAAATACGGCCCTGCTCTTCGGGGGGAATGCCCTCGCCTGTGTCGGATACGTCGATAATCAAAGAGTTTCTCTCGACACGAGCGCGAATAGAGACCGCCCCTCCCGAAGGCGTGAATTTGATCGCGTTGTCCAACAAGTTGAAGACCACGGCATGAAATTTCTCGATATCGCCGATGGGTTGCGGGAGATCCAGCGGGACGTCGCGCTCGAACGTGATGTTCTTTCGCCCCATTGCGGGGGCAAGCAACGCCCCGACGCGCTCCACCAAGCGTCCGATATCCATCGGATCGTTGACCATCAAGACACGTTCCGCCTCGATGCGCGAAATCAGCAGCAACTCTTCGATCAGTGTCGTAAGACGGTCGGCTTCCGTGTCGATGATGGACAGGAAGCGCGTCCGGGTTTCGGCGTCGATGTCGGGGCGATACAGCAGCGTGGACGCGAACCCTTTGATGGAGGTCATCGGCGTGCGCAGTTCGTGCGACACCGCCGACACGAAATCGGTTTTCATCTGATTGATGGCGCGCTCTTTCGTGACGTCATTGAGAATGGTGACGTATCCGCTCTCGCCGCTCTCCGTCTCGGCCAACCGTGTACGCGTGACCCAGAGCGCCCGGTTGCCCGGCGCGGTCAGGTCCCGTTTGACCAAATCCTCGCCCGCCGCGGCGGTCTCGCGCCATGCCGTGCGGAACGCCTCGTCTTGCAGCAACCCTAGGAAACTGCGATCGACCCAGCCCTCTTCCCCCAAGCCTAAGAGCTCTGCCGCGGCAGGATTCATGATCTGCACGTTTCCCGCCATGTCCGTCACGACGATTCCCTCGCCGCAGCAGCGCAGTATGGTTTCGAGGCGGTTTCGGGCGCGGGCGAGCGAGAGATTCTTCTCTTCGTTTTCCGCTTCCGCCGCGCGCCGTTCCAACGCTTCGCCCAACGTATGCGCCACGGAATCGATCAGTTTGCGCTCGCTGGGGAGAAACACGCCTTCGTCGCCGCCCGGTCCCGGCAACTCGCGGTAGAACACCTGCACCATGCCGCGCGATACGCCGCCAACCACGATGGAGGCGGAAAGTCCGCATTGGGATTCCACAAATTCGGCGCTCAGGTAAGCGGCGTCGTCCAAGAGGATGCGTGCGCCAGCGAGCGCGGGATGGCTCCATGCGTACGGGAGAAGCCCCACGACGTCTTGGCAAATCTCGGCCAGGGTCGCGCGCGTGCGAATCGACTCCGCCAGTCCCCACAGACACGAGAGTTCCTTGGTTTGCTGGCGGTAACTCTGCAAGAGCTCATGCAGACGTTCCTCCGCGCGTTTGCGCTCGAGTTCACCCGCCAACAGCCCCGAAAACACCCGCAACATGGCCTCGGCTTCTTCCACGTCGCGCAGGGGCACATCGTCCAGCACCGCCACAACGCCGATCGGCTGGCCGTTGGAGCCGCTGAGTGGAATCCCGAGATAGCTCACGGCCCCGAATTGGCGGGCGAGTTTGAAGCGAGGGTATTCGGTCTGAAGACCATCGCGGACGAGCAGGCTCCGATCATTGCCCCCGCGGATTTGCTCCAACGGCGTCTGCGCGGCGCGCACGGTGATATCGGGCGCGAACCCTTGGTCATGCCAAAGCGCCACGGTGCGAAACCGCCGCGGGCGCGCCTCCAGTTCCTCGGCGACAAGCGCCGCTTTCACGCCCAGCGCGGAAACGACCATACGCAGAATGGAGCGGAACAGGTCGGCGCGGTCGATGGATGACGTGACCCCGAGCATAAGGCGCAGGGTTTCCTGGGTTTCGTGCGCCTCGGTGATGTCTTGACCGTAGGCCAACCCGGCGCTTTGCGCCGAGACGCCTACGAACGTGAACTCGTAAAGGCGCTGCTGTTGATGGGTATGCAACCGGACTTGACCGTCCGCGCGAATCAGGGCGTCCACGCGCAAGCCCTCTGCCTCGGGAATGAGGTCCATCAGCCGGGCTTGGCCGACTTCCGCGCCGCGAAACAGCGCCCGCGCGGCGGGATTCATGTCCAGAATACTGCCGGTTCCGTCGAATGATAGTACGGGCGATGGATTATATAGGTCGCTATTCGCCATCGTCCTCCCCCGCGCTTGCCCGCCCAGAACCGTATCCTTTGATATTGTACAAACTTGTCCCCGGCAATCAAACGCCCGAAAGGCGCCAGGGGTATTGCTTTACGAAATCTTCCGGGAATGCAATAATGGGGCGTCCTATGGACATCAACTGTTGCCGCAGTAGCCGGTAGGCGCTGGAAAGGATATTCGGTTGGCGAGCATGCGCGGTTTCGTGACGTTCTGGGTGCTGAGCGGGCTATTGCTCTGGGCTGCGCTTTCAGAGGCCGAGGGCGCCGCACGCAAGGCGGAAACCCGGGACGCGCAAGGCGTCACGCTGGAACTGCGTCTGGGACCGCCCACGCTTGAGTCGGTGCAGGCGCGCGACGGCGGGACCTACACCAAGGTACGGGCGGGCGATGCGGGGACCGATAACGCCCCGGGACTGCCCGCGCTGCCGGTGTTCGTCGAGACGGTGGAAATCCCCTTGGGCATTCAGCCTGAGGTTTCCGTCGAGGAGTCCGACCTACAAGAGGCCGCCACGCCGCATTGGGTCTATCCCCATCAGCCGCCTGCGCCCAAAAATGGCGTCGAGACGCCGTTTGTCATCGACGAGCCCTACTACCGGGGTGAAAAGGCGGCAGGGCCGGCGAAATCCGCGGCGGCCTCGGAGCCGGTGGTGCGGACGTATGTCAAGCGGGGACGCGCGTATGCCAGTGTCGAGCTGCGCCCGTTCGCGTACGACCCTGTAAAAGGAGTTCTGCAATATCCCACGGCGTTGCGGTTGACGCTGACGTACCCTGCCGCGCCGTTGCCCAAGGCCGCCGGGCCGCGCACGGGGACTATCCATCTCTTGGAAGTGCGCTGCAAGACCGACGCGGAATGGCGAGCGCTGGTGGAGGACGGGTACGACGTCGCGTCGCGGCAGGGGCTCGTGCTGAAGATTTACGCCACCGACGCGGAACTGCTGGAACTGCAACAGGCCGGACACGAAATTGTCGAACTCTCTCAGCCTGATGTGCCAGCGTCCGGCAAGGCGCTGGGTCAGTATCACGACTATGCGGGGATGGTCGCCGCGCTCAACGGCTATGCGCAAACCTACCCCACACTCTGCACGCTGGAGTCGATCGGGAAAAGCGTTCAGAACCGGGAGTTGTACGCGCTGAAGATCAGCGATAACCCGAACGCCGATGAAAACGAACCCGAGACCGCTTACGTCGGCAACATACACGGCAACGAACGGCCGGGGCTCGAGTTGTGTATGTATTTCATCGACTATCTCTTGTCGCGCTACACCACCGATTCGCGCGTTCGGGCGCTGGTGAATGATTTCGAGATTTGGGTGATGCCGTCGATGAACCCGGACGGCCTCGAAGCCTCCACTCGTGCGAATGCCAACGGCATTGACCTGAATCGCATCTTCCCAGACGGAGCCACTTCGGCCATCGGCAATGTCCTTGACGGTCCGCCCCCGGTGCTGGGGAGCCGCCCCATTGAAGTCCAACGAGTGATCGAGTGGTGCATGCAACGCCGCTTCGCGGTGATGGCCAATTTCCACACGGGCGCGCTTGTGGTGAACTATCCCTACGACAACGACGGGTTGGGCAGTGTGTATTCGACGTCGCCCGACGACGCGTTGTTCCAGCAACTGTCCCGAACGTATTCGAGCCGGAACACGCCGATGTGGAACAGCACGGTGTTTGCGAACGGCATCACGAACGGCGCGGACTGGTATTCCGTCGAAGGCGGGTTTCAGGACTGGGCCTATCGTTATCTCGGGGCGTTGCACGTGACGATAGAGGTGTCGAACACGTTTGTGCCCGCGGCGTCGCAGCTTCCGACGTTGTGGAGCAACAACCGCGACGCGATGTTGGCGTATCTCGAAGCCGCGCGGACCGGCATCAACGGCATCGTCACCAATGCGGCCTCGGGAAATCCGCTCGCGGCCAAAATCTCCGTTCAGTCCGAAGGAGCACCGGTGTACACAGGCCAAACGTTGGGCGACTATCACCGGCCACTTCTTTCGGGGACGTACACAGTGACGATCTCCGCGCCGGGTTTCCTGCCGCAGACGTTTCACAACGTGACGGTCAGCGACGGCGTGTCCACAACGTTGAATGCCGCGCTGACATCGGACACGGCGCCTGCCGGGTTGGTGGTGGTTTACCCCACTCCGATGGCGTCCGCCGCCGCGGCGTATGTTCAGCAGAAGCAAACTGAGGGGTTCGAGGTATTCACACTCCCGGTGGAGCCCGCGACGCCCGCCAGCGCGATCCGCGCGCAACTGCAAACGTTGTATGCGCAAGAAGCCCCGGCGTACGTCGTGATTATTGGCGATATCGAGAGCATTCCCACGTTCTACGCCGGTTCCGTTCTCTCGGATCTGCCGTATGCCTTGATGGATCCGGGCGAAGACTTTGAGGACTTCCTGGGCAAAGACCTTGTTGTGGGACGCATCTCTTTGGATTCGGCCTCGGCCGTGTCGCAGTACGTTCAGAAGATCGGCGCATTTGCGCGGGCGCGCAAACACGGCAAGATGGTCTGGGTGTCGAACGGAAATAACGAAAGCGAGTGGAGCATCGCCGAAGGAAGTCACGAATGGGTCATTGCGAACGCCGTGCCCGCGGGGGTTAGTCACGAGCGTTTCTTCCGCAAAGCGCGCAGCGCCGCCGAGCTTACTTCGGTTATCAATGGGGGCGTCGATACGGTTGTCTACTCCGGACACGGTGCGTGGAACATGTGGTCTGGCTACAGCTACTCGGTGGTGCAGCTTGCATCGCTCGCCAATGCGCTCGATGTGCCGGTGGTGTTCGGGCATTGCTGCCAGACGGGGGCCTTCCAGAACGACGACTGCTTCGCCGAGGCATGGCTCGAGACGACCGCGCGCGGCGTGGCGTACGTTGCGGGAAGCGCCGACACGTTCTGGAACGAGGACGACGTGCTGGAGCGGCGGGAGTTTGCCGCGCTCCAGACGAACCCCGACCTTGGGCTGGGACAGGCGCTCGAAGTTGGGCTAGAGCATGTGTACGCCGCGTTCCCCGGGAGCGGGCAAACGTACTACACGCGCTACCATGTTTTTGGCGACCCGACGGTCGCGGTGTTTCCGCGGGTTCTCACGATCACTTCGCCGCTGTCGCTTCCCGCGGCCTATCGGAACCAGACGTATTCGTTCACCCTGACGGCTACCCACGGCGTTGCGCCTCTGGCGTGGAGTGTGGCGAGCGGTACATTGCCTGCCGGACTCGTGATTGACGGTGAGCGTATTGAAGGAACCCCCACCGAATCGGGAACGTTCACATTCACCATTCAAGTCACGGACGCGTTGCAGACGACCGCGCAACAGACCGTCACGCTCGAGGTGTTTGTGCCGTTGCAGATAACGTCGCCCGCCGTGTTGCCGCCCGCCTATGCCGAGAGCGCCTATTCGCACGCCTTCACGGCGACCGGCGGGTCCACGCCCTATGCCTGGGGCGTGAAAACGGGCAGCGACTACGCCGAGTTGACGACGGCGGGCGGTTGGCTTGGCGGCGGCACGGCGCAAGGATGGCGAGCGGACGACTCCATGTGGCAGCTCGTGTTGCCGTGGCCGTTCCCGTTCTATGGACAAACCTATTCGAAACTGTATGTTTCCTCGAATGGCTACATCGATTTCGCGCTGCAGACGGCCCAATGGGACAACTCCGTTACCGAACTCAAGAAACATGCGCGCATCGCGCCGCTCTGGGACGATCTGAAGACCAACCAAACCGGCGGCGATGTCTACTTGACGGTGAACGAGGAATACGTCGCGATCCGATGGCGCGCGGCGTCGTACCAAAACACCGCGATGTCGGTGGACGTCGAGGCCGTGCTCTATCGTGACGGGCGAATCGCGTTTCACTACGGCAGCGCGTTGACAGGCTTGAGTCCGACGATCGGCATCTCCTCAGGCGACGGCACGCACTATTTGTTGTCCGCGCGGGACGCCTCGGCCTCGATCGGCGCGGGCAGCGCGTCGTTATGGACCTGCTCCGGGCTGTTGCCTGAAGGCCTTACGCTTTCCACCGATGGCCAGCTCTCGGGAACGCCCACCACGCCGGGGCTCTATACCTTCTCCGCCGCCGTATCTGACTCCGGCGCTCCAACACAAACAAGAGAATCTCTTTTCACCTTGGAGGTTCATCCCGCGTCCCCCGTTCATCTCGGCTTCACGGCGTTCCCGGCAAGCGGGCGCGCTCCGCTGAACGTTGCCTTCAACAATGCCTCCGTTTCCACCTCCGAACCGATCGAGAACTGGACGTGGGACTTTGGCGACGGTCAGAGCAGTTCGGACTGGAGTCCCACACATGTTTACGCCGAGGCAGGCGTCTACGATGTGACCCTGACCGCCTATGCGGGCGGCGTCGCGTATACCCTCACCAAGCAGCAGTTCATTATCGTTCAGCCGCCAGCGGGCGCGCTCCAGATCATGTTACTCCTGGATCCCGCGGATCCATTCTCCTATGGTGGGAAGTGGTGCGTGGACGGCGGCCCCTGGCAGGAATCGCAAGCAATCCTCGAGGGATTGACGCCCGGTTCCCATACGGTTAGTTACCAGTTGTTGCCGAATGCCCAGCGTCCCCCGGCGGAAACAGTCACCATCGTGAGCAAACAGACCACTGTTCTGACGCGCGCCTACACGCCGGGGTTCGATGGCGCGCTGGAAGACGTGAATCAGGACGGGTATATCAATGTCGCGGATGTACAGCTAATCATCAACGATCTGATCGGCCTCGACGACGTGCCGACGGCGGACGTGGATCGTAGCGGTGCGGTGAACGTCAAAGACATTCAGCGAGTCATTAACATTATCCTGGGGCTTGCCCGCTAGGCGCAGGTCATAGGACCGGGGGGAGCAATGAATAGAAAGGGCGCCGTATGAATTTCGAAGGACTGCAACTGCCGCAGCGCGATCAAGTGTTTCAGCGTAACGAGCGCAACGTCGCTACGATTCCCATTACCTCGCGTGAACCCGTGCAGGCACAGTTGCGCGCGGGACAAAAAATCGTGCGCTCTTGGCAAACAGTCAACGGCGGCCTGCAGGGCGTACCCGTGGGCGGGCCGTACACGCTCGAGGTCAAGACGAAGAGCGGCCGCCAGGTGAAAGTGGACGGCCTGCTCGTCGGCGATCTCTGGGTATTGGCGGGGCAGTCGAACATGGACGGCTACGGCCGCCTTTACGACGCGGAGCCGCCTTCGCGCTACGTCCATTGCTTCTACTACACCGAGAAATGGGGCATCGCCAAGGAACCGCTGTGCCGCGTGTTCGACTCGATCGACTCCGTGCATCGCGCGTTATTTGCGCTGAGCGATGCGGAGTATGAAAAGCTGCGCAATGATGACCGCACGTGGCGGGAAATCGGCTCGGGGCTCGGCATTCGTTTTGCCAAAGAGGTCCACAAGGCCACGGGCGTGCCCGTTGGGTTGATCATGTGTTCGCACGGCGGCACCAGTATGGAGCAGTGGAGCCCCGAGAAGAAAGACCTTGTCGGCGCCTCGCTCTACGGCGGCCTGGTGCGCCGCGTAAGCGTCTGCGGGGGGCGCGTGGCGGGCGTGCTCTGGTATCAGGGCGAGAGCGACGCATCCGAAGAGGCCGCGCCGTTGTACAAAGATCGCATGAAACGGTTCGTGGCGGCGTTGCGGGCCGATCTCGGCGCGCCAAGACTGCCTATTATCTTCGCGCAATTGTCGCGCTTCTTTGTGGATGAGAACGTTTTCCCCGCCGCGTGTTGGAACCGAATCCAACAAGCCCAACTGGATTTGGCCGGGGAACTCGACCACGTCGCGATGGCTGCGGCGATCGACGCCACGCTGTCCGACGCGATTCACGTCGACGCCGTCTCCATGCGCCGCATGGGGGTGCGGTTCGCAGCGCTGGCCCGCGCACTCGTATACGAGAAGAAAGGCCCGCTTACACTCACGCCCGACCGCGTGCGCTTTGAAGACGACGCTCGCCGCATGCTGCGCATCACCTATAAGAATGTCCGAGGGAAGTTGCGTCCCAGCCGCAACATCTGGGGCTTCTTCGTCGAGGCGCCGGACGGAACTCGTATCCCCATCACCAACGCCCGCGCCGAGGGTAGCAAGGTCTTCCTCACCCTTGCCCGCAGCGTCCAACCCGGGGGCTGTCTCTACTACGGCCGAGGCTGTAATCCTTCCACCAACCTCCGCGACGACCTCTTCGCCGCACCGGTCTTCGGGCCGATGGAGCTGTAGAGAAAAACGCGTCTTTTCCACCGGGGAGCCATCTTTTCGGAGAAGGCTCCCCTTTCTCTTTGGAGCCGCTTCATTTCGCCCGCACAAGATATGGACATTGGCGCAAATTTCGCGCCCTCAATTGAGGCGAGAAATTCAGGTTTTGCTTCGTCTCAGGCTATCGCAGGGCTCGGCAAGCCGCTTCATTATTCACAAGATTCACTCATGACGTTCCTGATAGAATCCAAGATTCACCGCAGCATTACCAGGAAAACGCGTTTATTTTGCGGAATATGGTATACTTTTCGTGGATGTGCTTCTCGAAAATATGGGGTAAGGTTGGGGGCCCAAGCATGAGGGTATGAAAAATATACCTACACAATATATTGTTGCGTCGGGGGCGCGACTCTGTTACACTGCCGTTGGTCAATTGTTTCCAACGGACAGGGCGACCGGGGGTAAATCATCCATGACAGACGCGCTCAAACTGGCCGTACAGCGCCGCCGCGAAATTGCGGGGGTGCTTCTCCTTGGCCTCACCACCTTTCTATTCCTTTCGCTGGTCACCGACAAGTTCCAGGGCAGCGTGAACCGTCCGCTCGAGGCGTTGGGCGATGTGCCGAACGCGCTGGGCGCGCCGGGGTCGTGGACGGCGAGTCTGTTGTACCTGCTTTTCGGCCATGCTGCGCATGTGGTGTACTGTGTGACCTGCGTATGGGGATGTATGCTGCTGCGCGGGCAACTGTTGGATCGCCTGGCGCTACGAATCAGCGGTTGCCTCATCATCACCTTGTCCGTGTCGGCGTTGTTTCACACCGCGCTGACGCCTCTGGCGCGCAGCGCAAGCGCGGGAGGCGTCTTTGGCGGCCTCATGGGCATTTCGCTAATACCTTGGTTTGGTGGCATCACGACCGGTGTTGTCGCGGTGACCTTTCTGATTGTGGGGCTCTTGTTGGCCACGGATTTCCTGTTTGTCCACTTGCTCAATACGCTGCGCCGGATGGCGTTGTTGGTGCTCAACACGGCCGCGGTGCTTGCGGCGCGGATGACGCACGGCTTGCTGCGTTGCCGCCGGCACTACTCCGCGCTGGCCGTGGCGAAAGCGGCGGCGCGGGTACGCGGCGAGGCGGAAGAGTCGGTTGCTGAAGCCGACGAAGAAGCGCCCGCATCGGCGCGGCGTCCGCGCATTTGGTTGCCGGGGCGTGGTCGCGTCGAACTGCCGCCAGAGGAAGCGTCGGAGGAAACGGCGGCGGACATTCGTCCGTTCCCGATGCCGCGTCGTGGCCGTGGGGAAGTCCTCGATGGCTCTCTGGAGGTCTTCCCCGAGCCTGAGGAGGAACTTGCGGTCGCTTCTGAGGAACCCCTGTCCCAACCACAGCAATTGGAGATGGCTCCGCGCGAAATTCGCGTGACGGGGGCCTCGCGTCCGGCCGCGCCGACGGCCCGGCGCGGTGCGGCGTTGTTGCGCCGCAAGAAGTTGATGGAAGACGAACTGCCTGCGGACTATGCCTATCCCAAGGTGTTTACGAAGCCGCCGTTGGATCTGTTCGACCCGCCGCCGCCCGCGAAGAACAAGGACATGACGGGGCAGTTGCGCAAGATCAGTGAACTGCTCGAAGAGACGTTGCGAACGTTCGCGATTGAAGCGCGCGTGACGGACATCACGCGCGGCCCGACGATCACGCGCTTCGAACTCGAACCCGCGCCGGGCATCAAGGTAAGCCGTTTTCTGGCGTTGGCCGACGACCTCGCGCTAGCGCTCAAGGCGCATCGGGTGCGCGTCGAGGCCCCGATTCCGGGCAAGGGCCGGGTGGGCATCGAGATTCCGAACACCGAACGCGACGCCGTCGTGATGCGCGAACTTCTCGAGTCGGATACCTTCCAACGGTCGCGCGCGCGCCTGCCCTTGGCGTTTGGAAAAGACATTGCGGGCGATGTCGCGGTGGCGGATATCACCGCGATGCCGCACTTGCTTGTGGCGGGTGCGACGGGCGCGGGCAAAACGGTCTGCGTGAAAACCCTGCTCGCCAATCTGCTCTGCTCGAAGACGCCGGAAGAACTTCAACTCCTGCTGATCGACCCGAAGATGGTGGAGTTGTCGATCTTCGATGACATCCCGCACCTGATCACGCCCGTAGTGATTGATCCGAAGAAGGCCGCGTCGGCACTGAACTGGCTCATCGTCGAGATGGAAGAGCGCTACCGCCTGTTCGCGCACCTGCGTGTGCGAAACATCGATGTCTACAACGAAAGCGTCGAGAACGGCGAGATCGAAGTGATGGCGGCTGAGAACGCGCGAGAAACTGGGGAGAGCGGCGAATCGATCCATGCGATCCGCAAGCTGCCGTACATCGTGTGCATTATCGACGAGTTGGCCGACCTGATGATGCTGGCCCGCGCGGAAGTGGAAGATGCCATCGCGCGGCTGGCGCAGCTCGCGCGCGCGGTGGGTATTCACTTGATTATCGCGACCCAGCGTCCGTCGGTGGACGTGCTGACGGGGGTAATTAAGGCGAACTTCCCGACCCGAATATCTTTTCAGGTATCCAGCCGAGTGGATTCGCGCTGTATTTTGGATGAAATTGGTGCAGAACGCTTGATTGGAAAGGGGGATATGCTGTATCTTCCTGCCGGTCAGAGTAAGCCTACGCGAATTCAGGGGGCGTTCGTCAGCGACGATGAGATGAATGCGCTTATCGCATATCTCAAGACTCAGGCTCCTCCGCAATATCGCGATGAGATTGCGAATTTCGGGAAAGCCAAGGAGACGTTCGACGACGCTGGGGACGAGCACGACGAGCTTTTCGACGAAGCGATACGTGTGGTCCTCGAGACGGGGCAAGCGTCCATTTCGATGGTGCAGCGCCGTTTGCGCGTGGGATATACTCGGGCCGCCCGTTTGATCGACATGATGGAAATGAAAGGCATCGTTGGGCCGCATATCGGCAGCAAGGCCCGCGAAATCCTTGTAGCGCTGCCGCCGACGGATGAGGTCGCATGAGCATGATGGCGCCGATGTGGACCGAACTTCGCGCTTCACGAGAAGCAAAGGGCTTGTCGTTGGATTCGGCATCGCACAAGATACGCATCCCCGCGAAGTATCTTGCCGCGTTGGAGCAGGGCGACTTTCGCTCGTTGCCGTCCATGACCTATGGCCTCGGCTTTCTCCGTTCCTATTGCGAATTCCTTGGGTTGAACCCGGAGCCGTATCTCGACAACTTCCGCGCGTCCAGCCAGAAACCCGCGATTCCCCGCCGCGAACGTGCGCGCGAAGCCGTCATGCAAATGCCGTGGGCGCGTGAACTGATGACCTGGGCGGCGGTGTGTGCCTTGGTGGCTTTCGGATGGCTGACGTATTCGGTCGTGTTCCGACCCGATGCCGACGACTCGCAGACGCATGTGCGCGCGGAGACGCTGGATCGCCCGATGGTCGTACCTCCCGCAACGCCTCAACAGTAGTCCAAGTAGATCGCGGCGCCTGCTTCGAAAAGCAAGCGCCGCGATTCCTCGTTCTACTCAACACTACAACGAATATACTTCGACTCGTCCGTTCTTCTCGGCGTCGTGCTCGGTCACACCCACTGTATCCGGCGCGCCGTGCACTTGCATGCACAACGCCGACAACGTGGAATCGGGCACGGTGGACTTCACCGCTTCCGCCTCACGCATAAAGGCGCGATACACCGAATCCAGTTCGTCGCCGCTCAACCGGTAGCCCATCCTCTCCGCGCGATGCGCCACCGCGCGCCGCCCCGAACGCGACGTCAACACAAAGCGATGTCCAGCCGCGCCCACCTGCGCCGGCGAGACAAACTCGTACGTCGCGGGATCCTTCAGAATTCCATCCTGATGGATGCCGGAACTGTGCGCGAATGCGTTCGCGCCGACAATGGCGCGATTCGGCTGAACCGGCACGCCGGTAACTCGCGAAACATGTTCGCTCATTGCGGTGCTTTGCGCCAGGTCAATGCGCGTGCGCGCGACGCGCTTCAGCGTCAGCACCGCCGCGACTTCTTCCAACGCCGCGTTCCCCGCGCGTTCGCCAATGCCGTTGACAGTGACCTCGATCTGTCCCGAGCCCGCAGCGGCGGCGGCGGCGCTGTTCGCCGTGGCCAGGCCCAAATCGTTGTGGCAATGCGCCGAAATGACCACCTCTGGCCCTGTAAAACGGCACATATCACGGATCATTTCCGCGTACTCATTGGGCAACACGCAGCCCACCGTATCGGGCAGGTTGATGCAGCGCGCGCCCGCTTCAATGGCCACGCCCACACACTGCCTCAGGAAGGGGCGCTCCGTGCGCGTCGCGTCCTCGGCGCTGAACTGCACCGTCATCCCCGTCGCTCGGGCGCGTTGCACGCCCTCGCGGATCATGCGGACGGCATCGGCCCGGTTGATGCGCAGCTTGCGATCCAGGTGAATGTCCGACGTGCCCAGGAAGACATGAATGACCGGGCGTTGCGCGTCACGCAACGCTTCAGCCGCCGCGTCGATGTCTTTCGCGACACAGCGCGCCATCGCGGCGACGCTCGCGCCTCGCACTTCGCGCGCAATCCGCGCCACCGCGTCGCGGTCCCCCGGCGAAGATACCGGAAAACCCGCCTCGATCACGTCCACGCCCATCTCAACCAGGCGCGCCGCGATCGCCGACTTCTCCTCTACCGTGATGTGGACTCCCGGCGTTTGTTCACCGTCGCGCAGGGTGGTGTCGAAAATACGTACATAGGGTTCCATCGTGTTCTTGCTCCTTTGCGTATGGAAATCTCATTTTCAAACGACATCCTCGTTACGCAAAGGCGCAAGCCTTCGGACGCGAGACCAGCAAGCCCCGAATCCATCGAACACCACCTCCTCTCATGCCCCGAGTAGGGGCTGGCGCTGTGTACGCCGGTTGACCAGAAAAAACCGAAGGCCGCGGGAGCGTTCCCGCGGCCTCTATGCTGAACCCTACTGGGTTATGCGCTAAATAATTCGAGGCACGGCGGGGCTGCGCTCCTCCACGAGGAGGAGTGGGAGTAGCAGTCCCAACGTGTGCTTCGAATTAAACATGGTCCTCACCTATCTGCAACGAAAACATCATAGCACGCGGCGAAATTCCGCGCAAGAGGGGCGCATCGCGAAAATTCGCCGATTCCTATCGACTCCGTACGCCCCGCGCATCCGCCCATAGTGTCCGTGCTACGCCGCGGCGGCATGCTCCGGACGTAGCACCAGCGTTCCATTGTCTGCATCGACGGTGACCGTATCGCCCTCGCGAATGCGGCCTTCGAGAATCTCCATGGCGAAGCGATCGAGCAGCTCCCGCTGAATGACCCGCTTGAGCGGACGCGCACCGTAAACGGGATCGTACCCTTGCTCTGCCAGGAGGTCCTTAGCCTCGGTCGTCAGGTGCAGTGTGAGATGCTTTTCCTCGAGTCGTTTGCCAAGACGCTTCACCTGCACATCCACAATGCGCCGGATGTCTTCGCGCGAAAGCGCGTGAAACACGACGATATCGTCGACACGGTTCAGGAACTCTGGCCGGAAGTGCCCGCGCAGAACCGCCATCACCGATTCGTTGTCCGCAACGCCCTGCTGGAACAGCTCCGCGCCGAGATTCGACGTCATGATCACTACCGAGTTCTTGAAGTCCACGGTACGCCCTTGGTTGTCCGTCAAGCGGCCGTCGTCGAGCAATTGCAGCAGCACGTGAAATACGTCCGGGTGCGCCTTCTCGATCTCGTCGAAAAGGATGACGCAATACGGCCGCCGCCGCACGGCCTCGGTCAACTGGCCGCCCTCGTCGTAGCCCACGTAGCCGGGAGGCGCGCCGATCAAACGCGATACGGCGTGTTTCTCCATGTACTCCGACATGTCGATGCGCACCATCGCGTTCTCGTCGTCAAACAGCAACTCTGCCAGCGCTCGCGCGAGTTCCGTCTTGCCCACGCCGGTCGGCCCGAGGAAAATGAACGACCCAATCGGGCGGTTCGGCTCCTTCAGGCCCGCACGCGCACGCCGCACGGCATTGGATACCGCGCGAATGCCTTCCTCCTGCCCGATGACGCGCTCGGTCAATCGCTGCTCCATCGAAACAAGACGGTGCATCTCGCCTTCCATGAGCTTGTCCACGGGGATGCCGGTCCAGCTTGAGACAATCCGCCCAATCTGCTCTTCGGTCACCTCTTCGTGCAGGAAACTGCCCTCAGCCTGCATCGCGTTCCACTTCTCCTGGTGAACCTTAAGCGCGCTCTGCAGTTCGGTGAGACGGCCGTAGCGCAGTTCCGCCACGCGCGCCAAGTTGCCCGCGCGCTCGGCTTGCTCTTCCTCGCGGCGAACCGATTCGATCTCCTCATTCACTTTGCGGATCGCGCCAATGACCTCCTTCTCGGCTTGCCATTGCGCCTTCTTCGCGGCAAGTTCCTCGCGCAGGTTGGCCAATTCCCGCTCGATTCCTTCGCGCGCCTCGAGCGCTCCCTTGTCCCGATCGCGCGTCACCGCCAGCAGTTCGATCTCGAGCTGTCGAATACGGCGATCCAGCACATCGATCTCGTAGGGCATACTGTCGATCTCGATGCGCAGGCGCGAGGCCGCCTCGTCGATCAGATCGATGGCCTTGTCGGGAAGGAAGCGGTCCGCGATATACCGATGGCTCAACGTGGCCGCGGCCACCAGCGCCGCGTCCTGAATGCGCACGCCGTGGTGCACTTCGTAGCGTTCCTTGAGACCGCGCAAGATCGCCACGGTATCCTCGACATTCGGCTGCCCCACAAACACCGGCTGGAATCGCCGCTCAAGCGCGGCGTCTTTCTCCACGTGCTTGCGGTATTCGTCAAGCGTCGTCGCCCCGATGCAATGCAGTTCGCCGCGCGCCAACGCGGGCTTCAGCATGTTCGAGGCGTCCATCGCGCCTTCCGCCGCGCCCGCGCCGACAAGCGTATGCAACTCGTCGATGAAAAGAACAATGCTGCCTTCGGCCGACTCGACCTCGCGCAGCACGGCCTTCAGGCGATCTTCAAACTCGCCGCGGAACTTCGCGCCCGCGACGAGGGCGCCTAGATCCAGCGCGGCCACGCGCTTGTTCTTGAGTCCTTCGGGCACGTCGCCCGCGACGATGCGCTGGGCCAGTCCTTCGACGATAGCGGTCTTGCCAACGCCCGGCTCGCCAATCAGCACGGGGTTGTTCTTTGTGCGGCGTGACAACACCTGAATCACGCGGCGGATCTCCTCGTCGCGCCCGATCACCGGATCGAGTTTACCCGCGCGCGCAAGCTGCGTCAGATCGCGGCTGAACTTCGCCATCGCATCGTAACTGTCTTCGGCGTTGGGATCCGTAACGCGCTGCGCGCCGCGCACTTCCTTGAGTGCGGCGAGTACCGCCTCGGAACGTACACCGTGAGCGCGCAGCAACTCGGCCGCCGGGTCGCTACGTTGTTCCAGGATGCCGAGAAACAAGTGCTCCGTGCTCAGGTACTCGTCCTTCAGCGCGTGCGCGGCCCTCCATCCGGCGTCGAGAACACGCTGCGCGGCGAGTCCGAGTCCGGGTTGCTGCGCCGCGCCCGACACACGCGGCAACGACGCCAAACGCTGGCGCGCCTCGGCGGAAAGCTGCGGCGACGGCAGCCCCAACCGCTGAAGGATGGAGGTTACGGCCCCTTTTTCCTGTTCCACAAGCGCAATAAGGATATGCACCGGCGCAAGCTCCGCGTGACCGTGCTGCGACGCCACATCCACCGCTTCGGACAGGGCTTCCTGGGCTCGAATCGTAAGTTTATCTAGACGCATAGCGACTCCTTTCTAGGTTCCCCTTGAAGAGAGCAAACGCTATGCCGTGCGAAAATTGGCGGAATCTGCGGAAGAGACTGCTTTGCTTGCTTCAAAATCAATCACGAGGTGTTTCGAAATCGAACGAAACTCCTGTAGAGATTCACTCTATTTCTGTGTCTCTAGGAAGCGTTGAGCAATGGCCAGAATCTCACGAGCCTCGAACTCATTGACGCCCATTTCTATCGGCGCACCCATCTTTCTATCCAGTTCCCTTTTCCGTTCCTTCCAAGTCAGGTATTCCTCCACCCCCGAAGCACCGAGATACTGCGCCACAGCATGCCCCGCCCAAGTCTTGTTTCCCTCCCCATACAAAGGCTTTGCACTCGATGCATTGTATTTCGCGCGCCGTCGCACGCTGTCCAAAATGGCCGATATTACCTCGCGTCGCTGCGTGTTGCTCGGAAACTGCACCACTACTTCAGGAGCCGACAGGAGAAGCTCCGCGACGGGAAACTCGAATGAAAAGCCGCCCGCTTCGATAGAATCCGTGGGCGGCGTATTTATGCGATCGCTCATACTGGTGTAAACGTCCAACAACGCTTGCCCGGCATCAGGCCGCTTGAGCAATTCATCAACGCCGGGATGAACATACCTATAGAGGGAAAGTCCCGCATCCACAGGAAACGTACTCATGAATAAAATCTCATGGCGCGATGGCGCAGTCACCAACTCTGTGGCAAGTTCCGTCGGAGACATGGCGCTCAATTTTTTCACCGGCGGTTGTTCTTTGCGAATCCGCTCGAGATTTTCCTGGCGCGCCTTCTCGTATTCCTCCGCGGTTGGCAGCCTGCCCGCGAGGCGCGAGGCCTCTATAAAAGGCGGAAGCGGATCTGCAACTCGAGGCGGTTGCGTTGTTTCGGCGGACTCGACTGGCAGCGCCTCAGTCTCCCTCTGAGCACTCATTGTCACAACAATATCGCTCTTCTCCTGCAGAAGAAACATACTTCCAAGCGCCGCACACAGTAACGTGATCGCAGATACTCCCATCCACCATGTTTTGCGATTCTTCACCCCAAATCTCCGCGCATGTATGAGAGTGTCGCCACTCCTAGCCCAAATTCTGCGTGTTGATATCCTTCAACCAGGCCGAGGCGCTTGGGTTCCCGGGCTCGAGTTGCAGGGCGCGTTCGAGGTAAGCCCGGGCGCGTTCGGGATCGCCAAGCCGCCACATCACCTGGCCCAGTTCGCAGTAGAGTTGCCCCGATACGGGGTTCAGGGCGAGTGCGTCGCGGTACAGGCGTAGGCACGCGGCGGCGTCCCCTTGTTCAAGCGCTTCCTGCGCCTGCCCGGCCAGCAGACGGGCGCGGTGGTAGGCGGGCAATTGTTCGAGCGGCGCGTTGCGCCACTTGGAAAGAAACAGCGCCTCGTTGCGTCGAATCAACGCGTTGAACTCTTCGCCGTGAAGGCCCATGCCCGCGAAACTTCGACTTCCGAAATGAAACACGAAGGCGTCATCGGCGATCGACAGGCGGTATCCCGCGAGGCGTACGCGCAAACAGTAGTCGTCGTCCTCGAAATTGCCGATGCCGTAGTCTTCATCGAGCAGGCCTACCTTGCGAAACGTCGTGTCGCGAATCAGCGCGCAGAATCCCACCAACCGGGCCGTGTCGCGGCGTTGTCCTGCAAACTCCGCCGCCCGACGGTGCGCCAAAGACTCGACCGCGGCAATGTCTCCGTCGTCCAGGCCTTCGATGCGCTGCTCGCCGGACACGCAATTGCTGACGGGGCCGGTCATTCCAACGGCGGCGTCTTCGCAAAACGGCGCTTCAAGCCGTTCGAGCCAGCCCGAAGGCACGATGGTGTCGCTATTGAGCAGCAGCACATGGCCCTCCGCGTGCGCCAGGCCGCGGTTCACGCCTGCGGGGAACCCGAGGTTACGACCGGTATGAACGGGTATCGCGTTGGGCACGGAGTCGAAATACTCCCCCACGCCGTCCGTTGATCCATTATCGACCAGCACCAGGCGATACGGCGGGCGTGTGTTGCGTTGCACGGACTCGATGCAGAGGCGGCAATACGCGAGTTGGTTGAACGCCGGGATCACGATGGTCACGAGGTCCGGCATGGGTCACTCCAACCGGTCGCCGGGGCGAGGGCGGCTGACCGCCGACGGCCACGTGCAGGGCAGCGGCCGAGTGGCAAGCGCCATTTCGATGTGCAACGTTCCCTGTCCCGTGGCAACGCGCAGGGGATGCCCGGTGGACAAGATCGTTCCCGGTGCGGCGTCAACCGGTTCGAGGTTGTATGAGGCGCGGGTCAAAAAAACGGGGTGACCGCGAAAGAGGAAGCGCGCATAGGGCGACATCGCGCAGGCACGTACGATACGGTGAATCTCGGCGGCGGGCTGGTCCCAACGAATGCGCAACACGTCGTCGGGCACGCGCTGCTCGTACGTTGCCGCAGCGGTGTCCTGCGGCGTGCCGCGCACTCCCTCCGCCTCAATGCGATCAAGCAACGCAACGATGCGTTGCCCGGCGATGTCCGCGGCGCGCGCGCTCAAGGTCAATGCCGTGTCGTCGGGCCGAACGGGAAACGACTCTTGGTCAAGCAATTCACCGGTGTCAATACCTTCGTCCATGCGGTGAAACGTGACGCCGCTCTCGGTGTCGTCATTCAGAATGACCCATGAATGCGGCACCGGCCCACGGTGGCGCGGCAATAGGGAAGGATGACAATTGATGCATCCGATTCTTGGCAGATCGAGAATGGATCGCTTGAAAATCACGCTGAACGCGCCGACAAGGATGATATCGGGCTCAAGCTCCCGCAAGGGGGCAAGTTCGGCGTCGTTGAGCTTGTCCAGCCACAGAATGGGCACTTTGTGTGCGCGCGCGATGCCCATCACGCTGGATCGCGATGCAAGCCCCGCCGCCAACGTCGGCAATGCCCATCGCGCCGTGCGGGATCGCGTGGCGCGGCCATTTTGCAGTAGGGCGACGACGTCGTGGTCTGACTCGAGGATGGCCTGCAAAAAACGTACGCCGACGCGTCCGGTTCCCGCCAACGCGATGCGCACGTTTAACCCTCCAGCAGGTGTTTGTGCCAGGCGAAAAAGAGCAAGAGCGCCCAGAACTGGCGCTGACGGTAGACGTTGTGACCGGCTCGACGCATCACCGTCTCCACCACGGACCAACGGAATAGACCGGTCGCATCCACGCGGTCCGGGGTAATAAGGTCGCGCGCGGCGGCATCCACAACGCGCTGCACTCGGCCGCCTTGCGGCACGCGAAAATCACGGCGCGCCCGCAGCCGAACGCGGCCGGGCAACGCGCCCTTCATCGCCTGACGCAGCAGGGTCTTGCTGCGCACGCCGTACTTCACATGCGGCGGCAGCGACACCGCGAAATCAAGGATGGCGTCGTCAAGATACGGAAGCTCCAACCGCATCCCAAACGCCGCCGATAACCGGTCGCAGGTGTGCAACAACACATTGGGAAGCCCCACCGCGAGATCAAAATCGAATACGTTCCGCGTGAAATCATCGTCCTGGAATAGCGGTCCGAGTCCACCTTCGAGCGGGGCATCGTGCAGCGCGGACTGCACCGCTTCAGTGTACAGTTCGGCCCGCTCCTCGCCGTCGAACACCGACGTCAGCGAAAGATACGACGCGAGGTTGTCGCGGATATTGGCCAGGAATTGTCCGCCCCGGCGCACAAACGCGTTGGGCGGCAACGAGGGCAACACATTGCCTACGAATGTCGCAGGCACCATCGCCTGCGCCTGAATTGTTTTTTGCACAAACCGGAACCGCGTGAATCCGCCGAAAAGCTGATCGGCGCCGTGTCCCGTCGCCGCAACGGGCGTCTTTGCCGAGGCCGCTTGCAGTACGAGCCCCAACGGCAGCACCGACGCGTTCGCCACCGGTTCATCAAGCGCACGCGTAATACGCATGAACTCGGTCTCGGTCAACCGTCGCGCGGTGGCTATTGACAACGTGCGATCCATACGCCGAGCGGTTTCCTTCGCCAGGCGCGTCTCATCCTGCCACGCGCGGTCGACCACCACGTGCAACGGCTGCATGCGCGGATTCAGTCCGGCGAGCGCCGCGCAGTCGAGGCCGGACGACCATAGCAGCGTATCCGCCTCAACCCGCCCCTGCGCCTCTTCCATCAACTCACGCAACCGGCGAACGGCGTCTTCTTTCTCGATGCGATCGTCTTCCGCGCCGAATCCTGCGAAGCGAAACGTCGACACCGCACCGTGGTCATACACCAGCGCGCGCCCCGGTTCGACGCGATGAATCCCCTTCACCGCCGTGTGCGCGCCCGGCACACAGCCCAAGGTCATGTACTGATCGACTGCGGTCAGATTGAGCCGCGAACGGATCAGGCCCGAGGCCAGCACGGCCCGTAGTTCCGTCGCGAACAGAAGAACGCCATCAACCACCGCGTAGTAAAGCGGCACGCGCCCGGTGCGGTCGCGCAGCAGCCACCAAGCCCCCGGCGTGCGCCCCGCAACAACCGCCGCAAACGCCCCGCGCAACGGCATCGAACACGGCGGGTGCGCTTGGCGACAGAGTTCAAGCACGGCGGACGCATCGAGCGGCTCACCCTTGAGCCCGCGCGGCGCGCCGTGTAGCGCGCAGGGCCCCGCGACGATCGCGCCCGTCGACAGAATGACGTGCGCCTCGCCCGAGTTCCCCACCGTCAACGGCCCACGGTGTTGCAGCGCCTCCGCCATGCGAGCGGCAACGTCGCGCCGGCAATCGCCCAACACGCCACACAGTGCGGCCATCAAAAGACCCTCTTTGTGTCAATCAACAACGTCACCGGGCCATCGTTCACCAACTGGACGTCCATGTGCGCGCCAAATACACCGCGCGCCGTAGGCAACCCGCGCGCCTCGAAGTGGCGCGCCACCGATTCATACAACGTCACCGCCGTCTCCGGCCGCGCCGCGTCGCTGAAGCTCGGGCGCCGTCCCTTGCGGCAATCGCCATACAGCGTAAACTGCGACACCACCAGCACCCCCCCGCCGATGTCCTCGACCGAACGGTTGAACTTGCTATCCTCGTCCGCAAAGCACCGCAACTGCGCCACTTTCTCCACCATCAGGCGCGCGTCGTGCTCGTCATCCTCCTGTCCCACGCCAAGCAACACCAACAGGCCCCGCCCGATCTCCCCGGTCACCGCGCCCGCCACCGTCACCCGCGCCTCGGATACTCGCTGAATCACCGCACGCACACGCCGTCTCCTGGTTTTCGCCTCGCTACGCTGAGTCTAGCAAGCAGTTAGCGCGAAATAAACATCGCTTTGTGAAGACAACGCGCGGCAAGCACTCACACTGGCGGAAAATCCCCGTGGCGAATTTGACTCTTCTTCGAAGGCTATGCTACCCTATCCCCGTTCGTTACGTGCGTACCCGTAGCTCAATGGATAGAGTACTTGGCTACGGACCAAGGGGTTGGGGGTTCGAGTCCCTCCGGGTACGCCATTTCCTTTAGTCGCCACCTCCTGCAAACCCCTGTCATCATTGGCCAAAATGCGATCTGTGGCAGCCGATCCGCCGTTATGCTTAAATGCTTCCAGATTGCCATTTTTTGCCCCTTGCACCCTCTCTAGGACAGAAATTGGTGCAACATTTGGTGCAACCAAACCAACGGCCTTTCCCGTCGATCGCGCCGCTACCGACGCACTGAATTTGGGTAGCCTGTTCACCGCGCTTTCGCCGTCGAGAACCGTCAATGTGGTGTAAACGTTCGCGGTCAACTTTGGATCGCTATGCCGCATGAGCTTCTGCGCTTGCTGCAACGACACGCCCGACCGCGACAGCATCGTGCCAAACGTAACGCGCAGTGCATGCACGTCCACCACGCGCCCCGCGCTATCGCGCCGGGGTATGCCCGCCGCTTCGCAATCTGCGTGAAACACCTTTGCCATCTTCTCTGGCACATCGAACACTCGTGCATTTTCCACCGCGCCCGGGAACGCGACGACAAACGCGCCACGTTCGCCCGAAAGACGCGCTCGGCGCTCGGCAAGGTAATCCTTTCAGTCCCACCGCCAAATCCGCAGGAAGAGGAATCAGCGCGCCGCGCCGGGCCTTCTCGTTCTTTGCTTCGAGGACGATATGCGGCGGGTCCGCATCCAACCGGACCGCACCCAGCGTAATGCTTCGCAGTTCACCCCAGCGCAGGCCCGTGCAGGCTGCCGTCCAATACGCCATCGCGCGCGTTTCGCCTAGCCAGCGCAAGCGGTCCAATGTTGCCGTTGATATGTTGGCCGCTTCCTTACGTATGGAAGCGCCGCGCCCGCGATTGCCGCGCAATGCTTCCGTTGCCGGGCGATTTCGCGCCGCTTCAATCAATCGCCGTACTTCGTCGGCGGTCAATGCTCGGCGAATGCGCCGCCGGTCGACTTCCCTGTTGCGTGGCGTCATGCCTGCGAACAGGTTTGTCTTGATATAGCCGTGACGCGCGCACCACACCCCGAAGGCATGAAACGTGGTGATATAGCCGTTATGCGTTCGCGCGCCCATGACGGAAGCCGGATTCTTTTCGTCCTTAGGTGTCACCGCTCTCATGGCAAGCCAGCGCTCCAGCTCATTTCGGTCCATGTTACGCAACGTCCGCCAGCCCAACCCCACCGCGCCCGCCGATTCAAGATAACGCTTCCACGTTGAACACGTTTCCCGCGTACACCCTCGCGCCTCCATGCTGTGAATGAAATCGGCAACGGTTGCCACATATCCCCGGCTTCCATGCCGAGCCGTCTCCGCTTCGGCTTGCGTGATAACCCCCGCGCGGATTTTCTCTTGCTCTGCTGCGGCACGCGTCGCCCAAGCCGCTGCCGCCGATTTGTCCCGGCACCCCGTCGACAGATCCGCTCGCGAACCGTCCGCCAAGCGAACGCGCGCATACCACGTTGCCGTTTCCGTCTGGATACGCAACGCGTCGCCTTCGCCCGTGACGCGCGCCTCCCGGCGCTTGCCCTTCACCGTCCACCGCGCGAAGCGTGCGCCGTTGCGTGTGAAAAGTTCCGCACCCTCGGGAAGCGGTCGGGTTGATATCTTCTTGAATAACATAGGACGTGCTCCTGTCTCTTGCGCGAGTATCGCGCCCACCGAAAGCGCGGTCAAGTCTTCCTTTCAACGCGCCGCACCCGCAAAGGCGAACGGTGTGGGGTATTTCCTTGTAGGAAATACTGTATCGCGGCCCAACCATTTCCCCATCTAGGCCCAAACTATTTCCCCACCCCTTCGCCGCGCGAGCATACCTTGTATACCGCGATTCCGCCGTTCGGGCCGCCACGCCGAAGCAAGGCTATCCATCCGGCGTCCGCAAGCCGCCGAAGCGAAGCAGTAATCGTCTTCCTATTGACCCCAGTCATCGCCTCAATCCGCGAGCGCGACACCGTGGCCACGCCGTCCGCACGGGCATGACGAAACAGCGCAAGCCAAACCGCAGCATCGGACGGGCGCAACCCCGCCATGCCGTGGTCCGCGAAGTCGTTCAACATCGCCCAACGCCGCCGCACCGCGTCCTTGCGTTTGGCCTTGGTCTCCTGTGCCCGTTGTCGAACCGTCGCCCGTTCGCGCTCTTCGGGTGTGAGTAACGGCACAGCCGCCACGCCGGGCGGGGGCACGCGATATGGTTCCTCAGAATGGGGTATCGTCATCTGCGAATACCCTTTCGACAGCCGCGCGCGCGTCTGCAACCTCGCCCGGCACGCTTCCGCCGCACAGCGTGAAGGACTGTCGCGCGCGATCGAAGTTCAAAAGCATTGCCCCCGTTTCGCCATGACGATTCTTGACGCACTGCAACCGCACCGTCGAATCACTCAGGTCTGCCGGGTTCTCGCATTCCAACACCCAAGCAGAGTCTGCACCGTACTCCAACTCCGAACTACCGCGATAGGAAGCAAGACCAAGCCCCGCGTAATCAGAGCCTGCCCGTCCGCGTTGCCGCGCCACTGCGCTTATCCCCAACACGCCCAGCCCGCTGTCCGCGAAGCGCCGCAAGTAGTTCATGGTGCCGTCGAGTTCGCTTCGTTTGTCCGCGTGGCGCTCGCCGTCACCCGGCGCGAAGCGTTGCAGGTAATCGAGCACAACCAAGCTCGCGCTGAATACATCCGCGCTTTGTGCAACCGCCGCTAAAGTAGGCGGGCCGGTGTGAAACGCCAAGCGGTCCGATATCGCCCTCAACGCATCCAGACCGGCCCGCGCCCGGTCTTCGCAGTGTGACAACCAGCGTTGCCGAACCCATTTCGCATCAATGCCCGCGAGTCGTGCCAGGACATCCCCCAAGAAATGGGGTATCGGGATCGCAAGTAATTGGCCTGATATTGGTTAGGGATCGGCACAAGTGTCCGGGGTGATTTTTGGGGGATCTTTGGTCGGGTTGCAGTGGCCTCCTTGGAGCGTCAGAATCT
>JBHELB010000046.1:0-17116 GCA_041859045.1 Candidatus Hydrogenedentales bacterium | reverse complement strand
AGATTCTGACGCTCCAAGGAGGCCACTGCAACCCGACCAAAGATCCCCCAAAAATCACCCCGGACACTTGTGCCGATCCCTAACCAATATCAGGCCAATTACTTGCGATCCCGATACCCCATTTCTTGGGGGATGTCCTGTACGTTCCTCGCCTCATCTTCCTCGCGCCGGACCAGGTGATGTGGAGCGGAGCGGGGCAGAGACCGGGCAGGAGGTCCGGTTTGACACCCCAAACCTTCGTTTGGTATGTTGTTTCGCCTGTCAAGACGGGTGGGAGTCCAATTTGCCGTGCAGAGCCTTCGTATACCGATAGCGCAGATTTCGGCCGAGGGGCTGCATGTCGAGGCACATGCGCCGAGCGAAGTGTTGCGCCCCGACGGGGCCGCACCGATGCGTGCGGAAGACCTCTGGGTCTCGGGCGTATTGCGTGAGGTGGATGAAACCTACGTCTTTACGGGTCAGGTCGCGGGCGCGGTATTTGGGCATTGCGACCGTTGCTTGGTTGATGTGGCGCATGACTTCGACGAGCACGTGGTGTGGGTGTTTGCGCATGGCGTCGAGCGCCCCCCGGCGGACGAGTCGCTCGAGGTGGACATGGATTCGGCGGAGCTGGACGAGTCCGCCGATGTAACCCTGTTCTCGGGGACCGAGATCGACCTCGGCGCGCGGGCATGGGAAGAGATGGTGTTGGCAACGCCATCCAAACTGCTGTGTGGACCGGACTGCCGGGGGCTATGCCCCCAGTGCGGTGTGAACTGGAACACGGGGCAGTGCGGGTGCGCGACGGAAGATATGGATAAGCCGTTAGGCAACAAAGGGTTCTCGGCGTTGCGGGATATGTTTCCCAAAGTGCCCGAAAAACCCTCGGAGGAGTGAAACGTGCCTGTACCAAAGAGAAGGACCGGTAAGACCCGCAAGAACACGCGCCGCTCGCATCACGCGCTGAGCCGCCCGGTGTTCACGGAGTGCCAGAGCTGCGGCGAGCGCATTCTGCCGCACCGCGTGTGCCCGAAGTGCGGCCACTACAAAGATCGCCTCGTCGTTCAGACCGACTAACTCGGCCTCGCGTCGCTCGAGAACGTGCCGCATGTGCCGTGAAGAGCCGCCGAGGATTCAGAAGTGCGTCGGCGTGAAGAGTATGCCGGCGCGTGGAATGGCCGAAGCCGGGACTGAGGAAGGCTATGCGCATCGTCATTGACGCGATGGGAAGTGACAACGCCCCTGGGCCAGAGGTGCGAGGGGCGGTGGACGCCAGTTTGGCGGCCGACACCGAGATTCTCCTGGTCGGTGATGAGGAGATGATCAAGACGGCGCTGGCGGTCTATCCCAAGCGGGGCAAGATCACTATCGTTCACGCGAGCCAGCGTGTGGACATGCACGACTCGCCGATCGTCGCCGTGCGGCAAAAAAAAGACTCTTCGCTGCTGGTCGGGCTGCGTCTGGTCAAGCAAGGCGAGGCCGACGGATTCGTCAGCGCGGGCAACACGGGTGCGGTCATGATGGCCGCACGCACCATCCTCGGCACGGTCCACGGCGTAACGCGCTCGCCGATCTGCCAGCTCATGCCCACAATGCAAAAGCCCGTGCTCGTGCTCGATCTGGGCGCCAACGTCGATTGCAGCCCGCGCCACCTATGCGACTTCGCGGAGATGGGCGCGGTCTACTCGCGCCACGTGCTGGGTGTGGAAAATCCTCGCGTGGGGTTGCTCAATATCGGCGAGGAACAGGCCAAAGGCAACGAAGTGGCCAAAACGGTGCACCGCTATCTCAGCGCCTCGCCGCAGATCAACTTTATCGGCAACATCGAGCCGCGTCCGCTGTTTGAAGGCAACGCCGACGTGGCCATTTGCGATGGATTTGTGGGCAACATGATGCTCAAGACTTCCGAAGCCATCGGCGCCCTACTGACTCATTTTCTCAAGCGTGAGTTTCGCTCGTCGATTTTTAGCCGTGTGGGCGCGCTGTTCTCCTATGGCGCATTCAAGCGGCTTCGCCAAGACACCAACCCCAACGAATACCTGGGCGCGCCGCTCTTGGGCGTCAACGGTTCTGTGATCATCCTGCATGGCTCATGCACAGCCAAAGGCGTGGCCAATGCGGCGCGAGGCGCACGCCTGGCCATTCAAGCTGATATGAACGAATACATCCGCAAGGGTCTCGAGGAGATGCGTAACTCCGAAGCGACCCTCAACGCGCCAGGAGGACTGACGACGTGACGGCATTTCTTTTTCCGGGCCAAGGAAGCCAGACGCCGGGGATGTGCAAAGATTTTTACGAGGGTTCGCCGAAGGCGCGCACGGTGCTTGATGCGGCCGCGGCTGCGTGCGGCCCCGAATTGTTGACGACGATGTTTGAAGGACCTGCGGAGGCGTTGACCGACACCCGCATGGCCCAGCCCGCGCTCTTTGCCGCGGGCGTGGCGATAGCCGAGCACCTGCGCGGACGCGGCATCGAGCCGAGCGCGGCGGCGGGCCACAGCTTGGGCGTGTTCACGGCGCTTACCGTGGCGGGTGTCCTCGAATTCGACACGGCGTTGCGCCTTGTGCAGTTGCGCGCGAAGCTGATGTCCGAGAACGTGCCTGCGGGGAGCATGGCGGCGGTGGTGGGCCTCGACCCCGCGGCCATCGAGGCGGCGCTGCCCGCCGACGTGCAGATCGCAAACTACAACGGCCCGCAGCAGACCATTATTTCGGGCACGGTTGAGGGTGTGCAGGCCGCCGAAGCCGCGCTCAAAGCGGCAGGCGCGAAACGCGTGTTGCCGTTGCCCGTCTCGGGACCGTTTCACTCGAAACTCATGCAGCGCGCGGCGGACACATTCCGAGAGACCCTGCGCGACGTGAAGTTTTCCGCGCCACGTTGCACCTACGTCTCATCGGTTACCGGCGCACCGAACGCGGATCCGGAAAACATCCGCCAAGTTCTTGGCACGCAAATCATGTCGCCCGTTCGCTGGACCGACGTCATGATCTGTCTCGGGCCCGTGCGCGCGTTCGAGGTTGGCCCGGGCAAGGTACTGCAGGGCATCGCCAAACGCATGGACGGCGCGCCCGTCATTGAGACTGCCGGAACGCTTGAAGCCGCCGACGCATTGACCGCGTAACGGCAATACTACGTACACGAAAGGAAACGCCATGAGCGACTTCACCGATAGAGTGGTCCTGATCACCGGCGGCACCCGCGGCATCGGGCGTGCTTGCGCCGAGCGGTTCGCCAAGGAAGGCGCGCGTGTTGCCGTGTGCGGACGCAGCCTAGAGACCGCCGCCCAGGCGGCAGCGGCTATCGGAGGCCAGACTCGTGGGTTCCAGGCGGACGTTGCCTGCGCGGAAGACGTGGAACGTCTGTTCGCGGAGGTAAATGAGGCGTTCGGACCGGTGCAAATTCTCGTCAACAACGCGGGTATCACCCGCGACGGCCTGCTCATGCGCATGAAGGACGACGACTGGACATCCGTGCTCGACACGAACCTGCGCGGGGCGTTCAACTGCTGCCGCGCGGCGGTGCGCTCGATGCTCAAACAGCGCCAAGGCCGCATCATCAACATTTCCAGCGTGATCGGCCTACGCGGTCAAGCCGGGCAGACCAACTACGCTGCCGCCAAAGCCGGCGTGATCGGTTTTTCCAAGTCTCTTGCCCAAGAGCTTGCCAGCCGCGGGATCACCGTTAACGTTATTGCCCCCGGCTACATCGAGACCGACATGACCGCCGTCTTCACCGAAGATATGCGCAAGGCCGTCCTCGCCCAGATTCCCATGGGACGCTCCGGCACCTGCGAAGAAATCGCCGCCGCCGTGCGCTTCTTCGCCTCCGATGAGGCCAGCTATACCACCGGCGCCGTCCTCACCGTCGACGGCGGATTGGCGATGTGACTGAGAAAACCGGGAGAACCTTTTCCCCGAAAAAGGTTCTCCCGTCCTCTCTCCAAGAGACGAGGTTCTCTTCATTCTCGGTTCTTTCTTTCTCTCTATGACTTTTCCATCTGCGTTCATCCGCGCAATCTGTGGATGAATTCCGAACTCTTCCCGGCCTGCTCTCGCGTGGTATGATAGCGGCCGCCAAGCAGCAGGAGTAGGCAATGCCAAGACAGAAGTCCCCCGGCGGACGTCATAAACCACAAGGCCTCGAGATCCTTTACGAGGATCGCGACATCCTTGTCGTCGATAAAGCGCCGGGGCTGCTCACGGTGGGCACGGACTCCGAGAAAGAGCGCACGGCGTACTACCGGCTGACGAACTATGTCCGCAAGGGATGCGCGCGCTCGCGCAATCGCATTTTCATTGTGCATCGGCTCGACCGTGAGGTGTCGGGCATTCTGGTGTTCGCGAAGAACATCGAGGCCAAGGAACACCTTCAGCGCCAGTGGGACGACGCAGAAAAGCGCTATTTGGCGGTGGTGTTCGGCTGGCTCAATCCCCGAGAAGGAACGCTTACGTCCTACCTCATCGAAAACAAGGCCCATGTCGTCCGCTCCACCTCGGACCGGGTTCACGGCAAACTCTCGCACACGGCGTACCGCGTCTTGAGGGAATCCGCGGAGTACAGTCTCGTCGAGGTCACGCTCCTAACCGGCCGCAAACATCAGATCCGTGTCCACCTCTCGGAGAACGGCAACCCGATTGTCGGCGACAAGAAATACGGCGGTGGAGACGGCGCGCACCATCGCGTCGCCCTGCACGCGATCTCGCTGGCGCTCTATCACCCGTATACCGGCGAGTGGATGACGTTCGAAACCCGTCCGCCTTCGTTTCTCTACCGACTGATGGGCTAGCCGCACGCGCCGAGCGTTCTCCCGAAACGGCATCGGTTGATTCGCCCTCTGGGCAGGACTAGAATTCGGGTATACGACCGAGGGAGTGCGAATTCCGGCATGAAACATTACAGCTTTAGTACGTTTCTGGTCGATGATGCGAACCGCGAGGTTCACGATCTCTGTCTAGCGGCCGCACAGCTTGAGGATATCGGTTCCTCTCCGGTCGTTATCCTTGGAGAAGAAGGCAGCGGCAAGACCCACCTCCTGTACGCCGTCGTCAATCAGGTGCGCGCGTCATCGGTGCGGGCGGGCCTCGCCTATGTCACGCCGCACAATGTCCCGGACCAGGTGCGCGCGCTGATCGCCGACCCCTCTCCCCTGGATCGCAGTCCGAATGCGCTGCTCCTGGTGGATCAACTCGAACTGGCGGATCGCCCCATCCCCGCCACAAAAAACGCCGCGCCTGACCCTGCCTACGCGCTCGAGGAACTGGGCGCGATCGTGCGGATTTTTGTCGACCGCGGACACCGCGTGTTAATTGCGTCGAATGTCCACCCCGGCCGTCTACGCCAACTTCCCGCCGGGCTTCAACAAACGCTTTCCAGCGCACGCATCGTGCTGATGGCCCCGCTTCGCCCCGAGCGGCGTCCGGAATTCTTGCGGCGTCTGGCGCGGCAGGAGGCCCAAGAATGGCAGGCTCGGCAAGTGACGGAATCCGGCTCCACGCAAAACACGGCGCAAGTGGCGCGGATCGCGGAGCTGGAAGGCCGCTTGGCCGCTATGGAAACGCGACGCGCGGAACTTGAAGCGCGACTCGAGGAGGCCCGTGACGACGGGAGCAAAGCGCGCTCGGAGGCGAGCGAACTGCTGACCCGCGCGCAGGGACTGCTTGAGCAAATTGAGGCCAATCGCGTGCGCTTCGCGGCGGTGGAGACGGAACATCGCCAACAGATCGACGCGCTTGAGGAGGCTTTGGCCAAACGTCCGCCCGTCGAAGCGGTGGAGGCGGAACTCGAGGCGGCGCGCCTCGAAGCCCGCGCGGCATTGGATCACGTCGCGACGTTGGAGGCGGAGGCCCTTGAGGCCGCCTCCGCGCGCGAAGCGCTTGAACATGAGGTGCAGACACTGCGCACGGCGCTGAACCTGGAAACGGCCACGTTGCGCGGCGAGCGCGATGAGATCGCGGCGGACCGTGAGACCCTGAAAGACGAGCGCGACGCATTGGCAAGCAAATGCAGCGAGTTGGCCATGGAGCGCGAGGCGTTGCTTGCGGAACAAGAGGCTTTGAAGACCGAGCGGGATACTTTGGCCGAAGAGCGGCTCGCCCTGGTGACGGAACGCGATGCGTTACGCGCTGAGCGAGATCGCTTGCGCGGCGATTATGATCGAACGGCGGACGATCTCCACCAACTACTTCCCGATCTCGAGCGGGCCAAGGCCGAACGGGACACCATGCGGGCCGATCTGGACGCGGCGCGCGCCGAGTGCGACATGATTTCGGCGCGGGTTGAGTCGGCGTTGCAGGAGGCGGATTCGTTGCGGCAGGAACTGGAGGCGTTGCGGGTGGATGCGGCGGCGCAGGTCGCTGAGGCCAACGCGCAGGCCGGCGAACTTGAACGGCGCATGGCCGAGCAGCGCACTCTTATCGAAGAGCTTCGGCAAGGGGAACGCGCTGCGGCCAAGGAACTCGGCATTTTGGGGCCGCGTCTTTCGGAAATCGCGGTCACTGTATCAGACCTTGCGCGACGTTTTGCCGATCATGACGACGCAGCCGTATTGCCGAACGACGAACCCTTCCTGCAGCAAAGTGAACCCGAAGAAACGACGGAGCGCGAGCCGTTTAGCCAGGAATCGTTCAACGAGGCGTTCCGGGAAGCGGCGAATTTCGTGGTCGGCGATGCGCAAACGGGAAATCCGATGTCGTACGTCGATGGCGACGTCGTGTTACGCGAGCCCACCGATGAGACCGAAGGTGAAACCGCCGAGGCCGAGCGTGGCTAAGGTGCCCAAACCCAAGCGCCCCGCCGCACGCGGCAAGACCCGCCGGGCACGCATTGCGCCGCTCGCGATCGAGACCTTCGAGAATCCTCAAACGCCCCCCGCGTGCACAGGCACTTGCTACACATGCATTCCGACCTGTCCTGTGCACGCCTCGACCGGGAAACCGCCTCGCTCTAAAGGTTGAACACGCGCAGGCTGCGCTCCGGGAAAACCAGCGGCATTGTCGTCGGCAACGTCTGATACCAATACGCCGTCGAGCACACGTCGTCGCAGCGCTCGTAGTTGCCGCCTTCGGCGTCCTTCTTGTACTCGCCCGCGCGAACGAACTCGCCCAAGCGGCCGTCTTCCGTCGCGGGCCCCACCTGCCCGTCGTTGCCAATCTGCTGCAACGTCACCTTAAGCCGCTTGCTGAAATAGATCGGGTCGCTCACATGAAAACGGTAAAACGAAATGTAGCGGTCGTCGATAATCGGCGCGCCGCATTCGCGCGCGTGAAACCGGCCAAGCCCCCAGGCGCTGCATGCGTAGTCTTCAGAGCCCGTGCCGCAGATCGTCGGGTAGTCGGTGTCGTCGTCGATGAAGAACTTCACTTCGCCTTCGCCCCACCACACATCGTAGGCGCGGTAACGATCGACGATTCCGATGTTCGCGCCCAGGAACCGCCCCTGTCCCTCGACCCCATCCAAAATCACGTAGTCCTTGTAGAGTTCCGTCTGCGGAACGCGGCGGAACTGCGCGTGGAAATACGGCGTCGACGCATCGACGGGATCGCCCAAGGTGTAGTCCACTTGATAGAAAAACATCCCGAGGTCTTCCTCGGAGTCGTTGGTGATGGTGAGTTTCGCATGTTTCGCGAACGGCATGTAGAAGTAACTGTTGAATCCCTTCCCCTCGGCGATGAGTTGAAACAGATTCTCCATGTGCGCCGTGCGGCCGTGGGACGTGCCAAAAAAATCGCTTAGCGGCGCTTCCACGGACGGCACGTCCTGGCCATCCCAATATGCGCGCAGCACAAGACTACGCAGCATGCGCGGGAATCGCTTGGGAATCGTGATCCAGATGTGACGAATCGCGCCGGGTCCGTCGATCTCCGCGAACGTATAGGTCTGACCCTTTTCGAGATTGGGAAAAAAGGCGCTGCCCTTGCGGCCGTTCATGGCCTTTCCGCCCGCCCCCACCGCGCCGGTCGTGTTTTCGGCGGTGATGGCGCGGCTCTTCAGCGTCGGACTGTACAACGGAGAACCATAGAGATCGATCATGATACTACCCTTTTGTGTTGTGTGCGTGTTGTTGGTCGTCCGGGCGTTAAGCTCGTTCGCCTACGACCCCGCGCCGGACGAAGCCCCTCCCGCCGATTCCACGTCGCGAAGGAAAAGATACGCATCTTGCGGCGCAATCTCGCGGGCCGTTACTTCCACGATGTGATATCCGAAATCCGTCTGAAGCACCTCGCTCGGCGTGTTCAACGGGGCTTTCCAAACATACTCTTCGATGTTTTTGTCGTACGTCCGCATGCGGCTCCACCCCAAGTCGCCGCCGTTGCGCGCGGAATCTTTGTCACTGGAATACTCCAACGCCAACGCCGCGAAGTCCTCTCCATTTTTGAGGCGAGCCAAGAGGTCTTTCGCCTGACGAATCGCTCGGGCGCGATCGGTGACGTCGTCTTTGTTATACGTGATGAGAATGTGGCGGGCGCGTACCCGCGACACGCCGGCGTCTTGCCGGGCGCCGAGGTAGAACATAACCGCAATCATGGCCACGACAAGTACCAACACCCCCACCCACAGCGCGCGGGTGTAGTCCTTGGGTTCGGGCGGGGCCGAATCAAACTCCGAGTGCATCCGTAACTCCTCCGATATAAGACGAGTAGAACGAAATAACGAAGTAACCGATCGCGACGGCTACCGAAACAAAGAGTACATACTGAAACACCTTCAGCGCAATATCAATCGCGTGGCGCGCCTCGGTGAAGTGATATTCCGACAGTTTTTGGAGGTGGGTTTCGAGGTTGCCCGAGACTTCGCCAATGTGGAGCATCTCGCGGGCGAGCGAGGTCAGTGGCACGTCGTGAAACGCCTGGGTCAGCGTCGCGCCTTCCTGAATCGGACCGATGGCCTTCTCAAACTGCTTCTCCATGTAGGCGTTTGCGCCCGCCTTCGCGCTCTGACGCACCGCCTGAACAATCGGCACGCCCGAGCCCAGCAACAGCGAGAAGCATCGGAAAAAACGCGCAAGCGTCATGCGGCGCGTCACCGGCGCAAGCGGCCAAATGTGGGTGGTCAGGCCCGATATAAAGCGCCGAAACGCGCCCATCCGCGCCAACAACACAAACACCGCCATTACGACTGCAGCTACGCTCATGCAACGAAGTTGAAAATAGCCGTAGCGCACAAGAAACGCCCCGATATCGAAGTCCTGACGTCCATCGTGCTGCACGAAGTTCGCCAATCCCTCTTTGAGCGCCATCATGCCGAACGATCCGAAGAACCACAGCGCGGCGAGCAGGAACATGGGGTAGAGCATCGCGCTGATGGCCTGCCGCCGCATGGCCAGGCGGTCTTCATAGTAGCCGCCCAGATCCCGCAGCATGACGTCGAGTCGGCCGCCATACTCGCCGGCCGCCAATAACTGCACGAACAACTCGGGCAGATACTTCTGTTGGGTCATCGCCGCGTCGCCCAGGGTCGCGCCGTTGCGCACGGAGTACGCCATCTGCTCGAGAATGCCCTTGACCCGCGTGTCCTTACATTCTCGCGCCGTCAGCTCGAGCGTCTGAATAACCGGCAGCCCCGCCGAGTACGCCGTCGAGAGTTGGCGGCAAAACGGAACCATCCGCTTGTTCGAAAGCTGAGAGGAAAGAAGTGCCATGAGGCCTGAGACTCCCGGAAATTAACGTGACCGCCCGGATGATTTTAGCGCATTTCCGCGGGCGATGCATCCGGGCAGACAACAACGGCGCGGGATGGCGTGCGCCGCGTCAGCGCGTTCGACCTCCTCCCTCGAGGGCAAACGCCTTCAGCTTGCGCCATAAGGTGTTTCGTCCTATCCCCAGTAAACGGGCCGCGCGCGAATGATTATGGCTACAGTGGCGCAGAACGGACAAAATGTGGCGTCGCTCGGCTTCAGCCAAAGTCACCGGCTCCACCTCACCCGTTCCATCCGTGCGCTGCTCGCGGGCCGCGCGGCGCACCATCAAGTCCGCTTCCCCGGGCTGAAGGGGCAAGAAGATATAGCCGTACACGCCTTCCCGCATTGCCGCGACCGCTTCCGCAATGTGAGACGACGACGCCAACACCAGTACGGGGAGTCCGCCGCCCGTCTCCACGGCATTTCGCAGCGCATCCGTGATGACCACTTGCGGTTCGACGACGTCCGTGTCGTGTCCCGCGGCGCGCAACAGCGCACGCACGGTAAGTGCCAGCGTCTCGTCGCGTATTTCCAGACGAACCCGCGCCAATCGCGTACTCCTGTTGTCCGGGGACTAGCCCCTCGAACGTAACCCTGGCGGATCGAGGCATCGTGCACGCGGCGCAGGCCGTGGCGAAGGGGGACGTGGAGCGGCGGCCGCGCTAAGCGCCGGACGCTGAACCTGCTCAGCCCCTAAGTTTCGCGCCACGGCAACCATTGCCATGAGCACCCAATACGGTTCCATGATGCGGACGATGAGGAAGGAGATCGTGCCCAGCGAGTGAACCATGAGGCCAACCGTTGCGGAGAACATGCCGAGGGCAAGCCCTTTGGCCACCCAGTCGTTCGACCAACGGTGTGCCTGATAGGCCGTTTTGAGAAGACGGAACTGAAGAAACAAGAACGCGCATATGCCAAAAAGGCCGGTCTCGATAAGCACGCGTGCGTACTGGCTGTCGAGCACCGTCGACCAGTTCACCCCGCCGCCGAACCACGGCCACACCTGTATGTTGTACCAGACCTTGTCCCAGACATAGATGCGCTCGTAGGTGCTTTTGTCCACCTGAAGACCGGTGTCGACGCCGCCCACCACAACCTGCTCGCCGTAGCCGCGTTGGAAGGTGTAGTTGACGCGGTCCGCCACGGACTCGGGCATGACGTACGGCGACGCAAACAACACGGCGACCACCACGGCAAAGATCCACCAACGCCGGCCAAGGATCGACATCGTGACAAAAGCCGCGATCATCGCCAGGTACGACGCCCGCGACAGTGTGTACAGAAACGGAATGAACGCCAACGCAATGATGCCCGCGAAGAGCAGACGCAAGCGAAACCGCGGGGCCAAAAGCAACAGCCCCATCGCCACGCAGCTCACCAGCATGAGGTAGCCACCCAAGGTATTGGGTTCGGTGCCGCCTTCCTCAAACGGCGCGCCCACGCGGTCGGAAAAGCCAATCGTGGAGGCGGCATACCCCGAGACGATAATGGCGACCAGAAAAAGCACGGCAAGGATCGAGCGGATCTGCCGCGGCGTTCGGACGGCGTTTCCCGCCAGAAAAAACAGGAGGTAGAACTCGACCATTTTCAGCAACACGAAAAACGCGGACCACTTGTCCCAGGAGCGAATCGCCGTTTGCACCGCCAACAGAGAGGAAAAGAGCGCGACCGCCATATACGCCGCGATGGCGGCGTTGATTGGACTCGGCTCGCAGAGCCGCAGGCGTCCCTCAAACGCAAGCTTGAGCATGACGCCGAGGAAGATCACGATGATCAAGATGTCGCCATAGCGGATGTTGATCGAACGCCAACCGCCGCCGCCGCCGCTGACCTGTCCCGCCGAGATTTCGGGCGAGAGCAACATCGCCGCCACCAGGATGTATACCCCGAGTTCGACGCGAAGCACGGTGGCTAAGAATACCGCCATGCTCACCGCGACGGCGGTGGTGATCGCCGAGTTCTGCAGCGTAACCTGGAGAATGAGCAGCGCGAGACCGGAAAGGATTAGGAAGGCGAGAACAAACGGCCCTTCAACGCGGCTTTCGGCTACTTCACCGCGGCCGATCTGGTATTCGGAGCGGAAGAATGCCACGCGGAAGGCCTCCCCGACGATTACGCCCGAACGAACCGTTCAAACGGGCCGCGCCGGTTACAGGTGATACCAGCTCTTGCGGCGGCGCGTGGCCGAATCGTCATAGTAGTAGTAATAATAGTAGTAGTGACGGCGCGTCGCTTCGAGCCCGTTGAGCACCACGCCCGCGATCGGGCATTGAGCCGCGTCCAGCCGCTTGCGCGCCAGGAAGATGGTCTCCCTGCGCGCGTATCCCGCCGAAACCACCAACAGTACCGTGTCCATATGCATCGCGAGCAGCACCGGGTCCGTGACCACGTGAATGCTCGGCGCGTCGCAGATGATCAGATCGAATTCGCCGCGCAACTGCATCATAAGCTGCTGCATGCGCGTGGAGCCAATCAGCTCGGACGGATTCGGCGGCACGCGGCCGCTGGAAATGATGGAGAGATTTTCCACGCGCGTCGGGCGAATGACGCCGCGGAAGTCCACGCCCTCGCGCAATACATCCGCGAGGCCGCGCCCGCGCTCCATTTTGAGCACGTGGTGCACGTGGGGGCGTCGAAGGTCCGTGTCGATAAGCAACACGCGCACGCCGCTGTCGGCGAACGTCACCGCCAGGTTCACGGCGGTCGTCGTCTTGCCCTCGCCCGGCACCGCGCTGGTGACCATGAGCACTCGCGGCTTCTCTTGAATCGTCGCGAACTGGAAGTTCGTGCGCAGGGCGCGATAGGCCTCCGAGATCGGCGATTTCGGGTCATGCTGCGTCACGATGCACGCATCCGTCTGTTCATCGTCCGTCAGCGTGACGTAAACGCCTCGGCGATGTCCTCGCCGCCTCGTGAATTTCATCTTGGGAATCGTGCCAATCACTTCCAGGCCGACATAGCGCAAGACATCGTCGATGCCGCGGATTGACGTATCCAACATCTCGTAAACGAAGGCGAACGCAAAGCCAATCACGAAGCCCGCCACGCCGCCGATAATAAAATTCACCCAATAGCGCGCGCCGCGGCCTTGTCCCGAGACCGGCGCCACCTGGGGCTGTCCCTCGCGATCGACGCGCCCCACGCCGCGCTCGATCTGGTTGCGAATCTCGATCTCTTTCTTGATCAGTCCGCTGAACTGCGTGCGCAATTGCTCCACTTCGTTCTGGACTTGCATATAGTCGCGCGTCTTGTCGCTCAGCCCGAGCAGTTCCTCCACGCGCGAATCCAAAATCTTACGAATCGTGCGGCCGCGCACATCCAACTCCGCCAGTTGCAGTTGAAGCTGCGTGTATTGCTGGCGCAGACTCTCACGCTCCGCCCAGACATCGGCGCCCCCTACGGTACTCGCCTCGACGCGCCCCACAGCCTCGAGAATCGCCTGCTTCTTCTCGTCGATCTCCGCTTGCAGATCCTGCAGGCCGGGGAATTCCGGCTGGTAGATGATGCTCATCGAGAGCTGCTCTTGGAGTAGGTTGTCCAGCTCCGACATCAGCTTTTTGACGACCTCATCCGTGATCTGTCCCAGCGCTTCCGGCAGTTGCGCATTCTTCTCGCGTAGCTTCTGCTCAAGCTCCTTCAATTTGAGTTCGATTTGCGTCTTCTGCGTGTCCGCGTCCATCAACTCCTGGCGCTTGGATTCCATGTCGCCAAGAATCTGATCCTTTGTCCGAAATCCCATCGCTTCACGCATGTTCCATTCGCGCTTCTCAACGGCGTCCAGCTTTTCGCCCATGAGGTCGATCTGCTGGCGAATGAAGGCGTGGGTGGCGCTCTTTTCGCCTTGCATCGATTGAATGCTCAGGGAAATAAACACGCGCGCCGCGTATTCGGCAATGTCGCGCGCTTCGTCCAATCCGGCGGCTTTGACTTTGAGGACAATCTGCGGGGTCTTCAGGATCGGCTCGAACGAAATCATGCGCTCGATTTCGTTGGCTTTGGCTTGGAGATCCTGTTCCGAGACAAGCGCGGCGTTGGGCCCGCCGCGTTCCACGTCGCGCTGCACGAGCGCGCGGGCGACCTCAACCGCGAGGGCCGACTTATCCACCTCGTCGATCACATCTTGCGCGGTGAATTCCGCCACGCCCGGTCCGCCGACATCGCGCAGATCCATCCACTGCGACGGCACGACCTTGAGCGTCAGCGTCGCCTGTGCGGTCACCGCCGGGCGGCGTTTGGCCTGCATCAATCCGTAGCCCCCGAACCCCAGCGATAGGAGCGCGGTGCTCAGCGCAATGACGGCCCACCACCGAACCGCGACGTTTACCAGAAACCGTAGCTGGTTTTCGCGGCCGATCGGAGCCGACTGTTCCATTGCGGGGGAATCGGAGGCCATAGTCTAGTCCTTCCGGTTCTCGTGGGCGACCGGCGGCGCAACGGCCGCGGCCTGTCCCGTCCCCAGGTTTGTCAGATCAAGCATGCGGTCCCACGTTACCGTGTCTGGCGAATTATGTACAGTAGGCGTCACAAACACCATCAAATCCGTTTGGGTTTTCGTTTTTTCCGTGCGCTTGAACAACGCCCCGAGCACCGGCACGTCGCCGAACCCCGGCACCTTCTGCACGCTCTTACTGTAGTCGTTCCGGGTGATGCCGCCCACCACCAGTGTCTGCCCGTCGCGCACCCGCGCCTCCGCCACGCTGCTGCGCACGGAACGAATCGGTACGCCGTTGCTGGTGCCCGTCACATACGACACTTCGGGGTTGAGCTCTAGGCGCACGCACGTCCCGCCTTCCCACTCATACACGTGGGGAGTTACAAACAATTTGATGCCCGTGTCCAGGAATCGAGTGCTGAAGGTCGAACGCCCGCCGATATCCGTGCCGAATTCGGTGTAGGGCTGCTCTTCCGTACTCCGGATTTCCGCGCGCTTGTGGTTCACGGTCAGAATACTCGGGTTCGCCAGCAATTCCGCCTTGTTGTCGGCCATCAGCGCATCCAACATTACCCCCACGTCCACATGGCTTGTGAGACCGCCCAGGAACAACTGACCGATCTTCGGAACCTGAACAGGCGCGTTAAGGCGGCGATCGAAGTTCAAGTCGTTCACAAATCGGCGCGAGTTGCCGGAACCTCCGTTTGAATCTCCCACCTGTTCATTCGCCTGTGGCGAGGCCTGATCGCCCAGGAGCGAATTCACCAAGGCCGTCTGGGTCGGCATACTGTAGTATCCGCCAAGCACGTCTTGGCCCTGCACAAACCAACGCACGCCCAAATTCTTGATCGCCCCCGATTGGATCTCCGCGATCTTGGCTTCGATCCGCACCTGCGTCAGTTGATTCTGCATCTCGTCCAGCCGCTGAATCACCGACAGGATATTCTGAATCGCCGTCGGCGAATCCGTCACGATCAGGCAGTTCGTATCCGGATCGTACGTCACCGAGCCCCCCTCGGAACTGATACTCTGAAGGTGTTTGCACAGTTGCTCGGCGTTGCCGTTCTTGAGCGGCACCAACTCGGTCCGCATCTCGGATTTCCGGTACGGCGCCGCCAGCGGCGTCACCGGGGCCGAACGCGATACGGTCACTCTCGGGTTCTTGAGAATCCGCGTCATTGCGCCCGTAAGCCGCTGTCCCGCATCCGCCTCATTGAGACCCGCCACATTGACGTTTCCAATGTACGGCACGTTCACGTTTCCGTTGGCGTCCACTTGCGCCGTCGTCGAAAGCTCTGGATGCCGCAGCACCTCGACATACACGAGATCGCCGGGCGTGAATGCGCCTCCCGCCCTCGCGGACGCGACCGGCGCCGCTTCCGAAGCAGGCGCGGCCGGCGTTACGGGGTCCTCGGCCCAGCCCGAAGCCACTGTGAATAGAGCCGCCGCGAACAGGGTCATACCCCGCCATGTCCGCCGTCTCGCCTCACCGCTCATAGTCTCTTCTCCCGCCGTTACTCAGGCGTATGGCCTGTCGATCTCTCAGGTTCCTTCCGCGGACGTCTCTGGCGCCGCCGCGCTTTGCTCGGGCGCAACAACCGCAGGCTCTTCCGGCTTCGTTTCCACTTCCGCCGAGGGCGCTTCGGGCTCGCTCGGCGCGGACTCAATTGCCGGAACCTTCGCAAAATCCGGTATCGCCTCCGTCTGCGACGCCGCACCCGACGACGGCTCAGGACGAAGCGTTCGCAGTTCGTCGAGCACCGTGTTGACCTTCATGGTCAGCAATCTTCGCGTCGCGGTGTCCAGTCCGGGCATCAAGGCGACTTGATTGTAGGTGTCACGCGCCTTTTCCATCAGGTCGGTCCGTTCGTCCACCGTCTCCGCCTTGTCGGCCTTGGTCTCATACAACCCGCCTATCGCCAGATAGTCGGTCTCGGGATTGTAATTGCCGCCCGCCGGGCCCAGCGCCGCCGCTTGAACAAAAGAAGCGCGGGCCGCATCGAATTCTCCCAACGCGGCTTGTGACTGCGCCAACGCGCGTAACGCGCCCACGGCTCCCACGCTGTCTCGCAGGCGCAACTCCGGATCGCCCAACATCTTCACCGCTTCCGCGTACTGTCCGCTGTTGTAATAGAGAATGCCCATGAGGCTGCGGGCACGCGCCACCTTTTCCCCCTTCGGGAAATCCTTGAGATACGCTTCAAAGAGCGCGATCGCCCGCTGATTGCGCGCGCGCAGCAATTCCGGGTCATCGGGTTTCGCCTGCGTCAACACCGACGCCGCCAAGAATTCCGCCTCGCCACGGCGCGGGTGCTCTGGATACCGCCCCGCGAACTGCGTGTATTTGTCGGACGCCTCGTCATATCGTCCCTGCGCCGCGAACGTTGCCGCTTGACGCAAGAGCACTTCCGGCGTCGCAGTGAACTTCCGGAACAACATGCCGCCCTCGACGGCCCCTATCAAGAGAATCAGCAAACCGCCGAGCACCACAACATAGCGGAACATGCGCCGACGCATTCGGCGCGACCAACGGGAGCGGCGTCGATAGCCGCTGCGCCTCTCCGCCTCCTCTTGCTCATCGTCGTCCGCCATTTCCGGAGGCATCTCGTCCAGCGCGGAGTCGAACTCCCCGGAAGGCTCTGGCGTAAGAACGGCAGCCGTTTCTGCAAACGGCCTCGTCACCGGCTCGGGCTCGTCAAAGTGAATCGGCGTCGGCTCCGAGGAAATCTCCTCTTGACTCGCGTTCTTCGCAATGGCCTCTTGCCAAACAGGCTCCTCGATGGGCTCCGCATCGGGAGTCTCGCGCACTTGTTCGCTAAGTTCTCGCAGATAGGCTTCTGCCTCAGCCAAATCGATGCGCGCCGCCGCCGTCAATTCCTCGACTTCGGCCACCGGCTCAGGTTCAACTTCGGCCACCGGCTCAGGTTCAACTTCGGCCACCGGCTCAGGTTCAACTTCGGCCACCGGCTCAGGTTCAACTTCGGCCACCGGCTCAGGTTCAACTTCGGCCACCGGCTCAGGTTCAACTT
>JBHELB010000040.1:0-97313 GCA_041859045.1 Candidatus Hydrogenedentales bacterium | reverse complement strand
AGATTCTGACGCTCCAAGGAGGCCACTGCAACCCGACCAAAGATCCCCCAAAAATCACCCCGGACACTTGTGCCGATCCCTAACCAATATCAGGCCAATTACTTGCGATCCCGATACCCCATTTCTTGGGGGATGTCCTGTCGCTCTCCCTCTTGCAAGATTTGCGGTTGGGGCGTAGAGTGAAGACAGGACAGCTCGCGGAGGTGGACCGCCCCGACGGCGCCTGCCCCGCGTAGAAAGGCGAGGTGGCACATGTCTACAGACGAACGAGCGGTCGAGATCAATGTGACCTATGCGCTTAGCCCGCATCCCCAGGACAACCGCCGAAATCTTGAGGACATTGCGGGGGCGTGCGATGGCGTCTATCTGTCCGTGACCGAGGCCCTTGTGTCCGAGACGCCTATGGCGGTGCGTCTGGCGGTCGAAGATGCACACGAGCAAGGGCTCATCGCCATGCTCGACCTGCGCGGCTACGGTAACCTGTTCGCCGGAGGCGCCGGGTGCAGTCTGCTCGCTGCGCGTCACCCGGAATACGACTGCCTTACGAGCGCGGGCAAGCCCCTCGGGCGCGTATGCCCGAGCAAGAGCGCTGTGCGTTCCGCATTCCGGTTCATGGTGCGCGATCTCACCGAGCGCTTCGAGCCCGATGGCCTGCTCTTCAATCAGCCGTCGTGGGAACTAAGTCCCCACTTGGGCACGCTCGAGCCGGGGGAGTGGCTGTGCCGCTGCGCCGACTGTCAAGCGGCGTTCAAGGCCGCGCACGGGTTCGAGCTTCCAAGCTCTCGCACGCCGGAAGTCCGGGCGTTCCAAACAGGGGTGCTCGCAAAATTCCTCGAGGAACTCTGCGCGGAAGTGAAAGCCGCCGGCGACCACTTGGTTACGGCGGTATGCTTAGGGCCAGAGAGCGATATTAAGCTGCAACAGGTCGTGGCGGAAATTGCCGACCTCGACGTGTTGGGCTATCTCCCCTCGGCCCTGTCCACTCCGGACGATGCCGACGCCCTTCTGCTGCGCGCCAGCGACTTTCTGACCTTGGCGCGGGAACGCGGACGGCTTGCCGAATTGTGGGTATCGACGCTCGAACCGGAGCCGCACCAGGAGAGTTCGCCCGCGCAATGGGCGGTGCAATTAGGCGCACTCGACGTCGATTCGCTCGGCGTGTCGGCGCACCGCGACTGGTCGTCCGCCGAGCCGGTGGAACTCGATGTTTGGGGCGATCCCGATGACGTGTGGGAGCAGTTGTGCGCGGCGTTTCAGGCAATCCGGGAGGGGCGCTTCGACGAGGAGCAAGAAAGCGCCTGATTCCTTGACCGGCGCACGCCAGAAAACGGACCGCCTCGGCGTTGATGCCGCGGCGGTCCGAAAACTTCATGGGCAAACGGAACTATTTCGCGACGGAGCGTTCCTTGGCCTTCACGCGGGCGGCCTTACCCGAGCGCTCGCGCAGGTAATACAGCTTCGAGCGGCGCACGCTGCCTTCGCGCGTGACGACCACCTTCTCGACGCGCGGCGAGTGCAACGGGAACACACGCTCCACGCCTTCACCAAACGCCACGCGGCGCACGGTGAACGTGGCCTCGGGGCTTTCGGCGCCCGTGCGGCCAATCACCACGCCCTCGAACACCTGCACGCGCTCCTTCTCGCCCTCGACGATGCGGAAGTGCACGCGGACCGTGTCGCCAATGCGGAACTTAGGAATGTTCTCGCTGGCTTTCACCTGATCCTTCTTGAATTCATCCAAGAGTTTCACTGCTCGTTCTCCCTTCACGGCCTTGTTCTTCCCGCTCGATCTCTTCGAGCAGTGAACGGTCCTCGTTGCTCACGTCCTTCACCAAATCCGGCCGCCGCGCGCGCGTCGCACGCAGCGCTTCTTTCCGTCTCCACCGCGCGATCAGGGCATGGTGCCCTTCTCGCAGCACCTCGGGCGCCTTCAGCCCCCGAAACTCCGCCGGCCGCGTATACTGCGGCGGACCGAGAATGCCGTCGTAAAACGAATCCGTCTCGACCGACTCCCAGTTGCCCACCACACCCGGCAGCATCCGGCTCAACGCTTCTATCAGCACGAGCGCGGGCAACTCGCCGCCGCTCAGCACATAGTCGCCGATCGAAACCTCATCCGTCACCAATGCCTGACTGACCCGTTCGTCCACGCCTTCGTATCGGGCGCAAATCAACGCCAGGTCGGGCATCCGCGCCAGCGCGCGCACGTACGCCTGATCGAGTCGGCGGCCTCGCGGCGACAGCAGAATCACGCGCTCCAGCGAGTTTTTGCCGCGCAGACTCTCCACCGCCGCAAACAACGGCTCGCACTTCATCACCATCCCGGCGCCGCCGCCAAACGGCGCGTCGTCCACGGTCCGGTGCTTGTCCGTCGCGAAGTCGCGAATCTGCGTCAACTCGACGGTCATTCGCCCCTCGGCAATCGCGTTGCCCAGAAGGCTTGTCTTCAACGGAACCTCGAACAGTTCCGGAAACAACGTCAGTACGTCAATCCGCATCGCCCGTTCCCGGCGCCGGGTCTTCGATGCCCGACTGTTCCACGCCGCGCACAGTCAGCAGCTTCCGCGCGGGGTCCACCCCGACCACGGTCGCCTCCACAAACGGCAGCAGCAATGTTCCTCCGCCGGGCCGCGAAATCTCGATCGCGCTCTGGCGAGTCGACGAATACACCGTCGTTACCACGCCCAACCGGGTACCGTCCTCGTCCTGCACATCGAAACCGGTCACCGCCTCCGCGGGAAACTCTTCCGGCGGCGCGGCCAGTTCTTCGCGGCGGATATACACGCCCGAACCTTTGCGCAAAGCGCGCACGGCGTCGCGGGGCACGCCAGGACTCAGTTCCGCGATGCCGCGGTCGCCCTGCCAACGCATGACGTCCACTCGGCATGCCCGGATCTCGCCGTCCAAGTTCAGGCCCAGCCATTCACGGTCGTTCAACTGATTCGCCATGCCGGGCGCGGGCGTAATGCGCACCTCGCGCCGGGCCGGATTCACCGAAGCCACTGTACCCGCCTGCACCCAGTCCTGGGCCACAGCGGCCTCGCTATTCGACGATCGCTACGTTCACGCGGACATCGGATTTAATTGCTGCAGAGCCCACCAGCGTGCGGAGCGCCTTGGCCGTCCGGCCACTGCGCCCGATCACCTTGCCCATGTCCTCGGGGTGAACCCGAAGTTCGAGCGTCTGGCCCTCTTCGCCCTCAATCACCCGGATTTGAACGTCTTCCGGATGATCGACCAGGCGCTTGGCAATCAACTCCACCAGGTCCTTCACGGACTAGGCTCCCGCCGACGTCTTGGCGGTCTTCTGCTGGGTAAACGCCGCCATGATGCCCTTGTTCTTCAGGACCGTGCGAACGGTGTCCGACGGGCGCGCGCCCTTGGACAGCCACTCGATGGTCTTCGCCGCGTCGATGTCGATCGTGGGCTCGGGCTTCGCGCAGGGGTGGTACACACCGAGCTCTTCGAGCACGGCCCCGGTCAGGCGATTGCGCGAATCCACCACCACCACACGGTAGTAAGGCGAATGCGCCCGGCCGCCCCGCTTCAAACGAATTACTGTTGCCATTTTCCTCTTTCTCCAGCTACGCGGTTATCGCGTCGTTTCCCGTCGTCCTCAAAAACTCATCCCCCCAGCATCGGGGGCACTTTTCCCTTCATTCCCTTCGGCATCTTGCCGAACATCCCCTTGCCCTTCATCATCTGCTGAATCATCTTCTTCGTCTGTTCGAAATCCTTCAGCAGCCGGTTCACGCTTGGCACGTCTGTTCCGCTGCCTTCCGCGATGCGCCGTCGCCGGCTTCCGTTGATTAGCTTCGGATTCCGGCGCTCTTCAAGGGTCATCGAGTAAATAATCGCCTCGGTATACTTCAGTTCGTCCTCGTCGATCTCCATTCCCGCGCTCATCAGCTTATTCATGCCGGGAATCTTCTTCATCAGATCGCCGAACGAACCCATTTTCTTCATCTGCTGCATTTGCGCCAGGAAATCCTCGAGGTCCCAGGAGGCCTTGCGGGCCTTTTCCTGAAACTTCAGGGCCTGCTCCTTGTCGACGACTTCCTGCGCCTTCTCGACCAGCGACACGATATCGCCCATGCCGAGAATCTGGTCCGCCATCCGCCTGGGATGGAACGGCTCGAGGGCATCGAGTTTCTCGCCCGTGCCGACGAACTTAATCGGACACCCGGTCACCTTGATCAAGCTGATCGCCGCGCCGCCGCGCGCGTCGCCGTCCATCTGCGTGAGCACCACGCCCGACAACGGCAGCGCCGCGTGGAACTGCTTGGCCGAGTTCACCGCGTCCTGACCGGTCATCGCGTTGGCGACAAACAGGATTTCGTTGGGCGACACCTGCGAATGAATCCGCCGGACCTCGCCCATCATCTGTTCGTCGACGTGCAGACGGCCGGCCGTATCGAGGATGATGACGTCGCAATTGCGCATCTGCGCCTCGCCGCGCGCCATCAAACAGGTGTCCACCGGGTCCGCGTGTTCGCCCAGGCTGAACATTTCCACGCCCGCCTGTTGTGCCACAACCTCGAGTTGCTTGATAGCCGCGGGGCGGTACACGTCCGCGCCGACCAATAAGGGCCGATGCCCTTTCTTCTTCAAATGTACGGCCAACTTGCCCGACGACGTCGTCTTGCCTTGGCCCTGCAGACCCACCATCATAATGATCGTCGGCGGTGTCTGCGAAATCTGCAACGGGGCGTTTTCCGCCCCCATCACCTTCACCAACTCGTCATAGACGATCTTCACGATCATCTGGCCGGGCTGAATACTGTCCAGCACATGCTGCCCGACCGCTGCTTCCTGAACGTCCTGGATGAATTCCTTAACGACCTTGTAGTTGACGTCCGCCTCGAGCAGCGCGACGCGGATCTCCTGCAAGGCCTCCTTCATATTCTTTTCGGTCAGGGTTCCCTGACCGCGAATATTCTTGAAGGCGCGCTCCAGCTTTTTGCTTAACGACTCGAACATAATCTCCGCCGTCGCCGGCCGCGATGCTCTCCAGGCACAACTCACCCATTCCTGCTAAAACGCAGCGGAAACCTTAGCATATGCAGCCCGCTCACCGCAACTTTCTCGCGGAATCCGCCAGCGATTCTCACCGTCTGTCCGCGGCAAGGTGCTGATCGAGCCACGCGAAGGCGTCGTCCTGCGCGGGGCGAGGAAGCGAATGGGGTATGTCGTAGGTGTTGGCGCGGAACCGCTCGGGATGGCCATGAGCGGCGTAAACGCGGGCCAGATGGTCGGCGGCATCACGCATTCCTTCCTTCGTGAACAGGATATCGCGTGCGCAGTTCACGACCATGAAGGGGCGCGGGGCGTTGAGGGTGGGCACGTCGGGTAGATCCAGCCACGCGGCTTGGCCTGGGACGTAGATCATCCAGGTGTGGCCGTGTAGATGCGTGTACAACAGCGCGCGGTAGGTCGTCATCCACCCCGCCGCGACGCCGCATTGAACTCGGGGATCGAGCCCGAACAGATGCGCCGCGCGAAAGCCGCCCAGTGAGAGCCCGATGCACCCCACGCGCCGGGAGTCGACCTCGGGGCGGGACAGCAGATAATCCAGCGCGATGCGGTCGCCGTGAAACAGGATGCCCGGCCAGGTTGCCCCGGCGCAGAAAATGGTCTTGGCGACGATTTCCTCATGCCGCCACGCAAACCGGTGAAAGGCCTGCAAATACTCGTCCGTGTCGGGCGAAAACCGCCGCACGCCCTGCGTAAACGTCTCGGGCACCTCGGCGGGGTCCAGCCGTTGCGACCCAAAGTAAAACGCATCGGGCACAAGCACCACATATCCACGCCGCGCCAAGTCCGAGGCGATGAATCGGCCGCTGTAATACGTCTGCGCGTGGTGTATGAGCGAACCGGGCGTATCCTCGGTTTCCGTGATTTTCTCTTTGCCGTGATAGTAGTAGCCGCCGTGGTCATGCAGCGCGACAATTGCCGGGGCTGGTGCCGTAAGGGCATCGGGAATAAGTAGATAGGCTTCCCCGGTGCGGCCCGGGGCCAGGGTATAGCGGACATGATGTCGGACATAGCCGTCTTTCTGGGCCGAGGACAGGACCTGCGGTTCCAAGCGGACGCGGGGAGGGGCGTAGCACAACAATTCGGCCATCTTGCGCCGGGCCTCGTCGCGCCAGACCTCAAACGGCAGGTCTTTCTGGACCAGCCACGACAGCGCGGCCGGCTTGGCCGCGTGCTCATCCAGAAATGCATAGTACTGCCCAACATGACTCGCCACGCGTTCCTCCGTTTCTTCGCCCGTCCGCCCGGACGGCATCTCGCACGATTTTAGGCTGGCCACGACGCAGGCGCAAGCAGCAGCAGCTTTTTCCGGCACTGGGCATCCTTTTCCGTAGTTCTGGGCTTACGCCGACGGATGCCGATGGGTTACTCCTTGTCCCTTAAGGATTTGCGAAGGGATACCGATATAGGAACGGCGGTTGCTTGTCTTGGACCGGAGGCGTACGCCTTCCCAAGGCGGCGTTGGCAAGGAGAGGGATACGTGGGAACGCTATTTAGCACACTGGACATCGCCCGGTCGGGCCTGCAGGTCGCGCAGGTCCAGTTGGACGTGACCGCCCACAACATCGCCAACGTCAACAAAGAAGGGTACTCGCGGCAGCGTGTCGAGTTGGCCGCGCGTATTCCCAATTCCACGCCATTCGGCCAGATTGGTCGCGGGGTGGCGATTGCGCGAATCGCCCGGCTGCGCGAGACATTCCTGGACACGGCCTATCGCCGGGTGGCGCCGAGGCTGGGGCTCGCCGAACTTCAGACCCAATACTATGGTTTGGTCGAGGATATTTTTCTCGAACCCACCGAGGCCGGATTTAGCACGCGTCTTAACGCCCTTTTCGATTCGTTGAGCGATTACGCAAACAACGTGGAGTCGTTGCCGTTGCGCGAAGGGGTTATTGCCGAGGCGCAGACCATGGCCAGCGCCCTCAATAATGTCGCCTCGCGTCTGTACCAATTGCGCACCAGCGCCAACGACGAGATCCGGGATAGCGTGCCGGAACTAAACTCACTCACCAGCCGCATTTCCGACCTCAACCGGCTGATCCGTGACGCCGAGGTCGGCGGCAGTCAGGCCAACGACCTGCGCGACGATCGCGACAATCTCGTCGATCAGTTGTCGCAGATGCTTACAGTCAAAACGATTGAAGACACGCACGGGAACTACGTCATTCTTGCGGGTGACCGCGTCCTTGTCGATACCGTGGGCGCGCGGGAACTCTATGCTTTCCGCAATGACACCATTGATCCGGATCGGCAGGACTTGTTCGATATCCGATTTGTCGAGGATGACACGGTCTTGGACGTCACGAGCGGTTCGTTGGGGGCGGCGTTTAACATGCGCGACGACGTCATTAAAGAGGTGAGCGATCGCTTGGACACCTTGACGGCGGCAATGATTCGCGAGATAAACCGGGTTCATTCGCAGGGCAATGGAATCGAGAATCTTTCGGGAAATCTCCTGGGATCGATCCCCGTAGACGATCCGACGGCGTTGCTCAACGCTGCGGATCTGCCTTTCTCCATCTCGGCGGGGTCGATCGATGTCATTGTGTATGACGCCGCAGGCACGCCCACCACGACGACCGTCAACTACGATCCCGCCACGATGTCGCTTAACGATGTGGCCGCGGCGCTCAATGCCGTCGGCAATTTTTCCGCCGCGGTGGTCGGCGATCGACTTCAGTTGGGCGCGGATGCGGGGTTTACCTACAGTTTTGCGAATGACACCGGCGGTCTGCTTGTGGGTACAGGTATCCACGGGTTATTCACCGGCACAGATGCGCGCAGCATCGCGATAAACTCCGTGCTCCAAGAGCACCCTGCTTGGCTCACGTCCGGCTACAGTACGGATGTGGCCGAGACCGGCGATAACACCGCGGCGCTCGCGATGGCCGCCGTTCGCAACTCGCTGGTACTCAACGGCAATACCGCCACCATCAACGACTACTACCAGGCGATCGTCGCTCAGATAGGAATTGATGGCCGTTCGAACAATGAAGACCTCGATATCGAGCGGGCCTTCGTTCAGGACTTTGAGCGCAGACGCCAGGAAGTGTCGGGCGTGTCCATCGACGAGGAAGTCACATTCCTGATGCAGTATCAGCGGGCCTTCGAAGCCTCGGCGCGCGTCATCACCATCACCGACAGCATGCTCGAGACGCTGCTGAACATCGTGCGCTAGGTCAAGCCTAATTCCCGAAACAGCGTCTAAGCAACGCGGCGCAGCGTCCGTTGAGTTTTGCCAGCACGTCGGCCGCTTCGCGCTGACCTTGAAGGTACTCGAGCATGAGACGGCCTTCCTCCTGACACAGCGCGTCGTGCTCGGGGAAAATCTCGCGCAAGAGAAACAGCGCATACTTCACCAGTCGAAACGGTCCATAAGCGCGCGGCATTTCGCCGGGCATCGCTTCCACCGCCACCGAATACAACTGCTTCACACTGTCGATAAGGTCCGGCGCGTCGAGCGACGGCGAGAAGACAATCGTGTAGTACCACCCGAAGAGCGTGTCGCGTTCGCAGCCGTGTGAATCACTGACGCCGACGATGGGGATGATGCGTCCTTTGGCGCGTTCCTCGCCGTAGCGCGCAACCTGCAACGTGTTTGACTCGGCTTCCCAGCGGTGAAAACCGCCGATCACCTCGTACGCGTCGTAGGGTTGCGTTTCGAACATGTAGTCGGTCATCCGAACGGCGGGCGCATAGCGAAACGACGTGAACCAATAGGGGTGACAGAACACCGCCAGGCCGCCGCCCTCGCGAATCTTGTCGAAGCTCCACACGCTGGCCGCGTAGACGTACGGATCGACGCCCGGGGGCAACGCGCCGAGGCGCTCCTGCAACGCCGCGACCTCGTCCTTGTACTGCTGCGTCGCAAACAGCTCGTTCACGCTGAAGCCGCCCGCGAAGTTGATGATGTGCAGCGGCGACAGCGGCGGGTGCACTTCTTCGCCAGGATAGATGCGCAGGTCATGTTCGATATCCGCATACGCGGCGATGGATTCCAGCGACGGAGCGTAGCGCTTATGGTCCGTCAGCGCCATGAAATCCAACCCGATACGGCGGCACGCGCCTGCGACGTAGCCCGGCTCCTCGCGGCCGTCGCTGCGGTTGCTGTGCATGTGGATGTCGCCCTTATACGGCATACGGCCGAAGAGGTCGTCCTCCACGGAGTAGACGCGAAATGTGCCCACCGGACGACGATCTTCGCCGACAAACGTGTCCAGGTGCAGCACATGCTCCTGCTCGCCCTCAAAGAAGTACTCGAATTTCAGCACGCCGTCCACAGGCGTCACGGTCCGCCGCGCGTTTTTGGGGTCCCAGCCCGTATGATCGGTGAGTTCCTCGGTAGGATAATAGCCAAGCTCATAGACCTGGCCATCGCGGAAACGGCTGTGCTCATAGCGCGGACGGATGGTAATGACCGATTTCGTGTTCGCGCGCACAACGCGCGGGGTTACTTCAAAGTAGATTAGCTCTGTTTTCATGACAAACTCCTGAGAGTTGAACAAGAGTCGGGGCCACATGCGGCGGAATGGTACGCGCATTGGACGACGCGTGCAAACCGGCAGTTTTGCGTTCTTCCACGGGTGCTGTGGTAGACTGCGAGGACTGGGCGCGTGCTGAAGTTGGGCGAGGGCGTCCGCCAACACAGGAGGCGCGGTATGGCATACGAATATGTGATCGAGCGCCGGGATGGACGATTGGCGTGGCTGGTGCTAAACCGGCCCAAGGCGAATGCGCTGTCGCGTGAGTTGGTCACCGAACTCCGACAGGCGGTGCGTGCGGCGCAAGACGATTCGGAGGTGAGGTGCATTCTCATCCACGGGGGCGAGGGAAAGTTCTTTAGTGCGGGCGCGGATATCCCGACGTTTCAAGCGGAGTTGGATGACCCGTTTGGCGACCAAAGCCTCCTGTGCGCTGGACTCGAGACGATGGACATTATTGAGCGGTGTGTGAAGCCCGTGGTGGCGGTGGTGAATGGGTTCGCGTTCGGCGGCGGCTGCGAGTTGGCGCTGGCGTGTCACCTGCGCATCGCGTCGGAAGACGCCCGTTTCGGTCAGCCCGAGGTGAACCTTGGCCTTATGCCGGGCTGGGGTGGCACGTTCCGTTTGGCGCGCGCGATTGGATATTCGCGTGCGTTGGATTGGGCACTCACAGGCCGCGCGGTGAATGCAGCGGAAGCGTATGCGGCGGGCTTGCTACACGCCGTCGCACCTGCGGAACAGCTTGTTGCCGCGGCGACGGAGTTGGGGCAGATGTTGGCCAAACAATCGCCCAGCGCATTGCGAATCATCCTCGACACCGCGCGCGAACAGTACCTGCGCCCGGCGGAAGCGAAATCGCTCGAGGCGCAAGGATTCGCGCGATGCACCGCAAGAACGGATGCGCGCGAGGGAGTTGCCGCATTTCTGGAAAAACGCGCGGCGATGTTTACGGGAGAGTAATGAAGCATTTTCGATATTTCTGGATTGCCTTTGCGCTGGTGGCGGCTGCATTTCCGGCCAACGCGCTCGAGGCCGGCGCGGCGAAAGTGGACATCACCCCACCGCTTGACACGCCGCTGAACGGCTACTTCGATCGCATGGGACGTGGCGCGGTATCGGTGCACGATCCCGTGACCGCGCGCTGCGTCTACCTCGACGACGGGAAGACACAAGTTTTCCTGTTGTCGGCTGATCTGTGCGTGATGAACCGGGAACTGGTGCAGCGCACGCTTGACCTCGCGCCGCCAGAAGTTCCGAAGGAGAACATCTTTCTCTCCGCGACGCACAATCACAGCGGGCCCGGCGGGATGGTGCGACCGATTATCTTCCGGTCGATTTCCGGTCGCTTTATGCCGGAAGTGCTTGAAGCTACCGCGCAGAAATTCGCGGCGTCGATGCGTTCGGCTTACAGCGCCCGTCAACGCGCCGCGCTGGGGTGGGGCACGTTCCAGCAGAATGACCTATCGAAGAATCGGCGCGTTGCCGGCGGGCCGATGGATACGCAGGTGGGTGTGATTCGCGTCGAAAACGCAGACGGAACACCCCTGGCCGTGATAGCCAATCTTGCCGCGCATCCCACAAACTCACCGATGGAAGATGGGTTGGCCGTCTCTTCCGATTACTGCGGCTATTTCTATGATGAACTCGAGCAGCGCGAAGGAGAAGGATGCGTCGCGGTCTTTCTGAACGGTGCCGAGGGCAATCAGAGTTGCGCGGGGCCGCCGGGGCTTGAAGGATGGGAGAAAGCCGAGGCCGTTGGGCGTGCGCTTGGGCAGCGCACCAACGAACTCGCCTCAGGGCTCAAGTGTGGCGATGCCGTGTTCCGCGTGGCGGTATCCAATCCTTTGCTGCCGAGGAGTCTGGCCACGCCGTTCCTACCGTCGGAGACCACGCTCAAGACGCTGGAGATCAATGACCTGCTGTTGGCGTTCGTGCCAGGCGAACCCTGCGTGGAGATCGGTCTCGAGATGCGCCGCCGCGCGTTGGCGCGGGGGTACGCCGGACAATTCACCATAGGCTTGTCGAACGATCACCTCATGTACTTCGTGCCGCGCGCGATGTACCCGCAGCCCGTCTACGAGTCGGGGATGAACTACTACGGTCCCGGGATCGAGGACTTCCTCTACCGCGAATTCTCAAAACTCTTGTCGCGCGGGCAGCCCGAGCCGGAACTACCCAAGCCTGCGGCACCGTCAGTTGAATCCCAAGGCATCGGCAAGCGCGTCGCGTTGTCCGGTACTCCGTACGAACTGGGGTATGCGCGTGGCGCCGCTTTCGGGGCGGTACTGCACGAGGCCTACCAGCAGCGCGTCGTTGCGCGCGTCGACGACAAGACCTGGGTTCCCAAGAAAGGCGGTTGGCTGCTTGCACCGTCGTTCATTAATCAAACGCCGCTGGCGCTGCCCCGCCTTGGTCTTGGCGCGCGTCCGCTGTTGAGGGGCCTTTCCGCCGAGACGATGCTTGAACTCGAGGGGCTGGCCGACGGCGCGGAGTTGCCGTTCGACGCGACGTGGCTGGTGCAGTGTGAACCCATCTACTCGGGCCAAGACGAGATCGACGCTTTCTACCGCTCGCCGTTCTGCACAATGGTCGCGGCGATTGGCAAGCGTGCGGGAAACGCAGGAGTGATCGTAGGACGCACTTTCGACTGGAGCAGTCCGGATGCGCCGGTGGCAGCGGTCGTTACGCCCGCGAAAGGGCATGCGTTCGTCAGCGTCGGTTTTCCGTGGACCATTGGTGCGTTCTCCGGCATGAATGACGCTGGCCTTGTGCTGTGCGCGGAACGAATGGAGCCTTTGGGTAAGCCGCGTTTCGACACGCCGCCGATCGAAATCGTGCTGCGCCAGATTCTCGAAAAGGCATCTACCTTGCGCGAAGCGCAGGAGCAACTCGCCGCCTTCCCCTTGCGCGGCTATCACGTGCTGATCGCGGACCCGGCCTATCCCGACGCGCGAGTGATTGAACTGGGCGATGCGCAGACTCCGCGCTATCAGATTGATGGCCTGATCTTGGGCGCCGATCCTGTCGGCGCGCTTGTGGACGAGCACTCGAAGGCTCGCTACGCGCGCACCGCCGAGTTGCTCAAAGACGCGCGGACGATCAGTGTTTCAACGCTCCAGTCGTTGTTCCAAGACAGCGACGCAAATCAGCCGGACGACGCCGCGCGTATCTGCAACACTCAGACTCGCTACGCCGTCATTTTCGAACCGAAATACCTGCGCTACCATATCGCGTTTCAGGACGACGCCGGAGCACTTGGCGTCTTCCAGCGCGGCGCACTCGAACGAGGCACGCCATGAGCACCGACGTCGTCCGCGTATTCTCCACCGAGATTGGCCCCAACCCCCGGCGTAAGCGCGGCAGTTGGCTGCGCATTATTTTAGTTTGTGCATTTATCTTTTCGGTCGCGGGATTCTTCGCTGTGACCCGCGACAGCTACCCTCTTGCACACCTTGTCCCCTCGAACGCGAAATATGGTGTCGTGGTTACGGGACTGGTGGGCAGCCGCGGCGAGGTCGCGCAGTCTGCGGTGTGGAAGGCCCTGCCGCCTGCGCTGGGGCTCGGAAACGTGCCGCGGCTGCTTGGCGAAAACACCGTACTTCCGGAGTGGGTGCTGAACAATTTGCTCGGTGACCTCTGCTACGCGCAAGGCAACGATGTCAAGACCTTCCGGGACCTAGTGTTTATTAGCCGTATGACTCGCGTCGGCAAACTCATCACTGTGGCGGACCGCCTGATACCCGGCATTCACGGCGACCATGCAGGGGGGCTGCGTCTACGTCGCCTCGGGGACGCCGGTCCGTACTTCGCGACTCGCGGCCGCTTGTTGGCGATTAGCCCGAGTCGCGACGCGCTGATTCGGGTGCTTACCCTCGAAGCGAAGGAGAGCGCCGCCCAGGAAATCTTGCTGGCCTCGTTGGGAAAGGCTGGGGCCGAACATATCCGCGGTTCCGTGCGCCTTGAACCCAGCGATCCGATGGGAAGCTACCTTCAGTCGGTGGGCTTTGCGGCGCGGATCGAGCCGGATGCCGCCCGCGTGAAATTTCGTTTGGCCCTCAGTGCCGATCTGTCGCAGCGGCTTGCGCCATTGCTCGAAGGCCTCGAGACGAAACCCTTGCCCGAACCCATCCCAGGGTTAATCGCGATCTCCGCAAACTTCGGAAAGCCCATTGCCGAGGTTTGGGCGGCCGTCGGAAGCGTTCTTCCTTATCCCGTGATTAGCAAGGAGCAATGGGATCGCTGGGCGCAGATCGGGCCCAGCGGGCAGCCCACCTTGCCACAAATGGCAACAAATCTGCTTGGACCCACCGGTCCCGGATTCCGCCTCTCGCTGTGCCGCGTCGATCAGAACGAAGTCCTGCCCCTGCCCATTCTAGCGGGCTTTTTTGAGGCGCAGCCCGACAAGCTGCTGCAGAGCGTTGCCGCATCGTGGCCGCCGCTGCCCGAGAAGCTCCTGCCCTGGGATAGCATTCCCCGCTACGAGACGGACAAGGCCCGCATGCGGTTGCCGATGGTTTTTGGGCCTTCTCTCGAGTTGACCGCCGGGGCCGCAGGCCAGTACCTGCTCATGAGCACCAGCCGCACCGAGTATGAGGCGCTCACCACTACGCCGCCGCCCGCCGCGACGCTTTCGGAGCAGGGCAATCTCTATCTGCGCGTTCAGCCAGTGGACTGCGTGAAGACCGTGGCGGAGGCCGGGCGGCAGTTTGCCGAGGTCGGCCTGCTGAAAGGCTACACCCTCGATCAATACAACTCCGTCGTCGCCGAATGGCTGAACCAAGCGCAGGCGCTTGGTCCCATCAGCGGTTTGGCGGCGTATTCCAAAGGCGAGGTGACCGTCGATATCGGGGTGAGCTGCCCGCCGCAGACAGACGCCACTCCCGCGCAAACGCCAGGAGGCTCTTCATAACGATGAGGAGAATCATGTACGGACCGGTGGTATTCGCGGGACTCTTGTTGATGTTTCCCGCCGTTGCGCAGGACATTGTTGGCGACATGCTTTCAGGCAAACTCGTCAATCCCCAAGTCGGCCAATGGGCGTGGTACGACGTGCGCGGCCCGAAAACGAACTACGCACTGCGCCAGGCGGTTGTGGGCGAAGAAAGCGTGGACGGCAAACAGGCGTTTTGGGTCGAATTTGAGGTTGTGCCCGAGAGCGGATATGCCGCCATCTACAAGATGCTTCTAAGCGGTCCTGCCAGCGACTCCAAGAACGTTCACAAAATTCTGCTTCGCCAAGGACCGGGCAAACCGCAGGACATTCCCATCGCGACGGGCAAAGACGACGATACGCCGTCGAAATCCCGGCGCAAAAAGGTGGGCGATGAAAGTGTCGAGACGCCGAACGGTCCCGTCGAAACGATGCATTACACGTACGGATCGGGCGACAAACGAGTCGACATCTGGGTCAACGAGAAGGTATTGCCCTCAGGACTAGTGCAACTGAAGAACGCCGAGGGGCAGATGCTGCTGCGCAGCTATGGCAACGGGGGTGAGAACGCGCAGAGCGCCATCGAGTCCAATCCGCGCGAAACGACTCAGCGCAGGGTCGAGGTCAGTTCACCCGTCGCGCCAAAGACTTCCGCTCAATCAAAGGAGGCTCGGCCATGAAATCCGCGCGAATGCTCCTTATCCTGCTGTTGAGTCTCGGCCTCTCCGCGTGCCAAACATGGAGTTTCTGGGGCGGAGAGGAAGAAGCCGTCTCGGAGGCCGCTCCGGAATCAACCGACGCGCCGCTCGTGATGGCACCCGAACCTGCCTACAGCCCAGGGGCCTGCGTCGCACAACTCAAGGCGGGTCCCGGTCCCTATCCCACACTCTTTTTGCCCAGTTCCACCGCGATTTGGGTGGGACCTGACGTTGCTGCGTACACCCGGCAACTCACGGTGGCAGGCGGAAAGACCATTACGCCTGGACTCGAGCAAGACGCACAAGAGATACTCGATAAGTACGCCGTCATCGAATGCATGATCGAGTCGGCCTTCGGCGACAGTTCCATTGCCTACGACGCCGTGGCCATGCGCGGCGTCGCGCCTTCGCTCCAGGCGGGCGACGGCAAACCCATCGCGCCTGTTCAGGTCATCACTGGCGCGCTCGATTCCGGCGAAAATCGTGGCGCACTGAAGACATTTCGTCGCACCGTGCTGCTCGTGTTCCCGCTCAAAGACTCGAAAACGGATGAACTGTTAATCGATCGAAAAGCGCCCTCGGTGCGCCTCGTGCTCGATGCGTACGGCACGGCCTTTTACTTCGAGTGGCCTGCCGGCACGGCCACTCCACAGACCTGGGATGAACACGTGCGCGGCATTCTTTCCAAGATCGACTACAACGATCTCTTCCAGCGCCTGCGCCGCGCCGTGCATACATTTGACTAAACGTTTGTGATTGGGCTTGTCTTTGACGCCCAGCGGTCGCAGGTGTAGAGTCGTGGCTGATTTTGTGGCAACTCCCGTCGAGTGGCGGGTAACAGATGGAGTGGATCAAATGAACAAGGGCGTGTTGGTGGGTGTGATTGTGGTGCTCGCGGCGGTGGCGGCGACGCTTGGCGTTCAGAAGATGAAGAGCGCGAAGAGCGAAGGCGCCCAGACCGCCTCCTCGACGAATGCGGCGGCTCCTGCGGCCGGCTCGGCGGCGGCTCCTGCGTCCGCAGGTCAGGCGTTGGATGCCAAGACCATCGTGGGGTCGGTGTGGGGCGAAGCGGGCAAAATGGAGTTCCACTTTGATGGCGGCGGAAAACTGCGCGTCGTTGCAGGGGGAAACACCATTAACGGAAACTGGAGCATCTCCGGCACGAATCTAACGCTGACCGGCGGCGGGCGCACGATTCCGTGTTCCATCAGCGGCAACCAGATTCTGGTCGGCGGCGCGCCCGCGAACCGCATCAAGTAGCGGACCTTACGCGTCCGTTCCGTGGAGGAGCAGCCATGACGTTTCGCGCAGATCGCTACGACCGTATGGAGTACCGTCGTTGCGGACGGAGCGGGTTGCTGCTGTCGGCAATTTCGCTGGGCATGTGGCATAACTTCGGTACCAACGCGCCGCACGACGTCGCGCGCGCGATGATGCGCACGGCGTTTGACCTCGGCGTGAACCATTTCGATCTCGCCAATAACTACGGTCCCGAGCCGGGCAGCGCGGAAGAACGCGTCGGACGCATTTTGAAGTCCGATTTCGCGGCGCATCGCGACGAATTGATCATTTCGACCAAGGCCGGCTACCGGATGTGGCCGGGACCGTATGGCGAATGGGGCAGCCGGAAGTACCTGTTGGCGAGTCTCGATCAAAGTCTGAAGCGGTTGGGGCTGGACTACGTGGACATTTTCTATTCGCATCGTCCGGACCCCGACACGCCGGTTGAAGAGACCTTGGGCGCGCTCGAACAGGCCGTGCGGCAGGGCAAAGCGCTGTACGCGGGCATCAGCAGTTACATGGGCCCGGTGTTCGTGCGCGCGATGGAAACCGCGAACCGTATAGGGCTTCCGATTCCGATCACACAGCCGGTGTACAGCCTGTTGAATCGGCGTTGCGAGACGGATCTCTTCGCGCACACAGCGGCCTACGGCACGGGCGTCATTTGTTTTTCGCCGCTCGCGCAGGGGTTGCTCACGTCGAAGTACCTCAACCCATCGCAGCCGATCCCCAAAGACTCGCGGGCAGCCGATCCGAAAGGGTTTCTCCAGGAACGTCAGGTGACCGAGGACATCGTGCGGCGCGTGCGCGAAGCCGCGAAACTCGCGGAGGCCCGCGGGCAGACGATGGCGCAAATGGCGCTGGCCTGGGTGCTGCGGGATAGTCGCGTGACGAGCGCGCTCATCGGCGCGCGCACGCCGGAGCAGGTGGCGGATTGCGTGGGCGCGCTGGCAAACCCTGATTTCACCTCGGACGAATTGGCCGCGCTCGACGCGTTGTTTCCGGTGGCGTAATCGCCATTTCGACAGAAGGAGGCGATATGACGAAGGGCTGGTGCACACGCCATCTGCCCTTCGTCTTGTTTCTTTTGATTCTCGCGAGTGCGGGGGGCGTCTACCTCAGCGCATTTTACCCCTACGACCTCAGCGTCGATGAGTTCCAGGCGTTCGAGCAAGCCCGCGGGCTGTTGCGCGATGGTCGCTTCGGTCCCCAGGGTATCGATCCCTATTTTCTGCCGGGGTTGCCGCGTGGCGCGGTGTTCACGTTCCTCGTCGCGGGAGCCATGTCTGTCGGCGGAGTGGGGGAGATCGCCGCGCGCGTTCCCGCGTTGATGGCGGCATTGGGCGCGATGCTCTTGGCGTATTTCTGGGTCTATCGCGCATGCCGGTCGCGTGCGGCAGCGTTTCTCAGCGCCTTGGCTCTCGGTTCGACCCCGCTGTTCTTCGCGTACGCGTTCGTTTGCCGCATGTACACCCTTGTGATACTTCTCCAGCTTCTGTTGCTCGTGCTGGTGTACGCGGGATTCGAGGCGCAACCCCGTGCAAATGGCGGTTTCTTGGCGCGCGAAGGCCTGCGGATTTGGCCGTGGCTTCTTGTCGTGCCGTTGTACCTCGCTCAGTTGAACCAACACGCCGCACTATTGCTCTGGCCGCTGGCGCTTGGGGGATACGCCACGCTCCTTTGCGCCGCTAACATTGCCGCGCTTGCCCTGCACCGTCGCGCGTGGTTCCAGAACGCTCCATTGGCTCGTCGTTTTCAATGGAAATACGCGGCGCTTGCGGTTCCTGCGGTCTTGCTGTCCACACTGCTCGCCGCGTACACTCTGAGCGGCTACTGGCCACAATCTGGGATACTTATCCTGGATCGCGCGCGTGATTTCATTGATGGACAGTTCGACCTTCACTTTGCCCAGCGCAACCCGCATTTGTGGAACCTGTTTTTTCCTTGGCCGTGGGGCCTCTGCGCTATTCCTCTGTTGTTTGCCGGTATTTGGGGATTCGCGCGAAACAGTCACACCCCACGTCTCGGCGCTTTTCTTGGGGTGCAGTACGCGCTCTTCCTTGCCGCGGCAGTGTTCGCGTGGCAACGCAGCGAGCCGCGCTATGCCTTGTTTCTGTTGGCGTTGCACGCGCCGCTCCTCGGCATGGGGGCGTGGACGCTCGCGCGTCTCGTTACGCGGCGCTTGGGGCGCGCGGCGAGCGCGGCGGCGCTGATGCTCGGCCTGTGCTTGATCGTTCTGCCGTACGCCGGCCGTATGGTCTCCGGCGATTACCTCGCGGAAGCTGCCACCAAGCCTTTTGGCGTCGTGGAATACCGGCAGGCGTATGGCTATGTGTTGTCACATGCCGACGTCGGTGATGCGCTGGGTCTACAGTATCCGCGCGAGTACTACCTCGAACAGGCGGTTCGCGCTACCGGCAGAGACATGACGACGCTGGCGCGTTTCGATCTTGGCGTGCGGAGTTCGTTCTCGTTGCGTGCGCTTGGCGATCAGATGCATGCGCACCCGCGGGGATGGCTTGTCTGGGCGGGCGTAGATACGCCGCACATTGCGTCGCACGTCCGCGCGGCCATTGAGCAGTTGCTCACTGCCCATCCGGCCACGGCCCACGACACGGTGCGGGTCTATTCGTGGAATCCAGAACAGGCGGCTCAGATTGCGGCACAGCTCCCTGTGGTTTTCGAACAGGTACTCATCGTTCTCCCAGGGGCAATAGCCGATGCCGAAGCCGCTGCGGCGGTATCGCGCATTCTTGAAACGAACGAGGCGAATGGTCTACCCCTGGCGGAGTATGTCGGCCCCGAGACCCGTCTTCGCCTCGTAGCGTCGGCGTCGCCGAGCGAACTCGAAGAACGTGCCGCGCCTGATCTGATCCGGAAGCATTTCTCACCGGCGGCGCCGGAACGCTGTGTCGTGTCTCGGTTCCAATTTGAGGGCGCGCCGTTGTTGTTTATTGCCCAGCAGCTGTAGGCGGCTGGTTCGGCACCGCGATCTCGATGTCTACCGGATCCGACCCGACAGTGATGGACGTGCGCACGACGGGGGTGCGCAACGATTCCCTCAGCGCCTCCCCGGAGTCATTGGGCGTGTTGACGCGCAGGCTATAGACCTCCAAATCGTACGTTCCGGGGGGGAGGCCCTGTAGTTCAAACGTGCTATCGCCTTGCGCGAGCGTCTGACCCACGAGGTCCTGAAGTCGCTCGAACTGTCCAGGTCCCTCCTCGCCCATAATGTCCAGCGACGGTGCCCCCCCGGGCTTTACCAAGCGCACGAAACTGGTGACGCCGTCCGGTACTCCCACGAGACGGCCCGAAATGGAAGCGCCGACATCGGGCCCAAGATCCACGGTCTTGGTCTGGCCCTCTTCCAAGGTGAGGTGATACGGCACGGTCTGGAAACCGGCGTTAGGACCATGCGCGATCAGCAGATACTGGCCCGGAAGCAGGCCGGTGCGCTCAAATTGCCCGGTCGAATCGGTGCGCGCCCCATCGATCTCGCCACTGCCGTTCTCCGTAATGATCTGAATGCCGATATCAGCCCAGAGACGTCCATCTGCAAGGTATCGCCCACGAATCGTCGCCCCGCGGTACAGCACGATTTTCCACTGCTGAAGGCCGCCCTCAGGGACCTCGATCGTATCCGTTACATCGGAAAACGAATCCGCGGTTACGCGAAACTCGTTGGCGCCGGGCAGTACCTTCTCGATAGTGAAGCGTCCCGAAGCATCGCTCTCGGCCGACCGTACCTTGTTTTTCGGCGGATTTACGTTTGGGGCCAAATCGTTGGCGATTTCAATGTGCGCCCCTTGCACTGGGCGGCCGCGCGAATCGGAGACCGTTCCGGATACGCTTACCGGAATGGCGAGATGAAGGCGCAGTTCGAGTTCACGGGGTAGTTCAGGGGTGAACACAACGAGCCCCGAGTCCGCTTGTCCGAACTCTTCATGGACGGCCTCGACGCGATACGGGCCGCCCGCGCCTATCTGAAAACGAAACGTTCCATCAGCGCCGGTCGTGGCGGATTCCTGGCCACCGTTCAGAAAAACGCGCACCGTTTCCGGCAGCCCCGACCCGCCGCCCTCGATCGCCGTGTGCAACGTCACCGAACAGTCGGATACCGGCGCATCGTCCGCGCGGAGCACGATGCCCCGAATGGTTGATCGCGCCCGAAGCGTCAGCGTCACCTCGAGCATGCCTTGTTCCGCAGCTTCCAGGGCGACTTTGCCATTTTGCTCGGCTACGACGAGGAAGTCGCCCATCTCCTTGATCGGAAACTCGAACCGTCCCTCATCGGCGCTGTTCGTGATCGCCAGCGGCTCGCCGCCGTTTTCCGCGTACAGCCGCACTTCCGCCCCTGCGAGCGCGACGCCCTGTTCATCCACTACCTGACCACGCAGCGCAAGGCCGGGCACAGGCGCAGCCTCGGTGCTCGGTGCTGCGGGCGTTGGCGCGGGCACCGGGAGTGGGGGCGCGGCGCTGGGCTCGGGCGCGGTCGGCGTGGGTACGCTTGCCGCAGGCGGCGTAGGCGGCGTGGCATGCATCCAAAATGCGGCCAGTACAGCCACCGTGAGGAGAATCACCAATGCCACATATCGAGCCATAGGGACGAGAGCCTCCTGTTGCGCGCATCGTCTGTTACCTCCACGGTAGCCGGTCTCCGGGCAAATTCGCAAGCCGGCGGTTTCTTGCACTTTGGCCGGTCAAGAGTGTCTACTGCTAGGACACTTTGGGTTGCACACAAGGGAGAAGGGTCATGCTACGGGTATCGCTTATCGTGATGGGGCTGTGTACGGCAATGGCGAGTAACGCGGCGGCGGAGAAGCCGTGGCTCACGCTCGAGGACTACGGAAAACTCGACGTCATTTCCTCCAAGAGTGCCAAAGAAGCCACCAAGGTATTCGCTGAGACCTGGGAGGCCTGCACGGGCCAGAAAGTGGAGACTTCCGATGCCGCGCGTCCGGGCCGCATCGCGGTGTACATCGGTCGTGATGCGGTACCCGCCGAGTTGGCCAAAGGAATTCGTTACGACGCCCTCGGCACGGACGGCGTCTATCTTGCCTCGATCCCCGGCAGCAAGAAATCCGGTCGCGCGCTGATCATTACCGGGGGCGAGCCGCGCGGCACGGTCTATGCAGTGTATGAGTTCTTTGAGCGCTACATGGGGGTGCGTTGGCTGACGCCGGAAGATGTCTTTATCCCTACGCTGCCATCACGCGAGGCTCCCGCCGCCGACGCTAAGCCGTGGGAGCGCCGGGCACCCGCCATGCTGCCGACCATCAAGTATACGCACACGCCCGTGTTTGAATACCGGCGCACGATGACGCCGGACAAGGGCGATCAGAAGACATTCTCGGACGCTCGCAAGATGACCGATGGCCCGGGCTTTGGTCGAGGCACGTTCGTACATACGGCCTACGGTCTTCTGCCGCCGAAGGTGTACGGGAAAGAGCATCCGGAGTACTACTCGGAGATCGACGGCAAACGAGTGGTCCCGATGTTTGAATACGACGATCCGAAGTCGCGCGAGAAGCATCCGGGCGAAATCGCGCAGCTCTGTTTCAGCAACCCGGCGGTTGCGGACGCGATCACGGCGGTGTTGCGGGAGCGGATGAAGGCCGATCCCAAAAACCATATCTGGAGCGTATCGCAGATGGACTGGGGCAACTACTGCCAGTGCGCGGAGTGTCGGGCCATCGACGAGCGGGAAGGCACGCCGATGGGATCGTTGCTCACCTGCGTGAACCGCGTGGCCGACGCGATTGCCGCCGAGTTCCCCGACAACTACATCGAGACGCTCGCATACACGTGGTCGCGTCATGCGCCGAAGCACTTGCGCCCGCGCGACAACGTCATTATCCGCCTGTGCAGTATCGAATGCGATTTTGCGCGCCCGCTCGCCGATCCGAAGGTCAAAGAAAACGTCGAGTTCGCGCAAGACATTCGCGAATGGTCGCGCATCGCGAAACAGCTCTACATCTGGGATTACACGGTGAATTTCTCGGGTTACCAACGGCCCCACCCTAATTTCCAGGTGCTTTCGGACAACGTGAAGTTCTTTGCGGCGCATAAGGTCCGCGGACTCTTCGAGCAGGGCGTCGGAGCGCCGCGCGTGGAGATGGGATATCTGCGCCCGTACCTGCTGACCTTGGCGATGTGGGACCCGGAAGCGGACCTCGATGTCGCGCGCGACGAGTTTATTGATCTCTACTACCGCGAAGCGGGACCGCAGGTGCGCGAGTACATCGAGCTCTGCAAGAGCGCGGTGCTCGATCAGGGTTGGATGATGAGCACGTTCGATCCGGCCGGGTGGGCGAACACGGCGTTTGTCGAGAAAGCCCGCGAAATTCTAGGTCGCGCGCAGGATGCTGCTGCGTCGGACGAGATTCGGCAGCGGATCGCGTTCATGCGCGTTTCGGTCGAGTTCATCGCGATGGCCTGCGCGCCAGAGGTGCGCATTGCCGATGGTGTGATGCATGTGAGCCGTCCGCAGAGCCTCACACCCGCCGAATACATTGTGTTGGCCAAGCGATTTGGCATCAGTGAGTACGCCGAGAACCAGCCCATCGCGGAGTATGGTTCGTTGCCACGCCAGTACCAGCCCCGCGATATGTCGTCGCCGATTGAGGCGCTTGAGAACGAGAACTACCTGGTCTGGGTGATGCCCAAACTCGAGGGCTCGGTGCTGCGTTGGCTCGACAAACGCACCAACGCCGAACTAATCCAAGGGTTCCGTGAGTACGGTGGCCGCGCTGGCACGTGGCAGGATTGGTGCAACACGCCGTACCGCGAAGAGGGGCCGGTCGCGTCGGAGTACCGCGTTGTCGAGAAGGCTGCGGAGCGTCTAGTGCTCGAAGCGACAAGTCTGGACGGCTTGCTCGTGCGGCGCACGATGGTGCTGCGTCCAGGGTCGGACCGCATCGAGGTAACGCTGAAGGTCACGAACTCGACCGACGCGCCCAAGATGGCCAGCGTCAAGCACCATCCCGAGTTCTACGATCAGGGCGGCTACTACCCCGAGATCTGGGGGTTGAAGAATGGGGAATGGACGAAACTAAACGCGAAAAAGACGGTACCGGCGGTTTCCACCGGCGAATACCTGAAGCCCAACGGCTTTTCGAAGTTGGCGTTTCGCATCCCTGAAAAGAACGTGACGGTGGGATGCGAGTTCGATGCCGCGAAAGTCGGCGGGCTGCTCTGGTACTACAATTCCTCGAACGCGGCGCAGCAGGTCAACCTAGAGGTGTTGCCTCCGGCCAAGACACTTGCTCCGGGAGAATCGATGGAACTGCACGCCGCCTATTTTGCGTCGAGCAAGAAGCCGTCCGCACTGTAGATAGGAATCGCGAAAGCCGGTGTCAGATTCGGTAAAGTTTATCCGCATCGCGCACGTCGATGACTTTGCGCGCCAGCCGTACCGATCGTTTTCGGTGCTGGCGCGCAAAGTCGGCGTGTTCAAAGACAAGGACGGCTCGTTCTTCGCGCGCGAGGTGGCGTGTAAACACCAAAACTGGGACCTCACCACCGGCCCGGTAAAAGGCGACATCCTCACCTGTCCGCGTCACGGCTGGGCATACAACATCCGCACGGGGGAGTGTCTAAACCACGACTCCACGCCGCTGCGCCGCTACGCATTGAAGGTGGAGGGCGACGAGATTTATATCTCGCTGTTGCCCGTGGAAGAATGAGTTAGGCGTCAAGACTCCATTCGGCAGAGGTTTCCACGAAGACGTCACCCTTCGGCGTATCCATAACACAGAGCGGTACAGGTGTCTGGAGTCTATAGACGATCATCGCGCCGCGCCGCGACCATTCCACCTCGACCGCGCCGCCACCTGGAAGCGGCACTCGTCCGCGAGCATGTGACAGGTCGCCAGGCGTCAGCGCAAACGCGAATGCGCGTGCGCCGTTCGGAGCACTCACATCGAACCGGGGATGTAGTCCAAGCGCATGGCGCGACAGTTGCCACGTGGGGCAACCGGACCATTCGTGGCAGTGGCTCCAGCGCGTGTCGAAGACTTCGGGCCATGTAGTGAGACCAAGGTCGAGCGCCCATCCCCAGCACTGTCGGTATTGGCCGAACACGAAGTCTCCCTCGCCGCAGCGGAGCAAGGCGTCGAGCGCAAAATGCGCGAAATAAGGCGTGATTATCCGGCGCTCGGCAACGTCCGGCGAACTCAAACGCGGCGAATCGGGGTTGTTTGGAAAACAATCGAGCAAATGCGCCTTGAGACGATCGATGCACTCCCGGCGCCGCGTTTTTGACACGAGGCCGTTGCGCAGTGCGAGTGTCGCCGCATGGTAGCCCGCGCGTGCCCAGTCGCCATCGCACCGGCGCCGCACGTAGTCATTAAGCAGTGAGTCGAGCCGTTGGGCCTGCGCTTCGAATCGCGCCGTGTCTTCGCCAATTGTCTTGCACCAGCGTGCGGCCGCGCGCGCGGCCTCCAGTACATGGAGGAGTGTCGCCGGGTCCGAGCCGTCCTCGTCGGGCGTGTAGCCCCAATCCACGAACGCCCATGCTTGTGCGGGATCTATTGCGCGGTCCGTCAACATGGCGTCGAGCGCCGCCATATTGCGTTCGGCGTAGTGGTGAAGTTCACGCAGAAGTGCGGTGTCTCCGCTGAGTTCGACGTAGCGCATAACCGCGGTTGTCCATTGCGCGGCGTAGGTGCTGAGGTAAATTGCGCCGCCAGGAGACATGCCCGCGATCAGGCCATCCGCGCGTGCCGATTGCGCCGCTTGGGTAAGCGCGCGCCGTAACAGACGTAGATCGCCGTAGGCCGCTGCGGCGATTTCGAGCGCCACTCCCGCGACGTCGCCCGTCCACTGGCCGCGCTCGCGGGTGGGGTTGTCGGTGATGGCGTCTTCGGCGCACGCGCGCAAGGTTTCGACGCCCACGTGCCAGATGCGGTTGAGAAGAAGATCGCTACATTCAAACGCACCTTCGGGGGCGCTGAAGTAGCAGCGCTCGTCAAAGACTTCCTCGAGAAAACGAACTGGTTCCGACGCAATGACGTGTACTTCAAGGTAGCGGCCCGCCGTGGGCGTGTGGGGGCGAAATCGCTGTTTTCCGCCTCGCGCGACGAAGTGACTGAGATTGCACGATGCGCCCGCGGACAACGTGATGTGCGGGGCTACGCGCCCATTGCTGAGCGATTCGGCCATTCCAAACTCGACCACTGCGCCCGCCGGCAAATCGAGTGTGAACGCGGCATGCCCTAAACGCACGCGTCCGAGGTCGTAACGCCTCCAGAGGCCTTGTCTGGGCACGTGGCGCGGCGCGAGATCGCGCAACAGAAAACGCGCAGGAGGATCATCGAGCGCATAACCGAACGTTTCGACCAGTTCGCCCTCCGCGATGGGGCGCAGCGCGTGGTGAAACGTCTGTACAGGTCCGAGAGTGAGAGGATTCATTGGGCCGATCGCCGGCGACACCTGCACGGCTTCTTCCCACGCGCTGTCGTCAAACTCTAGCGTGGTCCAGTCTCTTGGCAATGTGCGCGTGTCGCACCATTCGACCCAGCCGAGCTGAGGATTGATGCGTCGTCCCGTTGCCGCGTACGCCGTGAGCGCGCAACCGCGCCAGTTCAGAGGGATTGGTTGCCCGTCCACAAACATTTCGCAGTACAGAAATGGCGGGAGCGGCTCCAACATGCGCGTTTCGACGCCAATGTGATGCGCACGAATTGCGATCACGTGGCGGCCTGCCGCGAGCAGAACCGGCGTCTCGTCGTACTCCGGGAAATCCCGGTGAAAACGCGCAGGACCTTCCGTCAGGTATTGCGCGTCCAGCCATACTTGATGCCAGCCTCCGCTGAGTGTGCGCAATACGCCATGTGCAGGAGCGGGCACTTCAAACGAAGCGCGAAACGCGGCGTACCGATCTGGCGAAGGTTCGCCTTGCAGCCAATCATGTATAGATACGAAATGAAGACGCTGGCCAGCGTACGGGTTCATACCGTTAGCATCCCCTCCGGTGGTTCGGCCGCGTCGTATCTCATATGTTCACGTAGCTTTCCCTTTACCCCTCGGCGCCCCAGCGGAGTTTTTTGATGCCTTCGAACCAGGCGAGGGTGCATACGCCCGCGAGCGCCGCCCAGCCGAGGTCGGCCAGATGTTGCGCCTGGAAGTGGAACAGGTCGCGGGCGGCGGGGAGGTAGATCGCGAGGGCGAGAAACGCGAGCGCCGCGCCAACGACCCACCATTGGGCGCTGTTGCGCGTGCGGAGCGTGGCCCAGATGCTGCGCGACCAGGAGCGATTCGACAAAATAAGCCCGACGTTGGCAATCACCAGGGTGGTGAACGTGAGCGTGCGCGCGTCGTCGCGCTGAAGGCCCATGCGCAGGGCAAGAAGGTACATCGCCATTGCGGCCACGAGCACCGCGACTCCCTGAAGTAAGCTCTTTGTGAGCGCGGCCGCGGACACGAGGGGCGTGCTCGACGCACGCGGTTTTCGACGCATCACGTCTTTCTCTTCGGGCTCGACTTCGAACACGACGGAGCACGCGGGGTCGATAATCATCTCGAGGAACACGACGTGCACGGGGAGCAAGATCAAATCCCAGCGCAGCAGCACGGGCAACAGCGATAACCCGGCGATCGGCACGTGTACGGCGAGGATGTAGTGCATGGCCTTTTGCAGATTGTCGAAAATGCGTCGCCCGAGGCGAACCGCTTGTACGATGCTCGAGAAATCGTCGTCGAGCAACACGAGCCCAGCCGCTTCGCGCGCCACGTCGGTGCCGCGTCCGCCCATGGCGATGCCGATGTCGGCAGCCTTGAGTGCGGGCGCGTCGTTCACGCCGTCGCCGGTCATCGCGACGACCTCGCCGTTGGCTTTGAGCGCTTGCACGAGGCGCAGTTTCTGCTCGGGCACGACGCGCGCAAAGATGTTCACGGTCTTGACCCGTTCGGCCAGCGTGGCGTCGTCCATCACGTCGAGTTCCGGCCCGGTGATGAAGGCGTCGTGCGGGGTCAGGCCGATCTGCGCTGCGATGTTTTGCGCGGTCGCGGGGTAATCGCCCGTGATCATGACCACACGCACGCCTGCGCCGTAACATTCCTGCACGGCCTCGCGCACGTTGGGCCGCACGGGATCTGAGAAACCCACTAGCCCCAGGAAATCGAAGTCGAATGCATGCTGCTCTTCCGGCATCACGCGCTCGGGGAAATGCGCCTTGGCCACGGCCAGCACGCGCAACCCTTCGGCGGCCAGACGATTCACATCGGCGCGCATGCGCTCGAGTTCCGCCTCGGAAAAATGGCACAAATCGGCCACAGCCTCGGGCGCGCCTTTCGCGCCGATGATGTAGTCGCCGCGCGACGGCGATCGCCACACGTGGGACATGGCCAGCAGGCTCTCGGAAAGCGGGTACTCCTGCTCCAACGTCCAATCGTCGTGCAGATGTTCCGTATCGTGAAGGTACTTGGTCCCAAACTGCTGGAATGCGCGCTCCATTGGGTCGAAGGGGTTGACCTGACTGGCCAGAATGCTGAACTCCACAACCTCATGAAACGCCTCGGGCAACTCCGCCGCGCCGGGGCCGTCCGCGTCGAAGACATCGCCGTCAACGACAATCTTGGCGACGGTCATACGGTTCTGCGTGAGCGTACCGGTCTTGTCCACGCAAAGCACCGTCGCCGCGCCGAGCGTCTCGACGGCCGGCACGCGACGCGTCAGCACCTGCTTTTGTGAAATGCGCCACGCGCCCAGCGCCAGGAAAATGGACAACACAACAGGAAACTCTTCGGGGATCATCGCCATCGCCAGCGTAATGCCGGCGAGAACGCCGCCAAGCCAATCCGCGCGGGTCATGCCGTAAACGACAACGACCATCGCGCAGAGGAAGAAACCCGCGGTGGCGAAGCCGCGCACAAGCCGGCGCGTCTGGCGGTTGAGGGGCGTCTCTTCGTCCTGGATGGATTCGAGCGCCTTGCCGATGCGCCCCATCTCGGTGTGTGCGCCCGTCGCGACGACGCGCGCAATACCTTTGCCTTTTACCGCGAGGGTGCCGGAGAACAAGCCGGGTTGGGCATCGCCCCCGGGCCGCCCAAGCGACTCCTCTCCCGCGCACGCGGCCTTACGCACCGGCACGGATTCGCCGGTAAGTAGCGACTCGTCCACCGAAAGATAGCTGGACTGCAACAACACGGCATCGGCGGGGATACGGTCTCCCTCCGCCACGACGAGCAGATCGCCGCGCGCCACTTCGCGCCCCACAATGCGCCGCTCGACGCCATCGCGCACGACCAATGCGCGGGGACTCGACAAATCGCGCAGGGCCTCGAGCGCGCGTTCGGTCTTGCGTTCCTGGTAGAGCGTGATGCCGATGATCACGAACACAAACGCGAGCAGCATGAGCGCGTCTTCGGGGTCTCCAATGGCGAGATAGATACCCCCCGAAATCACAAGCAACAAAAGCATCGGTTCGCGCAAGATGCCGAGCGCAATCGCGATCGTGCTGCGCTTTCGGGCGGTGGGGAGTTCGTTGTATCCCTCTTCGCGCAAACGGCGCTGCGCCTCGGCCTCAGTCAAACCGTCAAAGACAACGCTCCCCCGCGCTCGTGACTCGTTCATTTCCTTTGTCCCTGACCTGTTACGACGGATAAACCCAAACGGTTTCTATATTCACGTCGGGATGCAGACTTTCCTTGACCGGACACGTCTTGGCTGCGTTGGCAAGACGGGTACGCACATCAGGAGGATATTCGCGCCCTTCGGGAAGGGTGATGGTCACGCGAAGACCTGCAATTCGGCGGGTCGACTCGGTGGTCATTTCTTTCACGACGTTCGCTTTCGCGCCGCTAATATCGACCCCAATACGCTCGGCCACCTTGCCCATGATCGTCAACATGCACGCCGCCACCGACGCCCCCACAAGGTCCGTCGGCGAAAACGCCAGGCCGCGCCCGCCGTTGTCCACCGGGGCCTCCGTAACAATATGCTCGCCCGAGGGACCATGCACGGCCTCACAGCATAGCGCCCCCGTATACGCAACATTCATCTCAACTGCCATCGTATTCTCCTTCCACCCAAAGTGACTTGACCTTACCACGCCCACAAAAGCGCATCAACCTGACGATCGAAATTCGCAATCGCCCCAAAGAATAAGTATACTATCGGCCAATTCGGCGTTGACGGCGCCGTATTTGCCTGAAGGCAGGACAACGGTTTTCGCGTTGCTCCCACGGGAACCGGATTGGTCCGTAGTAAAGCCTGTTTCTGCTTCCGGCAAATGCGTGGGCGCGCCGCAGCGACCAGAAGAGGTCACCATCTGGAAGGAGCCCTGTCATGAGTACCCCCGAGTACGTCCGCAACCAGAAGCTGAAGGCATGGGTCGAGGAAATCGCCGGCTTGTGCAAGCCCGATTCGATCTATTGGTGCGATGGGTCGCAAGAGGAGTATGACGCGCTCTGTGCGCAACTGGTAAAGGCGGGGACGTTCCAGAAGCTGAATGAAACGAAACGCCCCAATTCCTATTTGTGTTGGTCCGACCCGGGCGATGTGGCGCGCGTCGAAGATCGCACCTTCATTTGCAGCCGCACGAAGGAAGATGCCGGTCCCACGAACAACTGGGTCGCGCCGGCGGAAATGAAGGCCACTCTTAATGGCCTGTTTGACGGTTCCATGCGCGGCCGCACGATGTATGTCATTCCGTTCAGCATGGGCCCGTTGGGTTCGCCGATCGCGCATATCGGCGTCGAACTCTCCGATTCGCCGTATGTGGCGGTCAATATGCGCATCATGACCCGCATGGGTCGAGCGGTCATCGACGTGCTCGGCGATGGCGATTTCGTGAAGTGCGTGCACAGCGTCGGCGCTCCGCTGGCTCCCGGCCAACAGGATGTCGCCTGGCCCTGCAACCCCGACAACAAGTACATCGTGCACTACCCCGAGGAGCGGGCGATCTGGTCGTTCGGCAGCGGCTACGGCGGCAACGCGCTGCTGGGCAAGAAATGCTTCGCCCTGCGTATCGCCTCGACCATGGCGCGCGATGAAGGCTGGCTGGCAGAGCACATGCTGATTCTGTGCGTCGAGTCGCACAAGGGCGAGAAGACCTACGTCGCGGCGGCCTTCCCGAGCGCTTGCGGCAAAACCAATTTCGCCATGCTGATCCCGCCGAAGGAAATGGATGGCTGGAAGGTCACCACAATCGGCGACGACATCGCGTGGATCAAGCCGGGACCCGACGGGCGTCTTCACGCGATTAATCCTGAAGCAGGCTATTTCGGCGTCGCGCCGGGCACTTCGATGCACTCGAACCCGAACGCCATGTTGACCATCGGCAGGGATTCGATTTTCACCAACGTCGCGCTAACCCCCGACGGTGACGTCTGGTGGGAGGGCATGACCAAGACCCCGCCCGCGCAACTCACCGACTGGCAGGGCCAACCGTGGACGCCCGATTGCGGCCGCAAGGCGTCGCACCCCAACGCGCGTTTCACCTGTCCGGCCAGCCAGTGTCCGTCCATTGACCCCGACTGGGAAAACCCGAAGGGCGTGCCGATCAGCGCGTTCATTTTCGGCGGACGCCGCAGCACGACCGTGCCGCTCGTGGCCGAGGCGTTCAACTGGAATTTCGGCGTCTATATGGCCGCGACGATGGGCTCGGAGATGACCGCCGCCGCCGCGGGCAAGATCGGCCAAGTGCGGCGCGATCCGTTCGCGATGATCCCGTTTATGGGCTATCACATGGCGGATTATTTCGGCCATTGGCTGCAGATGGGGCGAGGCATTACCGATCTCCCGCGTATTTACAGCGTGAACTGGTTCCGCACGGACAAGAACGGTCAGTTCGTTTGGCCGGGGTACGGCGAAAACATGCGCGTACTGCGTTGGATCGTCGAGCGCGTCCGCAGTGGCGCCCATGCGGTGGAAAGCCCCATCGGCCTCATGCCCCGCTACGAAGACCTCGACTGGCGCGGCCTGGATTTCACCGAGGAGCAGTACCGTTCTGTGATGGCCATCGATCGCGCCGCCTGGCTCGAAGAGGCCAATAGCCACCAGGAACTGTTCCAGACCCTTGGCGAGCGCGTGCCGCGCGAGTTCCCGCTGATGCGCGAGCTGCTGGTTTCGTCGCTCGAACGCGCGCCGGAACGCTGGGAACTGCCGAACGGCAAATAGGCACGTATACCTTTTGGAGGAGGTCTTCCGCGTGGAAGGCCTCCTTTCTTATTGTTTCAGTGCCTCGCGGAAATAGGCGATGGTCGGCGCTAGCCCTTCCTGCAGCGGCACCAGTGGTGTCCACCCCAAGCGCGTTTGCGCCAAGGTAATGTCCGGTTGCCGCCGCACGGGATCGTCGGCGGGCAACGGAAGCCGCTCGAGGCGCAACGGCCGTCCGACCTGACGCCCCACTTCTTCAGCCAGCTCGCGGATTGTGAACTCTCCCGGGTTTCCGAGGTTCACCGGTCCGGTAAAGTCCTCTGCGTCCATCATCCGTATCAACCCCTCGACGAGGTCACTGACGTAACAAAAAGAACGCGTCTGGCTGCCGTCTCCGTAGATCGTGACAGGTTCGTCTCGCAAGGCCTGCACGATGAAATTGCTGACCACGCGTCCGTCGTTGATCGCCATGCGCGGGCCGTAGGTATTGAAGATACGCACGACGCGGATGTCGACGCGGTTCTGGCGGTGGTAATCGAAAAACAAGGTCTCGGCCACGCGTTTCCCCTCATCGTAGCAACTGCGCAAGCCGATCGGATTCACATTGCCCCAATACTCCTCGCGCTGCGGATGCATCGCCGGGTCCCCGTAGACTTCCGAGGTTGACGCTTGCAGAATGCGCGCCTTCACCCGCCGCGCCAGCCCCAACATATTCAGCGCGCCCATGACGTTCGTCTTCACCGTCTTGATCGCGTTGTATTGGTAATGCACGGGCGACGCCGGACACGCCAGATTGTAGATGCGCGTCACCTCGGCCAGAAACGGCGTGGTGATGTCGTGGCGGACCAGTTCAAAACGCGGATGCCCCACCAGGTGCGCCACGTTCCGCTTCGATCCGGTGAAGAAGTTGTCGAGGCACAGCACCTCTTCCCCGCGGTCGAGCAGACGCTCGCACAAATGCGACCCAATAAACCCCGCGCCGCCTGTAACCAGGTTGATCTGTGACACGTAAGGCCCTCCCTTCGTGCGCGCATTATGCCACATGTAGATAGAAGGCCCCTCAAAAGAGCGCGGCCCGAATCCGATCCCGGATTCTTTTTACCCCCTTCCTCTTTTAGGGGTTCTATGCTATGCTGGTTCATGTCAGGGTGACAATCGTGTTGCACTGGCGAAAACGGAAGAGTTGCGCGCCAAGGCGGCCGCGCACTCGAAGGGTAATACGGGTTTTGTACAGAAGGAGGAGTGCCATGAAGCATCTCGAAAGCATCAGTAAGAAGCCGGCAATGGCGGCGACCTGGCCCGAAGATCACCCGAACCTGAAGGATTCCATCTCGGGTTTCCTGGAAGATCCGATCGGCGTGCTCGAACTCCATATCAAGGGCTGGGCTTCCGACTAAACGCTTCGCATCCGGCTCGTCCCCGCTGCGTATCCCGCAGCGGGGACGCCGTTTTTAAGGGGTTTTTTGCGCCGCCGAGTTGTCAATATTCATTTAGACCCCGGAAATACAGGACGTCGTAAGGGTCACCATTATTTCATCCCCAAAAATAGGGCTTGACAAACGCCTCTTTAGGTTGTACAGAAGGCAATGTGATCGCGGTACGCGCAGGGGGACACGAACGAAACTTCCCCGCCCATGCCGCAACGATCGCGTGGTTTCATTCAGCATGACTGCCGCGGTGGGCGCTGCAGTCACAAGGAGGAAAGACATCATGGCGACGAAGAAGGCGTTGACGAAGGCCCAGATCATCACTGCGTTGGCCGAAAAGTGCGGCCTCAGCAAGAAGGATGTCAGCGGGGTCCTTACCGAACTCATCGATCTCGCGTACAAGGAAGCCAAGGTCGGCTTCACGCTTCCCGGCCTGGGCAAGCTTGTGGTTCAGCAGCGCAAGGCGCGCACCGGCCGCAATCCAGCCACCGGCGAAGCCATCAAGATCCCGGCGAAGAAGGTTCTCAAGTTCCGTATCGCCAAGGCCGCTAAGGACGCCATCGTCCCCGCGAGCAACGGCAAGAAGTAACCACAGTTTCCTCCTGGGGAATGCGGTATCCGCTTTCCCCTCCCGACGCCGATAACGAACAAGGCGGAGGGTCTCCTCGCGACCGGTCCACGCTTCCACTTCGCGCGTGGACCGGTTCCTTGTTTTCTCGCCACTCAACCCGTTAATTATTGACAAATAATCGCAAAACACATACAATTCGCGAATTAAACCGAACATTTGCACCAAAGGGACTGGGAATGTTTCGAGTTGGCACACTGAGAATCGCCATTGCACTCACCCTCATCGCGGGGGCGTGGTGTCCGGCCCAAGCAGGGCGCTTCCGGATTGAGGCGTCCGGCGGCGTCCCCGTGGGCGACAATGACGAGCGCGACGGCGATGCCTTGCTGACAGTGGCGGCAGACTACGAATGGAACATATTCGCCCGAACCACGTTGGGATTGCGCGGATATCCCCTTTTCTACTACCACCAACACTTCGACGACAAAGATATCCTGGGGTTGGGCGCAGGCTTTGTCGCACGGGTGTATCAGAACAAGGACCTGGACGGCCTCTTTGGAGAATTGGCCGTGTCCGGGGTAGGGCACACGGACTACATTGCGGGCAACGGCTCTTTGTTCAACTTTTTCAGCGAAGCCGGGGTGGGATACCACCTTCCGGGTTCGGGCTGGCACCTGCTGCTCAAGGTGCAACACCTCTCGAACGCCGACCTCAATGACGACAATAGTGCTACAAATACCATCTCCCTCAATGCGGGCTACGCTTTTTAGTCCGCTCTGCAAAACACAAGGCAGTGTCGCGACTCTTTGATAATGTCACATTCTCGACTCGATAGAAATGTCACACTGGGCGTTTCCTGTAGGGAGGTCGCTCATGGAAAGGCATTTGCGGATGAGTCGGGAGGAGTTGGAGCGTAAGCGTGTGATGGAGCAGGCGTTGGAAGGACGCATTTCGCTCAGGATGGCGGCGCAATGGCTTGGGGTAAGTTACCGGCAAGCGGTCCGCATTCGCCAGCGGTTCCGGGCCGAAGGCCCCAAAGGCCTGGTCCACCGCAGCCGTGGGCGTCCGTCCAATCGGCAAAAGTCCGAACATTTCAAGCGTAAGGTCCTCAAGCGTTTCGAGCAACGCTACCTCGCTTTCCAACTGGGACCGACGTTGTTGGCTGAAAAATTGGCCCAGGACGGCTTGGCCGTGGACCATGAGACGTTGCGCCGCTGGCTCATCGAACAGGGCTATTGGACCAAACGACGCAAACGCGCCCAACATCGGGCGCGGCGTGAACGTAAACATCACTTCGGGGAATTGGTGCAAATGGACGGCAGCCATCACCTTTGGTTCGGACCGGAGCGTGCGCGAACGTGCGTGATGCAGATGGTGGACGACGCCACCGGCGTGTCCTTGTCGCTGATGGCCGAACAGGAGACGACCGAGGCCGCCATGCGTTTGCTCTGGATGTGGTGTGAACGTTTTGGCGTCCCGCAAGCGTTGTACACGGACAGAAAAAGCGTGTTCGTGACAGACCGCGAACCCACGCTCGAAGAGCAATTGGCCGACCAAACGCCGCTGACCGTTTTCGGAAAAGCCTGCAAAAAGCTTGGAATTGCGATCATTCCGGCCAACAGTCCCCAAGCCAAAGGCCGCGTCGAACGCAAACACGCCGTCTTGCAAGACCGTCTTGTGGCCGAGTTGGCCCTTGGCGGCGTCAAGACCATTGCCGGGGCCAACGCCCTTCTTCAAAAAGGGTTCATGGACCACTTGAACCAGAAGTTTTCCCAAGCGCCTCTGGACCCGCAAGACGCTCACCGACCCCTCCCCGCCCATATCGATTTAGCCGACGTATTCTGCTTTGAAGAAGAGCGCACGTTGTCCAACGACTGGACCGTCCGGAGCCAAAACCGGTACTACCAGATCACTCGCGACAACGCGCCCTTGCCCAAGCCCAAGGACAAGATACTGCTTCGTCGACGCTTGGACGGCCAACTTATCTTGTTCTACAAAGGCCGCTCTTTGCGCTACCAAGCATTGACCCCTGCGCAATACCAACGCCATCAGCCACAGCCAAAACCTGAGCGCCAAGAGCGTCCCGCGCCCACCGGCAAAGGCAGTCCCTGGCGTCAAAACTGCACCCTTATGTTTTCCGATACCCGTCGCGAGTAACCCCGCGGGTTCTCCACCTATCCACCGCCCCGACGGCCGCGCCCCGCTTCCCCTTCGGGGGGCGCGAGCAAAAACGGCGGTGGATAGGACGGTCTGTGGACAGCTCGGGGAAAACGCCTTGCGTTTCCCCCAACCTGCCCACCGCCCTTGGATAACCCGCTTAGTCCCAACAAAAAGGACATTTCTAACGAGTTAAAGCATGTGACATTTCTAACGAGTCTTGACATGCAAAACACAAGGCAGTAACATAAGAGGGTGAACGGGGTATCGTGGATAGCAACCCCGAAAGGAGGCAGCCATGAAGCGGACGAAGGAAATCACCCGGAAACTGTTCATTGAGGAGTTGGAGAGTCCCGCGTCGGCCGAGACGCAAGGCAAGGTGACGACGTTGGCCGTCGGTGAAGAGGCGTGCAAGGGCGGCAAAGGCGAAGTCACGACCATGGCCTACGGCGAAGAGGCCAACGGGGTCTAGCCTGAGTAACGTACTGATACTGGCCGGGCGCGGCGATGCGGAGGCCCATCGCGCGGCGATGGAACTGCGGGCGCTTGGTGTCGAGTCGCTCTGGCTCGATACAGGCGCGTTTCCAGAAACGCTGCCGCTGGCCGAACGGAACGGCGTCGTGTCCGGCGCGGTGGACATCGCGTGCCAGCCGAACGCGGTCTATTTGCGCGGGCTTGCATGCCATCCCCTGATGCCCGGAGGGGATGCGGAACTCGCCGTACGCCCGCGCGGCTACATCGCCCAATGCGAAGAAAAGCGCGCGTTTCTCGAATCGCTCATCGAGACGTGGCGCGCAAGCGGCAGCCGAATCGTCAACACGCTTGAGGCCAACGCACAGCACAGCCGCAAACCGTATCAACTGCATCTCCTGCGCTACGCAGGCCTGCCGATACCGGATACGCTTGTAACAAACTCCCCAGACGCCGTCCGGCGTTTCGCCGCAGAACATGAACGCGTCGTGTATAAGCCGCTGAGCGGCGGTGCAACGGTGCGCTATCTCGAAAGAGACGACCTTGAAGACGACCGCTTAGCCGCGCTGGCGGCGGCCCCCGTTCTCTTCCAGAAGTACGCGCCGGGGGTAGCGGTGCGCGCGTTTGTGGTCGGCGAAGAGGTTGTAGCGGCGGCGGAGATTCACTCCAGCGAACTCGACTATCGCCGTGGGGAGGAGTCTGTGGCGGCAACGACGTTGAGTTCGGCTGAACACGAAGCCGCGCTTACGGCGGCGCGGGCCTGCGGCATGACCTTCACTGGAGTGGACTTCTTACGCGATGGCGCGCGCTTTGTCGTCCTTGAGTGCAACCCCTCCCCGATGTTCGCCGTGTTCGAACAGAAGACAAGCCAGAACGTCGCCGCGCCCCTCGCACGATTCCTCGCGAAGTGATCTGCTCAGCGGTTTTCCGGCGCGCGCTTGGATTTGAAGACCTCGATGGAGCAGTTGTCGTCGGAAGCGAAGTACTCCTGTATGAAGTCGAAATCCCTCCCAAGTCTTTCAGGAACGGGCGCAGGGACTTGCTGTTTCAGAAAATCATAGACGGGACGGCAGAATCTTTTGTCGTTCTGCTCAAGAACCGCGACATAACGACGCAGCAGGTCGGCGGTTTCGGTGCCCGGATATGTCGACATGTAGCTCTGATATGCGGCAAGCGCTTCGGAACTTATCTGGCCGTGTCGTCCAAAAGCGTCAAAACAGAAATGGCCTCCCAAAAAAAAGTCTACGCGAGCCCCGTCGCGATATTGCTTCACCTGCTCGAGAAAGATGGAATCCGGAAACTTCGCCATGAACCGCTCGCGCTCTCCAATGTATTTTCCCAACTCAGAGAACGTACCGACCATGTAACCAGCGCATTGGTGCCCATAGCGAGGGAGTGCAAAGAATGCCTTGACCTGCGGAGAATCGCATTGCAGGAACGGCTTAAAGATAGGCAACGAAGAGTCTGGGGAAACAAAGCAGTCAAGCCCACCTTCACACTCGTAAGGCACAAGACCATTCTTTAGAAATTCCTCGCTTTGCGCTTTTACGAACGGACCGATATCCCTCCAATCCATGCTCGTGTTGTCTTGCATAACCGACTGAGATAGCGAGAGAAGGAACGCCTCGAACTGACGTGCGGCCGGCGCGCACTCCGCGTCGGGAGCATGCATAAGGTGTTTCTCGAAATATGCAGCCGCCTTCGAGATGCTGTTCACGTCTTTTTTGTTGAGAGACTCCACGTATTGGGTAAATGCGGCGGCGGTTCCAGGGGGGCTAGCCGGCGCTACGGGCGCGGCAGTGGCCGCGAGGGTCACGAGACAGAGCGCGGTGACAAAAGTATGCACGCCGATCCCCTTTCGCCAGAGATAACTCTGGGATTTTCAATAACTAAGGACGATTTTAGGCCTTCTCCATTCACCAGTCAAGAGAAAGACGCATAAAGACGACTGCACGGCCGCGTGCGAAAATCCGTACGGGCGCAGGTTGCGCGCAAGGGCTAGAATGTGCTAGGCTTGCGCGCCTGTATAACGACACAGGGGACCTCGCCTTTTTGTGTGAGGCATGGGTGCCGGGTAGGAAACCCGGTCTGCCGTGGTCCCCGAGGGAAAACCCAAAAGGAGTCTCTATCCATGTCTTCGGTCACACTCAAAGACCTGCTCGAGGCCGGCATCCACTTCGGCCACCAGACCCGCCGTTGGAATCCGAAAATGTCGCGCTATATCTTCGGCGAGCGCAACGGCATCTACATCATCGACTTGCAGAAGACGCTTCGCCAGCTCCGCCGTGCGTATGCCTTCGTGCGCGACACGGTCGCGGCGGGCGGCACGGTGCTCTTTGTAGGCACGAAGAAGCAGGCCCAGGAAGCGGCGGCCCGCGAAGCGCAGCGCTGCGGCATGTACTACGTGAACAATCGCTGGTTGGGCGGCACGCTGACGAACTTCGAGACGATCCAGCGCAGTATCCGCAACCTGATCCGCCTCGAGGCGATGGAAACGGACGGTACCTTCGAAAAGCGCCCGAAGAAGGAAGTCATCAAGCTGCGCCAGGAAGCCGAGAAGCTGAACAAGAACCTGCGCGGCATCAAGTCGATGCCGGGCCTGCCGAACGTGATGTTCGTGATCGACACGAAAAAAGAGTACATCGCGGTGCGCGAGGCCGAGCGCCTGAACATCCCGTGCATCGGCGTGGTCGACACGAACGCGGACCCGGACACGGTGCCGATCGCGATCCCGGGCAACGACGACGCGATCCGTGCGGTGAGCCTGTTCTGCTCGGTGATTGCGGACGCGGTGCTTGAAGGCCGCGGCCAGCTCGAAAAGTTCCGCGCGGATGAGCGCAAGCGCTTCGCGCAGCCGCGTGCGGTGGCGGCCCCGGCGGAAGCCGAGGCGGAAGCGGCGGCGGTTCCGGCGGGCGATGCCGTTGCGGAGACCGAGCGCCTGGCCGACAAGTTCGGCGAAGAAGCTTAATATTTCTATCGGACTACGATAGCTAACGTAAGGAGAATTTTGCGATGTCGTTTTCGGCACAAGATGTGAAAAACCTGCGCGAAGTCACAGGCGCGGGGATGATGGATTGCAAGAAGGCCCTGGGCGAGACGGAGGGCGATTTCGATAAGGCGGTGACGTGGCTGCGTGAGAAGGGCATGGCGAGCGCCGCCAAGCGCGCCGGCCGTGTCGCGTCGGAAGGCCAGGTCGCGTCGTACATCCACATGGGCGGCAAGATCGGCGTGATGGCCGAGATCAACTGCGAAACCGACTTCGTGGCGAAGACGGAAGATTTCCAGGCGTTCTGCAAGGACATTTGCCTTCAGATCTGCTCGGCGAATCCGCGCTACGTGCTACGTGAGGAAGTTCCTGCCGAGGAAATCGAGCAGGAAAAGTCGATCTACCTCATCCGCGCGCGCGAAACGGGTAAGCCGGAAGCCGTGCTGCCGAAGATTGCCGAGGGGATGCTTTCGAAGTGGTTCACCGAGGTGTGCTTGATGGAGCAGACCTTCGTGAAGAACCCGGACGTGACCATTGAGCAACTCACCAAGGAACTGAGCGGCAAGATTGGCGAGAAGATCACGATTCGCCGTTTCGTGCGCTTCCAGTTGGGCGAAGGCCTCGAGAAGCGCTCGAATGACCTGGCGGCCGAGGTGGCGGCGGAACTCGCAAAGAATCAGGGGTAACCTGTGTCAGCATCGGCTTACAAGCGCATCCTGCTCAAACTCAGCGGCGAGGCCCTTGAGGGGTCGGGCGACGGCGGCATCGACTTCGAGACGGTGAGCCGTTTCTGCGACGAACTCGCCGAGGCGCAGGCCATGGGGGTGAAGCTGGGTGTCGTGGTCGGTGGCGGAAACATCTTCCGTGGCGCGGCGGGCCGCGCCAACGGGCTTGACCAAGCCACGGGCGACTACATGGGCATGTTGGCGACGGTCATCAACGCGCTGGCGATCCAGGCGGTGCTCGAGTCGAAGGGCGTGCCCACTCGCGTCGCCACGGCGATCGAGATGCGGCCGGTGGCCGAGCCTTATATCCGTCGTCGCGTGTTGCGTCACATGGACAAGGGGCGCGTGGTGATCTTCGGCGGGGGCACGGGTAATCCGTTCTTCACGACCGACACCGCCGCAGCCTTGCGCGCAAGCGAAGTCGGCGCCGATGCGCTGTTCAAGGCGACGAAGGTGGACGGGGTCTATGACAGCGATCCCGCGAAGAACCCGAACGCCACGAAGTTCGACGAACTCTCCTACACGGAGGTCTTGACGCGCAATCTTCGGGTCATGGATGCGACGGCCATCTCCTTGTGCCGCGAGCACCAAATGCCCATACTGGTGTTCAATCTCACCAAACCCGGGAGCATCATCAAGGCGTTGCGGGGCGAGCATATTGGTACGCTCGTGAAAGGAGACTGAGCCATGGACCACGCGGTGATCAAGGAAGCGAAACAGCGGATGGCCAAGAGTGTCGAGGCGTTACAGCACGAGCTCGTGAATATCCGCACGGGGCGCGCCTCGGTGGGGCTATTAGACCCAATCGAGGTTGACGTCTACGGCTCCAAGATGCGCATTAACCAGCTCGGCACGGTGGCCGCGCCGGAAGCCCGGTTGCTCACCATCACTCCGTGGGACAAGACGCAGATCAAGGCGATTGAGAAAGCGATCTTGGCCTCGCCGCTCGATCTGAATCCGGCGAACGATGGAAAAGTCATTCGCATTCCGATTCCCGCGCTCAACGAAGAGCGTCGACGCGACCTGGTGAAGCTGGTAAGCAAGCTTTCCGAGGAAGCGCGGGTATCGGTGCGCAATATCCGTCGGCATTTCGTGGATGAAGTGAAGAAGGATCAGAAGGACGGCAAGATTCCGGAAGACGACGCCCACAAGTTGTCCACGGAATTGCAGAAGATCACCGACGACAGCATCGCGAAGATCGACGAGGTGTTGAAGGCAAAAGAAGCGGAGATCATGGAGGTCTGATCGCGCCTCGCGCCGGGAAACACGATAAGAACTCGCGAGGGCCGCGATGCGGCGCCACCCGGCGCACGCGACGCGGCCTTCCTTTATTCGCGTAGGAGTTTGCGCATGGCATTGCCGGAACTCGATAGGACGCGCCTGCCGCGTCACGTCGGCATTATCATGGACGGCAACGGCCGCTGGGCCGAGCGCCGGGGCGTGTCCCGCGCGGCCGGTCATGAAGCCGGGGCCAAGAGCGTGCGCACGGTGGTCGAGGCCTGCCGCGAACTCGGCGGCATCGAGGTCCTCTCGCTCTATGCATTCTCCACGGAAAACTGGCGACGCTCAAAGCTCGAGGTGAATGCGCTGTTTCGGCTGCTCAGCAAGTACATCGCGCTCGAAGTGCCCCGTCTCCATGAACAGAATATCCGGCTAACGGTGATGGGCCGCATCGAGGGACTTCCAGCCACGTCTGCGGCCGAGTTGCGTGAGAGCATGGCCTTCACGGCAAACAACACGGCGATGACGCTGAACCTCGGCATCAACTATGGCGCGCGGGCTGAGATTGCCGACGCGGCGCGGGCTATCGCGGAGAAAGTCGCCGATGGACGTCTTCGCGCGGACCAAGTGGACGAGGAGTGTATCGCGCGACACCTCTATCGCCCAGAACTGCCGGACCTCGATCTGCTCATCCGTACCAGCGGCGAGCTGCGTCTCAGTAATTTCATGTTGTGGCAGGTGTCGTACGCGGAACTGGTAGTCACCGACACGCTCTGGCCCGACTTCGGCAAGCCTGAACTGTTCGATGCCCTGCGCGAATACCAGGGTCGGACGCGCCGTTTCGGCGGTCGCTGAGCCCGCGTATGCTGCCACCGGGGAAAACGTTCTGCGTGCGTCTGGCCACGGCCACGGTGCTCGTGCCTGCGGTGTTATTGCTCACGTGGTGGCCCAGGCTGGAGCCGGGATTCGCGCTGTTCATTGGGCTGCTCGCCATGATCGGCCTCTACGAGTACTACGCGATTGTCCGCGCGCGCCACATCAGCCCAGAAACCATCGGCGGTATCGTTTCGGGCACGCTCGTTGTCATCAGCGGCTACTTCGGTCGGCCGGAAATCACCGCGTTCACGCTCTACATGGGCTGTTTGATGACCTGCACCCTGCATATCGTGCGCGGACAGCGCTCCGTCGCGGGCCTTGCGAGTTCGGCGTTCGGCGTGTTTTACATCGGCTGGCTTGCCGCACACATTACCCTGCTCCATAGCATCCCCGGCTTGGGTGCGGGCCTCATTACGATGTTAATCGCCGCAGTCGCCATCACGGACTCCGCAGCGTATGTCGTGGGCTCAGCGTTTGGTAAGCACAAACTCGCGCCGCACGTGAGTCCCGCGAAGTCATGGGAGGGCGCAATTGCGGGGGTGATGGCGGCAGTCGCCGCGATGGGCGGACTCTGGGCGTTTCACGAGGCGTATCCCCGTGTGCTCGGTCTCCCAGACTGGTCGCTCTGGCATTACTTGGGAGTAGGCGCGCTCTTATCCGTTGCGGGGCAGATCGGCGATCTCACCGAGTCGTGCCTCAAGCGCGATGCAGGCGTAAAAGATAGTGGGCTGGTCTTTCCTGGACACGGCGGCGTGCTCGATCGCTGTGACGGTTTCCTGTTTGCCGCTCCGGTCTTGTACTATATGGTGTTGTCTTTAGACGGAATTCCCGCGCTCAACTGAGCGTGAACCACTAGCAGGCGGACGATGTACGAACTCGAATCAGAACGCATTCGCGAATATGCCACCCGGTTGGCGGAACTCCGGCGTTGTCTAAACGTAGACGGAAGCAAAGAAAAAATCGCGGCGTTGGAGCAGGAAATGGGCGTCGATGGGTTCTGGAACGATCCGGAAACCGCCCAGAAAGCCGTACAACGTCTCAAGGTGCTCAAGAACGCCGTCAACGCGCCGGAAGAACTTAAGAAAGAGATTGACGACGCACGCGATCTCATCGAGCTTGCCGATGCGGAAGGCGACGAGTCAATGGCGGGGGAATTAACGGCCATCGTCGACGCTGCGGAGACGAAACTGAATGCACTGGAGTTGGCGAGCCTGCTCACCGACCCACGCGACGATAAGAACGCGATTGTCAGCATCCATCCCGGCGCAGGCGGCACCGAGTCATGCGACTGGGCCGCGATGCTGTTCCGCATGCTCACGCGCTGGTGCGAGCGCCACGACTATCAGGTCGAGGTGGTGGACTATCTGGAGGGCGAAGAGGCGGGCCTTAAGAGCGCAACGTTCACGGTAAGCGGTCCGCTCGCCTATGGCTATCTCAAGGGAGAGGCCGGCGTGCACCGGCTCGTGCGCATTTCGCCGTTCGACGCCGCCAAACGACGCCACACGTCGTTCGCAGCCGTGGAGGTCTTGGCGGAAGTCGATCAGACCATCGAGATCGACATCCGCGAGGAAGACATCAAAATGGATGTGTTTCGCTCCAGCGGTGCGGGCGGACAAAAAGTGAACAAGACCAGTTCGGCGGTGCGCCTTACGCATATTCCCACGGGCATCATCACGTCATGCCAGATCGAGCGCAGTCAACACCAAAACCGCGCCGTGGCCATGCAGATGCTCAGGGCCAAGCTCTACGATATCGAGGTAAAAAAGAAGGAAGCCGAACTCGCCGCGATGCGCGAGGGGCAACAAGACGTCGCCTGGGGCAGCCAGATCCGCAGCTACGTGCTGTGCCCCTATCAGTTGATCAAAGACCACCGCACCAACACCGAGTCCGGCAATGTCGACCGCGTGCTCGACGGCGATATCGACCTCTTCATCGAGGCCTACCTCAAGTGGAAACTCGCAGGCAAAGCCCCGGCGGCGTAGAGCGCACCAACTATAGGCAAGAAGGACGCCATGACTCAGGAACACGAACATCATTCGACGGCCGATGAACTCTACCAGCACCGCTTGGACAAGCTCGCGCGGGTCCGCGCGCGGGGCGATGAACCGTTCAAGTACACGTTTGTGCGCTCGCACACGATCGGCGACGCCCGCGCGGCTTTCGAGACTGCCGAGGAAACGGCTGAGGACAAGACCGCCATCGATCTGCGGGTCACCATTGCAGGGCGCATGACGGAGTTTCGCGGTCACGGCAAGAGTGTCTTCGCGGCGCTGCGCGATGAAACGGGCCGCATTCAGGTCTATTTCAAGAAGGATGCGCTGGGCGAAGAGATCTTCACGACGCTGGATGATCTGGACATCGGCGATCACTTGGGCGTCGAGGGCACGCTTTTCCGTACGCGCACGGGCGAGGTCACCGTGCAAGTGGAGCGGTTCGAACTGCTCACCAAGTCCATGCGCCCGCTGCCGGAAAAGTGGCATGGCCTCACCGATGTTGAAACGCGGTACCGTCAGCGCTATCTCGATCTCGTGGCGAATCCGGAAGTGCACCAGACTTTCCGCAAGCGCATTCAGATCATCTCGGTCATGCGCGAATGGCTTGCGTCGCGAGGATTCCTGGAAGTCGAGACGCCCATGCTCCACCCGATTCCCGGCGGCGCCACGGCGCGTCCGTTCATCACGCATCACAACACGTACGACAGCGATTTCTACCTGCGCATCGCGCCGGAACTCTACCTCAAAAAACTGATCGTCGGGGGATTCGAGAAGGTCTTCGAGATCAATCGCTGCTTCCGCAACGAGGGCGTCGACACGCGTCACAATCCCGAATTCACGACGATGGAACTTTACGAGGCCTACCAGGATTACATGGGATTGATGGACGAAACCGAGGAAATGCTCGTGGCGATCATCGAACGCGTCAACGGTAACACCACGTTTACGTACCAGGGCACGGAAATCTCCGCGGCGCGCCCCTGGAAGCGCATGACGCTGTTCGGGGCCATCCGCGAATACGCGGGCATCGACCTCGAGCCGTTGGCGGATAACCGCGACGAGGCCGCACGTCTCGCGCGCAGCATCGGCGTGGATATCGACAAGACGATGGGCTACGGCAAGATCGTCGACGAAGTCATGTCGGCCAAGGTGCAGCCGAACCTGATTCAGCCGACCTTCCTTTACGACTATCCGCTCGAAATCTCGCCGCTGGCAAAGAAGAAGCGCGGGAATCCCGGCATCACCGAGCGATTCCAGCCCTTTATCGGGTGCCTTGAGGTCGGCAACGCGTTCTCGGAACTCAACGACCCGATCGACCAGCGCGAGCGATTCATGGATCAGGTGCGCCAGCGCGAAGCCGGCGACGACGAGGCGCAGTTCTTGGACGAAGATTTCATCCATGCATTGGAGGTGGGCATGCCGCCAACGGCGGGGCTGGGGATCGGCATCGATCGCCTCGCCATGCTCCTCACGGATTCGGCGTCCATTCGCGAGGTCATTTTTTTTCCGCAGTTGCGCAACGTGTGATGCGCTGCTAGCAAGAAGCGTCGGGGAATTAGAATGAAATTCGAGGCTTTTGTGGCGTTGCGGTACTTGCGCGGCAAGCGCAAGACTCGCTTCGTCAATCTCATCACGGTGTTGACCATCGCGGGCGTAACGGTCGGCGTGATGGCGCTGATTGTCGTGATGAGTGTGATGTCCGGCTTCGATCTCGAATTTACGCGCTCGCTACTCGCGAACCGAGCGCATCTTTTCGTGCAGGAAGAGCACGGCACAATGAAAGACCCCGACAAGGTCATCGACGATCTGAAGAAGGTCTGCCCGGAGATCATTGCGGCGAGTCCGATTATCCAACTCGAGGCGCTGCTGAAAACCAGCAACGGGCGCTACGGCGAGTTCTACACCGGCGCGTACATCCGCGGGATCGATCCGGAGCGCGAAAGCGCGGTCACCGACATTCAGCAGAATCTGGAAGACCGCGACGGCCGCATTCACGCCCGGGGCAAGCTTCCCGGCCACAAGGAAATTGTGCTTGGGTATCTGCTCGCGGAGAAGCTCGGTGTCGACGTCGGTGACACGTTGGCGGTTGTCACGCCGAAGAGCAAGACCACGCCGATGGGCCGCCGTATGGGGCAGGAGGTTTACGTCACGGTCAGCGGCATCGCCGAGGCGAAGATGACGGACTTCGACAGCATCTACGCCTATCTCGACCTCGACACCGCGCGCATGTTGCGCGACGATGAAGGCGTCGACGGCATCCATTGCCGCCTCACCGACGAAAGCGCAGAGGCTGCGGCGATAGCCGCCGATAAGGTGCGCCGCGTCCTGAAGCTCCTGCCGACCACGTGGTACGAGGATCAGCGCGCCTACTTTGAAGCGCTGAAGCAAGAGAAGGTGGCGATGTTCATCATTCTTGTGTTCATCATTCTCGTCGCCGCGTTCAACATCATGAGCACGCTGATCATGTTGGTGATGGAAAAGCGCCGGGACATCGGCATTTTGCGCACAATCGGCTCGAGTTCATCGTCGATTCTACTCGTCTTTATTCTGGAGGGACTCTATATTGGCCTGAGCGGCACGTTCCTTGGTGTCGTGCTGGGCACGCTCACGGCGTACAACATCACGCCGGTCGCCAAAGTCCTCGCATGGATACTCCGCATCGATCTGTTCAATAGCCAGATCTACTTTTTCGAGCACATGCCCGTTGCGGTCATCTGGGGCGACATTTTCAAGATCACGTTGTGTTCGGTGTTGTTGACGTTTCTCTCCACATTGTATCCGGCGTGGAGCGCCTCGCGTCTTAACCCAGTGGATGCATTGCGCTATGAGTAACTCCTCTCAGCCCTTGCTCGAATGCCGACGCGTCGTCAAGAAGTTTCACGACGGCACACGCGAACTGCGCATCCTGCGCGGCGTCACTTTCGATGTGCGCGCGGGCGAGGTGCTCGTAATTACCGGGCCATCGGGCGTCGGCAAAAGCACATTGCTGCACATCGTCGGCACGCTCGATACGCCGACCGAAGGCGAGGTCCTCTTCCGAGGCCAGTCCTTGCACCATATGAGCGGGCGCGCATTAAGCACACTGCGCAACCGCGATCTTGGGTTTGTGTTTCAGTTCTACCATCTTCTTCCGGAATTCACCGCGTTCGAGAATGTGATGATGCCGGCACTGGCGCGGGGGGCATCGCGGAAGGATTGTGCGGCGCGGGCTGAAGAACTGCTAACGAAAGTCGGTCTCGCTGACCGCATGACACACAAGCCGGGCCGACTCAGCGGCGGCGAGCAGCAGCGCGTGGCGATTGCGCGGGCGTTGTTCAATCGTCCCGCGCTCGTGCTGGCCGATGAACCGACCGGCAATCTCGACGAGAGCACCGGCGCGGGGATCATCGATCTCCTGTGGAGCCTCAACCAGTCCGAAGGCGTCACGCTTGTCGCCGTCACGCACGACGAGGCCCTTGCCCACCGCGCCCATCGCTGGGTTCACCTGCATGAAGGGCTCGCGCAACAGCGGAAGGGCTAGGGCGGGCGTTTTGTGCGCACGGTCGCCGGCGTTAGAGCATTTTGACCGCCTTTGCCTTTCATATACAGAAATATTTCATGAAATAGCCAAAGTGGGGTAGTATAGTAAAGCGAATGGAGGGCGGACGATGCGAATGTTAAGTCTGTGGATGATCGTCTCGCTGTTGCATCCAGGCGCGAATGCGTCCTATTGGCCCGAGCGCGAGCCGAGTATTTTTTACATGACACCGGCCTCAGACGGGACGCTGCTGGGCGTCTACCAGAAAGCAGACGGGCGGTACTTCCTCTTTTCTCACACACTCAAAGACTCGAAAACGACGTTCTTGGTCAATGACCTCGATCATATCCCCACCATTGTCGATGGAAGCACGTCTAGGCATCTTGTATGGCAGACGAACGCCGGGTTTGATTCCAGCCAGCCGCCCAAACCGAATGAACCCTTCTCCGAAACCTCATATCGCGACGCCAACACGGGCGAAATCCGCAAGCTGCCGAAAACCATCGCGGGCTGTTACCGGAAAGAGAGAGTGTTGCCCGCTCAGACTTCCGATGTTGGGCAAGATTCCGGTACAGGCCGATTTGCCGTGTCATGTGTTGTCCGTGTTTTTCCCGAAGAATCCATGATTTTGTGCAGACATGTGGATGACGTGGAAGGGTATTCGCTCTATAGCCTTTCCGATCTCCAGTTGCGCGCCGAGGCGAAAGCTATCGGCGAACAGGGAACGCCCGTGGGCCCTACGCTGCTGCTGGGGAAGGGAAGGATACTTCTGCCCGCTAAGCTCGCAGGCCCAGGTGAATTTGCCGCAGGCAGCGATCAAGGGGGATTGGCCGTTGTGGATATTTCCGCGCAACGCATCGTTCCCCACGCCCCTGTGCCCATGCCCAAGAACGTATATCACTTGGCAAGCACCGGAACGCCTTCCGAATTCTACGCCTTCTTGCACGGCGCTCTGGGAGTGCGGCGCGTGAGGTTGACTGAGCAAGATGGACGTATCACGGCGAACATCACCTTACTGAAAGGGTATCCCTTTGAGCAGCCCGGCGCGGGGCTCCCCGTAGGCGCATGGAAAGATTGGGTTGTCTGGAAAAACGAAAGACCGAAATCGATTGACGTCTGGAGCTCGTCGACCGGCGCGTGCATGCAGGCTGGTCTGAACGCATCGCTCGACTGGCAGCCATTAGCTGCGGCTATCTCCGAGTCCAATGGACTCCTGGTATGCTGGAGCGGCTCGAGATTCGCGGTCTTTGAGCCCGCCGACACGGGGTACCGCAAGCTTCAGGAGGCGAGGATAGTGGAATAAGGAATTTTGGGACAGAATCTACTGTGAGGCAACTACCGAGGGAAATTGCCGAGTCTGCATCTATCACCAGATGGGCGGAAGCATATCGCAATCATTGGACGATGCGGGTTTTAGGACCGCTAGCCTTGGGGCTCGGAGCACTGTTGATTGCTGTCTTGACGGGCTGGAGCGAACTGAAGGTAGCTGCCTGGGTAAACGTTCTCATAGCCGGATTCTGGGTGCTCCATGTGTGGGCCTATCTGCTGGATCCCGCAATGCCGTCTCCCAAAAAGCGAACCACCATATATCTCGCCGCGCTGCCCTTCGCGCTGTTGTTGCTCTATGCGGCGATCTTTTTCCATATTGTGGCCAACTATTCGCCGCCCGGACAGTAAATCCGCCAGCCAACGCAAGATCCCCTGTGAATATCCCAGACACCCTGGTCTTTTTGCTGGTTGCGTGTATAGAGGCGAAATCGGTACTCTGACTGCGCAAGTCGCGGGGGAATACATGGTTACGGAATGTTCTCCGTGGTACTGGTGTTCCGCCCGATGAACGTGCGTTGCGCGTGCGAAGCAATAATGGGAGAAAAACGCCGCATGACTACGGAATTCCGCCTTCCTGGATTGGGTGAAAACGTCGAATCCGGCACGGTGACTCGGGTGATGGTGTCGCCGGGGGACGTCTTGAAACTGGAGCAGCCGGTACTCGAAATCGAGACCGATAAGGCCGCGCTTGAGGTGCCGTCGACGGTCGAGGGCCAAGTCGTCGAGGTACGTACGAAGCCCGGCGCAACACTGCGCGTGGGCGAGGTCGTGCTGACGGTGGCGACAAATGGCGCTGCCGCAGTGGCTCCGCCGACGCCAGCCCCAGAACCGGCCCCGGCTCCAGCTCCAGCTCCAGCCCCCGAGCCCACGGCGGCGGCGGCGGAACCTCCTGCGCCGGAGCCGGCAAACTCCGCAGCGCCTGTATCTCCACCTACGGCTGCACCGCAGTCGCCTCCCACTACGACCACGCAGCGTGCGGCGGTATCCGCGTCGCCGTCGGTCCGCCGGTTGGCACGGGAGATCGGCGTCGACATTCATGAAGTCCCGGCGTCCGCGCCCGACGGCCGATTGACCGCGGAAGACGTCAAGCTCTATGCGCGCCGCGCCAACATCGACGCGGGAGGAACCGCGCCGCGCGTGGCAAGTCCAGCCGTTGCGGCTGCGCCGTTGCCGGATTTCGCGCGGTGGGGCGACGCGGAGCGACAGCCCATGACAAACATTCGCCGCCGCACGGCCGAGAACATGACGTACGCCTGGACCACGGTGCCGCATGTGACGCAGTTCGACAAGGCGGACGTCACGGCGATTGAGGAGCTACGCAAGAAGTATGGTCCGCGTGTTGAAGCGGCGGGCGGCAAACTCACGATGACCGCGATCCTCGTCAAGATCGTCGCGGGCGCGTTACGGAAGTTCCCGCAGTTCAACGCGAGCATTGACATGGCGAATCAGCAGGTGGTGCTCAAGGACTACTGCCATATCGGCGTCGCGGTGGATACGGACCGCGGGCTCGTGGTGCCAGTGTTGCGCGATGCGGACAAGAAGAACATCTCCGTCATCGCCACTGAACTCGCGGACCTGGCCGGGCGTGCGCGCGCGCGAAAGGCGACGCTGGATGAAATGCAGGGCGGGACGTTCACGATCAGCAATCTTGGCGGTATCGGCGGCACAGCCTTCACGCCTATCGTCAATACACCGGAAGTCGCGATTCTGGGCGTATCGCGCTCGGCGATCGAGCCGGTGTATGTGAATGGACAGTTCGTTCCGCGCACGATGCTGCCTTTGAGCCTCTCGTACGATCACCGAATCATTGACGGCGCGGACGGCGCGCGGTTCCTGCGTTGGATCTGCGAGGCGCTTGAGCAGCCGTTCCTGTTGTTCCTTGAGGGATAAGTAAACGGAGTACCCACCACGATATGACGACTGAAATCACGACACATTTGACGGTTATCGGCGGCGGTCCGGGCGGGTACGCGGCGGCGTTCATGGCGGCGGACCTGGGACTGGACGTGACGTTGGTGAACCTCGAACCGAATCCCGGCGGCGTGTGCCTGTACAAGGGCTGCATTCCGTCGAAGGCGTTGTTGCACGCGGCCAAGATTATTCGCGACGCGAAAGATGCGGCGGAATGGGGCATCTACTTCGAACCGCCGCAGGTCGACATCGACAAATTGCGCGCGGGCAAGGACGCGGTGGTTGCGAAGATGACGGGCGGACTTGGCCAACTGTGCCAGGCGCGCAAGATTCGCTACGTGCAGGGCCGGGGCAGTTTCGAGGAGTCCAAGCGTATCAAAGTCGTGGCGGATGACGGCTCGGAGCAGTTCATTAACACCGAGTACACGATCATCGCTGCAGGTTCGCGTCCGGCAACGGTTCCCGCGTTGCTGTTCGAGTCGCCCCGCGTGATGAATTCGAGCAACGCGCTGCAGATCACCGATATCCCGGAATCACTGCTAATCGTCGGAGGCGGCTATATCGGCTTGGAACTGGGTACGGTCTATGCCGCACTGGGCACGAAAGTCTCGGTCGTCGAAATGATGCCCGCGTTGTTGCCAGGCGCCGACGCCGACTTGGTTGAAGTGCTGCATCGCCGCATGGTTGACGTGTTGCACGAGATCCTATTGCGCACGAAACTGGTCAGCGCGAAGGAAGAAGATAACGGCATCGAGGTGGTGTTGCAAGGACCGGATGGCCGCGACCAGGTGCGTACATTCGACAAGGTGCTGGTCTGCGTCGGGCGCAAACCGAATTCGAGCGGGCTGAGCCTGCACGCGACCAAAGTCGAAGTGGATGCGAAAGGATTCATCAAGGTCGACGAGCAGCGCAGAACCACGGACCCGGCGATCTTCGCGATTGGCGATATCGCGGGCGAACCGATGCTTGCGCATAAGGCGTCGCACGAAGGACGTGTCGCCGCGGAAGTGCTTGCGGGAAAGAAGACTGCCTTCGAGCCGCAGGCAATCCCTGCAGTTGTTTTTACCGATCCGGAACTCGCCTGGTGCGGCATGACGGAACGTCAACTCGAGGAGGCGGGAAAGGCGTTCAAAGTGGCGCGTTTTCCCTGGGGCGCGAGTGGGCGCGCTGCAACGCTCGGCCGTAGCGACGGGCTTACGAAAGTCATCACGGATCCAGACACAGATCGCGTGCTGGGGGTTGGCATCGTCGGTCCGGGCGCAGGCGAACTGATCGCGGAAGGCGTGCTTGCGATCGAAATGGGCGCCACCGCCAGCGACGTGTCGCTGAGTATCCATGCGCATCCCACGTTGAGCGAAACGGTAATGGAAACCGCCGAGATGATCTTCGGGCACAGCACTCACGTCTATCGCCCTAAGTCGAAGAAAGAAACCGCCGCTTCGGCGTAAACTTCGTGCGGCGGCGCAGGAATACATCTGCGCCGCTGTACTATTTCCACCCTTTGAGGTATTTTCGGCGGGGTTTTCCTATCTTCTTTGCCGTCCTTGCGGCGCTTAAGTCCTCGCTTTTGCCGATGCAAAGGAAAACTGCATTGGGCATATAAAACAAAAAAAGAGACTTGAAAAATTTCTGCCTCAAAACGGGAACCTCTGACGCAGTTCGGGTATTCATACAGCAAATTGAGGTGAGGGAAGACAGACATGCCGGACGCGCACCAGACGCTAAGCGAAAGGGTGCGAAGCAGATAGAGCAAAGACGATGTTGGGCCGTGAATACAGAGCGGATTTGGCATCGCGCTTGCTCACTGAAACGCAGCGTCGATAGCAGACGCGTACCGGAGCGTTCATTGCTCGGCACCTTCGTGCGGGACTGCACGAAGCTCGAGAGTATCTCGCGAGCAAGGAACGTGATGCGGCAATAGGAGTGACCGCATCGATTGGGAGGCAGGGAACGGTAGTCCCACCTTCCCCAGGCTTCTACAGTTGAATCAAACGAGTGGGAAGGGAAAAGGCCGCAGTAAAAACGCGGCAGGCTGCGTCCACTCAAGAAGTCCGTCCATTGCGCGCGGCTGGCATGGTGCCGGTGCGCGGCGCATGGACAATGTTGGTTACAGCAAAGCAAACAGGAGAGAGATGAAATGAGCAAGTATCAGATGTTCGTGTGGGGTTTGGTCCTGGCCGTGGTCGTGGCGTTCGCGGGTCTTCCGGCGTTTGCGGCCGAGCAGAAGGCTGAAGAGAAGGCCGCGCCGGCGGCGGGCACGGCGCAGTGCGCGAAGGCTCCGATGAAGGCGGAAGTGACCGGTAAAGTGGTCGAGAAGGCCGAGATGAAAGACGGCAAAGAAGTCAAGTCCTACAGCCTTGAAGTCGCCGAGTGCAAGTGCAGCGATGCCAAGTGCGCGGCCGACATGAAGGGCAAGAGCCTTGCGCTGACCGGCTCGAAGCTTGCCGACGTTGAGAAGCTGGCGGGCAAAGAAGTTACGGCCAGCGGCGAAGTGAAGGACGGCAAGACCCTCGACGTGCACACCATCGCCGAGAAGGCGGCCCCTGCGGCGGCGGCAGCTCCGGCACCGGCTCCTGCGGCAGCCCCGGCTGGCAGCGCGAAATAACTCACCGCGCTTGCGACTTTACGTCATGGCCCCCACTCCTCCGGGGGCCATGACTTCTTGTACCTACAGACCTGGCCAGTTCATCGGTGCCGCCGCAGATGCGTCTCAAGGGGCGCGACGATGAACGGCAGCGCGATATACGCCGTGAACGCCCCGATCATCGCGAACGGATAGTAGTCGGCTTTCTGCAGCCAGCGGAACCAAACTATCGCGCCAAAAATCAGCCCAGTGGCGAGGGCTACCCAGAACAAGTTCTCCGGGGATCCCACTAGGGCGCGGCGCATGCGCGCCCACAGGTAGACTCCAAACGTCAACGCCACGAGTAGCAGTAGGTAGCCAATCTCCATAGGAATGCCTAGGCCAATTTCAAGCGAGACCGCAAACGGCACAGGCACTCCGACCAGGAAGACACTGCCCCAGTTCCCTGCCCAGAGCATGCCCAACAACACGACACTCATCGCGGCGGAAAAGAAAAGCGTGTCGGATGAAGACACGAACTCCGTTTGGGCTGCCTGAATCCCGGCGTAGTACGCCGCCAGCAACGCAATAGGAACCCATACCGCGGACAAACGTGCGGCCGCACCAAAACGCGCGCGCACCAGTGTCCAGTTGGAACACGGCCGAAGCATCGCAAACCGGCGCGTCCCAAGACCGGCCTTGTTGATCGGGAACAGCATCGCAGCGGGCGCACACACGACAAAGGTCCCCAACGACAGCACGCAGGCGGAAAGTCTTGCGACAGGGGGAAGCGGCCCTAGCTCATGCTCATAAATGAACTCGACGATGAACAGCGCAATAAGAGCGGGTATCCCTTTCAGCGCAGGGAGACCAAACATGAATAACGCGCCCCAGCCACGCAGTACACGCTGACACTCGAGCCAGCGTTGCGCCGCGATAGGCGATGGAAACTCGCGGGTTCTGCCCGTAGTCCACGAGCGCCCACAGGACGATGGAGCCCGCTCTCCAGCGTTACAGCGCGAGCGGCATGCGCCCCGTATGCCCAAGAAAAGACCCACGACGGGAAACGCGAGAAAAAGGAATTGGCGTGTCCCTTCGTCGGGCGAAGGGATCAGGAAGAGTGCAAACGCAACGAGGACAGTCCATATGCCGCTGCGCGACATCCAGCACACACCCAACAGTAACGCGAATGCGCCCACGAACTGCCAGCGCCAGAGGAACGGCCCCTGCTGACGGATCGGTTCAGCAAGGAAGATATCCAGAACGTCTCGCGCTCCGTACCATGTCCGCGCGACCAACATGCACACCACAAACACCGCCGCAAACAAGCAAACGCGCGCAAGAAAAACCATCGTGGCAAGGGGGACTGTTCGTAGCGGAAGATGCGCGTAGTGGGTGGGAAAGCGAAACGAAGCTTCGCTGTCCGAAGGAGTCGATATCAGGAGAGACAGTGTCACAAGAAATATCACCGCCCCACACCATAGGGCGACAAACATGCCGTCGTCGCCTCCTTCAGTCATGCGCTTTAGTCCTGCATCCAAGCCCATCGAAAGTGGAAGACACAATGCGCTCACCACGAGAAAGGGGCGCTGAGACACCGCTTCGCGCCAGGCGATCATCAGAAATGCTCTATACATCTTGTGTCTCCTGCCAACCCATCATAGGTGCCGCCGCAAATGCGTCTCGAGGGGCGCGATGATGAACGGCGCGATGAACCAGAGCCCGAGGAAAATGTGCGGCCACGGGGCGGAGATCTCCTCGCCCGACGCGCCGGCGGCGTATGCGATCGTGGCCAGCACGACGGCGAGGACCGCGGCGGCGCATAGTGCGGTCTTGGCCTGCGGAGACATCACGCCGCGCCTGTGCGCAAGGGCATACAAGGCCAACAGCGTCGCGGCGCAGGCCCCCACACTCCCCAGCAACATCGCGCCAGGACACAGCGCTTCCATCAGCGCGCCCGTGAGCAACGCGACGACGGCGAGATGCGCCGCGCCCCAGCCGCTCGCCCAAAGAAGCGCCCAACTCACAACGCATGCGACGGCAATGCCGTCCAGGGAAATGTATTTTGTGGCGACGGCAATGTCCCCCAGGAAAGTGTGGTCGGTGCCGCCGCTGGAAAAGCTCGGTGTGAGAAAGAGAAAGCCCACCGCGCAGGCCAGTGGAATGCACCCGATCCAGAGCAGCAAAGAGGCCTCGATGCGAGCGCGCGTGAGTGCCCAATCCGAACTCGGACGCAGCATGGCGAAACGGCGCGTAGCACGGCCACCCTCCCGGAAGGGTCCGAAAATGGCCAACGGCGAGAAGTATGCCGCTCCAACGGCGGAAATGTTTACGCCAAACATCAACGGTAATAGAATGTCCTGCTTGCTGGTTGGTCTGAACACAATGAGTAGAGCCGCCGCGCCTAGCAGCGGAATCATCGGCAGTACGTAAAGCCACATCGCACCCGCGCCGCGCAGCACACGCTGAACTTCGAACCAGCGTTGCGCCTCGAACGCCGACTCGAAGGGTCTTCTGCGCCCGCCAAAGCGAAGCCATTCACCACCGCCGCGCCGCGCGTCGAGTTCGGGGTTTCGTCGCGTCCAGAACACGCCCCACACGGCCAACGCGAGTCCCAACCCCATCGCCGCCACCGGCGGCAACGGCAGGCCTAGGCTCAACGCCGTCACCAACCCCGCGCCCGCCGCGACGCCCGCCCAGCGCGGCAGCCAGCACAGTCCGAGGGCGAGTGCGAAATACCCCACGAGCGCCAACGGCGAGGAAACATAGAGCCACGCGAAGAGAGTGTCGTGTTTGATCTGCGCCTGAAGGGCCGGGGCAAGTATTCGATTGCCCACGTAGGCGAATGCCGCGGCGAACACCGTGTAGAGCGTTACTCGAACCGCGAACACCGCGCACGCGAGCGTCCCTGTGGCCAGCGGCAGGCGAAGGTAACGCCGCGGAAAACGCAGCGATGCATCGGTCTTGCCCTCCGCAAGCAGAAAGAGAATGCTGAGCAGCAAACACGCCGCGCGAATCCACAGGAAAGCGCTTTGATTAGGGAATAGCCGCCCTCCGGTGGGGGAGTAATACGGCCCAACCACCGCAATCAACGCCAACGCACAAACACCAATGACAAACGCATAGCGCAGCGTCTGCGTCTCCCGCCAGGCGATCATGAGTAAAGGCTTCAGCATGCGCAATGTTTCCTTTATTTCCGTCGCCCACGCGCGATATCCAGGGACACAAGAAGCACGGGCAAGCCCATGTAGAGCGCGCATATGACTCCGAACCAAGGAATCGCGGAGAAGGGTGTCGCGATGCTACCGACTCCCTCGACAGGCGATGAGGCACCGATCAATTCTTGCGCGGTCAAACCGAGGACCAGCGAGCCAAGCATGACCATCGCCGTCCAAAACGCCACTTCTCTACTGAGCGCGTGCATTCGCAACCCAAAAGCGCACAGTCCGACCATCAAGAGAGCAAGAAGTGCGATGAGAATCTCCCAGTCTCCCAGAGCTTCCGGTATAAACCCCACATAGAAACCTATGCTCACAAATACCCCTGCCCCCAAAAGCGCCCAACTGCTGAAACTTGCTCCCCAGAGCGCTGTGAAGTAGAGAAATCCTAGAATGACAACCGTTGCGAGCGAGGGCGCAAATTCAACGCCCGTCATGGCCGTCAGCAGGAGTTGCCCCCAAGGACCGCCTCCAAAAGCGCAAAGAATAACGCACGCGATGAGCGGCGACCAGAGCATGCAGAGCATTACGCTGGCCTGAAGTCGAGCGCGCGCGAGGTCCCAGTCGGAGCTGGGGCGTAGACATACGAGCGGCGTTAGTGACCTTACACCTCCCCATGTCGCGGGCATCAGTACCATTGGCGAGAGAAGAGCAGAAAACTTCAGTGTGAACAGAGGACAGACCACGCCGAATAACGCGATCGAAAAGGTCTCCAAAGATCGACCGTACCCAAGGGCCGCCGCGGCGGCCAGTCCTACAAGTAACGGGAGTCCATACATTATGACGGCCCCTTTTCCGCGCAGCACTCGTTGCACCTCGAACCAACGTTGCGCGGCGGCTGGCGACGGAAACGGCCGAACGCGACCGGCGAGAGATATTGGCATCACGCCGGTTGCAGCGTGTGTCTTCCCATTGGACCGAGTCCATATTGCGCCGCACACGCCAAGCACCAGTCCAATCACGCCTAGAGATAGGTTCCAGGGATGCAATGCCGCGTTACTCGCCATCGCATACAGAAGAGCGAGGAAACCCGGCCCCGTAATCACGAGCATCCATCGGGGAAGCCAGCAGAGTCCCAGCAGTAGCGCGAAATATCCCGGCAACGCCCAGAACAATGCGCCTATCACGTCGCGGAAAACGAACCACATGTCCAAATGATCTCCAGGCCCCAGATCGAAGGAAAGAGCGAACCTTCCAAGAGCCAAGCAGGGCAACGCGACAGCGGTATACAGAACAGTCCGCACGAGAAACACCGTTACGGCGATGGGAGGAGTAGGCAATGGAACGCACACATAAACGCGGGGAAATCGCAACGAGTAATCTCTATCTGCAATGCCTGCCGTCAAGAACGGAACCACGAACATGATGGGACAAATAAATAGAAGGGCCATCATTTCGACTACGGTAACGTCCTCACGCACCGCACCAATGAGGCCTGCAGTTGTTGACGCTACCGCGAAACTCGCCGCGCCCAACAACGGCCCCCGCAGCCCCCGCGCTTCGCGCCAGGCGATCATGAGTAGCGGTCTGAGCATCTCTGTTCTCTCCCTGCCGGGTTCACCGGTGCCGCCGGAGGTTGATGTTCAAGGCCGTGGCAACCACTGGAAACGCGAGATACAGCGCAGCCGTAGCCGTGCCCCATGCGGCCTGAAACGGCACGGCGAGTTTCTCCGCGTGCAGGGCAGTAGCTATGACCGAATAGAGCGCTTCAAAGAACAGCGCGCCGGTAAGTCCCGAGGCGATTATTAGCATCGTCGCCGCACGATTCATGGCGCCGCGCCGATACGCCACAAAAGCTGTTCCGAAGAACGCCAGAAAGAACAGCGCAAAGAGAACTGACTCGAGGGGTAGACGGCATAGATTCGCGAGGATAACTGCCGCGATGCCGCCATATAGGAGAACATATATGCTAAAGAAGCACGCTCCCCAAAGCACCGCGAAAACCAGCGCGAGCCACAGTGCGCACGTCGTTGCGTAGGAACTGTCGAAAAGAACGTGGATTTCTGGCACGAAAGACGCCGCCTCCGTCCGAACGAATGGCAGACAGCACAGCGGAATCGCCATCACCAGTGTCCACCCCAGGACGTAAAGCGCCACGCCCTGAAAACGAGCACACTGAAGGCCCCAATTGGTCATTGGACGTAGCGCGTCAAAGACGCGGCTTTCCGGAGTGCGTACCGTCGCTATGGCGCAGGAGAAACCCGTTACGGCGACGAATGAGGCGAGCGGGAAAAAGAGTCCCAAACGGAGGAGCAGACTCACATCGAGGCTTTGTCCTTCGACACGTACGCCTCCGACGGCGAAAATCAATCCAAAGGCGATGGAACATCCATAGGCCAATATGGCGCCTCTGGGACGCAACATGGACTGAATCTCGAACCATCGTTGCGCGGCCATCGCGGAAGCGAAAGGCGTCACCCTGCCTTTTCCCAGATTCCATTCGAAGGTGCGCGTAGACCGCGCCCCGGCGTTCGAGCGCGCCCGCGATGCGCCCCAATACCCCAGCGCCAGTCCGACCACGCCCAGCGCGGGATAGAAATGCACGTACGCGTCGTAGCGAGCCATCGCAATGATCAAGCCGGCAATCGCCAGAACTCCAGCGGGAAGCATCCAACGCGGCAACCAAGACACGCCGAGGGCAAGCGTGAAAATCGCCGGAAGCATCCACGAGAATATTCCAAGCGTGTCCCGCAGTGCGGCGAACTGCTGCGCCTCGCCCCCCGAAGACACAGCGAGGAAAAGACAGAGTCTCCCGAGCGCCAGGCTCGGCAGCGCCAAGGCAAGATAGAGTGCGGTCCGCGTGACAAACACCGCCGCAACGGCGGGAAACGTGCCCAGCGGCAGTCGGGCATACCCCTGCGGAAAACGGAGCGATAGTTTCTTATCCGCGGGGCTCTCCGGAAGGAAGGGGACCATGTATGGCGAGGCGAATATGAGGGTGCCTATTGTGGCAAAGTACAACACACTGTCCTGCTCACGAATCGCGGCATACAGAACGACGGGCAGTATCCCCAAAACGAGACTCGCCGCGCCCAACAACGCCCCTTGCAGCCCCCGCGCTTCGCGCCAGGCGATCATGAGTAGCGGTCTGAGCATGTCTGTTCTCTCCTTGCCGGGTTCACCGGTGCCGTCGAAGGTGTGTATCGAACGGCACGAAAACAAAAGGGAAGGTCAAGTAGAACGAGAGGAAAGTCATAGGCCAGAGGGAAGCATTCTTGGGGGTGGTAAGATAATCGGCAAGACCTACCCCGAACGTCAATAGCATCACCGTCCACATCGCGATTTCGGCGCCCCCGGTCATCGCGCCGCGCCTTCGTGCTACAGAGTAGAAGAGCAGGAAGGCGAGAACGCTTACGACAAGCGCCGAATGCGCTGTTTCAACGCTGAGACTGTATGCTGAAACAGAAGCAAGAGCTAGCACTCCCAGCACGGGATAAAATGCGCCCCAACTTCCTGCCCACAACAGGCAAGCGACGACGATAAATCCCATCGCTGCCGTTAGCCAGACCGATTCGGCGCCTTCCTGAATAGAGTCGGGTAGAAAACGGAAGACGAGTATGGCTGCCAGCGGCGTCCACACGAGGCAGAGCAATGCCGATGCCTCGAGTCTTGAACGGCCGAGCATCCAATCCGAGGCAGGACGCTGCACTCCAAAACTCCGTGTTACCCGATCCGTGGCGGCGAATGCCCCGACTAGCCCTAGCGGCGCGAAAAGCAAACACCCAACAAAAGCGGCAAGGGCTTCCGTCCCCATCCTGTTGGCGGGGGTGATTTCCCTAAGGCCTAGAAACACTTCCGCGATGGCAAACAGCAGCAATGGCACCCCATAGAGCCACACGACACCTGTGCCGCGCAGCACCCGCTGACATTCGAGCCAGCGTTGCGCCGCCGTGGGAGAAGCAAACTCACGCATGCGCCCTCTGGTCTGAGGCCACGCGATGCGTCCACGCCAACAGGACTCGCTCCCCGCGCGCGAACGGACTGCGCCCCACACGCCGAGCGCGAGTCCAAGGGGAATCGCTACCGCCGCAGGCGGGAATGGCGCGCCTGTGGTCCACGCTACCGCGAGGCCCGCGCCAATCATAAGAGCGCTTTTTCGTGGTAGCCAGCAAAGGCCGAGCTGAAGACTGAACGCGCTAATCGGCGCCATCGGTGATAGGGTTAGAAAGGCATTCACGAGATTGTGGTCCCTAAACTGCGCCCTCTCTTGCGGTTGAAACAACGCATTGGCTAGGTAGAAGCACGCTGATACAAACGCAGCGTAAAAAAGAAGCCGCACAAGGAATACCGCACTCGCCAGAATCCACGTGCGCACGGGCATAAGCGAATAGTGACTTGGAAAACGTAGGGACACGTTACCCTTCATTTCCTCCGCGATCAGAAATAGAACCGCAAATACACACCCCGCTCCGCGTGACCAGAGAGCAGCGATTCGTCCGGAATCCGCGGAAGAACTGTCGGAGTACAAAGACAAGTCGATGCCCACGCCAAGCAGCAAGGCAAGTCCCCCGAGCGCAAATGCGAGCCGAAGCCCCCGCGCTTCGCGCCAGGCGATCATGAGTAGCGGTTTGAGCATGCGCGTTTTCCTCGGTTAACTGCGGCGGCCTTTGACGCGGGCGACGAACACTTCTTCGAGGCTGGCGGAGGCGTCTTCGAGGATTTCGACGCGGGCTTCGGCGGCGGCGCGCTTGAATTCGTCGGCGTGGCCGTCGCAGACGGCCGTCCATTCCCTGCTCGCGGCGACGCCCAACGCGCGTCGCCAGTGCAACACGCCGGGGAAACCGGGTGCGGCGGACGCGGGTTCGGGCAGGCGCACGGTGATGCGGCGGTGGCGTTCGCGGATGTCGTCCATGGGCGCGCAAAAGGCGAGTTTCCCTTCGTGAATCATGGCGACGTCGTCGGCGACGCGCTCCACTTCTTCGAGGAGGTGCGAGGAAAACAGCACGGTGCGGCCTTCATCGGCGACGGTGCGAATGATCGCGGTAAGAATGTCTTGGCGCACAACAGGGTCGAGCCCCGAGGAGGGTTCATCGAGCAGCAGCAGTTCGGGCCGGTAACTCAACGCCACGACCAGCCCCGCCTGCGCCATCTGGCCGCGACTGAGGTGCCCTATCTTGGCTTCCAGGTCGAGTCCGAAGGTTTCGATCAGTTCCTGCGCGAACGCGTCGTCCCACTTGGGGTAAAACGCCTTGGTATAGAGCAGCAGCTCGCGCACGCGCATCCACGGCGGCAACTCGCGGTTCTCGGACAAGTAGCCTATTTTCGCCAGCACGCGATCGGGCGCGCGAACCGGGTCCATGCCGAACACCCGGACCGTCCCCTCTTGCGCACGGAGCAATCCGAGCAGGTGCAACAGCAGCGTCGTCTTGCCTGCGCCGTTCTCGCCGACCAGACCGAGCACCCGCCCGCGTGCGGCGGAAAGGTCCACCCGGTCCAGCGCCACTTTCTTCCGAAAACGCCGGGTCAGCCCGCGGACTTCGATCGGTTGCGTCGTGTCGTTCATGATGAAATCTCCCCTTCGTTAAGCTCCAAATGCTCGGCCCGGGCGCGGACCGCCGCCAGGACGTCGTTCACCCCAAACCCCAACTGGCGTGTCAGCACCAGTACCCCGTCCACTTTTTCTTCCAGCGCCCGTTCCCGCACCCCTTGTGCCAAAGGCGACGTCCGATCCGCCACATAGGTGCCCGCGCCGCGGCGCGACACCAGCACGCCCTCGCGCTCAAGTTCGCGATAGGCTCGGGCCACAGTGTTTGGATTTATGAGAAGCTGTTCGGCCAACGCCCGGATCGGCGGCAGTTCATCCCCCGGCCGCAGGCCCCCGGATGCAACCAAATAGCGGATTTGCTCCATTACCTGCAGGTAGATGGGCAGGCCGTCATTGGGCGAGACACGCAGACGCATGGACTGGACACCTCCGGGCTATATTGTATTAACATTTTAATACAATTTGTGCGGGGTGTCAAGCCCCTCCGGGCCGCTTTCCAGGTTCGAGGGATGAAAATGTCGGCAAAAAGGCCCTTCCGAGACTTGAGTTTATTGGAATTCCGCATCAGACTGTGCGAGAATAGGTCTTGTTCGAAGTGTGGCGAGAATAGACACAGGTTCGTGTAAAGAGATTACTGATGTCGAACGACTACCCTTATTCAAACGGCGGTTCCGCCGGGGCGCACGAGGCGGATGCCGTCTGTCAGGAGTGCGGTACCGTAAATCCCGAAGGCACTTTGATGTGCCGCCAATGCGGGAACAATCTGCGTGAACAGCGTTTACGCCGCACCGCAGAGGCGCAGCACCTGCTCAATCTTCCCGACGAAAAACCCCGTAAGCGCGAATACGTCTATGCCGCGCTGACGGTGATCGTGATCGTGCTACTGCTCGGGTTCGTTCTGAGTGCGGACCGAATCGCCAACTGGATGATCGCTTCCGCGGCGGACGGCGCGGCGGCAACGGAAGACCTGTGGACCGGTCCCGACGCCGGAATTCTGAATGCGTTGCAACGCCGTTTGGAGAAGTCGCCGGTGAGCGCGGACTTGCCGCGGGTCTCTGTATTCGTGGATGGCGAGATCGATCTCAGCGGACGGTTCATTATCGAATCGCCGGGGGCAAGCGGAAATCCCGTGGTGGGAAGTGCAATCACGGAGCAGTCGGGGCCTGACGTGTATTTTGTGGCGCTTTTTGCCAACGGCGTGGAGGTGCGCGGCCTGGGCACAGTGGACGGGGCCGGTAACGTTCAGTGTTTTGACGCCTCCATGCTGCAAGACGGCGAGAAAACTGGGGCGTTTGGGTATGCCCGGCCTGCACCGGACGGCAGTCTGACGTGCAACGCGCAGACGGACGAAAGTGACGCGGCGTTGACGGCCACGCTTCACCGCGTACAGGACTAAGCACGCGCGGCGTAACCATGTCTGAGGAAATTCTCCCTCGGCGAAGGAACACTAGATGACCGAGACGAAACGTGGTTTTTTTGCGCGCCTGCGCGAAGGGTTGACCAAGACCCGCAGTTCGTTGATCGAAAACGTCAAGAAGGTGTTCTCCGCCCGCACCACGATCGACGACGACGTTTACGACGAACTTGAGCAGATCCTTATTGAGGCCGATCTCGGCGTCGACACCTCGCTCAAGCTGATCGAGGACATGAAGCGCCTGGCCAAGGAACGCCGGATCGAAACGCCCGATGCGCTTTACGACCTACTCAAAGAGGAACTGACCGGAGCGCTGCTGCCCGGCGATCACACATGGGTCCACGCGGCGGTAAAGCCTTGCGTTACCTTGGTGGTTGGCGTCAATGGCTCGGGAAAGACGACGACCACGGGCAAACTCGCCGCGAAACTGAAAGCCGAAGGCCGCAGCGTGATGTTGGGTGCGGCGGATACTTTCCGCGCGGCGGCGGTCGAGCAGCTCACGATCTGGAGTGAACGCGCCAGCGTGCCGATCGTGAAGCATCAGGACGGCGCGGATCCGGCGGCCGTTGCGTACGACGCGACGGATGCGGCGATTGCCCGCGGGATCGATCATCTACTGATCGACACGGCGGGGCGTCTGCACACGAAGGTGAACCTGATGGAGGAATTGCGCAAGGTGCATCGCGTGATCGCCAAGCGCATGCCCGATGCGCCGCATGAGATCCTGCTCGTGCTCGACGCTACCACGGGCCAGAACGGCTTGCAGCAGGCGCGCATCTTTACGGAGTCGATTCCGGTGAACGGGATCGTGCTCACCAAGCTCGACGGTACCGCCAAAGGCGGCATCGTGATCGCGATCCAGCGGGAATTGGGTATTCCCATCAAGTTCGTCGGCGTCGGCGAAGGCATCGACGACTTGCAACCGTTCAATCCGCGCGAGTTCGTGGACGCGTTGTTCTCGTAAGTCCGTTACGTCGCGATTGCGCGCAAGAACACCGTCTCACGGCGACTGTTCAGCGTAAGGTGTTGTCCCCACGTCGTGCGCACGGGCAGTTCGCTCGCCCCCACCGGCGCGGCATGCTCCACCACCAGTCCACACGCCGCATATGCGGGAACAAGCGTCTGCGCCACGTACTCCGGCGTCACCTCGGGCAACGCCAGCCGCTGCCGCACATCGTCCTTGCCCAACACCTGCATGTTCAGCAGCGTCTCAAGGTGTCCGCCTGGTTTCAGCAACCGCCGCACCACGCGCAACGTCGCCGGTTCGGCCGCGACGAGTTCTCGCAGTAACGACGCCCAGGGGAAATTCACAGTGACTCGATCGGCCACTCCGGCAAGCGCATCAGGCAACTCCGCCACGGCGGAGAGAACAAACATGAGATTAGGCGCGCCGCCCTGCTTCACGGAACGCGCACAGCGCCGGGATAGGCTGACGAGTTGATTTGGCGTAGCGTCCACTCCGATGCAGAACAGCGCGGCATCGGCGCGGGCACAGCGGTATGGGAACAGGCCGTCGCCGGTGCCAAGGTCCATGAGCACACGTGAATACGCCTGCGCCCGATCGCCTAGGGTCTCCGCTGAGATCTCCGCTACTTCTCCATTCGCCAGGACTCGAATCATCTCGCCTCCGATTCATTGCGCTTCACTGTACCCGAAGGAACGCGCACAGCAAAACTCAACGCGCGCGGCAGGCTTGTCTTCGGCTATAATGGGCTTTCGGGGCGAGCACGCCCGAGAAGGAGCACTATGGACGCCCAATCGCAATCGTTTGCTGACGATATCGAAGTTACGCGCGACTTGCTGATCAAATACGACCGGCCGGGCCCGCGTTATACGAGTTACCCCACGGCCCCCGAGTGGCGCACGGACTTCGGCGAAGACGCCTACCGCGAAGCGCTCGCGCGCGCGGCGGCGCTTGACGAGCCGTTGTCGCTCTACATGCACATCCCCTTCTGCGCCGAACGCTGCGCGTACTGTGGCTGCAACGTAATCATCACGCAGCACGAAGACGTGGTGGGAAAATACGTTCGCTATCTCGTACGCGAATTGGAGATGGTGGCGCGCGCGTTGATCCCACGGTGCAACGTCGCACAGTTGCACTGGGGCGGCGGCACGCCGACGTCTCTTCCCCCGGCCGAGATGCGACGCGTATTCGAAGCGATCGGCGCCCATTTTACCTTCACTCCGAAAGCCGAACTCGCTATCGAGGTCGATCCGCGCGTAACCAGCGAGGAGCAAATCGCCACCTTGCGCGAACTCGGCTTCAACCGAATCAGCATGGGCGTGCAGGACCTCGATCCCTTCGTGCAAGACGCCATCGGCCGTCGCCAGCGCGAGGAGGAAACGCGTCGCCTGCACGGGTGGTGTCGCGCGGCGGGCTTTGAAGGCATCAACATGGACCTCATCTATGGTTTGCCCGGACAGAACGTTGAGCGATGGGAGCAGACCATCGACAAAGTGATCGACATTCGCCCGGATCGTCTGGCGATCTATAGCTACGCGCACTTGCCTGACAAACTGCACAATCAGCGCAAGATCGACGCGGATTTGCTGCCCACGGGACCGGATAAGTTCGAGCTGTTTGCGCTTGCGCGCAAGAAACTGCTCGCATCGGGCTACCGTGCGATCGGCATGGACCACTTCGCGCTGCCGCACGATGAACTGGCGCGCGCGATGGATGAACGCCGACTGCACCGGAATTTCATGGGCTACACCGTCGTGCCTGCGGGCGATCAGGTTGGCCTGAGCGTTAGCGCGATCGGCGAGGTTGGCGGATGCTATGCGCAAAACGCCAAGAAACTTTCGCACTACTACACCGCGCTGGACGAGGGACGATTTGCCATCGAAGCGGGCGCGAGCCTTTCGGAGGACGATATCGTCCGGCGTTGGACGATTCGCCAACTGATGTGCAACTTCCGTGTCGATGACACCACGCTCCAGGCGCGTTTTGGCAAGACCTTGGCCGGGTATTTTTCCGAGGAACTCAACGCATTGGCCCCGCTCGAAGCCGAAGGCTTCTTGCGGCGCGAACCCGATGCGGTCCAGGTATTGCCTTTGGGCCGCGTCTTCGTGCGCAATATCTGCATGGTCTTCGATGCCTACCTGCGCCGCGCCAATAGCGAGCGCCGCTTCTCGCGGACGGTATAGCGTATGAGCGAACGACTCGAGACACAAATAGCGATTATCGGCGGCGGCGTAACGGGGCTGTGCGCGGCGGGGCTCATCGCGGAGACGCGCGGAGCGGACGCGGTACTCGTGCTCGAAGCAAGCGGCGAACCCGGCGGCACAACGCGCACCGAGGCGATGGACGGATTTCTGCTCGACTGGGGCCCGAACGGGTTTCTCAATCGAGAGCCCAAGACGATAGAGTGGGTGGATCGCCTTGGCCTCCGCGACGATCTCGTGTTTGCCAACGACAACGCCGCTCGGCGCTTCATTCTCAAGGACGGACGTCTGCAAGAGGTCATTCCACCGCCGAAGTTTCTGCTGACCTCGTTGCTCTCCGTGCGCGGACGCGCGCGGCTGGCCTGCGAGCCGCTCATTCCGGCCAAACGCGACAACGCGCCGGAGTCCATCCACGATTTCGCCGCGCGACGCATCGGCCGCGAGGCCGCGGAGACGCTTGTTGGACCTATGGTCACGGGCATTTTCGGCGGCGACGCGCGCCAACTGTCTCTTGAGCATTGCTTCCCGCGTATGGCGGAGATGGAGCGGCAATACGGAGGACTGGTGAAAGCCCTTGTCGCCAAACGCCGCACGAACAAGGCCGTTTCCCCCATTGGTCCGGCGGGCGTGCTCACGACATTGCGCGGTGGGATCGGCGCGTTGCCGCGTGCGGCGGCCCAGCGCCTCGGCGCGCGCATGAGGACGGGCGCGGCCGTCACGCGTATTGACCGTACGTCCGGCAGCTATCAGTTGACGCTGGGCGATGGCGTGATTGTCGACGCGGAAAAGATCATCGTCGCGGGTCCTGCCTATGCCGCCGCACGTATGCTCGAGGAACTCGACCACGCACTGGCCGCCGCGCTGGCCAGCGTCGCCTATGCGGACATGCTGGTACTGTGCACGGCCTATCGACGTGATCGCGTGCGCCACGACCTCAACGGCTTTGGATTTCTCGTGCCGCGGCGCGAACAGATCCGTAGTCTTGGGTGTTTGTGGACATCGTCGCTGTTTCCCACCCAAGCGCCGGCGGGCTATGTCCTGCTCCGCACCATGTACGGCGGCGCAACGGATCCGTCGGGCGCGGCGTTGAGCGACACGGAGGCGCTCGCCTGTTTTAACCGTGAGATTTCGCCGCTGCTCGGCATCGACGGTGAGCCGGAGTTCATGCGGACGTTCCGCCACCAACCGGCCATCCCACAGTATCTTCTCGGCCACGGGCGCGTGTTGGAGGCTGTCGACGCTGCCGAAGCGCGCTGGCCGGGCTTGGTCTTTGCGGGCAACGCCTATCGCGGTGTCGGACTCAACGACTGCGTGCTTTCCGCCCATCGCGCCGCGGAAAAAGTGGGCATGTAGGAGGGAATGAACAGGGCTTCGGTCTTTTGCATCAGGATTTTTTTGTGTCTGTTCGATGTCCGACCCGTCCGCGCGATGCCGCAACTGCACGAGCGACTGACGCCGCGTGAAGAGGTCCGGGCCCCCCGCAGACGCCCCGCCGAAAACCTCGACCCGGCGAGTAGTCTCTTTCGATTGTTCCCCGAAGGATGTTTGCTGTATCATTCATGGCATACGCCTCCCGGCAGTTTCCGGAGGGCGACCGCGACACTGCAGTGGGCCACGGGGCTTACTTACCGGGAGGAACGGGGAGGCTGTCGGAGGGGCGTAATTGGGTCGAGTCGTTGCAGACCACACAGAAAGCGAAGTGACGTGCATATGGTGACAACCACCGTCCTTCACACGCAGGGGCATGATCGAATTGGCGCCGCGCCCAACCATTTTCGGGGGGGGGGGCTATGAGCCAGGTTAGCCATATCTATTTCGACTTCTTCGGAACGTTGGTGGCATATTCTGACAGCCGAACCGATCAGGGTTATGAACGATCTCACTCCGTCCTGCTTTCGAACGGGGCCACGCTGGGTTATGACGCGTTCCTGGAGACATGGTCGGCAACATTCGCCAAATTCGACCGTCGGTCCCGGTTGAATAACGATGAGTTTTCGATGGACGAACTAGTAAGCGAGTTCCTGAAGGATGTCCTGGGGCGCGACGCGGACCATGAAATGGTTCGTGTCGTCCGGAACACCTATCTCGATGAGTGGAACAAGGGGATTCAGTACATCGAAGGCGTCCAGGCCCTTCTGGACCGGCTAGCTAAGGACTACACGCTTGCCCTGGTCACCAACACCCACAGCGCTCAACTGGTGCATGGGCACCTGAACGCCATGGGCATTGCCCAATCATTCTCGGCAATTGTGACCTCTGTGGAGCATGGCAAGTGCAAACCCCACGCCGCCATATTTGAGGAGGCGTTGAAGGTGACAGGTGGCTCTGCTGAGAAGGCCGTGTATGTGGGCGATTCCTTTGCCGCCGACTATGTTGGGGCAAATCGCGTTGGTATGCGGTGCCTCCTCATCGACCCCGACCAGAAGCATAATGTGCCGGAGGAAGACCGGCTCACAAGCGTCCTAGATTTACCGCGAAATATCGAGCAATCCTAAGGGCGTGGTCTTGCGCCGCTCAAAGACAGCAGTCGCCTCACCGGATTGGCGTTCGTTTACTGGTTCTGTGCAGCGTCTAGGCTATGCCTCGACATATCGCTCTGCTAACTTGGATGCGCTGGTTCGGGCAGACGACAGCGCCCAGACCCCAAGAGCTGGCCCGGCGTAGTACACTTATTCGATAGTTCCCCGAAGAACGTTTGCTGTATCATCCATCCGACACGCCTTCGGTAGTCTTTGAGGCTTACCGCAACACCGTGCGGACCTATCGGGGCTTACTTACCGGGAGGAACGGGGAAACTGTCGGAAGGCCGTGCTGAAGGCGGATCTGTGCAAGTAACGGGAACACACACCCTACGAGAAAATCTGTCCAGGATGCCGACTGCGTCACTGCGCGGTAAACGTTGAGAAGGTGCGGTATGTTCTTGTACAAGATGAGACAGGTTGCCTTTTCTACTTTATACAGACTGTGTGGTTATCGTTGTGCGCAGAGTAATGAGATGCGTGATCGCATGCTCAACGAGGCCTTTGGCATATTTCAGGAGTTTGGCCCCAAACGGGCGATCCCAAGGGATGTCCGCCTTCGCGCTTGCTTCCCATCTCTGTCAGATGATCAGATTCTCGACCTAATCGCGCAGTTCGAAGGAATTGAATCGTTTGCCTACGACGTGGCCGAACAGGTTCGGGATAAGCTGATTGAACAATCTGAAGGTGTAAGCCGACTTGCCTCTCAATTCCCGATACTGAACGATGAGAGACTTTCTCGCACATTCAGTCAAGCGATGTATTTCAGTATGAAATAGGAGTACACAACAAAGCACTGGCGGTCTTGCCGTAATTCGTCATGACGTGTTTCTCCTGTTGGATTACTTGCTATTGGGTTGGGCTGCGTTTGCAGTGGATGCTTTCTTCGGCGCGCTGGCGGCGTTCGCGCTTGCAGGAGCAGCGGTGGCGTTGAACGCCTCCACAAACGCGCCGTAGTCCATGTCCATCACTTCGGACAGACGGCCGGTGCGGGTTTCGATCTCGATCTCCTGCGCGTGGCTGATGAGCACGAGGCCGTAGGGCAGATGCGCAAGCTTGGTAAGCACGCGGTGGAACTCGTTGTTCACCAGCGCATACCCCTTGCCGTACCCGAGGTCGCTCTCGTGTTCCACGCTGTATTTCCTGAGCTGTGCTTGGAACAGACCCGGTACGCATGTCCACGGTGTCCACGACGATCGTCTTGAGCGTATGCTGGCCTTGGGCAATCTCGTGGTGCCTTGACAGGAAATTCACCTGTGCGTACACTGTACATATGAGTGAACTGACGTTTGAGTGGGACGAGCGGAAAAGCCGAGCGAATGTGCGAAAACAGGGTGTTTCGTTTGAGGAAGCCCAGACCGTGTTCTTGGACGAGAACGCAATTCGGTACTTCGACCCTGACCATTCTGCAGACGAGGACCGGTTTTTGATGTTGGGAATGAGTTGGAAACTCAGGGCGCTGGTCGTATGTCATTGCTTCCGGGCCGATGATTCCTCCATTCGGATCATATCCGCCCGTAAAGCAAACAAGCGCGAGACGGCTGCGTATTGGAGGTAAAATTATGAGAGACCACTACGATTTCGAGAAGATGAAGGGTGAAAAGAACCCCTATGCAAAGCGATTGAAACAGCCCATTACAATCCGACTGGACAAGGCGACGGTCGGCTACTTCAAAGGACTGGCCGAGGAATTGGGCATGCCATACCAAAACCTCATCAATCTCTATTTGCGCGACTGTGTCCTGAAACAGCGCAAACCGAATATGAGGTGGGCGTCCTAGTCTTAACTTGGGAGCCCCCCCGGCTCTGCCACCGGGATCCCCAAAATGGACGCCGACCACTGGCTTCCGGTAAAATCCCAGGTAGTCGATGTAAATACGCAGGAGCACAGCATGTTTTCTTTCGGAATGGTAGCGGGATTCGTAGCGGAAGTGGTCGCCTTCGCCTTGGTATGCGCGGTCCTCTGGCCGATTCAGCTCGGCGGCGAGTCGCTTGGGGCGTGGGTTCTGGCGCTGGGAATATTGGCGTTTGTATTGCGCGTGGGTATTGTCCCGTTTACGGCGCTCTTCGCGGCGTTGCGCAATCCGCGGCCGCCCGCCGAGATGCGCGTCGGTATTGCGGGTGGCCTCTGGATGGTCACGCGCGAGACATTGGCGATGGGCATCGCCGTGTTTTTCCTGATTCCTTTCGCGCAACGCCTCGTCGCGCTGCGCCGGGGCAGTGTCGTACGCAGCACGCAGCCGCCGGTTCTGTTCATCCACGGCTTCAATGCGAACGCCGGGATCTGGGCCCCGATGTTGCACTACCTTGAGGGACGCGGGCTCACCAATCTCTTCACGCTGAACCTTCACCCGCGCTTCGGCGACATTGACGATTTCGCACAGCAGGTCGCCGCGCGCGTCAACCGCATTCGCAGCACGACCAGGGCAACGCGCCTTATTTTGGTCGGGCACAGCATGGGCGGACTCGTGGCCCGCGCGTACGTCGAGCAGTGCGGGGGAGATGAATTCGTTTCGAAGGTCATCACCATCGGCACCCCGCACCACGGCACCCTCATGGCCCAGACGCTTCCGGGCGGATGCACACGCCAGATGCGCCCGCACTCCGAATGGCTCGATGAACTGAACCGCGAGGAAAATTTGCCGGCATCCGTGCCGTACGTCTCGATTTACAGCCCGCAGGACAACATTATCGTGCCCTATACCAGCTCGGAATTGGGCCAGGCCCGCAATATCCCCGTGGCGGGACGCGGCCATTTCGAACTCGCCTTCGCGGAGCACGTAGGAAATCTGGTCTACCACGAGATCACCAACACCTGAACGGGACCGGGCAATGGGCAGAGCCTTCGAAGCCGCCAAATCGCGGGACTACCCCACCAGCGGTGACCCCGCCGAGACGGCGGCGCTGCGGTTTGTCCAAAGCTGGCACGCGTGGCCTCCTTTGCGCGTCGCGTTGCACTACCATGGCGTGAACCTTGGCGAAACCGATGAATACCCCCTGTTCCCCGAGGTGCTGGGCATACTCCTTTCTCCAGAAAATCCGCAGGCGCGGTGACGATGCCTCCTATTGCCTTTCCATTCGACACGCTACTGGAGGCGCTGCCCAGTAGGACTGGACGTCTGCGAATACTGGGGGAGAGCGCCTCGGCGCTCGAAGCCGAACTTCGCCAGCGATGCCCAGACCTGAACATTGTGACCGACTCCGCCGACGCAGTGCTCGTGAGCGACCCCATTCCTCCCAACGAAATCGCTGAAGTGCGCATGGCCGAGGCTGTCCGCGCGGCGGACGGGGGAGGGGTGCTGGCGTTATTCCGTTGCGGCGAGGGCGAGGACGTAGTGGAGGCCTTTCTGGCGGGGGCATGGCAACCGCCGCGCCCGGGGCAGACTGCCGACGTCCCCATGGGCGAGTTTTCCCGGCGTGGCGTCGAGATCGTCTTCTCGCGGGCCGACTACGAGCCGGAACAGTGGTTTGAGATCGGGGACGCTGCGGGTGCTCTGTGGGGCTGGCTGGTGCGCGCGCAGCCGCGGCCAGCAACCAAGAGTCCTCTGCGCGCCCAACACGATGAACGGCGGGCGGTGGCAGCCGAGCACAATGCCCGGGGCGAAGCCCTGTATGCCCAGGGCGACCATCGCGGCGCGCTGGCGGCGTTTGCGCAGGCGATTGGGGCGTGGAACGGCGAGGCCGTCTATTTCAACAATATGGCCATTTTGCTGTGCTCTCTGGGGGCCTACGAAGAAGCATGGCCCCGTCTCCTTGACGCGATGCACCTCGACCCGACCCTGCAAACGGCGCGGGAAAACCTTGCGGCTCTGGCTCCGATAGTGGGAAAACAAGAGGAAGCGGAGGAACTCCTCAGTCTTTATCCTCCAAATTCGGGGCAAACCCTGTAAGGTGTAAACCTTTTCGGCGGATTGATCGTTTCCAAGGCAAGTGTTCATTTCTTGTGTGCGGAGTGAAACCGGACACGGGGTTTTCCTGTCTATAAATATAGAGTGAGTGTCTGCGGTGGGGGCATGTCTCTGCACACCACGGGCGATACCACAGCCATGGGATTGAAAATACCGGCCATGAGACGTGCCATACTCCTCGCTATCCTCCTGACGCCACTTGCCTTCTGGGGATGCTCCTCCACCCATTACAAAGCCAGTGCCGACCGCGCGGCGTATGGCCTTGTAAAAGAAAAATCCGCCGAAGTCCCGAATATGGAGTCCGCCTTCACCATCGACCAGAAACAGGAAGACGTGCTGGCGGGGCTTCCCACCGTCGAGAAGGCGGAAGAGGCCTTCGGAGAAACGGGCAAGGCCGAGGCGGGCGCGGCGATCATCTCGTTGGAGAAGGCCCTGGCCATCGCGGTGCGCAACGGCCGGGAGTATCAGAGCCGGAAAGAAGCCCTCTACCTCGAAGCGCTCGCCCTGTCGTTGAACCGCCGCGAATACAAGCCGGTCTTCTCCGCTAAGGGTTCCTCGACCTACCGCCGAAGCACCCGCGACGAGACGCATCTCTCGGATACGGCGCGCATCGCTCAGGCCGCCCCGGAACTGATCGAGCGCGTGGGCGAGCTTACCGGGACGCCCGCTGACCTGCTTTCGCGGTATTCGCAGATTGTCGAGTCCGCCGCCGCCGTCACCGGGTTGAGCGCGCCCGAAACCCGCATTGTCGATGAGCGCAGCGTGGCGGGGAACACGGCGCTGGGCGTGGGGCTCCTGCTGAAGGGCGGAGCCGAGATTGCGGCGTCCATCACCTCGAACTTCTTCCGGTACCTCACCGGATCGCCGCGCGTCGAGACCTCGTCGGCGTTGGTGGCGAGTATCAGCCAGCCGTTGCTGCGCGGCGCGGGCAGCAAAGTCGCCGCGGAAAACCTGACCCAGGCCGAGCGCGACTTGCTCTATGCCGTACGCGATTTTACACAGTTTCGAAAAGAATTCGCGGTTCAAATCGCCTCGGATTACTACCAGGTGCTTCAAAATCGGGATGCCGTTCTCAACAACTATCTCGGGTATCAAGCGTTTCAGGAATCGGTTGCCCGGCAGCGTGCGCTGGCGGCGGAGGGGCGCGTCGCCCAATCGGATCTTGGCCGTATCGAGCAGGCCGCGCTGAGCAATGAAAATAGTTGGGTCAACTCGGTTCGTACGTACGCGCAGAGTCTCGACCGCTTCAAGATTCGCCTCGGGCTCAGCACGGACGCGAAAGTGACGCTCGACCCGCAAGAGCTTGAGGGACTGCGGACGCGCGGACTGCTGCACCCGAATATCTCTTCCGAAGACGCGGTAAAGGTCGCGCTAGTGACGCGGCTGGATCTGTACACCATTCACGACCGCGAACAGGATGCCCAGCGCAAGGTGAAAGTGGCCAAGAATTTCCTGTGGCCGCGTCTTGACCTGCTGGCGACCTATCAAGTGGACAGCGTGCGCGGCGATCGTTTCCAGGAACTCGATTTCGAACGTGCGCGATGGAATATGGGGTTGGACGTAGACCTTGATTTGAACCGCACGTCCGAGCGGAACCAGTACCGGGCGTCGCTGATTTCGGCGGATCGCGCTCGGCGCGAGCGCGAATTGGCGGAAGACAATGTGAAGCTGGACATTCGCGACGCGTGGCGCGGCCTTGATCAGGCCAAGCGCAACTACGAGATTCAGCAAGTAGGTATGGAACTCAACCAACGTCGTGTCGAAGAACAGACGTTGTTGACGGAATTGGGGCGCGCCACCGCACAAGACCAGGTGGATGCGCAGAACGACCTTATCAACGCGCGCAACCAATTGACGGCCGCTCTGGTTAGTCACACCTTGGCGCGCCTGCGCTTTTGGCGTGACATGGGCATTCTGTATATCAAAGAGAACGGTCAGTGGGAGGAAGTCACCGATGTCCCAAAGCCCCAGTGAAACCAAGAGTAAGCGCCGCATTCTTCCCCGGGGCCGTTGGTGGAAGATTGCACTAGTCGTTGTCCTGCTCGTAGGCGGGTGGTTCTATTTTCGCACGCCCGGATCGAGCACGGAAAAAGCGGCGACATGGACCGTCAAACAGGGTCCGCTCGTGATCAACGTCGTGGAAAGCGGCAGTATTGAGGCGCTCGAGAAACAGGAGATCCGTTCGGAGGTCGAAGGGCAGACCAAGATTCTCTCCATTGTGGAAGAGGGGTACCAGGTCTCCGAGGACGACGTGAAGAACAAGAAGGTACTCGTCAAGCTTGATTCCGCCGAGCTTACCAAGGGACTGACCAACGCGGAGATCGAGTATCAAGGCGCGCTGGCGACGTACGCGGATTCGCGCGAACAGTTTGAAATTCAGATTAAACAGAACGAAAGCGATATTCGAACCGCGTTGTTGGATGCGAAATTCAAACGCATCGAATTCGAACGCTACATGAGCGCGGAACTTGCCGACCGCATTCTCAAAGAAGCCGGACTGAATGTCGATCTGGAGGAGTATGAGACCAGTTTCGAGAACTTCGATATCGAAAAGGAACTCGATCTCCTGAACGCCGCGCCAGCCGAAAGCAGCGACGCGCCTGCGGAGGAAAGCGGGGCGCCTGCCGAAGGTACCGCGAAACCCGAGGAGAAGGTGAAACAGGAGAAGTCGCCTTCGCGGCCGCCGATCGATTTTGCGCAATACGCCAAGGAAGAGTTGCTGGGCGACGGAGAAGCGCATCAGAAGCTGCGAAAGATCCAGAGCGATGCGATGGTGGCGAGCGAAGAGCTGGCGTTAAGCGAGAAGCAGTTCGAGGGCACCAAGCGTCTCTATGACGCGAAATTCGTGACCGAGAACGAGATGAAGAACGACGAGATGAAGCGCAAGCGGAGCGAAATCAGTCAGGAATCCGCGGAAACGGCGCAGCAGTTGTTCATGCGTTACGAATTTCCCAAAGATGCCGAGAAGAAAATGTCGGACTATGAGGAGGCATTGAGCAAATTCGAGCGTACGCGCAAGCAGGCGATTTCGAAACTGGCGCAGGCGCAAGCGAAGCTGAAATCTTCCGAAGCGCGTTTCCGGCTTGAGACCAAACAACGCGACAAATTCAAGGAACAAATCGCCAAGTGCGAAATTGTGGCCGAACGGGCAGGGTTGGTCGTGTATGCGGGGTCGGAGGAGTTTTGGCGCGGGGACCAGCAGATTGAGGAGGGGGCGACGGTCCGCCAGTATCAATCGATCATCACGATTCCGGACATCACCAAGATGTCCGTGAAGGTGAAGGTGCATGAGGCCTCCGTCAAGAAGGTTTTGAAAGGGCAGAAGGCGGATATTCGTATAGACGCCTACCCCGAAACGCCGCTGACGGGTGAGGTCCAAAAGGTGGCGCTGCTGCCGAGTAGCTCCTCGCGCTGGATGAACCCCGACGTGAAACTCTACGACGTGACCATCTCCATCGACGGCGCGCGGGAGTGGCTGAAGCCCGGGATGAGCGCGGAAGTCACGATCAAGATCAAAGAGATTCCGAATGTCGTCCAGGCGCCGCTGCAGGCGATCTTCCCGGTTGGCGGCAAGCGTATGGCCTATGTGGTCACGGCGCTTGGCGGGACGGATCCGCGCGAGGTCGAAGTCGGGGAGTATAACGATAGTTTCATCGAGATCAAGAAAGGCCTCAAAGACGGGGAAACGGTCTTGCTGCGCGCGCCGATGACAGAAGCGAAGAAGAAACACGGTACACAGGGCGAGGATTCGACCGACGGCAATGCCGAGGAGAAGTCGAAGCAGAAAGGCAGCGAGAGACCCAAGGAGAGTCGTCCAGAGAAACCAGAGGCGTCCGACGCGCCCGCACCACCGGTCGATACCGCAATGGCTGCGTCCAGCGAGGAGGCCGCCCCGAAAGAAAACGATGAGAAGCCGCGCCGCGAGCGCCGTCCGGAGAACAATGGGAACGGCGGCAATGGCAATCGCAACGGCGGGGGCGGCGGCGCATGACGACGGACGAATCAATTGCCCGCGTGGAAGAGGTGCGTAAGACGTACCAGATGGGCGCGGTGCTGGTGGAGGCGCTGCGGGGCGTGAGCATCGACTTTCGCGCAGGCGATTACGCCACGATCATGGGACCGTCCGGCTGCGGGAAATCGACGCTGCTCAATTTGCTCGGCTGTCTCGACCGCCCTACCGAGGGGCGTTACCTCCTCGGTGGCGAAGACGTATCCACACTCGACGACGACGCGCTTTCAAGCATTCGTGGCGCCCGAATCGGATTCATCTTTCAGTCTTACAACCTTATTCAGCAATTAACCGTCCTTGAAAATATCGAGGTGCCGTTGCACTACCAGGGCGTGCCGGATGATGTGAGCCGTGGAATCGCGCAGCGCTTGGCCGACCGCGTGGGACTTGGCTCGCGCACGGGACATCGCCCCTTCGAACTCTCGGGCGGCCAACAACAGCGCGTGGCGATCGCGCGCGCGCTTGTCAACGATCCGCTGATCATTCTCGCGGACGAGCCAACGGGCAATCTGGATTCGAAATCGGGCACGGAAATTCTCGACGTGTTTGACGAACTTCACCAGAATGGCAAGACGCTGATTATGGTCACGCATTCGGACGAAGTGGCCGAGCGCTCGACCCGCCAGATACACTTGCGCGATGGACAGATTGAACATGACCTCCACCGCTAAGCCGCGCCGATTAGGGGCCTATTCCCCGGAACGCCTCAAACGCGCCGTGCGCCTGGGCATCAAGAGCGTGTGGAACCATCGTCTTCGATCGCTGCTTACCGTGCTGGGCATTGTGTTCGGCGTGTGCTCGGTGATCGCGATGCTGGCGATCGGCGAAGGGCTCAGTTACGAGGCGCAACAACAAATTCGCCGTCTGGGCAGCAACAACATCATTCTCAAGAGCGTGAAACCGCCGGAGGACCAGAGCAACACCGCCCAACGCTCGTGGTCTTTGGATTACGGCCTTACGTACGATGATGTGTCCCGCATTCAGGCCACGGTTCCGAACATCGAAGTCGTCGTGCCCACGCGCATTATTCGGCGCGATGTCTGGAACGTTGGTGGCAAGGTCGATTGCGACGTTACCGCGACCGTGCCGTGGTATCCCGCGAGCGCGGGACTCGAGATCGAGCGTGGCCGCTTTTTCTCTGCGCAGGAGTTTGACGAGCGTGCAAACGTGTGCGTGCTGGGCGCGGGCGTGGCGGAGCGGATCTTTCCACTCGATGACTACATGGGAAGAACTGTGCGCGTCGCCGAGACTTCGTTTCGCGTGATCGGCGCACTCAAAGCGATCGGCGCATCCTCTGCGTCCGCGGTTTCAGAGGACAGCGCGGGGGAGAAGAAAGAGGAATCCGCCCCGGCGCCAGGAGTCGCGCCGAAAGCGGAAGGCGCGCAGTTCCAAGTCTACATTCCACTCACGACGGCCAAGGCACGCTTCGGCGAACTCATCGCGCAGCGGCGTAGCGGCAGTTTTTCCGCAGAGCGCGTGGAACTGCACGAAGTGACGGTGAAAGTCGCGGATTTAGCGCAAGTGGTTGAGATTTCGGAAGTCATCAGCGATCTGCTGGAGCGTCATCACAAGAAACGCGATTTCCAGATGATCGTCCCCCTTGAACTGTTGCGGCAAGCGGAGCGCACGAAACGCATCTTTAGCGTCGTGCTCGGCGCGATTGCCGCCATCTCATTGTTGGTCGGCGGCATTGGAATCATGAACATCATGCTCGCCAGCGTAACCGAGCGCACGCGGGAAATCGGCATCCGCCGCGCACTCGGCGCCCGGCGAAGCGATATCATTCTTCAGTTCCTCATCGAAACGGTGCTACTCTCGGCAACGGGCGGTGTCATCGGCGTCGCGCTTGGACTCGCCATCCCCTTCATGATCAGTTACTTCGCCCAGATGAAGACCATAGTCACATTGTGGTCCCCGATCATCGCGTTCACCATCTCGGCGTTGGTCGGCATCGTGTTTGGCATTTACCCGGCACTGCGCGCCGCCGACATGGACCCCGTCGAAGCGCTGCGCCACGAGTAACAACGGCTATTCCTGCGCCAGCTCCTGAATCGCGAATGTGCAGGTAAACACCTTGCCATTCCGATTCGCCTCGATCGCCAGTTGGTCGCCCACAAACATGTCCCACACCACAAAGTCGATATCCGACGCGCTCCGGACCGGCCGCCGATTCACGCTTGTGATCACATCGCCGGGGCGCAGTCCTGCGGCGAACGCGGGCGACGCCTTGAGAATATTCACCACCAGACAACCGCTCTCGACCGCGACCCCAAGTTCCGATAGCAGACGTTGACCGCGCGGATCCACGCGCAATGCCTCAATGTCCTCCACCTTGAACCCCGCCCAAGGATCGCGGCGTCGGCCGTATTGGATGATTTCCTCGGCGACGCGGCGCGCGCGGTTGATCGGAATGGCGAATCCCAGCCCGACGCTTCCGCCGCTCTGACTGAAGATCATGGTGTTTACCCCAACGGCCTTGCCCTGCGCGTTCACAAGCGGTCCGCCGCTGTTTCCAGGATTGATGGCCGCGTCCGTTTGGATCATGCCCTGATACAAACGCTCGCCATCGGCCACGCGCGGGCTTACCCGGCGGTGCAACGCCGACACGACGCCCACGCTTACGCTCGGTTGCGGATCGCCCATCAACGTGCCGAAGGGATTCCCGATCGCGATCACCCACTCGCCAATCATAAGATCTTCCGAATCGCCCGACGGCAACACCGGCAATCCGTCGCCCTTTACCTGCAACACCGCGATATCCGTGCGCCGATCGGCCCCCACCAACGTCGCGGGCAGTTCGCGCCCGTCCGGCAACGTTACCGACGCGACTTCACTCGCGTCCGCGACGACGTGGTAGTTGGTGATTACATGTCCGGCACTATCGAAGAAAAAACCGCTGCCTATGGTGTTGATCTTCCGAACCACAGGACGCGGCGGCGCGAACAGATCCCAGAAATCGCCGACCATCATGCGCGCATTTTGCCGCACGACGACATTGACCGACACCACTGCCGGGGCGGCACGCTCTATCGCCTGCACGACGGCGTTTCGCCGCGAATCCGTGACGGGAGCCTGCGCATAGGCCGATGCCGTCCAGACCGCGAGCGCCACCACGAGACTCACTGTTACCCGCATACGACCTCCTTGCGCGGCGATTTCCTTGCCGCGTGTCATTCCACGAATAACACAGCGCCGCCCTGCGCGCAAGCACCGTGTTGTGAGGCGGCCAGACGGAGCGTTATGCTTGCGTTATGTCTAACGAACCAAGGCTCAAAACACGCTATGGTCTCTCCCGGCTGACGGGCCTGCCCGCGGCCGTCATCACGCTTGGCTGGGTGAGCCTGTTCACGGACATCGCCTCGGAAATGGCGTATCCCGTAATTCCCCTGTTCATGACCGCGACGCTGGCTGCGCCTGCGCTGGCGCTCGGGTTTGTGGAGGGCATTGCGGAAGCGATTGTGAGCCTGATGAAGGGAGTGAGCGGCTGGCACAGCGATCGTCTGCGCCGCCGCGTGCCGTATGTGCGCTGGGGTTACGGTCTTGGCGCGGGGGCGAAGCTACTGCTGGCCGTTGCCGGTGCGTGGCCGATGGTGCTGCTCGCGCGCGGTGTGGACCGCTTTGGCAAGGGGCTGCGCACGACCGCCCGCGATGCGCTCATCGCCGACATCGTTCCCGCAGAACAAGGCGGGCGTGCATTCGGCTTTCACCGCGCGATGGACACAGCGGGCGCACTCGTGGGCGCGCTTGCGGCGGCCGGGTTGCTGGCCATCATGCCGCAAGGATACCGCGCCATCTTCGCGCTTGCGTTGATCCCCGGCGCGGCCGCGGTGTGGCTGACGTTTCGCGTGCGCGAGCCGGAAGCGCCCGCCGCGGAGTCCCACCCGGATGGAGCGTCGACGCCTACAGAGCCGCTGTCCCCCGCATATTGGCGCGCCTGCCTGCTGATGACGCTTTTCGCATTCGCCAATAGCAGCGACGCATTTTTGTTGCTGCGCGCACACGACGCGGGCCTGAGCGATGTTGCGGTCATTCTCGCCTATGCGTGGTACAACCTCAGCTACACGCTGCTTTCCTACCCGGCGGGCGTGTTCAGCGATCGCTTCGGACGTTGGGGCGCATTGCGGCTGGGGTGGCTGCTCTACGCGATTGTGTACCTCGCCTTCCCGCTGACGAGCGGACCGGGGCTCTGGGCGCTTTTTCTCGTCTACGGCGCGTACATGGGACTTACCCAGGGCGTCGGCAAGGCGCTCGTCGCGGAACACGCCCCCAAGACGCGTCGGGGAACGGCGCTCGGCCTATTCCACATGCTTGGCGGCTTCGCCATGCTCGCCGGCAGTATCGCGGCAGGGGCGCTATGGGATACCGCCGGTTCCAAGCCCGCGTTCTGGCTCGGGGCGGGGCTTGCCCTGGCCGCGCTGGCGCTGTCCTTTGTGCTGCAACGCCCCGCCCGCCGCCCGTAATGCCCGCGCGCGACTGGATGTACTGGAAACGCGGACAGTGTGCTAGACTCAAGTCCCGGTCGTAGTACAGACGCAAACGACGGGAAGGAACATAACGTGCCCGGCGAATCGAACCCGACAACGACTATCCTGAAACAAGGCCGCTTCCGCCTGGAACGCCAACTCGGCGTGGGTGGAATGGGAGAGGTCCATTTGGCCACGGATCGCATGCTGCACCGGCAGGTCGCGATCAAGACCGTGCGCGCCGAGTTGTGCAAAGACCCGAACGTCGTGAAGCGGGTCGAGCGCGAGTGTCTGTTGCACGCCAAGATCGGCTCACACCCGCACATCGTCGCGCTCTATGACATGTTTCAGGAACACGAGATGATTCATCTCGTGCTCGAGTACGTCTCAGGTATGACGTTGCAACAGTATCTCGCGCAAGAAGCCTCGACGCAGACGCGCCCCTTGCCGCTCAAAGCGGCCTTCGCCATCGCCGGACAAATCCTCGATGCGCTCAGCCGCATTCACGCGCAAGGCGTGGTGCATCGCGACATCAAGCCCGCCAACATCATGCTGAACTGGGACGACCGCGGCGAAGTGACAGCGAAGCTCATGGACTTCGGCATCGCGCGCCTGACCGATACGACCGACGTGATGACCCAGGTGACTACGTCGAACACCGGCGGTCCGGGAACGCCGCTCTATATGGCGCCCGAGCAGATCGACGGGCGTACGTACGGTCCCGTGACGCCCGCGACGGACCTCTATGCGGTGGGCGTTGTGCTCTATCAGCTTTTCTCGGGTTCGCCGCCGTTCACCGGTACGCTTACCGAAGTGATCAGCGGGCACGTCAACGGCAATGTGCCGTCCGTATCGTTTCGTTTTCCACCGGTCGATCCGGCGGGTGTGCAGGGACTCATTGACAAAGCCCTAGCCAAACATCCGACGGAGCGCTTCGCTTCCGCGCGGGACTTCCGCGATGCCTTGCTCCGCCTTTCCGCTGCGCAGCCAAACACCATGCCCTCGGGCGTAGGGGCTGGCGTCTTGGCAAGGACCGCGCCGCTCAACATCCCCGCCCCGGTGTCCGGAGTCGACACCGCGCCGCCGCTCGACGCAACCGGCACAACGCTGCGGCCATTCAAGCAAGCCCGCAGGGCCATGACGGGTGCGTTTGTTGCCGTGGGCGTGATTCTCTTTCTCGGCGTTGCGTTGATTCTATTTGGGCCCGCGAAATGGTCGCCCTTTGCACGCCTCACGGGGCCAGCGCCGAGTGAAGGCACCATTGTCTACCCCCTTGCGCCGCCTCCGCCCGTAGCCGCGCCGCTTCCGGCGCTCGCGCTGCCGACGCAGGTCCCAACGTCGGCTCCCGCTGTGCCCGCGACAACAGACGCGAGTCCAGCGGCGACTCCGGGCAATACCGCCATCGCCGAAGCGCTCCCAATGGCGCCTCCGCTGGACACACTAGCCGTGGCTGCGGTTGTGGTTGGTGACGGTTCGGCTGCGCCCGGAGCAACGGTTGGCGCGCCCGCTGGGGGAACTCCTGCCGCCGCAGCCGGGACGGTCTCCACCACGCCGACCTATGTCGTACAGCGCGGTGACACCTTGCCGAAGATCGCCGCCTCGCAGAACGTGGATGTGAAAGACTTGCAGTGGTGGAATCGCCTCAAGAGCACGCGGTCCATCTGGCCGGGACAAACGCTCTACCTCTATCCGCGGCCTGACCTACCCGATAAGAACGCCTTCTTCGAAGGTCTCGCGCGAGCGGCGCGGGAAGCCGCTGCGGCCGCCGCTGCCGCGCAAAAAGAGAAGGAAGCGCCCGCGCCCCCAGCACGGCGCACCACGGACGAAGACCTCTACAATCCCGGCCATTAACCCATTTTCGAGTGACCGATAACGCACCTCTTCAGTAGGTGGGTAGGGCGAAGTGTGTCGGAAGTAAGAAGAGGGAGTGAATTACACCACAGGGGCACAGAGGTCACAGAGAAGAGGAAGAAAAATTCCGACGGTGTTCGGAAGTGGAAGAGAATGGCTAGAAGAGACCCGCGTCATAATCCTTTGTTCCTTCTCTCAGTTTTGAAGTGCGTGTTTTTCCTCTCTGTGTCCTGTGTCCCTGTGGTGTAATCTCTTCTCAAACGCGTCTGCGCAGCACGAGGGCGGTCAGTCCGATTCCCATCAAGGCCAACGTCGCGGGTTCGGGAACCAAGTCGTCGTTTCCGTCGCACTGTTCCCAGCCCACAAACTCGCCATCGTAGAGGGTGGTGCGGCTCGTGTGGTGGTACAGGGAGGAAGTGAACGCAGCGCCCGTGACGGGATCTTCACCTGTGCCGTCGGCAAGAAGCGTGGTGGAGGACACCTCGATCCCATTGGCAATGTTCAGCAAGGACCAAATGGCCGGTTCAAGAGAGTAATACAGGCTGGTCTGAAACGCATACGACTGATCCAGCGTCATCTCATTCACCACGCTTGGCAAGGTCTCCGTCCACTTTGTTTGACTATACTCTTCGTACTGCGCGAACCCGCTCATCGTCTCAAAGTAGCTAAGCGTCTGCCAATCCTGAGCATAGGAACCGCTGACCGTGTTCTTGAGTGCGGCGGAATCGGTGGGCCCGCTGAACTGCACCGCGAAAATACCGAGAACCGTCCCCACGTAGAAATTTTCTTCCTTGTACTGCCACGGATTATCGGTCACGACTTGCCCCGTAAACTCCACATCGACACACACGTACCAGTCGACGTTGTAGGTTTCCGTGCCAAAATTGTCGGAAAAGTTGGTGCTGTTGCCCAAACTGTCGCTATATGCGTAAGTTTCCTCGTAGAAGTCGGTGGCGGTTCCCGAGAAATGAGCCATCATGGGCGTGGCCGACGCCACACCGCCGGCCAGAAACACGAACACCCCCACCAGCATCGCCAGCCTGGTCCCTACGCTGTTCATTCGCTTCATCCTCGCTCTATACGGTTCTGTGCCTGGGGTTACGTTACACAAAAGTTCCCCCTCTGTTCGCATGCAAGGTACATGCCGCGCATAAGTCCAGACACGACGGGGAAAAAGACACAATGCGTCGAAGATACTTTGTCAACAATGAATAAACAATGCCGCTTCTCTTGCTCCGAGCTGCTGCGTGGTTGAAAAGTTGACTTTCCTGATTCTTTGGGTAATAATTGAGGTAAGTTCGTGGTTATCTACAGTAAGGAAGCAAGGAGTACTGGCACGATGGCAGAGCAAGACATTCAGAAGCCCGAAACCAAACTGTCCGAGGTCGAGGGGTTGAAGATAGAGAGCAAAGGACTTTACGGCGCGATTCCGGAGGAGCTGGGTCAGGCGACCGATTCGTTCACGGAAGGCACAGTACAGATTCTGAAGCACCACGGGATGTACCAGCAGGATAACCGCGACACCCGTACGGAGCGAAAGAAGGCGGGACTGGACAAAGAATACACGATGATGCTGCGGACCAAATTTCCGGGCGGACGCATCACGGCGGAGCAGTATTTGGTTTGTGACGATCTGTCCGTGAAATATGGCCAGAACGACATGCGGGCGACCTCGCGCCAGGATTTGCAGTTCCACGGCGTCGTGAAGCGCAATCTTCGCCCGCTGATTCACGACCTGAACTACCTGGCGCGCATCACGACGTTGGGGTGCTGCGGCGACGTGGTGCGCAATACGATGGCGCCGCCGGTGGCGGATATCGATCCCCGCTACGCGAGCTGCGGGGTGGATTTGATCGCCCTTTCCGAACAGATCAGCACGGCCTACCTGCCCGCGACGCCGAGCTACTTTGACCTGTGGCTCGACGACGAGAAGGTAACGATTCGCGAGGACGGCACGGTGCTATTCCCTGCGGACATCGTTCCCGCCGAGGCCCCGGAAGAGCCGGTCTACGGCAAGACCTATCTGCCTCGAAAGTTCAAGATCGCCCTCGCCACGGACTTCGACAACTCCGTGGACGTCTATGCGAACGATGTGGGCATTCTGGCGATGACGGAACAGGGGCGGATCGTGGGGTATGAGTTCCTGGTGGGGGGCGGACTCGGTTCGACGCATAAGAAGCCGGAGACGTATCCTCGCTTAGCGACCCCCTTGGCGTTTGTGAGTGAGGAGGAGGTGCTTCCTCTGCTGGCGGCAGTGGTCCGGGTGCAACGCGATCACGGCGGCCGGGCCAATCGCAAACACGCGCGACTCAAGTACCTCATCGACGACTGGGGATTCGAACGCTTCCGCGACGAGGTGTTCGCGGTGGCCGGCCGTCGTTTCGCCTCGCCGCGCGGAGTCACGCCGAAGGATCAGCCCATTTATCTTGGGTGGTCCAAGCAGATTCAGCCCGGCTTGAACTATGTCGGTGTGTGGATCGAGAACGGCCGCATTAAGGATTTCGAAGACGGCACGCCGTTCAAGACCGGTCTGCGCACGATTATCGAGCGTTTCCGCCCGAGCGTGCGGTTTACCCCGCAACACAACGTGATCCTCGCGGACATCCGCGATGAAGACGTTGCCGCAGTGCAGGCGCTGCTCGATGAGTTTGCCTTGCCTACTGACCGCAACCTGTCGCGTTTGCGCCAACAGGAGATGGCCTGCCCGGCGCTTCCGTTGTGCCCGCTGGCCATGGCGGAATCGGAACGGGTAATGCCCGAATTGGGCAAGGCCCTTGAGGCGGCGGGCCACGGCGATGCGGACATCACACTGCGCATGAGCGGCTGCCCGAACAACTGCTCGCGTCCACGCACGGCGGAGATCGGGATCATCGGCTCAGGCGCGGACCGCTACCTGGTGTATGTCGGTGGCGACTACAACGGTACTCGGCTGGGCGAACTTCTTACGGAAAAAGTCCCGCTGGCGAGTCTGCCCAAGATCATTGGAAATTTACTCGACGAGTGGAAGCGAGAGCGCAGTGCCGGCGAGCGTTTTGGCGATTGGTGCCTGCGCGCCGGACTCGACCGGCTAAAGGAAAGCACCGCGCGCGTGTTTACTCCGATGTCGGCCCGCGAAGTGGCCGCCGCGAAGGAGTAGTCCCCGCGACGAGAGGATAGGAAAGAGGACAACATGTCACTCACGGAAGAGCATGTATCGCTGGATACCTTGAATGAGCTTAGCGCGCCGGAATTGTTGCGGTGGGCCGTGGAACACCACGGCCCGCGCGCGGCCATCATCACGAGTTTTCAGGACACGGGCTGCGTGATGATCAACCTGGCCTCGCAGTTCTCGCCCATGCTGCGGGTGCTGACGGTCGACACGCTGCGTCTGCACCCCGAGACGTATGACGTGATGAAACGCGTGGAGGAGCGGTATGGCCTAGCCATTGAGCGGTTCCAGCCCGCGCCGGACCGGCTCGAGCGAATGGTCCGCCAGCACGGCGAATACCTGTTCTTCGATAGCAAGGCCAAGCAGGAGTTCTGCTGCCAAGTCCGCAAGGTCGAGCCGAACCGCGCGGCTCTAGCCACGGTCGACGTCTGGATCACGGGGTTGCGCCGAGACCAGTCGGGCGCGCGCGGCCAAGTACCCAAGGCGAGCTATGTCGAGCAGGACGAGCGCCGCATCCTGAAGCTTGCCCCCCTCGCCGACTGGACGCACACCCAGGTCTGGGAGTACCTGCGCGAAAATCAGGTGCCCTACAATCGGCTCTACGACCAGGGCTACACCAGCATCGGGTGCGTTATCTGCACCACTCCCACGCAGTCGCACGAGGCCCGGCGCGCCGGGCGCTGGCGTTGGTTCAACGCCCTCGATGGTGACAACAAGGAATGCGGCATCCACACCGAGGGCAGTGGCATCTGAGCCAGCCGGATCGGAGTGTACGCGTTTTCACAAAACGCCATTTCCAGAAATGGGCCATTGTCACACAGTAAATAGGCGTTTTCTGGCGAATGTCTCTTTCTTTCTCTCCGAAACCTACCGTACGTTAAGTAGATAAATTCAAGAAATTGAATCCTTAGTTTCCTTATTACTTATTGACAGAATGTCCTCTTTTCGGTACACTAGAGAGGTCAAGGGTAGGGGTCCCTCGGGGTCTTGCGCTGGGCTTCGCAAGTAATCCAGGGAGAAGGGACCACGGAAGTTGGAGGTACGATCGGTGACTCAGGAGTTCTCGAACGGCACATATCAGGGAAAGGTCAAGTGGTTTAACGACCAGAAAGGCTATGGTTTTATCGTCCGGGAGTCCCGTCCGGATATTGATGTGTTTGTCCACCATTCGGCCATCCGGATGGACGGGTTCCGCACACTCAAAGAAGGCGAGGATGTATCCTTTGATCTTCTCGAGAGTCCGAAAGGCCTTCAGGCCGTCAATGTGATGCGCGCGTAACGTACCCGCGAGTACGGGATTCGGAGCAACCTCGCCTAAGGTCTCAGGGACTATCCCTGGGAGTACTGCCCCTCCTCAAGGGCTTCAAGGCGTCCGGCTAAATGGCCGGACGCCGCTGTTTTGCCCTCGGCCTTCCATCAACTCGGTTCGATCCGGTCTCTTGACGGACGACTTGTCAAGTAATATCCTTCGTCGGGAGAATCCAGAGTGGCACAACGGTCCAAACAACAGCATCCGGTTCGCAAACTTCTACGGCCATCGCCTAAATCCGCTCCGGCGCGCGGCAAGACGCCCGCGCAGCCGCGGCGAAGTCTAAGCCGTCGGGTTGCGGCGTGGACCGGCAAGGCGGTGGTCGCGTGGCTGGTGGTGACCATCGGGCTGGCGCTTTTGTTCAGGTTCGTCCCACCTCCCGCGACGCCCTTAATGCTTCTGCGGTACGTCACGGCCGACGCCGACGCGCGCAAGCTCGACTATCGCTGGACGCCGCTGAAATCGATCTCGCCGCAGTTGGCGCTGGCGGTGATTGCGGCGGAGGACCAACGCTTTGCGGTGCACTATGGGTTTGACCCGGAGCAGATTCGGCAGGCGTTGGCCCGACGCGAGGCGGGCGACGGACATCTGCGCGGCGCGAGCACGATCTCGCAACAGACCGCGAAGAACGTGTTTCTGTGGCCTTCGCGTACGTGGGTGCGAAAGGGATTCGAGACGTATTTCACGACGCTGATCGAAGCGGTCTGGAGCAAGGAGCGAATTCTCGAGGTCTATCTGAACGTGGCGGAAATGGGGCCGGGCATTTACGGCGCTGAAGCGGCCTCTCGGCACTGGTATGGAAAATCGGCGCTCGATCTCACCCGCGAAGAAGCGGCGGGATTGGCGGTGATCTTACCCAACCCGCGCCGCTGGTCGCCGCAGGCCGCAAACGGGTACACTGCCCAGCGGCGGGCGTGGGTGCTGAGGCAGATGGAGAATCTTGGGGGCGCAGCGCACCTGAAGCGGCTTGAATCCGCGAACGGGGGGAAATAGAAGAGCGGTGAGAACGGTGGCCATCATTCAGGCGCGGCTGGGCAGTACGCGCCTGCCGGGCAAGGTGCTCATGGACCTCGAAGGGGCGACCATGTTGGAGCGCGTGGTGAACCGCACGCGGCGCGCCCGGCGCTTGGATGACGTGGTGATTGCCACGACGATCCGCGAGCAAGACGATCAGCTTGTTGAGGCATGTCACGCGCTTGGCATCGCCGTATACCGGGGCGACGAAAACGACGTGCTGTCGCGATACTACGGCGCGGCGGTGGCCAGTCGGGCGGAGGCGATAGTGCGAATTACCTCCGATTGTCCACTCATCGATCCCGAGGTAGTTGATCGCGTGGTCGAGGCGTTTTGGGCAGTGCAGCCGGATTATGCGGCGAACATCCTCGAGCGAACCTATCCACGCGGACTCGATACGGAGATCTTCTCATTCACGGCGCTTTCGCAGGCGCAGGCGGAGTGCACAGACGCGTTCCAGCGCGAGCATGTAACGGATTTCATTTACGATCAACCGCAGCGATTTCGGCACGTCTCGGTGAAGAACGAAACTGACTGCAGCGACGGACGCTGGACGGTGGACACGCCGGAAGACCTGGAATTGATTCGCTGTGTTTATCGACATTTTGAAGGACGCGACACGATGAGTTGGAAAGAAGTGTGGGACTATCTCCAAAGCGCGCCGGAGGTCAACCGAATTAACCGGCATGTCCGGCAAAAGACACGAGAGGATGCCGGCGCGTGAAGCCAAAGGCCAACACGGTTGACCGCATGGATCGGGCCACGTGGGTGCTGCTGGGCGTAATTGTGTTGGCAGCGGCGGTTCTGAGGCTGTATCGGTTAGCAGACCGCAGCATCTGGTTCGACGAGGGCGCAACGGTCTACGCCGCGCAGGTCATCCGCCAACCGCTGGCCTTTTTTTCGCCGACGGTGATGGGGGAATCGTCCGGATTGCCCGCATTCGTCTTGTTGTGGCAGTGGATCACGGATGCGCTGACTAGCTTCCCACTGGCCAGTTATGGCCGCGACTTCATGATCCGTCTCGTGCCGTGGCTGTTCAGCGTGGGCACGCTGGGCGCGGTGTTCGCGCTGGCGCGCGCGCTGACGAGGAAAGATGCCATCGCGCTGTGGGCGACGTTCCTGACGGGGGTCTCGCCGCTGCACGTCTACTACGCGCAGGAAGTGCGTCCCTACAGCTCCATGACCTTTGTGCTTGGGTTCGTGTGTCTATTCGCCGTTTGGGCGCTGCGCAACGACCGCAAGGGAAGCTGGTTTCTCCTCGTGGCCGCATCGGTCCTGTCGATGTACACACACCTGGTTTCCGTTTGGTATCTGCTCACGCTCAATCTTTTCGCGGCCATCGTGCTGCTGCTCCCTGGAGGACAAGGACGTTCATTCGATCCGGACCTCGACACCGAAGCGGGCGGCACGCAGTGGCGGATAAAACGTCTGGCGAAATGGGCGGTCACGCAAGTGGCGTTGTTGGTGTTGATCATCCCCGCACTGGCCAAGGGGTTTATCGTGGAAGCGGCGGTACGCGATAAGCCCCAGAGCTGGTATCCCCCGCTGCGCTGGCGAGATGGACTCATTACGGTCAAATCGTTCTTCGCCGGGTATTCGCCGGATCCAGCAGTCTACTGGACGTTATTTGCGATGGGGCTTGCCGCAATGGCCGCGGGGCTATATGCATTGCGGCGCCAACGGGGCACCGTGCTCCTCCTTCTGTTGTGCATTGTGGTGCCAATCCTCGCCAATCTATTGCAGTGGAAGTGGCGCAGCTTTTCGTTCTATGAGCACCGTCTCTTCATTTTCTCGGCATGCGCCGCATTTGTGCTGGCTGGGGCAGGGCTCACGCTCGTAAGACGCCGGTGGGGGATGGCGGTGATTGTCGTTCTGTGGACAGCGCTATCGTTTCAATGCATTGAAGCGCAACACGCACAGCGTTTTCCCTCTCAGTCCCATCTTCTCGGGGTGCGATACACCATTGACGCGCGCGCGGTAAGCAAGGAAATCCTCAGCCGCCGCCAGCCGGGCGACGCGGTCATTCACAACGTACACATGACTTTTTTCCCCTTGCGCTACCACTATCTTCCTGATATGCCGCAATACGACGTTGGATTCACCGAGGGGGATATTTCCGCCGTAGTCGACAGCGCATTTAGACGTGAAGTGTGGGAAAACGCGGGCGCGGCGCCGGTGCGGATTGAGGAAATCGCGGCACAGCACAAGCGGCTCTGGCTGCTCGTGTCATGGTGGGACCCGTTTAATGTGCCCAAGAGCGCGCAGACCTATCTCGAATGGCTGGATCATCACGCGCTGCGGCTTGAGCAATTTGCCTTTTCCGGGGCCAGCCTTTATCTCTACGACCTCGAGGCGATGCGCACGAAGACGCGTCAGGTTCTTCGCGCCGAAGACGCCGCGCCGTCTTCGCAACGTCGCCAAAATCAACCCAACACAGGCCTTCACGAAGTCTACACTCCCTTTTACTCGCCTGACGGCGGACGCGATGAGTTAGTGGACAAGGCGAATCGGCTTGCGCATGAAAACGGGAAATATTCAGCGCGCGCTTCGTGGGGAATGACGTTTGTTTCGCCGGACATCGCCGACCCCATGCGTTACAGAGAGAGCGGAATCGTGTTGTCCATGCTGAACGACGGCCAGCCAGGCAGTCCGATCCCTCCCGCGCGCCAGACGCTTTATGCGGCGGCGCGGGTCATCGAACCGATGGACTTCACCCGCGAGACGCCGCGAACGGATTCCTGGTTTCCTTCCATGCGGCTAGACCCGCCGCTGGCCAATCCGCTGGACGCCATCGTCATGACAGCGCAAACGCGCGCGGAGGCTCCCGAGGGAGATCGCCTCTATGTGCCGCTGCAACTCGAGCCGGGGGTCTACACGGTGTTTGCCTATGTGTGGAGAGCGACGGGGCAGGCTCAGAAGGAGCGCGCCGTGCTTGCGTTCACCACGGAGCGCGGCAACACGAAGGAAGCAGTTCCGCTTGCACCGCTTCCGCAGTCGGCGGCCGCACCGCTCCAACGCGCCGCAGACGGCTGGGCATGGCAGCCGGTGGGGTTGGTGCAAAGTGATGGGACCCCTATGCGGCTCTACGTGCGCGCGCGGAACGTGTGGCGTGCGCCCACGGCGTATGCTGACCTTGGAAGGGTGGTGTTTGTGCCGGGCGAGAAAAGCGTGTATGAGCCGCTGTACAGCACAACACAGCCACACGCTGCGGACACTATCGCGCTCAAGAATCTTCCGGATCCCTATCCGAATTTGTCTCAGACCCGCTATGATTTTTTCTTGAATGCCCCGGATGGAATGCAGACGCGTCGTGTGAGTGTAGTCTGTCCTCGTGTAACGGCGACGCCTTAGGGTGTATTCAATAGAAGTGTACCCGTTTGGCGTTGCGCATTTTCAAAAAAAGGCGCGCGTTGAGCTAGGAGGAAGCGGCCACGCCATTTTCTGAAATGCGCTAGGAAGGAACCCAACGATGAAGCTAGAGGTTCGCGAGTATCGTCCAGAGGATGAGGCGGAATGGATGCGCGTTCATGCGATCATTCTGAGTATTTCGCATGCGTGGAACTACACGATTCAGGAGCGGCCGAATTACGAGGGCTACGAGTCCACCCGATTGGTGTGCGTGGCCGAGGGCAAAATCGTGGGCCTGACGGATGTCCAGTACGATCGCGAGCCGGGCGAGTTGTGTTTCCTCAAGGATAGCCGGGGCGGATATGTGCTCGAGTTTGGGCGCCTTCCCGAATACAGCGGGCAGGCCATCGGCCGCTTATTGATCGATGCGAGCGTGGAAGACGCCAAGAAGAAGGGCTTTCAGCGGCTTGAGTATTGGACGCAGGACCGCAAAGCGCAGCGGTACTATGCGCGATTGGGACTCAAGGAGATCGGACGGCATTACCGTTTCCGCATGCGCGCGCCCAAAGAGGTCAGCGATGTCTTATCCAAAGACTACATCGGCGTCGAGTACATTTACGGGGCGTGCCTGCCGGAGGAATGGCCGTTGGTCAAGGAGAAGTTCGATATTCTAACCAAACACCCGCTGGAGCCGCATCTTTGCGTGGGTTACGAGATCCGATTCTGAATCGGTGTACTGTTAGGCGTTGAGCGGAGCGCCGCAGCCTTCGGCACTCCGCCCCAAGTTCAAAAGCCCCCGCACATCAGTACCGCAAACTCGCACTACTTCTTTTTATTGCGAGGCTTGCGCGACACCTTGGCGGGGTTTTCCTCGGCCTTCGGTGTCATCGGTTGTTGCGGATACTTCTCGAACGATTCGGATCGCGACAGGATCTGCATCAACGCTTTTTTGCCGCCATCGAGAGGTTTGGTGAACGGCCACGGCTTGGACAAGATGTTGAAGGCCTGTCGAATGCGCAGAATCTGCGTCTGGAAGCTCTTCTTGTCCGACGGCTCATACGTCAGAAACTGACCGGGCTTGGTGCCCTTCACCGAGTTGATGATCTCCTGCACATGCGGATTGGCCCGACGCGCCTTCGCGACGTCGGAAGCTTTGCCTCCCAGTCCCAACTCCTCGACGTCTTTTTTCGTAAGCACTTTGGTTGCCATACAGATTTCTCCTAACAGGCAAAAAGCCACCCTGCCCCTGAAGACCTCTTTCCGCCTGCGAGACGAATGCCGCTCAAGACTTCGGCATTCCAGGCAGAAAGTTCGGGCCGACATAGCCCACTGCATCTTACTCGGGACTGGACGGGGTGTCAAAAAGCAAGATCTCGCCGCGACCGTCTACGAATTTTTGCTTAGGCGCGTGCGGCCTCCGGAATTAACCAGGCAAAGTCTAGGGAAACGGGGGGCAGGAGGGGCTTGGCCCGATCGAGCACGCGGCGGTAGCGTTGGGGCAACGTGCACAGATACTCCTGGGCTTGCTGCGCCTCGGCGGTGAGGCCGGCCAGCGTCTCTACACGCCAGTGTGATATGAGATTTTCAAGAATAGCTACGTAATGCTGCTTAGTGTAGACCTCGATGTGTTCGGCGACGTCGGCAAAACGCTGAAAAGTCTCGCCGACTCGGCGTCCGCGCTCGCGCATGTACATGGCGGGCATCGTGATTTTGCTCTTCATCATGTCGCGAAAGGCGATCAACGCGTTCGAGGGGTCCGCGTCGAGGCAAAGCTTGAAAAAGTGCTTGTACGCTCTGGCGTGGCGCGTTTCATCGCCGGCGACGTGGCTGCACAGCTTACCCAAGGTCTCATTCCCCATCTTGCGCGCAAGCGCGGCGGTGTTGCGATGGGAAATGTTGGTGGCGGTCTCTTGGAAGCTCGTGTAGACGAACATCTTATAGGGATCGGCGCCGGTGCCGATGTCGCCGCCGTCGCGAATGAGATTCTGCACGGTGAATTCGACCTCGCGCATGTTCACGCGGCCGGAGAGATAGAGGTAGCGGTTTAGCACATCCCCGTGACGGTTTTCCTCGGCGGTCCAGGCTCGGGCCCACTGGCCCCAGGCGTTGCGCGGTTCGCCGGTACGATCCACGCCCTCCATCTGGTGGATCCACGCCGAGTACGACGGCAGCGCCTCTTCTGTCACCATGTCTCCAACGAGCACAACAAGCAGCGGGTCTGAGAGATCACGGGCGCTTTCCTGCAACACGCGCACTTGTTCAAGGCCGTCCTCGCGAGACAGGTCCGGGAGGAAATCCGCAGGCTGCCAGTAATCTTCTTCCGCTTTCAGAAACCGGGGAATAGCGTCTTGCGCTTGAACTTCTAGGGCGCGCAGTATCTCAGCGCGATGGGGGTTCATTGGGCTCCTCCAGGAACGTTGTGGGCTTCCGCGACGGGGCGGCAGTGGATGCGCGCGGTTTGTCTTTACACAAGACAAACTCCGTCAGGTGGAAAACATTGAGGATGTTTCCCATATTCCTTGGAGGATGGACGCAATTACGGGTTGAGCAGCTTTTGGACTTCGGGGGTATTGAGGTTTTCTTGAGTAACGACGGTGACGCCCGTATCAATGCGTTTTTCGACGGTGACTCCTTTGATAGCATCGACGGCGGCCTTCACGCCGCGATAGCCCATCTGGAAGGGGTTCTGAACGATAAGCGCCTGAATAACGCCTTCCTTGAGCGCGGCCACTTCCTCGGGCGCGGCATCGAAAGCCACGAGCTTCACTTGTCCGGCTTTTCCCGCGGCCTTGATGGCTTGGACCGCGCCCATAGCGCCGCTCTCGTTTGCCGCGAAGATGCCTTTGAGATCGGGATTCGCGGTCATCATATCCTCGGCGGCGGCCATTCCTTTGGCTACGTCGCTGTAGCTGTACAACGGCGGCAGGACGGTGATCTCTGGGTACGCTTTCATGCCTTCCTGGAAGCCCTGTTCGCGCATGACCGAAGTCGCCGCGTTGGGCACAAAAGGAATCAGTCCGACTTTCCCCGCATTGCCGACGAGTTTGGCTAATGTATTGGCCGCGGCGCGTGCGCCGGCGATGTTGTCGGTGGCGACAAAGGAGACAGGGGCTTCAGACGCCACGCCGGAGTCGATGGTGACCGCCGGTATTTTCGCTTCGGCGGCGCGGTTCACGACATCGACCAGGCCGTCTTTGTCGCACGCGGCCATCACGATGGCGTCCACCCGGCTATTCATAAGGTCTTCGATAATATTGATTTGCTCGGCGATTTCGGTCTCTTTGGCGGGACCTTTCCAGATAATCTCGACGCCGAGTTCTTTGCCGGCGGCATCCGCGCCTGCTTTCACGGTCAGCCAGAATTGATGCACTAAGCCTTTCGGTACGACCGCGATTCGCAGCGATTTGGCGGCTTCCGGTGGAGCGGCGGGGGAAGCCGTCGAAGAATCAGGAGTGGCGGGTTTACCGCATGCCGCGAGCGTAATCGCCAAGACAATCGCCAGTGCCGTGCGCTTCATGGTCCGTTTCCTTCCTGCTAACGTATACCAAAAATGGCGTAGCCGCTTGCCCCTAGTCTAGCATGCCACTTTTAAAAATGCGTAACGTCAAATGGCTAGATCGTCTTACGTTTTTATCCCTACGGTCTCCGACATTAGAGCATTTCCACCACGCAGCTTTGGCGGGCGCGCCGTAGGCATTCTCGGTGAAAATGCTCTAGGCGCGCCACTCGCGCGTCGTACGCGGCTCAGGGGAGCGGCGGTAATAGTGCGCGCCGCGGGTGATGTCGTCGGCGGCCCGGGGGATGACCATGCTCTGGTAGGGCTTCCCGCCGATATCGAACAGTTCCGTGCCCACAATTCCACGCTGGATCAGGCTCGCCAGGGTCTGAAGGAATGCGTCACGCTCCTCTACATTGAGGCCCGAATACGCGTCGAAGACGTTTTCCTGCCCGCTGTCGCCCCGCGACAGGTCGAGCATACGGTCCACTGCGGCGAAGACGGCGCCCTGCTCCGGCTGTTTGCGCTCTTGAGCCGGCCAGAGGCTTTGCAGTCCCGTCATTCCGATTCCCGACAGTTCCATGGGGGAGGCTCCTCGCTTCTATTCCCAATTATCGGCTTCCAGGGCGGCAGGCTTGAGAATGGGGGAGGGGGCTCATTTTGCGGAGAGAATTAGTTGACTTCTCGCCGAGTAATCTGCTAGCATCGCCGGCGTTGGGGTGAGAACCCGCTTTGCCGAAGGCCTTTTCAACGGCATAGCCCTATCCCCAAGCCAAGTTCCATCGGAACAGGCCTTCACTTTTGGGAGACGAAAGGAGGGATGGAAACAGCGCAGTAACGCCAACTCCCAAGGCCGTTCTCGTATCGATGTTCACATAAAATTGAGTGTTTACCAATTCACCGCACGGAACAGGCGATTTTCCCTGTGAGGTGTGGGTCCGGAACGGGGGCCACCCCGGATTCCGAATAGAAGAAGGGAGATTACGCACGATGCGTAAAGCTATGCTGTTTGCTCTCGCGTTCGCGATGATCGCGACCGCGCTCCCGGTTGCTGCTGAACTGCAGAACGTTCAGGTGGGCGGAGACATCCGCATCCGCGGCAACTGGTACATGAACTACACGCCGGAGCCCACGGGCGTCGAAGTCCGTTGGCCGAATTTCTTCCTGGTGAAGCGCCCGCTGGGCGGTCTGCCGGGCGTGAACTACAACGCCACCGGTATCCTTAGCGGCTTCGCTTGGGACGACACCAACGACTTCAAAAACATCGAACAGCGCACCCGCGTCAATTTCAAGGCGGATTTCACGGACAACGTGAGCGCCTTCATTGAGCTGGACAGCTACGATGTGTGGGGCGAAGACTTCCGCTCGAACTACATCACCGGCGCGGACAACCGTGCGGCGACGGGTAACGACGTGGAAATCTACCAGTCCTATATCGAAGCCAACGAGATGTACGGCTACCCGGTCCGCCTGCGCATCGGCCGCCAGGAACTGGCGTTCGGTAACCAGTGGCTGATGGGTGTGAACGACACGGCTGCTTTCTTCCCCGGCCTTAGCTTCGACGCCATCCGCGCCACGTACGCGACCGACCTGTTCACGGTTGACGCGTTCGCGGCCAAGTTGGCCGAAACCGGCGTGGCGGAGCAGGACGGCGACACCGACCTGTACGGCCTGTACGGCAGCTACCTGGGCATCGA
>JBHELB010000011.1:0-82710 GCA_041859045.1 Candidatus Hydrogenedentales bacterium | reverse complement strand
AGATTCTGACGCTCCAAGGAGGCCACTGCAACCCGACCAAAGATCCCCCAAAAATCACCCCGGACACTTGTGCCGATCCCTAACCAATATCAGGCCAATTACTTGCGATCCCGATACCCCATTTCTTGGGGGATGTCCTGTTCGAATCGGCCCAGATCGCCGGACAACTTTCAGAAAAAAGCGTCAGAGGCGTTGTGTCGCGGAAAGCTCTTGCCTCTAATCCGCAAAGCGGATGACAGAACGTAGCCCCGGGTGGAACGGAGCGGCGTAGCCGCGAAGTGGAACCCGGGGATGCTCACCCAAAGAAAAGAACCCCGGGACGGGGTGTCAGAAGATGACGAAACACCACAGAGGCACAGAAGAAACAGAGAAGAGGAAAAGAAATTCGGATGGTGTTCGGAAGACAAAGAAGATAGCAACAGAAATCGGAAGTCCAAAGTCTTTGTTTTCCATTCTTCTATATTTTCTCCTCTTCTCTGTGTCCTCTGTGCCTCTGTGGTACGTATTTATTGCACTATGCTTTTCTTGACTCTATCCCTCAACACCGGACATTACGCCAACCGTGCGGGAGATTGCAGAAGCCCTCGTGTGGGGCGCCGCACACGCACGCATCGGGTGCTTTCCTAATACCTACCTCTGCTTAAACAATTAGGATTTGCCCAAAACACCTCGCTCTCCCCGGCGATTGGGGATCGGCTTCGAATCGCGCTTTGGAGGGAGGAGTATTTTGTGCACCCCGACGCGGTCGGTCCACGGATCTATCAGCAAGAGAGCAACCGGTTCGATGGCTCGGCGAACCTCTAGAGCATTTTCACCGAGAATGCCTACGGCGCGCCCGCCAAAGCTGCGTGGTGAAAATGCTCTACTGTCGGAGGCCGTAGGCACAAAAACGTAAAACGCTCTAGCCCTCGCGCTTCATACGCTCCTGGCGGGCAACTTCGGCTTCGCTGGGCGAACTAAGCTCGGTTTCGCCGATCTTGACCTCACCGTCGCGCTCGTAGTGCCCAATGACGATGCCCGTGCTCGAAACGCACGATCTTGTCAGCGTGTAAGCGTGCGGTATCGAGCCATCGGCAAATAGTTTTTTGCCGCCGCCGAGCACGGCCGGAATGACGAACAGGGTCATCGCATCGACGAGGTCGTTGGCCAATAGCGCATGGACGAGTTCCGTGCTGCCTTGGGTGACAAGATTGGGGCCGTCTTCGTTCCGTAATCGCTTCACGTCGGCGATACCGCGCAGGAGCACCGAGCCTTGCCAACTCGTGTCGACCTCGCCTGAACGCGAAACAACGTATTTCGTGATCTTGTTGAAGAGTCTCGCGATGCCGCCATCGGGAGCGTTCTCGTCGTAGTACGGCCAATACGCCGCGAAAATCTCGTAGGTCTTGCGACCGAGAAGGAGATCGAATTTCTCACCGAAGAGGCGGTCTATTTCCTCGCCAAACTCCCGATCGAAATACGGCACCACCCAGCCGCCAAACTTGAACCCCTGGGTCGGATCCTCGGTCGGTCCGCCAGGCGCTTGCATGACGCCGTCCAGAGAAACCATGGCGCCGACGACGATTTTCCGCACGGTTCCCTCTCCTTGTGTTCAAGGTCGACTCTGCGTGGTCATTTCAACCGCGGTGCGCCGCCTCAATAGCGGCGATGTCGATCTTTGTCATCTGCATCATCGCGTCGAACGCGCGCTTTGCGGCGGCGGTATCGGAGTCGGTGAAGGCCCGCGTCAGGGCGATCGGCGTAATCTGCCAAGACAATCCCCATTTGTCCTTGCACCAGCCGCACGCGCTCTCTTGGCCGCCGTTGCCGACGATCGCGTTCCAGTACCGATCGGTTTCGGCCTGGTCGACGGTTGCGACCTGAAACGAGAAGGCTTCGTTGTGCTTGAATGCGGGGCCGCCATTGAGTCCGAGGCAGGGTATTCCCATCACGGTAAACTCGACCGTCAACACATCCCCTTCCTTCCCGGACGGATAGTCTCCCGGTGCACGATGCACCGCGCCGACAAATGAATCCGGAAAGGTCTCGGCGTAGAACCGCCCCGCATCCTCGGCGTCGCCGTCATACCAAAGGCAAATCGTGTTCTTTGCTGGGTTCATCATGTCACCTCGCTATTGTGATGAGCCACCTGAAGCCCGAGTCGACCATGCGCTCGCGTCGAGGGGCATTGCTTGGTGGGCGTCCGCCTCAATTGGCGCAATTGCACACCATGTGAACTAATGCAATGGAGGTTAAATTCCCGAAAAAGCGGCTCGCCGAGGGATACGGACGGCGCTTTTTACACGGTTCTGTTTGCGTATTCCCGCCACGCTATGCTATCAGTATGGCGGGTGGTTCAAGGTCACGGCGACGTTTCGGACCGGGGGAGTCCCTGTGCGGTCTGAAGGTCGCTTATGTAATCAGCCTATGCGGGACGGTACGATACGCCTAGGCCTTGGGGGCTCGTAGGAGTATGTTCCACAGGCACTTTCTTGTTTTGCTGGCGCTTTTTGCGTGTATGACCGGAGCCGCCTACGCGGCCGAGCCCGAGTCAACCACTTCTTCCGCTCCCGCGCCTATCGAAAACGACATGTGTTTTACCTGCCACGACGATGTGCAGGCCTCGAAGACCTTGCCCGATGGCGGCACCCTTTCCCTATACGTCGCCAAGGAACCATTCGAGAAGTCGTTGCATGCCCCGCTGGGGTGCGTCGGTTGCCACACCGATATTAAAGAAGTGCCGCACGCCGAGAAACTGAAGCCGGTGGACTGCGGGGCGTGTCACAGCGACGAACTCGACGTGTACAAGAACAGTCTGCACGGTCAGGCGATGGCGAAAGGCGACGCGCTCGCGCCGTCCTGCGCGGATTGTCACGGCAAGCACGATATCAAGCCCGCCTCCGAGCCCGATTCGGCGACGAATGCGATCCATATCCCCGATACCTGCGGCGGGTGCCACGCGGAAGACGCGCCCGTGGCCAAGAGCCGGAATATCAAACAGCACGACATCCTCCAGAATTACGAGGAAGGCGTCCACGGCGAAGGGTTGCGCAAGAAAGGGCTGAAGGTCACCGCAACGTGCGTGAGCTGCCATAGCGCTCACGACATCTTGCCGGACACCGACCCGAAATCTTCGATTAGCCGCGCAAACATCGTGAGCACATGCACCAAGTGCCATGCACTGATCGAGGAAGTGCATCGGAAAATCATCAATCAGGAGTTGTGGGAGAAAGATCCGCACGTCATCCCGGTGTGCATTGATTGTCACCAGCCCCACAAAGCGCGCAAGGTGTTCTATGACGAAGGCGTGAGCGATCGCGATTGCATGATGTGCCACTCGAAACCCGTGCGAGGGGCGAAGGGCGAATTGCCCGCAGTGGACATCGAGGCGATGGCGGGCGCGCGCCACGGCGGCACGCGTTGCGCGCAGTGTCACACTGGAGCGGATGCCTCACTGCAGCGGCCCTGCGAGAAGGTGACGGCGGAAGTGGACTGCTCGATCTGCCACGCCGATCAGGTGACGCAGCATACGAACAGCATCCACGGCGTTAAGGCGAGCGAGGGCGATAAGGACGCGCCGCGCTGTCTCGATTGTCACGCTGGGCATGTGACGTTGGGCAAGGCCGATCCGGCGTCGCCCACGTTTCCGTCCAACGTGCCCGCGCTGTGCGCGCGCTGCCACAACGAGGGCGCGGTTATCGACGTGCGCGGCACCAGTTCGCAGAAACAGGTCGTCGCGGACTACTCGACAAGCGTGCATGGAAAAGGGCTGCTCGAAAGCGGACTCGTCGTCACGGCGACCTGCACGAGCTGCCACACGGCGCACGCGATTCGCCCCAGCCGCGACCCACAATCGAGCGTGAGCAAAGCCAAGATCGCGGATACCTGCGGCGCGTGCCATAGCGGAGTCGAGCAAGTATTTATGGCTAGCGTGCACTCGCCGCTGGTCTCGAAGCCGGAGAACGGACACGAACTTCCGGTCTGCAGCAGTTGCCATTCGAGCCACCGCATCAAGCGCACGGACGCGAATGAGTTTATGCAGAGCGTGATGGGAAGCTGCGGCGAGTGCCATGCGGACGTCTCGGCGACCTATTTCCAGACTACCCACGGCAAAGCCGCGCTCTTGGGCTCGCCCAAGGCCGCGAAGTGCTACGACTGCCACGGCGCGCACGACATTCTGCCGCCGTCGGACCCTGCATCGCACTTGAGCCGCGCCAACATCGTTGATACCTGCGCAAAATGCCATGCGGGTTCCCACCGCCGGTTCGCCGGTTACCTAACTCACGCCACGCACCACGACCCGAAAAAGTATCCCGCGCTGTTTATCGCTTTCTGGGGGATGACCGGCCTGCTTGTGGGGACGTTCGCGTTCTTCGCGCTGCACACTCTCCTCTGGTTCCCGCGCAGTCTGCGCGAAAAGATGAAACAACGCGGCGGAGAAGCCACGAAATCGCACGTCATGTTCCGCCGTTTCGATCCGATCGTGCGCCAAATGCACTTCGTGCTGATCCTTACGTTCTTCGGTCTGGCGCTGACCGGTATGGCGCTGAAGTTCTCGTACATGGATTGGGCGGTCGCGCTGGCGAACGCGATGGGCGGGTTTGGCGCGACGGCGATCATCCACCGCACCTGCGCGGTGATTATGATCGTCGACTTCATTATCCACATCGGCGTGATCATCCACCGAAAGCGCGAGTTCGGCATGTCGTGGAAATCGCTCCTGCTCGGTCCGTCGAGTTTGGTGCCGAATCTAAACGACGTGCGCGAGTTCATTCAGACCGTGAAATGGTTCCTGCGCCTTGGGCCGCGTCCGCAGTACGGCGAATGGACCTACTGGGAGAAGTTCGACTACTTCGCGGTGTTCTGGGGCGTGGCGATCATCGGCTCGACGGGATTCATGCTGTGGTTCCCCGAGTTCTTCACGCACTTCTTGCCGGGGTGGATGATCAACGTCGCCACGATTATCCACAGCGACGAGGCGCTGTTGGCGGTTGGGTTCATCTTCACGATCCATTTCTTCAACACGCACTTCCGGCCTGAGAAGTTCCCGATGGACATGGCCATGTTCACCGGCATGGTGCCCGAAGAAGAACTCAAACATGAACGCCCGCGCTATTACGAGCAACTCGTCCAAGAGGGGCAGCTTGAGAAACGTCTAACCACGATTCCCGCGCCGAAGGAATTCCGTTTCTGGGCGGCGATTTTCGGAACGGCGGCGTTGGTGGTTGGATTTACCCTGGTTTTCCTGATTCTCTGGTCGATGATCTTTGGCTACAAGTAACGTGATGAGTGGACGAAAAAGGGTAAACGACGTGAGGCGTAACATGTGGCGGCTTGTGGCATTTGCGATGTTGGCGGTGTTCTGCGTCACAGGCTGCGGCGCGCCCACTGCGCCCGGGACCGCCTCCTCACCGCCCACGCGCACGTTCACGCCGATTGACGCGTCCAAAGCATTGTTGTGGGACCGCATGACCACGGAGACGGCGGACGTTCTTAAGCAGATCATGGCGGAGATGAACGCCCAAGGCGGTCTGCCGGTGGAGACCGAGTACGTCGGGGGATATAGCGAGATCTACCGCAAGGTGCGCGCGAGCATACAGGCGGGGACCTTGCCCGCGATGGCGGTGGCGTACGGCAATATGGTGGTCGATTACGCGCGGGCAGGCGCGGTGACGCCGTTTGAACCGTTCCTGACGGATCCTCAGATGGGGTTGAGCGCCGAGGAACTGGCCGATTTTCAGCCCGCCGTGCTCGAGACCTGCCGCTACCCCGATTTTGGCGGCAAGATGTACTCATTCCCCTTCGCGAAAAGCGTGCTGGTCATGTATTTCAACAAGAAAGTCCTGGCCGACGCCGGATTTAGCGAGCCGCCGAAGACTTGGAACGAGTTTCTCGATCAATGCCGAAAAGTAAAGGCCAAGATCGGCGGCGTTCCGTTCCCGATGAACATCGACTGTTCGACGGTAAACAGCATGATTTTCAGCATGGGCGGCGAAGTGCTGCAAGGGCGGCAGACCCTCTACGATTCGTCTGCGACGCTCAAGGCGTTTAAGTTGATTGAGGCCCTCGCTCAAGAGGGCCTGGCCGCGCCGATTCCGCCCGACAGCTACGACGATCGTGTCGCCGTGGCACAAGGGCGCGCGGCGTTTGCCATGCGTTCGAGTTCGCACAAGGCCAACATGGAAGTGTTGATGAAAGGCGACCGCGAGTCCTGGGGCATCGCCATGATTCCCCAAGACGATCCCACCCATCCACGCACAGTGCTTTACGGTCCCGATGTCGTTATCTTCAACACTACCCCGGAACAGCAGCGGGCGGCGTGGAACTTCATTCGCCACTTCAGTTCGAAGGAAACCTCCGTGCGCTGGGCCTTGGGTACAGGCTACATTCCCGTCCGCAAGTCCGCCGCCGAAGACCCGCGCGTCCAGGAATTTTGGGCGCAGTGGCCGTACAATCGTGTGGCGTTTGACGCCCTGAGCGCCGCGCGGCCCGAGCCGACCGTGGCGGGCTGGGAAAAGGTGCGCAACATCGTCGAGCAGGCCGAAACCAAGGTGCTTACCCGCGTGAAAACCGCAGACGAAGCGCTGGTTGGCATGAAACAAGCCGCCGATGCAGCACTGGCGGCTTCGGCGGCTCCGTAATCGGGGTTAACTCTACTCGTGATGCCGGGGATGTTCCTCGGCGAAATCCTCAAGCGCGTCCTCGATCATCCGCAGGTGATCGGTTTCGAGAATCTCACGATCCTCCTTGCGCCGACGCAACGCGCGACGGTCATGGTGCTCGATCCCGGCGCGACCTCGCCGCCGCTCTCCGCCCTTGCGACGGTCCTTCTGCCAGATTCCGTCCTTATCCTTGTAATATCCTGGCCTCTCTTCGTGGCTCACGGCAACATCCCCCTGTTCATCTGCACTATCAACTCGTACGCACCGGCCGCACCAGTATAGGCACGACCCGCGTTCGCGTCAATCGGCGCGCCGCGAAGGGATTGTACCACACCCTCGACGGCAGACGCGGCGGCGGAAGCCTTGACTGCCTGAGAAGGCCTGTGGTCGAATGGGGGGAGCGCGTTGTTTTCCATGCGCGCGGTCGCTGTTCCTTGCGCGTTTTTGCGAGGCGCTCGGGAGGCGGGACGGAGGGGCACATGACACAGGGTCAGGAACGGGAGCGGCGGACACCGCGTTGGGTGTGGGGCGTGCTGGCGCTGGCGTTGCTCGTGGGCATTGGGTTGCGCGTGTGGCGTTTGGACGAGGCGGGCATTTTGAGCGTGGACGAGGGACGGTATTACCTCGACGCACTGAGTAAATACAACGAGGGTCGCGTTTACGGGGAAATGGTGGATGCCGCGCTCGCCGAGCGCAGGGGCGGAGCGCCATTCTTGCTCGAGCAGGCGCTGCCTAAAGCGTACGAAACTCTCGGCGCGCTGCATCCGTTCTCCCCGAAATTGCTTTACAACTACCTCGCTGCCGGCGTGATGGCCCTGCGTGGGCCGAGTATCGAGGCCTCCACCTATATTGAGGCGCTTTTCGGGATACTGATGTTGCCCGCCGTGTTTTTGTTTGTGCGGCGCCTCGCGGGGAGCGGTCCGGCGGCGTTGGCGACCTTGTTTATGTCGGTCTCGGCGTATCACCTCTACTATTCACGCAACGCCTACCCCCAGACCGCGGCGGCGTTTTTCGTCGTGCTCGCGGCGTTGGCGCACTTACGCGGCGAACAGCATGCACGTGCGGCAGGCACCTCGGCGCGCGACGCGACGCGCGGCATCGCGGCTCACTGCGCGGCAGCGGGCGTTTTCGCGGGCCTCAGTTTTTGGATGAACTACCAGTGCGCGGGGGCCTTGCCCGCGCTGGCGTTGGTGCATCTGCTCATGCGTCCTGGCGAAGGGTGGCGGCGCGGTCTGGCACGGTTTCTCTACGGCGGCACGACGATGGCCGTGGGCTTCTTCGCGGTGATCGTACTCGCCGAAGCGGTGACGTACCCCGGCATCTTGCTCTTTCGCATGCAGCACTTGGCCTATCCCCACAATACGTTCCTTGAACTGCTGTTTCCGCGCCTATCCATGCAGACAGGAGTCGGGATCAATTGGGCTGGAATGCTGGTTTACCCCTATTTCGAGTGGCTTTTTGAGGGCTCCGTGGGCGTGATTGCGCTGGTGGCGCTGATCGCTTCCGCCAAGTGGTGGCTGATGCAGGACGTTCTTCAGCGCCGCGGCGGGGTCGCGGTTGCGTATCTCTGGGCGTTGTTCATGGTGCCGTGGTTTGTATTCAGCGTGAAGACGATGCAGGGCGCGCGCATGTTCATTTACGTGCTGCCGGTTATCGCGGCGGCGGCGGGGATGGGCGCATACGCGCTATGGACCCGGCCCGGCAGGGGACGAACGGCGTGGCGCGTCGCGGCGGTTGCGTTGGTTGTGGCGCTGATCGGCTCGAATCTTTGGAAAGATGCCGAGATTCTCCGCACGCGCTCGGCCTATCCACAACTGATCGCTTTTCTGAAAGCGCAAGGCGAACCCGGCGCCACGGCGGGGTGGTCGGCGGTGCTCGAGAGTTACCTTCGGCAGAATGGGCTCACGGGCGGCGCACTGGGACCCTACCTTGACCGGGGTGAGGAGCCGCCGCGCTATTTCGTGAGCGACTGGCAGGAACTTTACGACGGCCGTTACCCCGACGAGAGCGGCCTGTTGCCCAGCGCTGCCCAACCCGTTGCCGTATTCGAGCATGAGTTCGGACCAATCTTCCTCCAAACCGAGGCATTCCCCTCGTTTGGCTGGACACCGTGGAGCTTGCGATGGACGCGCGGCCTCGATCTGTCCCGTGCGCGAAAGTTGCTGGTTTACGATCTGCGCACGACGCCGTTGCGCACGGCGGACGATCCGCCGCGTTCCGTCCCCGAGCTTTGGCAGACGTTTCCCCGCGCGACGCGGTGAGAACAAGATGCCTGAAAGTAATTTACGGGGTTTGCGCCTCGCGTAGGCAGGCGTTCAGCGCATCCGCTGCCGAGTCGGCGATGATTTCCGCAGCGCCGGGAACAGCCCAAGCCTCTTCCGGCTCCGCGCCATAGCCCCCCTCGGCCATGGCATCAAGCGAAGGGAAATACATGTCGTGGCCGTTGCAGTAACCCGCGAAGAGCAGGGGAAGTCCCGCCATCTGCGCGCGCAGGCGCAGGGCATTGGCGCAAAAGAACTCGCCGGAAAACCCCACGATGCCCAGTTCGCCATTGAGCACGAGCGCCTCGATATGCGGGCGAACGACGTTATCCGAGAACCCGTGCGCGATTGCGCGAACCAGCTCGGGGAAGAACGCTTCGCCCAAGCGCTCGATCAGCGCCGTGTTGGAAAAATCAATTCGCGAATCGAAAGCAAGATCCATCGCGCGCATGCACAGCGAGGGGCGGGAAGGGACCGAGGGCCGGATCGTCGCATCGAGGGCCAACACCTCGTCGGCAAGCCTTGCGCCGACGTCTTCGATGAAATCGTCGAGCCCCCAACGGGCGTCGTCGATGTCGAACTGGAGGTCACCCGACGCTCCCTGAACGAACAAGCACAGCGCGCCGGTGGCCTGCTCGACCGACGCGGCCATGACTCCAGGGTACTCGGCGCTGTATACGGTCTTATGCGGCGGGTACAGCGTCGCGTGCGCGGCGAAGTTGACCACGCGGGCCAACGGCGCGCCATCAAGCCGATCCACCCGCAGCACCAGAAGTGTGCGGTCGCATGGCTCCGGACGGCCAGGCACCAGACGGTTCCGATTCAACATCGACGATGCGGTTCCCCAGCCGATTCGGGCCGGTTCAAGTCTCGCGATCGCCTCCGCGGCGGCGTCCACGAGGATTTCCTGAAGCTGCGCGTAGTAACTCAGCGCTTCGTCGAAGGTCCCTTGGCCCTGCCCCGGCGCGTTGCGCAGTTCAAGGACCGGCGCGTGGTGCGTATGCGAGGCGCAGAGCAGCAGCGCATCAACGCCGCACCGCGTACGCAGGGTATCGCGCACGGCGGCGGTGATATCGACGGAAGGCGCTCGGCCAAGGTCGAGGCTGATCACCACAAGCCGTCGTCCGCCCGCCTCTAGCGCCAACGCCTTGGCGTATAGCGGATCGCGTGTGCCCGTGGCGAGAGCGTTCGGACGGAATTTCCGGTCATAGCCCCACAGCGGGAGCATCGCCCCTGGCGTGATGTCGCGCCGCGAGCATCCGGCGCGAAATCCGGGAGTGAGCGCGGAAGCCTTATGAATTGTCAGATCCATGTCGCGTGGATGGTACAGAAGTAACTTCTCTGAGGCAAGGCGACAACAATGCTCGGCAAGCAGGAATTCGGTACTATAGCGGCCATGCTCGTACCTCGCTTGGAGCTGACAGAAGGCATGCGGCGTCTGCTTGATTACCCCCGCTTCCGGGGGCAAACGCGCATGCTGATTCTCGATACCGGCTATTTTTTCGATGCGAGTTGGGAACGTGCGGGGCAAGATGTCGGGTGGGGCGTGGCGCGAGTATCTTCCGCCATGATGGGGGGCCTGACGCGCGAGCAGTTGGCGCAATTCTTCTCCACCCTTTGCGAATTCCGCCCGGACTTTATTCTCACCTCGAATTACACCGGCATGGACTCAGGCGGGCTTCTTGCGCGATTTCTTGAGGACGCGCGCATTCCTTACATTACGTGGTTTACCGATACCCCGCGCGGGGTCTTGACCGAGCGCGTCGTGCATGCGAATCCATACGCCGTGGCGGCGGTCTGGGAGCGATTCTACATTCCCTTTCTCGAATCCCTGGGCTTTGAAAATGTGCTCTATTGGCCGCATGCCACGGATCCGGTCCTCTTCCAAGGCGGACCCCAGTCGGCGTGGACGCGGCCAGTGGCGTTTGTGGGCCGCTCGATGGTCGCCGAGCGTGAAGAGACATGGGAGTGGCTCGAACCCTATCCTCAGCTCGCCGAGGCGGTCCAAAACGCCTTCGCTACGGGCCGGGTGACGCGTCTGGCCTACGCGCAGGGTGTTGCGGCAATCCTTGGGACGCCGTTTGTGGCGGGCGCGTCCGCGCATGAACTTCGGTTGGCGGATCTTTGTCTGAACTATGAGCATACCTATCGCCAGCGCGTGGCGTTGGCTCAGGCATTGACGCCGCTGGGGGCGGAGTTCCGGGGGGATTTGGAGTGGAGCCGGCTTGCCGCGCGAACCGGCGGCGGGGTGGGTTACTTCGACGACCTGGCCCCGTACTACCGGGACACACAGGTCAACGTGAATGCCACCGCGCTCCAAATGCCCACGGCAGTCAATCAACGCCTATTTGATTGTCCCGCAGCGGGCGGATTTTTGCTCACGGACGCGCAAAGCGATGCGCGCGAGCTGTTTGCGGACGATGAACTGGCGTTATACGAGGATGCGGAGGAGTTGCGGAATCGAGCGGCGTATTTCCTGGCGCATCCCGGTGAATGCCGCGCGATTGTTCTCCGTGCGCAGCGGCGGATTGCGGCCGAACACACGCACGCACACCGGTTGTTAACGCTGGAGAAATACCTGCGAACGCGGTTTGCTTAGCGCGCGAAACGGCGGACGATCATGTACGCGCCGGCGCACTTTAGCGCGTCGCCCGCGACAAACGGCAGCACGCCCATCGCCAACGCCGCAGCGGGACTCAGCCCCGTCCACCACGCCAGCCACGATGCCCCGAACAGGTAGATGACGCTTTGGCCCACCGCAAGCGCGGCCGCGCGGCTGCGGAACAATGTCATCGCCCACGGGGCCGCCGCAAAGCCGATCAGATAGCCAAAGGTTGAGCCAAGCGTGGCCGCAAATAGCGGAACACCCGCCAAGCCCAGTCCAGAATAGAGCAGCACGCCCGCCATCGCGCGGCGCGGCCCCATGAAGAACACCGCGACGAGGATCGGCAACGTCTGCAACGTGACCGGAACCGGCGTAAAAGGAAGCGGCAGCTTGATCAGCGCGCCCAATGACAACGCAACGGCAAGGGCGCATACCTGCACCACCGCGTGACCGGCCGGGGAAACCTTGACGGCATCATTTTGGAGTGTGTTTTCGTATCGCATGGCGGGGAGTATACAAGATTTTCGGATGGAAACCAAATTGGTTTGACAACGCCGGCGGGCCTGCTTAATATATCGTTACATGGCGAAATATAGGAGATAACGATGCGAGAATTCATGGGCGCGGTGAAGGCCTTGGCGGACGAGAGCCGGGTGCGGTTGCTGATGGCGCTGGAGCACGGCGAGTTGTGTGTGTGTCAGTTGATCGAACTGGCCGCGCTCGCGCCGTCCACGGTCTCGAAACATCTGTCGATTCTCCGGCAAGCGGGATTGATCGAGTGCCGCAAAGACGGCCGCTGGGTGTATTACCGCCTCGCCGCGGACGATGCGCCGCCCGCAGCGCGGTTGGCGCTGGAATGGGTGAGGGAATGCCTCGCCGATGAGGCAAAGGTGAAAGAGGATCGCAAGCGACTCAAGGCGATCTTGCGGATGGACACCGAGGAACTGTGTCGAAAGCAGTGCTGCCGATGACACGAAAATGGAACATCTTATTTCTGTGTACCGGGAACTCCTGTCGCAGTCAGATGGCGGAAGGTTGGGCGCGCGCGCTCAAGGGCGATGTACTCGAAGCACATTCCGCGGGGATCGAGGCGCACGGATTGAACCCGCTTGCCGTGCGCGTGATGGCGGAGGCGGGAGTTGACATCTCGGGGCATCGCTCGAAGCTCGTCAATGAACTTAGCGGTATTCCGTTTGACTACGTCATTACGGTCTGCGGGCACGCAAATGAGCAGTGTCCGCTATTTCCCGGCAAGACCCGGGTAGTGCATGTGGGTTTTGACGACCCGCCCACGCTGGCCATGGGTGCGCCCAGCGAAGACGCCGCGCTCAACGTCTATCGGCGCGTGCGCGATGAGATTCGCCGATTTGTCGAAGGACTTCCGGAATCGTTCCCAGCCGAATAGCGCCATCGCTGGGCATTTAACAGAAGGAGATCGCCTGTGGAGTGCGGTGCGGCAAAAAGACTTTCGTTCTTGGATCGTTTTCTGACGCTTTGGATCTTTCTCGGGATGGCGGTCGGCGTTTGCGTGGGGTATTTTGTGCCCGGAGTCGAGTCGTTCATTAATCGTTTTCAGGTGGGAACGACGAACATTCCGATTGCGATAGGCTTGATCCTGATGATGTATCCGCCATTGGCGAAGGTCAGGTACGAGGAGTTCGGCGATGTGTTCCGCAACTACCGCATACTGGGACTGAGTCTCGTCCAAAACTGGGTCATCGGCCCGATCCTCATGTTCGTGCTCGCCATTGTGTTTCTGCACGACAAGCCGGAATACATGGTGGGTCTTATTCTGATCGGCCTCGCGCGCTGCATTGCGATGGTCATCGTGTGGAACGAACTCGCCGAGGGCGACACCGAGTACTGCGCGGGGCTGGTCGCGTTCAATAGCGTGTTTCAGGTGCTCTTCTTCAGCATTTACGCGTGGGCGTTTGTCACGGTGCTTCCGCCCGTGTTTGGCCTGCAAGGGACTGTCGTGCCCGTCACGATCGGGCAAATCGCCAAGAGCGTGTTCATTTACCTCGGCATTCCTTTTATCGCGGGCATACTGACGCGGTTCGTGTTGCTGAACCTCAAAGGCAAGGAATGGTACCGGCGCGTCTTTATCCCAAGAATCAGCCCAATTACGCTGATTTCTCTGCTTTTCACCATCGTGGTCATGTTCAGTCTCAAAGGAAACCTAATCGTCCAGATTCCGCTCGACGTGCTCCGCATTGCGCTTCCCTTGCTCATCTATTTCATCATCATGTTTCTGCTCAGTTTCTTCATGAGCAAGAAAGCGGGAGCCAACTATCCCCAGAGCGCCACGCTGTCTTGCACCGCGGCCAGCAACAACTTTGAGCTGGCCATCGCGGTAAGTATCGCGGTATTCGGCATCAATTCAGGGGCCGCCTTTGCCGCCGTTATTGGTCCCTTGGTCGAGGTGCCGGTGCTGATCGGCCTCGTTCACGCCGCGCTGTACTTCAAGCGGCGGTTCTACAGGGATTCCCGAGGCGTCTGACTATTCGATGTCGATAGGCGGCGGAGTGTCGTCGCCGAGGTAGCGGGTGATGGCGCGCAGCCCGTTGTGGGCGCCACGGTGGGTCGGGTCAATGACGAGGCACGCGTCGAAGGCCTCGCGCGCTTCGGCGTAGCGTTGCTCGCGGAAAAGAACGACGCCAAGGTTGTTATACGCCGAGGCGAGGCCCTTACGCCCAGCGCGGCGGAAGTGCGATTTCGCCTCTTCGATCAGATTGTCGTAGTAGTAAAGCTCGCCCACGGCGTTGTGAAGCATGGCCGAGTCGTGGCCTTCCTTAATCAGTGCGCGCAAGAAATCACGGGCTTCCCGTCGGCGTTCGAGGCGCAGCATTTGATGAATGTAGAGTTGCATTGCCTCCACGCTGTCAGCCATGGCCTGGAAGGCAATGCGGGAATGCTTGGCGGCTTCGTCGACGCGTCCCACGCCCTCGAGGGCAATGCTGAAATACCGGTGGCCGTCGGCGTGGGCGGGGTCGAGTTTGACGGCCTGCGTCATGCTATCGACCGCGCTCTGCCATTGCGTGAAGCCGATGGCGATGACCCCGAGCCCGCGCCAGGCGTCGGCTAGATTGGGATCAAGCTCGATGGCCAGTTTGAGCGCGTTTTGGGCTTCCTCGCTGCGCCCAAGCATATGGAGCGAACAGCCAAGGTCCTTGAGCACCACGGGATTTGACGGATCCCGCTTGAGCGCTTCGCGAAACGCGGCGGCGGCCTGGGCGTAGTTGCCGACTTCGGCATACTGCGCGCCGAGTTCCGCGGCCGCCCTGGCGTCCTCGGGGTTGCTCTGCATTTTTTCGAGGCCCAGGCGGATGTATTGCGCCTGTTTCTGGCGGATGCGTTCGGCGTCGCGCGCCAGCGGGTAGTGGTGAATGGGAATGGGGCTATCGGCGATGCGCAGGCCGGCCTCTTCCACCGAGGCGTTGACCAGTTCGTGCACTTTTCCCTCGAACCGAATGCCTTTGTGATTGGGGAAAAGACGAATCTTCGCGCTGGGATACCACCCCTCGAACCCGCGGTTTAGCGGATCGTCGGGTTGAACCGCCGCGAACTCGCTCACCGCGCGGTTGTTCGTGTAATTACGCGTGGTGAACCGGTAGCAGAGGTCTTCCGGGCCTTGGGCCAATTCGCGGAGATGCGGCAGATCGGATGGATTGAGGCGCTCGTCCGCGTCGATGACGAAAATCCAGTCGCTTGTGCACAGCCAAATGGCTTCATTACGGGCGGCGGCGAAGTCATCGCACCACAGAAAATACGTTACCCGCGCGCCAAAACGCCGGGCGACCTCGACGGTGTCGTCCGTGGAGCCGGTGTCGACGACGACGATTTCATCCGCCAAGCCGCGCAAGCCGCTCAGGCATTCCGCGAGGAATTCGCCCTCGTTCTTGACGATGAGTGCGGCCGCGATACTGCGCGCCACCGGCTAGGCCTCTTGGTCCTCGTCGAGGACGGGCAGCACCCTCGATGGAGGGGGCGCTTCCTTCGGCGCATGGGGAATGCGGCCTTCCGGGCGAATGGCATTCATCGCCAACAGCGCGTTGTACGTCTGCCGGTCCACCAACTCCCCGCTCGTGACGAGACGTGTTGAACCGTTCACCGTGACGCCGATCTGCTTGATCGTCTTGCCGTGGCGCAGCACGTTGCTGCCGCGGATCATCATATCGTAATCGATGCGGAACCACTCCTCTTTATCCGGATCGGCCGACGTAGTGTCGTGGCTCGAACCCGAAGGCAGAGGATGAGGTCTATGTTTACCGAAAAAATTCACCTGTCATTCTTCCCGTATCGCACTAGCGATTCTCTAGCTGAAATCTTATCACGCACGCCGCGATGCGGCAAATCCATGACCGCGAACTATTGCGCCGTACCCGTTGATCCCGCCGCCGCGTCTTCCTGAGGGCCGCCCGCCGCGTCCTGCGCCTGCAAACGCTCCTTGATGGCCGTGAGAGCGGAATTCGCCAGCGTCTTCACTTCCTCGCCCGCGCTCGACGCCGCCACCGCCTCGAGCGGTTCCAACGAGGAGCCGTCTCCATGCTGCGCCAGCGCCGTCAGAACGCCTTCCCGTATCTTGGGCGACAATTCCTCATCACGCAGCGCAAGGTTAAACATAGGCACGTCTTGCGCCGAGGCTACCGGCAGCAGGAAGTGCAGGATATTCTCTCTCTCCTCGCGCGTGGCCTCCTCTTTGCGGTAATCCTCGAGCATCATCGCATGGGCATCCGGCGCGTTCAGGCGGAGCAACCCCAGTTTCGCCGCCATACGCACCCGGTTCTCCGGATCCTTCAACAGCGAACGGAACAGCGGCTCATTCTGCACATCGGCCGCAACCGCCAACAGATGCAGCGCGCACGACCGCGTGGTGGCGTCGCCGCCTGGATTCGTCAAGGGCGTCAAGTAGGTGGTGTACGTCTGATCGATATACGGCGCCAAGGACAACGTGGTAAGCACCTTAGCATCCGCCGGTTGCGCAGGGTCGGCAATCGATTCCACGATCGGGCGGATTCCCTCCTGCCCATTCGTCATAACCAGTTGCGCAATAATGGACTGCCCCCTCGGATTCGACATATTTTCACGCGGCATCGCGATAAACTCATTCCAGGATTTCAGCAATATCGCCGGGTCAATCTTGGGCATCGCTTGGTGAGACCCAGCGGAATCCTGAGCCTCCGCGGTCGCGGGCTGCAATTGAGCGGTGGTCTCCGCGGAAGGCGCCGGCATTGCGCCCTGGGTTTCCGGCGCGGTCGATTCCGGCTGAGGCGAACACCCGGCCCCCAGAATCGCCAACAGACATAACGCCACCCACCCCATCGTCTTGCTCTGCATAATGAATTCCTCTTAACAGGGGCCCTGTGCCCCGTCCAAGCCATATTAGGGCAAAGCATACTCAGGGTGACCAGGGGATGCAAACCTCTGACGTGAAAGAGCGGTCCGTCGGGCGTTGAACTTCTCAAAGGGGTGGACTGCACAGTGGCCGGCTGCTAAAGTGACTTACAGGGGACGGAGGAGCCTATGCGAAGATGTCTGAGGACGCTTTTGCTTATGGGCGCGCCTTTGGCGGTCGGGTTAGCGGCTGCCGCCAGCGCCCAGAGTGTAGCCTCAACCTCAGAAATCCAAACGTTTCCACTTCGGCACATTCCTGGGTTATTCCCTGCGGAACGAGGTTTAGAGCCTGGCGCGCTTGGGCGCTACGAACATGGAAAGATGCGCCGCGACGGGTGGGTCGGTGAATGCACGATTGAGGGCATTCGCTATCGTGTCGGCGTGGGAATGAATCTCAAGCGGGAGATTGAGCGCGACGCCATGTTCGTCTTCTCGCCAGTGGAGGTGGAACTTGACCGGGAGCCGGTGGATGAAGGGGTGCCGGAGATTGTTGTGGTCAACGGCAAAGCCTTCTCTTTGCGCTGCTCCCATGAGCCAGAAGGTCAGGTCTTTGCCACGTTGACGCCGCTCCCTGAACAAGGGCTCGAGTTGCGCATTGTTGGCCCGGGGATACGGCGCGTTGTTCTTGGTAGAATTCCCGATCTAGATGAAGTCAGACCTCCTGGGCGCTATCCCCAGATTCTTATCGAACGCCCTGGAGAGTCCGTGCGCATTCCTGCAGGAAAATATCCTGTGGATGTTGTGCGATTGGACGCGGGTTTGTATGCGTGGCTCCCAGACCATACCCTCGAGCTTTCCTCCGATGCCTCCGCGACGCTCAATTTGAATCATCTCGTGAGACCCGCAATCCGTGTCTCCTATCTTCCAGGCGGGCGTATTGCCGAGATATGGTCTTCTCCAACGGGTGCCATCTTGGCTCGGGAGCTGCAGCCTGAGAGGACAGTCAAAGGCGCAGAACCCAGTACCACTCTGCCGCGGTTCAGAGTATTTGCGGGAGCGACCCAGATCGGCGAGGGCAGTCTTGGTCGCTGGTCTGATACGCCGACTTCTGTGACATGGCGAATCCCCTGGGGCTATGCATGGTCTGACCTGCGGTTTGAGGGCGTGATCGTAGGTGCGCAGGGGCTAATCGTGGGCGATCCCGTACTGCGTACCCCAGGTATTTTAGGGCGGACCGCGTGGCTACTGCCTTGGGTAGTTGTTCTGGTGGCAATTGGATGGTCTCGCGTGTGGAGCGGGACGTTGGCGTTGTTGCCCGCGGCCATGTTTCAGACGGCTGTCTTCTTCGCCCAGTACCCTGACGGCGCTCCGTTGACTATTGGCCTGGCGATTCTCCTCGTAACGCAGCTTGGCGCGTCTCTGGGGCTGGCGCTAACCTTGGCGTTGTCGAGCGGGCTCTGGGCCCGCGGTCGCAAGCCTAGCGCCTTCATATTCTTGGTGCCGTCTTCTCTCGTTTCCGCACTGACGCTTGCAGCAAGCGATATCTCCTCGGAAAACATATTGCGGCTCGCGTTTGATCTTCTCGGTTACCTGTTCATCCCCCTTGTCCTTTTTTCGACTCTTCTGTGTGTTCTTGTTATTTCAGCCTCAGTTCTCGACAGCAAGGCCACTTTCCGCCATTTTTTCTGGGCCATGAGCATACGATTCATAGGCCTTTGTGCAGTTGTTTTCGGAGGTTTCTCCGTGCTGCTGTTTTCCCTATCGCCTGATCTGGCGCTGTTCTCCCTTGTCATTTTCGGGGGCGGTGTCGTTGGTAGCTATACTCTCGGGCCATTGCCGTTTTTGCTGCTCATTGCGGCCAATAGACGACAGCGGGCGATTGTCACGGGCTTGCTGGGTATAGGCGACACGGCGAAAAACGAAAACATCGCGCACCACGTGCGCTCAGAGAAGGCTATACGTCCTCAATAACAACGAGTTTGCCTGCTTCCTCGAGCTTCTTCTTGAGGAGGGGCACGATGGTCGGGCGCGGCAGGACGTGTTGCTGCCGGAAGCTGATGTCGTCGCCGCCGGCGTTGGGGGCGTGGCCGACGATAAGATTCACGCGATCGGCCTCTTGCAAGAGTGTGCAGAGTCGGGTGACGCCGCTGTTTTTCTCAGCACGGCGGAGGTCTTCGTCAAAAAGGTTGAATACCTGGTTCAAGGTAACCGCGCCTTCGGTGACCAGGTCAATCCCGTCGAGGTGGTAGTGCGGCGGGGCGATGAGGCTCGTCGCGTCCTGGGCCACGGAGAGGCGTTGGCCAAGTTGGCGCGCCACGATCTTCGCAGTGGTTGCGCCGCAGACCACTTTTGTCCCTTCCATCGCGAGAAACCACTTGGTGATCACGGCGTCGCGTTGCGGGGAGAGCGGGGCGCCGGTCATCACGTTGACCACCTTGCCCCGGCGGCAGAGTGCAAGTGCCGCCGTGCAGTCATCGCCCGCATGGCGGTTCCAGTAGGCGCGCGCCTGATCGTGGACCGCCCGCGGAATGTTGCGCAGCGGCAGGCCATCGCCGATTCGCCCGCACACGAACTCGCATACCGCTTCGGAGCCCCAGCCTTCCGGCAGGCCCGCGCCCAGTCCGGCCTGGGTGATCCCGTCACTCATCAGCAGGATGCCCTCGTCGGGTTCAATAAAGCACGTCGATTCGCCGATGATCGCGCGATCGAGCACGGTTACATGCTGTTTGAGCAGCGCCGCGGTGCGGCGGTAGACCACCAGCGGCGGCGGCATCTCGTACGTGAGCACGGTGGCTTGTCCACTATTTCCGATCTGCGCCACGGCGAACGCCGCGAACGGCAAATCCGCTTCGCGCGCGGCGTTCATGGTTTGCACCAACGCCTGAAACGCCTCGCGAAGACTATGCCCACGGCGTTGCAGTTCGAGCAAGCGCGACGTGCACAACGTGGCCGCGAGATTCGCCTTGATTCCCGAGCCGAGCCCGTCGCAACACACCACCGTCGTATGCGTGGCCGTCCGTTCAATCTCCACGCGGTCGCCGCACACGGCGCCAGGGCGTTTGGATGTCTGCGCGGTTTCTATCTCGACGTGGGTATACATCGCCGCCTCACATCCAATGATCGCCGGGCGTTTTGGGCTTTTCTGTGGCCAGGTTGATGAGATTGCGCACCAATTCCTCACTGCGCGCGGTGCTTTCGCCCAGGAACTGCGCCATTTGTTGCGCCACCAAGACCTGATGCTCCATGAGATCCTTTGCTTGGCGCACGGTGTCCGAGCGCAGACGCTCGAGTTGTTTCTCGCTTGCCTGGGAGCGCGTGATGTTTACGAAAATGCCCACGAACTGTCGCTCTTCTCGCAGCGCATACAGGAGTTGGTGGCAGATGAGGTTGTACTTCTCGTGCCGCACCGTCGTCTCGATGAGTTCCTTCTCGCCGTGAAGCAACTGCTCGAAGAGTGCGGGATCCATCAGATACGAGATCGGCTTGCCAAGTACCGCGTCCGAGCACATGAAGAAATTTTTGAATGCGGGGTTCATGCCGAGGAGATTGAGGCGCTCATCCAGCAGCACGATGCCGTTCGGACTGGTCTCGATGATGCGATCGGTGCGCTGTTCCGCCAGGCGCCGCATATAGGGGATGCACATCTCGGGTTCGGCCATGCCTTGCAGCACCGCGATCGCCTTCTCGCGGCAACTCGAATAACCGCACGCCCCGCAATTGAGCTGATCGTCGGGATTGGCCTTTCCCGTGCGGCGTAGCACAGAAGCGATATCCTCCTCCGAAAACGGCTGCAGCGGCTCAATCGGTAGTGCAGAGAAACAGGCGCGCAAATCGGCCGGAGGGCGCGCGTTCGTACATACGCCGGGGTTCGCCTCCGCATACTCGATCACCTCGCCGCGTCGGTCGAACACGTTGCTGTCCGCGCCGATGCCCGGGCCGTTTACGCAGCCTTGCGCGCAAAACAACGGTTCTACCAACACGCCGCGCCGCGTGCGCCGAACGCTGTCGAGGGCTTGACGCAGATCCTCGACCCCGCTCACGGGGATGCAATCGAGGTCGAGATAGTCTGTGTGCAACGCCGCCGTGCGCGCCAGCCCGCCCGGCAACGGGAAATAGCGCGCATCCCCCGCAGGCTTCTCATCAAAGTCGCTCTCTTCGCATTGCGACAGATCGATCTGCTGTTCTTCGAGCCAGTCACGCAGTTCCGCGAAGGTCAACACGCATTCGACCGCTCCCGCGGCCTCCTCACGTGCCAGCTCTTCCTTCTTCGCAACACAAGGTCCGATAAACACGACCTTGGTGTCCGGCCCGAGCATGTGCTTGATGTGGCGACCGTGGGCGGTCATCGGCGACACCACGGGCACGAGGCTGGAGACCAGATCGGGATGGTAACGCTCCACGTAACTGACCACCGCCGGGCACGCCGTGCAGACATGCGGGCGGCCGTCGTGCGCGTTGACCACGTTCGCGGTCTCCTGCGCGACAGCAAACGCGCCGATCGACGTCTCCGCGACGTGCCGGAAGCCCAGGCGTCGCAGCGCGGCGGGCAACCGCTTTTGCTCCCACTCGCTGAACGCGGCGGCGAACGACGGCGCAATGCTGGCGGCGGTCTTCGCGCCGGACGCGATCAGGCGTGCCGCCCGCTCCACGTCGCGGCGGAAGGTTTTCGCGTGCTGCGGACATTCGCGAATACACGTGCCGCACGAGATGCACCGTTCCCACACGACAAAGGCTTGTCCCTTGTGCATGCGAATCGCCTTGACCGGGCATGCGCGCAGACAGCGATAGCAGTCGCGGCAGCGTGCGCGGTTTGTGAAGACGACCTGTCCAGCTTTCTGCGGAGCGTCCATGGCGTTACCTCTTTACGCAGGGCCTCCCGGGGCCTTCTCCTGCAATTGCTTCTCCAAGAACCGGCGCAGCCCCGCCGCCACTTGACGTTCGAAGTCCTCTGGCGTCGAGGGGCGACGCTGCGCGGGTTCCTTGGCAATGCGGTCCAACACATCGCGCACTTCCGCGGGCGTGTAGCACTCGAGCAGCGATTCCACTTCGCGGTCGAGCGCCTCGCAGGCCTTTTCGAGCGTGCATTTCTCGATAACGGTGTTCTCGATGCGGACCGTGGGGCCGCGATCGCAGCGTTCATAACAGAACGTGGCCTTCACGTCGACGTAGTTCTGCAGCCCATTTTCCTCGACGTACTGCACAAGCTGCTGCAACAGATTGCCCGCGCCGCGCACGTGGCAACTCGTGCCCAAGCAGACGCTCACGGTCAGCTTCTCGAGGTTCTTCCCCGAAACCAGCGAAATCGTGGTGTCCTTAATGCGGCGCCGGTTGCGGTAGTGCGTGTGCAACAAGGCGTGCGCCTTTTCGCTGCCCACCTTGCCCAAGCACTCATTGTAGCACTCGGTGACGTACGGATTGGCCTCAGCGCTGTGCAGCTCCAGCATCCGATCGGCATTATACAACCCCTGCGCGCGTAGGCGGCGGTCTGCCTCATGCCGCGGAATCGGCTGGCCCGCGCCGCCCACGCATCCGCCCGGACACGCCATAACCTCGACCAAGTCGTAGTCGCACTGGCCTTGTGCAATGCGGTCCGCCACGCGCTGGGCGTGGGCAAGTCCGTGGACGATAGCGAGCTTCAGCGTCGTGCCGCCGACGCTGATAGTGGCCTCGCGGAGCCCTTCCTCGCCGCGCACGTCATGGAATTCCACGTTCTCGAGTTCTTGTTGCGTCAGCGTGCGGGCTGCATAGCGCAGCACCGCTTCCGTCACGCCGCCGGTATTGCCGAAAATGACGCCCGCGCCCGTCTTGAACCCGAACGGCAGATCCAGCGAACTGGGCTCCAGCCGCGCGAAATCGAGGCCGGCTTCTTCGATCATGCGCGCCAATTCCTGCGTGGTGAGCACAAAGTCCACATCCGGTGTGTTGTCCGTGCGGAACTTGCTCATCGCCGCCTCGGCCTTTTTTGCCGTGCACGGCATGATGGACACCACGACGAGATCCTCACGCGCAACGCCGAGAGTCCTCGGGAGGGTGGCTTTCGCGAGAGATCCGAACATTTGTTGCGGGGATCGGCAACTGGAGAGGTTCGGCAGAAGGCTCGGGTAGTATTGCTCCGCGTACTTCACCCATCCCGGACAGCAGGAGGTGAATTGCGGGAGCCGCTCGCCTTTTTCCTTGCGTTGAAGGAACTCGTTGGCCTCTTCGATCACCGTTAGGTCCGCCGTGAACGACGTATCGAAGACGCGATCGAATCCCATTCGCTTAAGCGCCGTGGCGATTTGGCCCGTGGTCACCGCGCCGGGCGCCATGCCAAATGCCTCGCCGATGGCCACGCGCACGGCCGGAGCGATCTGCGCCACCACCTTCTTTTGGGGGTTGTGCAACGCGTTCCACACCGGGTCGATGTCCGGTTTGGGCGTCAGCGCGCCCGTGGGACATACCCGCGCGCACTGGCCGCAGTAGACGCATTCCACCGCGTTCAGATCTTTGCCGAAGGCGGGCAACACCGTCGCCTGCGCGCCGCGATGGGCGAAGTCTATTGCCCCGATTCCCTGAATCTCCGCGCACACCCGCACGCAATCGCCGCACAGCACGCATTTGTTCGGATCGCGGACGAGCGACGGGCTCGAAGCGTCCACCGCCTGAGGCGCGCGGGTTGTGCCGAAGCGCACCTTGTCCACGCCGAGCCGCCGCGCAAGGTCCTGAAGACGGCACGCCGCGCTTTTCGGGCAGGTGGGACAGCTCTTGTCGTGGTCGGCTAAGAGCAGTTCGATGGTCATGCGGCGCATTTCGCGGATTTCCTCCGTCGACGTGCGCACAACAAGCCCCGCCTCCGGCGGCTGAGAACACGACGCCACGACGCCGCGCCCTTCGACATCCACCAGGCATAAGCGGCATGCGCCGTAGACGCTCAGTTCGCTGTGGTAACAGAACGTCGGAATGTCGATTCCGCTCTTGCGGATGATTTCGAGAAGGTTCCGCTCGCCGTCAATCGGGACTGCGCGTCCATCGATCGTCATTGTCTGATTGTCGTTCATGGTCAACTCCTCACGATCGCGTCGCTGTTACAGCTTCGGATGCATTCGCCGCAGCGGATGCAGGCGGCGTCGTCAATTCGATAGGGCTCGGTCTTGCTGCCGCTAATCGCCTCAACGGGACATTTGAACGCGCAAAGGCCGCACGACGTGCATTTCGCGCCGTCAATGCTGTAGTCGACGAGCGCCGCGCACACACCCGCCGGGCAACGCCGCTGATGCACGTGGGCCTCAAGTTCCGCGCGGAAGTGGCGAAATGTGGAGAGCACCGGGTTCGGCGCGGTCTTTCCCAAACCACACAGCGACGCTTTCTGCACGGTCACCGCGAGTTTCTCGAGCAGCGTCAACGTGTCCTCGGTCGCGGTCCCGTCGATGATCTGGTCGAGTAGTCGGAGCATCTGCTTCGTGCCCTCGCGGCAGGGCACGCATTTGCCGCACGACTCGTTCTGCGTGAACTGCATGAAGAACCGCGCCATTTTGACCATGCACGTGCCGGTGTTCATGACCACGAGCCCGCCCGATCCGACCATCGCGCCAATGCCGCGCAACGAGTCGAAGTCGAGCGGCAGATCAAGGTGTTCTGCGGTGAGGCAACCACCGGACGGACCGCCGATCTGCACGGCTTTGAAGTTCTCAGGGCGAATCGCGCCGCGGTCGTCGGTCACGCCGCCGCCGATGTTGAACACGACCTCGCGTAGCGTGACGCCGAACGGCACCTCGATTAGGCCGGTGTTCGCAACGTGGCCGGTCAGGGCGAACGTCTTGGTGCCGGGCGAACCCTGCGTGCCCAGGCGGCGAAATTCGCCCGCGCCCATACGCAAGATCAGCGGGATGGATGCCAGCGTCTCGACGTTGTTGATGACGGTCGGTTTGCCCCAGAGGCCTTTTTGTGCGGGGAAGGGCGGCTTCGGCGTGGGCATGCCGCGCTTACCCTCGATCGAGGCGATCAGGGCCGTCTCTTCGCCGCACACAAACGCACCCGCGCCTTCCATTACGTGACAGGTGAGGCGTTGTCCAGAGCCAAACACATCGTCGCCGAGAATACCCGCCGCTGTGGCCTCTTCCACTGCGCGGCGCACACGCTGCACGGCCAGCGGATACTCGGCCCGCACGTAGACGTAGGCTTCGTCCGCGCCGATGGCGCGCGCCGCGATCAGAATGCCCTCGATGACGCTATGCGGATTGCCTTCCATCACGCTGCGGTCCATAAACGCGCCAGGATCGCCTTCGTCACCGTTGCAGATCACGTATTTCTTGGGGCCAGGTTGTTGGCGGGTCAAATCCCACTTGCGGCCCGTAGGAAACCCGCCGCCGCCCCGTCCCCGCAGGCCGCTGAGCGTGATTTCCTCGCAGATGACCTCGGGCGAGAGATCAAGATAGGCCCGCTGTGCCGCGATGTACCCGTCCGCGTGGATGTACGCGCGCAGGTCGTCGGGATCGACTTCGCCGCAGGCTTTGAGCACCGTGCGGGATTGCCGCGTGTAGAACGGAATTTCCGACGTACCGCGGCACGCGGTCTCCGTGGCGGGATCGACGTAGAGCAGGCGTTCCACAACTTGGCGATCGCGCAGGGTCTGCGAGACAATTTCTTCTACGTCCTCTTCTTTCACGCGAACGTACAGGAGGCCGTCCGGCTCGATGGTGACCAGCGGCCCCATCTGGCAGAACCCTTGGCAGCCGCTTTTTGATACCCATGCGCCGTGGTTGTTCTCGCCTTCTTCTGTGCGGAGTTCGGTAATGGCGTTAAGGCCCGCCGCGTCGATCGCGCGCGTCAGGGCGTTGTAGACCCGCAGCGCGCCATTGGCCACGCAACCCGTGCCGGCGCATACGATAACCCGGCGGGTGGTCTGCGCGGCGGCCCGTGCGTAGTTCTGCGCCGTCTGTTCAAGATTCAGGTTCGTTCCTGTGATGGTCATTGCACTTCCTCCGCGGCGAGAATCTCATCCACCAATTCGACGGCCATGTCCGGCGTCACTTGGCCGTGCACGGTGTCGTTGATCAGCATTACAGGGGCCAAACCGCAGGCCCCGAGACACGCCACCGTCTCGACGGTGAACAATTGGTCGGGCGTCGTGGGGTTGTTCTCGTCGAGTCCCAGACGGCGACGGAGCGCATCGAGGATCCCCGACGACCGCTTGACGTGGCACGCGGTGCCGTCGCATAGGCGGATGACGTATTTGCCTTTGGGCGTCAACGCGAAGTGGGCGTAGAACGTGGCCACGCCGAACACCCGCGCAGGGGGGATGCCGAGGGCGGTCGCGATGTACGCCAGCACTTCCTGGGGAAGGTAGCGGTAGACCTCTTGCACAGCCTGCAGAATCGGGATCAGCTTGGCCGAATCGTTCTGAAAGCGGTCCAAAATCTCACAGACCTCATTGAATTTCTGTGGGGCGGCTTCGGTCGTGGGCGTCTCAGCGATTGTCATGTACTACCTCCCATCCCGGCGCGGGGACTGGCCCCAGCGCGCCTTTGAGTTTGTTGGAAAGGACCGCAAAGCTTGCAAAGAGGTCCTCGTGTTGCACGATCACAGTTTCGGGAACCGTCAGCGCCGTTGGCGCGAAGTTCCAGATCGCCCGAATACCTCCCGCTACCATCAGGTCCGCCGTTTCCTGGGCGCCCTCGGGCGGGGTGGTGATGATGCCAATGCGGGTGTGCATGCGTAGCGCCAGCGACGGCAGTTTTTCGACCGGCAGCACTTCCCGGCCGTGGACGACGGTACCGATCTTCGCCGGGTCTTTGTCGAAGGCCGCCACCAGGTTGAGCCCGTAGCGGCTGAAGGACTGGTGGTGCAGCAGGGCCGTGCCGAGGCTGCCTACGCCCACTACGAAGGCATCCGTCACGTTTTTCCAGCCGAGAAACTGCTCAATAGAATCCACCAGCGCCGCAACGGGGTAGCCAACCTTTGGGCGTCCCGTGATGCCTGTCGCCGCGAGGTCCTTGCGAACTTGGGTGGGGTCGAGGCGAAGTTGAGCGCCGATATGACTGCACGACACCACCTCGCGCCCTCGGGCCTGGAGGCTCTTGAGGAAGTGGTGGTAGGCGGGAAGCCGACGGAGGGTCGGTTCCGGAATCCGTTTGATGCCGGACTCATTTCCGAGCTGCGATTCCGTCATAGCCACCTCCATAATCGAGAAAATTTTATCGAGAAAACTTTCTCGATATTGTGCCACGAGAAATCGCCGTTGTCAAATCGCTGTCGGAGGCGAGGTTTATGGGGGGAGGCCGGGCGCGGGGGGAGTTGGGGGTAGGGGGGAATGCGCCCGGCCTCTCTGGGTAGAAATTAGGTGTGCCGATCGCTCGGTGGCGTCGGGGGACTGGGTGTAGTGCCCTCGCCGTTCTTGCGCGTAAAGAGTTCGTACAGTACCGGGACGATCAACAAGGTCAAGACGGCGGAAATCGCCAAGCCGCCGATGGACGCCACACCGATGCCGACGCGGTTTTCGCTGCCGAGCCCGGTCCCGGTGGCCAGCGGCCACATGCCCAACACGGCGGCGAGCGTAATCATGACGATCGGCCGGAGCTCATCCTTGGCGGCGAGTTCCATGGCCTTGCGGGGAGGGGCGCCCTCGGCGCGGTGTTGGTTGACGCGGTCCATGATGAGGATGGCATTGTTTACGACGACGCCGATGAGCATGACGCTGCCGAGCAGCGCAAACATCGACAGACTTTCGCCCGTGATGAAGAGGGCGTAGATGATACCCACGAGTGCCAGGGGCAACGTGACGAGAATGATGAACGGTTGGGTAAACGACTCGAGCAGTGCCGCAAGTGTCAGGTACGTGAGCAGGATCGCGATGATGCCCGCCTCCAGGAACTGCTCGTTGCCTTCCTGCATCACCTCGTACATGCCGGCGTAGCGAATCGCGTATCCGGAGGGGAGGAGATTCTCGCTTTTCACTAGCGCGTCGAGGTTCTGCACCGCAGTGCCCAACGGCGTGCTTCCGACGAGGTTGCCGAACACTTTCGAAACGCGCCGCTTGTCGCTTCGGGTGACCTGCACCGGCGCAAGGGTATTTTCCACATTCGCGATGGCCGTCAGGTTTACAGGATTTCCCGGCATGCCGGGAAACAGAAACTGTTCGACCTGGTTGCGGCCTTCTTCTTCCGCAAGCTTCACACGAATATCGTACGTGCGCGCGCCTTCCTTAAAGGTGGAGGCCTTGATCCCCTCCAGATTGCCGCGCAGCATCATTCCCAATCCGGTGGCGGGCGCTCCGAGGTCCGCAAGGATCGCACGATCGGGTCGGATCCGAAGTTCAGGCTTTCCCACGCGCACGGTGTTGTCGACATCCGTTACGCCGGGTACGGACTGAGCCAGCGCAGAGATCTTTTGGGCCAATTGGTCGAGTTCCGCGAAATCGTCCCCGGCAATCTCGACCTCGACCGGCTTGTTCTGACCGCCTATAGTTCCCGGAATGTTCACCGAGACAATGCAGTCCGGATAACCGGCGAGTTTGCCGCGCACGTCGGCGAGCAGGTCATGAATCGATTCGGTGCGCTCGATCTTCTTCGCGCACGTCAACATCAACTGCGCCAGATAAACGCCTTCCGACGATTGGCCGATGATGCCTTCCACCTTGCCGACCGTCGTGAGCACGTGCTGAAGCGTCGGAACGGTCTTGAGGCGATCTTCCACTTCTTTGACCGCCGCGAGAGTATTCGCGAGGTCGTATCGAGTTGGGTATTCCAGCTTGACGAAGATGCGCCCGCGGTCCTCGTCCTTTACAAACGACATGCCGATCTTGGGCAGTAGCGAGAACGAGTGAACCAGCAACAGGAGAGAACACAAAATCACCGCGATCCCGGCGATGCGATGCATTGCCAGAAAGTGAATGAGGCGCCCATAGCCGTCTTCGAGGCGTTCGAACATGCGGTTCCATCGCGCCTCTACGCGTTCAAGGAGAGTAACCTTAGCGCCCGGTTGCTTCTTCTTGAGCAACAGCGAGGCCAAGATCGGCGTCACGGTGAACGAAATGAACAGCGACACGATGGTCACCGCGACCATCGTGTAGGCGAACGGTTCGAAGAATTGCCCCACGCGGCTGGACATCGAACCGATCGGAAAGAGCACGACGACATTGGTGATCGCCGAGGCCGCGACCGCCACCAGGACCTCCCCGGAGCCGATGCGTGCGGCCTCCTTGGGGGTGGGATCTATGTCGAGCCGATGAACGATATTTTCGATGACCACGATGGAGTTGGTCACGAGGATGCCGATGGAGAGGCCTATCGACAGTAGTGTGGACAAGTTGAGGGTGTAGCCCAGTAACTGCATGAAGAAAAAGCCAATGACGATTGTGATCGGCATGGTGATGGCCACAATGAGCGTCGATCGCCAGTTATACAAGAACAAGAATAGAATTGCGGCCGTTAGCAGGATGCCCTGAATGATGTTGCTCCATGCGGAGTCCACCGACGCCTGAATATGCTCACCGTCGTCCGTCACCCATTCCAACTGCATTCCTTCCGGAAGGGTCTCTTTGATCGGAGTATAGGCCGCACGCACCAGCCCAACGAGTTTGACCGCGTTCGCGTCGGCTTTCTTTACCACGCGAATGGCGATGCACGGGCGGCCATCGAGAAACGCCGCCTGACGCTGTTCTTCCGCGCCCATGCGCACTTCCGCCACGTCGCTCAGATAGCAGCGCTGTCCGTCCTGGTTTGCGATTTGCAGCGAGCCGATATGCTCGATGGACGAAAACTCGGCGTCGAATTTCACTGAGTATTCCGCGCCCGCGTCGCGCACACGTCCGGAGGGAATCTTGGTGACGCCCTGTTCGAGCGCCTGCACGATGTTCAGCGCAGTAAGGCCACGCGCGGCGAGCTTGGCCCGGTCGATAAGGACCTCGACCTCGCGCTTCGAGCCGCCGATCAGTTGCACTTCCGCCACGCCGGGAATCGTCGAAAGGCGGTCTTTCAGGGTGTTATCCGCATAGTCGAAGAGGTCGTCAATCGACTTATCGCCGAGCAGCGCGAGGTTGATGATCGGCACGGCGTTTACGTCGAACTTGAGGACTTTCGGCGTTTCCGCGTCTTCAGGCAGATCGGCCTGGATCAAATTCAACTTGTCGCGCACGTCATTCGCGGCGACGTCGACATCGACGCCAAGGTTGAACTCAAGCAGCGTCTGACACGCGTTCTCCATGCATGAGGAGGTCACGTGTTTCAGGCCGTCGATCGACACCACCGCGTCTTCAATGCGCTTGGCGACATCTGTTTCGACTTCCTGTGGACTTGCGCCAGGATATACCGTCACTACCGTGATGTACGGCAAGTCCATCTTCGGCATGCTTTCGAGGCCGAGCTTGCGATAGGAATTCGCGCCCAACAGAATCAACGCAAGGACGATCGTGGCCATTGCCACCGGACGCCGGACCGCGAAATTGGTCAACGACATAGCGGTCTCCTTAACTTCCGGATACGGTCACGGGCATGCCGTCTTTGAGGAAAGACTGGCCTCGCGTTACGATGGGCAATCCTGCGCTGAGTCCGTCGCCGCGGACTTCCACTTTGCCGTTTGCCTGAAGCCCCGCTGTCACCGGCATAGCCCGCGCCTTGCCGTCTTGAATGGTGAATAGCACGGAGCCATTGTCGCGCAATTGAATCGCATCCGCCGCGATCCCCAGCGAGGTGCGCTGCTCGAAAATCACCTCAACTTGAGCAATTGCGCCGGGAACCGTCTCGGCCGTCGGGCGATCGTTTACGCATTTCACTTCGAATGTGCGCAGTCTGGGATCGATGGTCGGGCTCTTGTAGGAGATGGTCCACTCGCCCGCGTCGCGCCCCGCCACGGAGACGCGCATCTTCGTCACATTCACCGTCACGCGGCCATAACTCTCTCCGGGCAAGAACGCCGAGATCTCCACGACGCTCGGGTCGTCGATCCGCACCACCGGCTTGCCCACTTCGCCCATCTCGCCCGGCTCGCGCATCCGTATACTCACCCGGCCGTTGATCGGCGCGATCACCAGTGCATCGCTCAAATCTTTCTGCGCGATCTCCAACGCCGATTCCGCCTGCCGCTTGCGCTCGGCCGCGAGTTGAACGACCGTTTCCGCATAGGCGATGCCCGCCTGCGCTTGGGCGTATCGTGTCTGCATCTGCTCGTATTGATCGGCGGAAACTGCGCGATCCTTCTTGTACAACCGCTCGAAACGCTGGTGGTCGGCCTCGGCCTTCCGAATGTCCGCGCGCACCTTGTCGAGGCTTGCCGCCGCCTCCAACTGACCGCACCGCGCGGCCGCCAAATCCTGCTGCGCGATCTCGACCGCTTTGCGCAGCTTAAGCGTCTCCGTCTGAAATAGTTTGGTTTCCCCGGCCACTGTGGGATCGCCTTCCTCGACATAGATCGCGTCAAGCACGCCCGGCACCCGCGCGGGAACCAGCGCAAACTGCTTGGCCGCCACATTACCCTGCACCACGAGGCTGTCCGTGAACGCCATATTCTCCAACGTCGCCGTCTGCACGATTGACGCCTGGTTGTTCAGCGCTTCTTGCGCGGCTTTGGCCGAAGCCTCGCGCGTAACGGCGGCCTCGCGCGCATGCGCCACGGCCCAATAGCCGCCAGCCCCGACCATAATCGCGACGACAACCTTCACGCCGTGCTTGCCGATGAATATTCTTGCTGTACTCATACCGTACTTCCTTACTGCCCGGGGGGTGACTCAGTCGCGGCGCCTACAAAAAGCGTCACGTATGCGCATGTTGGGTTTTCAGCTTCGCCAGGGACGTGAAACGCGGCGCCGGAAGCCCCAATCCCGCGCACGCCATCTGCGCAATGTGACGGCTCGCCCGCTCAAGATATTCCGGGTCGTATTCGCTCTTGCCCATCAACTGAAGCAGCGGGACACGCGCCAAGATGTAGAAGACAAACTCCGCCATGATCGTATTGGTCCACATCTCCGCCTGCGCTTCCGATAGGCGCGGACATGACCAACGGATCAGATCCATCATGGCCTTGCGATCGGGACGGAAATAGCGGTCCACAATCGTTGCCAACGCCGGACCGCCGTCGGTCAGCGAGCGCATCGCGAGACGGAACGCCCACGCGTTATCCGTCAGCAACAAACACCCGCATAACCGCTCCTGTATTAGGGCCGCCAATGCGTTCGCAAACGCCTGAGGCTTCGCGTCGCGGCCCTCGGGCGGGATAAACGACTCGAACGGGCGTCCGCGTCGCTCCACAAACACATATTCCAGCACTGCGAGGTACAGATTCTCCTTTGAACCGAAATGGTAATTGATCGCCGCCACATTGGCGCTGGCTTTCTCGGCGATGGCGCGTATGCTCGCGCCTTCCAGACCGTGCTCCGCAAACAACTCGCCCGCCGCCAAGACCAAGCGGCGTTTGGTATCGAGCGCGGTTGTGTTCGCATCTGTGCTCATGTCGTTCCTTTCGTCTCGTCCATTCAGAGGAGGGTACCACAAGCGCCCCTATAAGTCAAACGTTTGTTTTAATCAATCGTTCGCCCTTCCGGACGTTTCGCGTGCGGAGCGCACTGCGTCTGCGCGACGTCTTTCGGTTGCTTGCGGTTATTTCCCGCGCACGCTATTCTGTTGGCGTGTCGATGGGTTTTCGCAGATAGGAGGGGAGAGTGGCCATATTGCGCACATCGATTGCGGCCCCAGTGATCCTGGGCGCGCTGGCGATTCTTTTCGGCATGGGCTGTGGCAAGGGCCCTTCCCAGGAAGTCCCTGCCGCGCCGGAGGCCACCGCCCCGCCTGTTCAGTCCGCCGCCCCTGAACCCACCGTTGCCGCGCCGGCCCCCGCGTTAACGAGCGAAGCGAAAATCGAGAGTTCGGTTTTCGGCACGCTCTCGCTCGCGGTGCCGGAAAACACGCAGGTTGCCGTAAAAGACCTTGGGCTTGGCGGGCAGGTGGAAGCCGCGCTCACCGTGCCGGGCCTTAACGAAGTCGTACTGAGGGTCACCCTCATGGGGCCGGACGACCTCATGCCGGATTTCGGCGGCGATCCGTCGCTGCAGGAACAATTGACGACGTGGTGGCAGTCCTTGGGGCCGACGTTTGCACAGACGCCCCCGCCGATTCAGCCCTTTGACGCCGGGCGCGTACACGGGCTGACGCTCACCGCTGATGACCCTTCGCCCGCGCCGGATGGCTATGCTCGGGCGTTCCGTGGACTCTACGTCGTGGACGACGGGGTATTCATGGTCGGCGCGTTGTACCGTCGCGCAGATGCCGCGGCGCTGACTTGGTTGCCCGCAGTAGTGGAATCGGCGCGCTGGGCTGGGAAGCCGCGCCCCGTGAATGAGTCGCCGACCATTTCGCCTGTCTCCTCCGAAGTGGGCGTGGCGGGATAATTGAGTGGCCATGACACGCCGTCAACGCCAATCGCTGGGGTGGGGGCTGTTTTTCACGTCGCCTTACCTCATCGGTTTTCTGTTGTTTACGCTAGGACCGCTCATCGCATCGTTTATTTTTAGTTTCACGCAGTACGACATTTTCAATCCGCCGGAATGGGTGGGCCTGGCGAACTACCGCGAGCTTTTTTCGGATGCGCTCTTCCAAACTTCGCTATGGAACACCGCGTTCTTTACCGTACTCGCCGTGCCGCTGGGCATGGCGGTGGCGTTCATGTTGGCGCTGCTTCTCAACCGCGACATGAAGGCCCGGCCGCTGTTTCGCACGATCTTTTTCCTGCCCGCAATTGTGCCGTTGGTGTCGGCTTCCGTTCTTTGGGTGTGGGTGTTCAATTCGCAGTACGGTTACCTGAACTGGGCGCTTCGCCCCGTGTGCGACGCCATGAATGTGCTGTTCGACGCCCATCTGTCGCCGCCCAACTGGCTGCAGAGTCAGTTCTGGGCCAAGCCCGCCCTCGTCTTGATGAGCCTGTGGGGAACCGGCGGCACGATGGTCATCTATCTTGCTGCGTTGCAGGATGTGCCCAAGACGCTGTACGAAGCGGCAGAGCTCGATGGCGCGTCGGTATGGCAGAAGGTTCGGCACGTAACACTGCCGATGACCTCGCCGGTATTGTTTTTCACCCTGATCATGGGCCTGATCGGCGCGATTCAGACCTTCGCTCAGCCGTTCATCATGACCAACGGCGGCCCAGGCACCGCCACGCTGTTCTACTGTCTTTACCTGTTCCAGAATGCGTTCGAATACTTCCGGCTTGGGTATGCCTCGGCAATGGCGTGGGTGTTGTTTGCCATTGTTGGCATATTCACCGCGCTTCTCTTCGCATTTTCCTCGCGGTTTGTCTATTACGAAGGCGGAGACAACGAGTGAACTACCGGTGGCGTCACATACTTAGCCGAACTACGCTATACATCCTCGTGATTTCCCTCTCTGTCGTTTTTTTGTTTCCGTTGTTCTGGCAAATTTCCAGTTCCATCAAGCCCAACGAACTGATCAAGCGCTATCCCCCGGTCTGGGTATTTCACCCCACACTTGAACACTACCAGGAGCTGTTTCGTCCCGATTCCCCCTTCCGCTTCTGGGTCTTTCTCGGAAACACGGTGTTTCTTTGCGCGTTCGTTGTTGCCGCGACGGTACTGTCGTCGAGCATGGTCGCGTACGGTTTTGCGCGGGGCAGGTGGCCGGGCCGCGACATGTTGTTTTACCTGATGCTCGCCACGATGCTGGCCCCGGCGCAGATCATGATGATCCCCGTGTTTCTGGTTTTCCGCTACCTGGGGTGGATCGACACGTTCTTACCGCTTACGGTTCCGGCGCTCTTCGGCAACGCCTTCTTCATTTTTATGTTGCGCCAATTCTTTCTCACCGTGCCGCGCGACCTAATCGACGCCGCCCGGGTCGACGGTTACGGCGAATTGCGCATTTGGTGGCGGGTGGTCATGCCTTTGTCGGTTCCGGCGCTTGCGGTCGTTGCCCTATTCACCTTTCTCAACACCTGGAATGACTTCATTACCCCCCTCATCTACCTCGTCGATGAGTATCATTACACGCTATCCGTCGGACTCGCCCTTTTTCAGGGACAGCGCGTGGCCGAGTACGGTCCGATGATGGCGGCTTCCTCGCTGATGACCCTGCCGATTATCGTGCTGTTTTTCTTCACCCAGCGGCAGTTCATCGAGGGCGTCAAGCTGACCGGGATCAAGGGATAAAGGCGGGGCTACGCGGAGAAATTCGTCTCCGTGTCCGCCAGACGCGGCGCGGCCTCGTCGCGCGGGGCGACTAGATGCGGCGTTTCCGGCCAGGCAATGCCGACCGCCGGATCAGCATAATGCAGCGTGCGTTCCGCCGTGGGCTCGTAGAATCCCGTGCATTTATAGAACAACACCGTTGCATCATCCAGCGCCAGAAATCCGTGCGCAAACCCCGGAGGGATCCACAGCCCCAGCGCGTTCGCGGCGCTTAACGTCCGACCCGTCCAGCGGCCAAACGTGGGTGAGCCCTGACGCAGATCCACCGCGACATCAAACGCCGCGCCATGCAACACCCGGACGAATTTGCCCTGGGCATGTGGGTTGATCTGATAGTGCATGCCGCGCAGCACCCCCCGCGACGACTGACTGAGGTTGTCCTGCACAAAGCGGAGGTCAATCCCCGCCGCACGCCAGGTCCGCTCCGAATGCACCTCTGTGAAGTAGCCTCGCGCATCCTCAAAGCGGCGTCCATGCACCTCAAACACGCCTGGCAACTCTGTTTCGACAAACGGCAACGTTGACATTCTCGTTCCCTGCCCTTCGCGCGTTGGAAAAATTCCACGTAATTTGGGAATATCTTGCAACGGTTTAGTCATTTCAGTCCAGAAAACGCCATCATACGGACGCTGAGAAGAGGTATCAAGCGAACTTGGCCGGCTTGACATGAATACCCGAGAAAAGCTATTCTTTTAGGCATGATTCAGTGCCGCCAACTGTTTACGCGACTCGAGGGCGGCTAACCGGAGATCGGAGGCGGTTTTCGGCGTGTCGCGAAGGCAACATGGAGTGAGGATATGTCCCATTACGTTACCGAACCCTGCATCAAGTGCAAGTACACGGATTGCGTGGCGGTGTGCCCGGTGGATTGTTTCCACGAGGGCGCGAATATGCTGGTAATTGACCCGGATGAGTGTATCGATTGCGGTGCCTGCGTGGACGAATGTCCGGTGCATGCCATTTACCCCGAGGAAGACGTGCCGGCGAAGTGGCAGGGGTATGTGGAGCTGAACACGAGATACGCAGCGGAGTGGCCGGTTATCAATGCCACTCAGGATCCGCTGCCGACGGCGGAGGAATACAAGGAGAAAGAGGGAAAGGGCGAGGAACTCGAACCCGTTCCCGCGACGCGTTAGGCGAGATTCTCAGGAAACACGAAGAGCCGCCGGAAGAACCGGCGGCTCTTTTCGTGTAGGGGCGCTGGGCTAGTTTTTCGGGTTTAAGCCCGGGGCCGATTCGTGGTAGATGTCGCCCTCCACGCTTTGGCCGAGGTCGACCTTCTGTTGGACCTCACTGTCCTTACCCGAGCCGTCCTTGGCGTCAGTAATTGTCCACTCCGAAACTACGCCCGCGTCGAGTTCCACATCGTAGAGTTCAGCGTACCCTCCATCCTCGTCAATTGCGAGCAAGTCGTAATTTCCCGGCGGAATGTCCGTAATATCGCGTTCCCCGTAGCCCGGAATATCGCTTGTCAACTGATTCTCGCCCCAGTCGTCATCGGTTGTCCGCGATACATAAACTTCGACCAACGGCACGGGGGAATCGTTCACGACTCGCAGGGTCGCGTTCCCGTAGCTGCTGGGGCAGCCCCCCAGGAACCACGGTATTGCCGCCACCGCTATCATGAGCCCCAAAGTCCGCTTCCAACTGGCCATGTCGACCTCCTTTGATGCGCCCTTCGCGGCGCCTGATTCCTTTTTGAGGAACTTCTAAACAATCAGACGAACAAGACGGCGGGTTTATTCTCTGGAATTCCGCGGACGGCAAAGGCTGGACGCCGTTCGGGAGGGAAGGTATACTGGGGTGGACGGAGAAGCAGCGGAAGGAGAGGCGGATACACTGCCTCTAGGAAAGGAGTATCTCATGATCAGCAAGGCGATGGAGAAGGCCCTGAACGAGCAACTAAACTACGAACTCTATTCTGCGTATACGTACGTGGCGATGGCGGCCTATTTCGAGGATCAGAACCTCGGAGGCTTTGCCGCGTGGCTGAAGATCCAGGCGCAGGAGGAAACGACGCACGCGATGAAGTTTTACGGGTACATCGTGCAGGCCAAGGGCCGCGTGACGCTCGACGCGATTGACAAGCCCAAGGGCACATGGCCGAGCGCGCTTGCCGCGTTTCAGAGCGTCTATGACCATGAACTCAAGGTAACCAAGCGCATTCACAAGCTGGTGGACCTTGCCCGCAAGGAATCGGATTACGCCACCGAGGCGTTTTTGCAGTGGTTTGTGACCGAGCAGATTCAGGAAGAGGCCGATCCGGACGCGATCGTGCAGAAGCTCAAGTTGATTGGCGACAATCCGCAGGGGTTGTTCATGATGGACACTCAGCTTGGCGCACGCCGGCCCGAGGCGGCAGGCGGAGCGGCATAGCGCGGCCTGCTATTAGATAACGAAGACCGGGGATGCCTTTGCGGGGCACATCCCCGGTTTTTCGTTTGACCCCCTCATCACCCGCGCGGGGGCGCCGCGCGGGGACGGAACAATTACATGCCTGCCTCGCGCAACGCCTCCTCTTGCTGCTGATTATGATTCGTCTGCGCATTGTCCAAGCCGCCTCGCGCGCGACTTCCTGCGGCGGTGACTCCGGCGTTGCTGTTGCTGTTCAGTTGATTCTGGATGGCAATCCCCGTCATGGCCTCGCCCATCGGGCCGCCTGCGCCGCCGACTCGTGCGGGCGCTTGCCCTGGGGTTGCGCCCTGCGGCGGTGGAAGGGCAAGGGGAGCAGGCGCTGGCCCACCGGCGGGCTGCGCGGGATGCGTCACATTGCCTGTGGCGGGATCGTAAAGGTACGTTTGCCCTCCCGATGTCGTCGGGATCATGGCGAGATAAGTGGGCACAAGCGCTTGCAGACTCGGCGGATAGCGGCCCGTGGTCTGCGCGTAGCGTGCGACGGCCTGTTGAAGCTGGGTGAGTACGGGCTGATCCATCGCGGGTACGCCCGATGGCACTGGCGCGGCTTGCGGCGGCGGCGCAACGGCAGGAGCCGGCGCGGGTCCGGTCTCGCTCACGGTGCCGGTTGCGGGGTCGTAGCCGAAGGGACGTCCGTCGGCGCGCTTCGGTGTTTCAGGCAAGTATCCGGGGACAAGGGCGTCCAGCGAAGGAGGGTAGCTTCCTTTGTCGGCGTAGTACGCCTGCACGGCGCTTTGGACGCTCTGTTTCTGCGTGGAATCCTTGGCGTACCGCAGCGCATTGGCCGCGGTAGACGCCTGTTTGGCTTGAAGCTCGCTTGTGATCGCCGTAGTCGTTAGCAGTTCAAGGCCGCACCCCGTCAGGAGCAGCGTCAGGAACATTGTCATCGCCCATCGCATCGCCACGTCCTCCATCTTCCAAGGTTATTGTAGCACGAATTTCCAAGGAGTGGGCGTGTCGGCCAGGGTGAACTACTGGTAGGACTTGCGTAGTGTGGTGGGGAGAATGCCCTGGGCCTCGCGGTACTTAGTGACCGTGCGGCGGGCGATGTTGATGCCCTGTTGCTTAAGCAGATCGGCGATTTTCTGATCGCTCAGCGGCGCGGCCTTGTCTTCCTCGTCGATCATTTTCTTGATCATCGACTGCACGCTCTTTGAGGATTGTGCGTCGCCGGAATCCTTCTTGAGTCCCGGCGAGAAGAAGTACTTCATCTCGAATAACCCCTGCGGGGTCTGCATGTACTTGCCGCGCGTTGTTCGGCTTACGGTCGCTTCGTGAACGCCCACGATATCCGCGATTTCCTGAAGCGTTAGCGGTTTGATGAATTCCACGCCGCGATCGAAAAACTCTTCTTGCACTTCCACGATCGCCCGAGCGATGCGGAGAATGGTGTACTGGCGTTGTTCGATGTTGCGGATCAGCCAGCGCGCCGATTCGACTTTGTCGCGCAAGAACTGGCGCTCCTCGCGGTTCATCTTTTGTTGGCGCAGCATCTGTTGGTACTGCGTGTTGATGCGCAGTTCGGGCACAGAGCCGTCGGCTAAATAGACTTCGAAATGATCGTCGATCTTTTCGACGATCACGTCGGGCGTTACGTATTGTGGCGGGTCAAGGGCATGTTCGTGGCCCGGCCAAGGATTGAGCGTTGCGAGCATGTCCTTGAGCTGCTCGACGCGCTCGGGGGGGACGTTCATGTCCTTGGCGATCTTGGGGATCTGCCGGTGCTCGAGCGCTTCGAGGTGCTCCGACACGAGCGTGCGCAGTTCCGGCTCGTTCGGGAATTCGACGTCGATCTGGAGCAGCAGGCACTCGACAATGTCGCGTGCGCCGACGCCGGTCGGTTCGAACTTCTGAATAAGCGCCAGGACCTCCGCTGCTTGCTCGCAGGAGACGTTCGCCTCCGCGGCGATTTCCTCGAGCGAGCCGGTGAAATAACCGCGGTTGTCGATGTCGCCAATAATAAGTTCGCCGATGGCGTAGGTTTCCGGATTCGGCGCCGCCAGACGCAGTTGCGTCAGGAGACGCGAGGTGAACGACTCCTCTTTTGTGATCGAGTTCTCGTAATACTCGCGTCGGCTGTCCGCCTCCGGGTTACGGCTAAGATCCGTGCCCACCGAATGCGGGTCCGTCCACGAACTTGCGTACGAATCAAGATCGAAATTGCCGTCGTCAAACGGCTCGGCGTCGTCGCGGCTCGTGTGCGCACTACTGGCGCCGTCTTGCTGAAGCGGGGGCGCTTCTTCCGGGGCTTTCTGAAGCTGCTCGAGAATGGGATTCGCCTCGAGTTCCTGTTGCACATACTGCTCCAGCTCCAACCCAGACAATTGCAGAATCTGGATCGCCTGCTGCATCTTTTGCGTCAGCATCAGGCGCTGCGTCTGGGTCTGGACCAGCCTATGTTCCATGTGCATCATGAGATTCGCGACGTCTCCTTGGCGGCTAATTTCCGCTCGGGGGAATTATACCGGCGATGCGCGGGAACTGTCAACGAATATGTGCGTAAACCCCTTTGTTTTTCGGGCTGTTCGGACATGGCGCAGAAAGATTTCTATTCGTTGGCTCGTGGCTGCGGCTTGCGTTTGGCGGGCTCTGAAATCGCTGTTATACTTCGGACAGCGCGCGGCTGCCGTAGCTCGCGCGGCTGGAACCGTTTGCTTGTTTTCTGTCATGAACGCGCCCGACAGGGCGTTTAGGATGCCGCCGTGATTCGTTTTGCACTGTTGGGAAGTGGCAGCCAAGGCAACGCCGTGCTCGTCACGACGGGTACGTCGAAGGTCTTGATTGACGCCGGATTGAGCCTGCGCCGGATGAACGAGCGGGCGGCCCAGTTGGGCCTATCGCTTGAAGGACTCGACGCGATCCTCGTCACGCACGAGCATTCCGATCACGTGCAAAGCCTTGGCACCGCGGCGCGAAGACTGGGCGTGCCCGTCTTTATGACGCGCGGAACGTTCGAGAAGCTGCCCGCTAATGTTGGGCAGATCCCTCGGGTGGAATGTTTCGAGGCGGGTGACCCGCTTGAGGTCGGAAACCTGAACATCGAGAGTTTCAGCGTGAGCCACGATGCGGCGGACCCTGTCAGCTACGTGCTGCGCAGCGGCGGCGTGAAATTGGGGATGGCGGCGGACCTTGGCCACGTGTCGCAGTTGGTGCTGAGTCGTCTGACGCATTCGAACGCCCTGCTACTCGAAAGCAACTACTGTCCGCACCGCCTCACGCATGGACCCTATCCCCCGCAAGTGCAGCAGCGCATCCGAGGTCGTCAGGGGCATCTCTCCAACGGCGACATGAGCGATCTGTTGACCAACCTGCGTCACGATGCGTTGCGTCTCGTCGTGCTGGTGCACGTTAGTCAGGAAAACAACACGCACGACCTCGCGTTGGCCGCCGCGCGCGGCGTATTGGGCGAGACGGGCGCAGAAATTCATGTTGCCCGGCAGGACGAGCCCACGCGCTTGTTCGAGATTGCGCCGTGATACCGCCCTCCTTTTTCCGCCGCACGGCGGTGCGTGAACTACTGGCCCGCGCGAGCCGCGCCGCCGCGACCCCGGTGGCATTGCACCCCCTTCGCGAGGGCGAAGAAGGACTGCGCATCACAGGACTAGGCCAATGTGCGGCATGCAAGTACGTGGGTGAATCGCCGCAGGGACTAAACGCTTGCCGCGCGTCGCGCGCGCGGGCCTCGGCAATGGCGGTGCGCCGCCGCCGCCCGGTGCCTTTTGTGTGCCACGTGGGATTCTCGTGCGTCGCGATGGCCGCGTTGCCGGGGGTCGAGGACTCGCCCTATGTGCTGACGTTTGGGCCGTATTGTCCGTCGGAAGTCCCGGACGCGTTGGAACACGATGTTGCCGCAAGACTCGCTGCCCTTGGACTCGAGCATGATCCGCTGCCGTTCGCCCTCGACGACGTGCCGCGCATTCCCGCCAGTGTGGTGCCTGCGGTGGCCGAGTGGACGGCCGATGCCCTTGGCGGGCTAGCAGTCGTGTGCGACGAATGCGATGACGTTGAGCAAGAGGACGCGCCTGAAGAAGGCAACGCGCGTCAGCAAGGCGCGAAGCGCGGCTCAAAGGGAACGGTGGCCAGCGCATGGACGGTGTTTTTGGAGAGTGGCGATCGCGCTGCCTTGCGCCGCATGGCCGAGAGTGCGCTGGTGGAGGCGGGGGCCTCGCTCGATGCATGGCGCGGTCGTGCGGTGGAGGTGATTGGTGAGGTGATCCAGCAGCAGGCGCAAGACAAGGGTAAGCCCAGCGCGTGGTGGGGCAGTCTGCCAGAACGTATCGGACGTCTGGCCGCCGCGCAGAATCAGCGGGAAGTGCTCAGCGAGTTGTTGCATACCCTAGGCGATTTGACCGCCGCGCCCAAGCCCGCGCCTAAGGCGACGTTCTTGCGCACGCTGCAGGATTTCGTGCGCAGCCGCCTGCCTGAGGCGGTCCCACTCGAGGAAGCCGCGCGGGTTCTCGGCGTACAGCCGAGCGCGGTCTCCCATCGCCTGCTCGATGCTTTCGGAGTGTCGTATACGGAGTTCGTAAATCGTCAACGCGTGGAGCATGCCAAAGAACTTTTCCGGCGCACGCGCCTGAGTATCGAAGAGGTCGCGCTGCGGGTCGGTGTGAACGGGGCAAGCTATCTGTCGCGTCTCTTTGCGCGATTCGAGGGTATGCCGCCGGGCGAATACCGTCGGCGTTTCTCGCAAGACAAAGAAAAATAAAAGCGGGAGTCTCCTGGAATAGAGAACTCCCGCCTTGTATTAGCAGGCGCAGTCGAGGCGCCGCGCCGCGCTGGTTTCATCCAGGCGGCTCACCGGCAACGTGTCCGGCGCGGCATGCAACGACTCCGGATCTTCTTGAGCGCGGCGGGCGATGTCCCGCATGGCCTCGCAAAACGCATCCAACGTCTCTTTCGATTCCGTCTCGGTCGGCTCGATCATGATCGCCTCTTTCACCGTGAGCGGGAAATAGACCGTCGGCGCATGATACCCAGAGTCAAGCAAAGCTTTCGCCAAGTCTATCGCGTGGATGCCATGCGCGGCCGCCTGCGGCGCGGCGGTCAACACGCATTCGTGCATACAAAGGCCTTCAAACGCAGGCGTAAACACGTCCTTCAGCTTCGCGAGAACGTAATTCGCGTTGAGCACGGCATGTTCGGAGACTTGGCGCAGTCCCGAGCCGCCCAGGTGCAACATATAGGCGTACGCGCGTACGGCGATCATGAAATTCCCGAAGAACGCCGCAAACCGGCCGATGGAGCGCTCCGGCATTTCGAGCGCAAAGGTCTCGCCGTGCTTGACCATTCTCGGTCCTGGAAGGAATGGCGCGAGGCGTTCACCCGCGCCCACCGGCCCGGAGCCCGGACCGCCCATGCCGTGCGGCGTGGCCATCGTCTTGTGCAGATTGAAGTGCATGACATCGAACCCAAGATCGCCCGGACGCGTCACGCCCAGAATTGCATTTAGGTTCGCGCCATCGTAATAGAGCAGGGCGTCGGCTTTGTGGGCGAGATCCGCCACACGGCGCACGTCTGTCTCAAACAGCCCGTGCGTGTTCGGGCACGTCAGCATGATGCCCGCTACCTCGTCCGTCATCGCGGCGCGGAACGCTTCGAGGTCGAGCCGTCCGTCTGGGCCTGAAGGCACCTGGACGACATCGAAACCGGCCATTGCCGCGCTCGCGGGGTTTGTGCCGTGCGCCGAATCGGGGATCAGGATGACCCGTTTGTGCGTGTGGCCCTTGGCGCGATGGTATGCGGCGATCATGAGCGTGCCCGCGAGTTCGCCATGTGCGCCCGCGATGGGCTGAAGGCTTACCGCCTTCATGCCGCCGATCTCCGCGAGCAGGTTCTCGGTCTCGTGGATGAGCTCGAACGCGCCCTGGCACAGGGGCCAATAGGCGGACGTACTCGAAAGGTGCGGGTGCAGATGCGCCAGGCCGGGGTTTGCCGCCGCCGCCTCGGCCAATTTCGGATTGTACTTCATCGTACACGAGCCGAGAGGGTAGAAATGCGAGTCAACGCCGAAATTGCGGCGCGAAAGATTGGTGAAATGACGGACCACATCGAGTTCGCTCACTTCCGGCAAGGCTGCGGGTGCCTCGCGCAAGAGCGCGGACGGCAGTTCGGCGGCGGGCACATCCAGCGCCCCCAACGTCACGCCGCGGCGGCCGGAGTGGGATTTTTCGAAGATTAGCTGCATGCCGTCTCCTTCAGCGCGGCGGCGTAGGCGTCCAGTTCGGCGCGCGTACGCGTCTCCGTCACCGCCACAAGCAAATCGTTGGGTCCACCTGCGCCCACCGCTTCCAGCGGAAGTCCCGCGAGGAAACCGCGCTCGGCCATGCGAGTGACGACCTCGTCGGCGGGCTGCCCGAGACGTAGCGCGAATTCGTTGAACGTCGGCCCGGTGTTGAGCAGCGTCGCAAACCCGAGTTGTTTCTTGAGGTATTCGGCCTTGCTGTGCGCATGCAGCGCGACTTCACGCAGGCCTTCCTTGCCGAGCAGACACAGGTGGATCAGCGCGCGCAGGGCGCAGAGCGCTTCGTTCGAGCAGATATTCGACATCGCCTTTTCGCGCCGGATGTGCTGTTCGCGCGCCTGCAACGTAAGCACAAACCCACGGCGTCCTTGGGCGTCCTGGGTGGCGGCGGCGAGGCGTCCCGGCATTTTGCGGATATGCGCACGGCGCGTGGCCAACATCCCGAGGTACGGGCCGCCAAACCCGAGCGGCAGCCCCAGGCTCTGGCCTTCCGCCACGGCAATATCCGCGCCCATGGCGCCGGGCGTCTTGAGCATGCCCAGCGACACCGGGTAACAACTCACCACGAGCAGCGCGCCCGCGGCATGACAAGCCTCGCCCAGCGCGGTGAAGTCCGCAACATCGCCAAGGAAGGCCGGATTCTGCACAAGGACGCAGGCCGCGTCTTCCGGAGAGTCGCCCGTGACGATTTCCGCATCGAGGTTCGCGGCGTGCGTCTCCAGCATGCGGCGATGAGTTGGGTTCAGCGATGGGTGGCAGACAATCTTGCGGCGGCCCGTGATGCGCATCGCCATTGTGGCCGCCTCGAACACCGCAGTGCCGCCGTCGTACAGCGAGGCGTTCGCGTAGTCCATCTCCGTGAGTCGGCAGACGGTCGACTGATACTCGTAGATCGCCTGCAGCGTGCCTTGCGCGCATTCCGGCTGATAGGGGGTATAGGCGGTGTAGAATTCGCCGCGCGACGCCAGCGCATCCACTGCGGCGGGAATGAAATGGTCGTAATATCCGCCGCCGAGAAAGCACACGAGGTCGGCGGCGTTTCGTTTCGCCAACGTCTCGACACGCTTGCGCACGGCCACTTCGGGCAGTCCTTCGGGCAGATTCCATGATGCCGCGCGCAGTTCTTGAGGAACTTGCGCGAACAGGTCGTCAATGGAGTCCACCCCGATGATCTCCAGCATTTCCTGCTGATCGCTAGGGGTGACCGGGCTCCAGCTCATGCGCCCGCTTCCTCGACATATGCAGCGTACGCGGAGGCGTCCATCAATCGGCGCAATTGCGCCGGTTCGACGTCGTGCAGTTTGAAAAACCAGCCTTCGTCATAGGGGCTCTCGTTGACCAGTTCGGGGCGGCCCTCGAGTTCCTCATTGACTTCGGCCACACGCCCCGCGACTGGCGCATAGACGTCGCTCGCCGCCTTGACCGACTCGACCGTCGCGGCGTGCGCGCCTTGTTTCAGGCTCGCACCGAACTCGGGCAGCTCGACGTACGTCACGTCGCCGAGTTGCTGGGCCGCGTACTCGGTGATGCCCACCACGAAAATGTCGCCGTCATCGCGGATCCACTCGTGGTCTTTGGTGTACTTCACATCGTCAGGAAATTCCATGGTCTCACTCCCTCGCACCGCGCCACATCGGCGCGCTCGTTCCTAATCGCATCAGTCCCTGCACGTGCCGCCTCGGTAGAACGGCAGCTCGGTTATTTCCACCTCAAGCCGCCTCGGACCCGCCGCGAGCCGATGGCCCGCCGGAAGACGTGGAGGAAGGTAGGCCAACCCCACGCCGTGTCCCACACTCGGACCAAACGTACCGCTTGTTATTATGCCGATGGAAATCTCGCCGTCAAGAACGTCGAATTCATGCCGGGGCGCGCGGCGGTCACGCGTGCGGATCGGGGTCAAGCGTCGCGCGATGCCCGCAGCCCGTTGCGCCTCCAGCGCGTCGCGTCCAACAAAGGATTTGTGCCACGGAATGAAGCGCTCCATGCCCGCTTCCAGCGGGGTATAGGATGGGCTCACGTCTTGCCCCGACAGAGGATACCCCATTTCCGTGCGCAGTGTGTCGCGCGCGCCCAAGCCCGCCGGAAGCGCGCCCTGCGCCATGAACGCTCGCCACGCCGCTGCCGCGGATTCCGCGGGCAGATAAATTTCGTATCCCAGTTCGCCCGTGTACCCCGCCCGCGACACGAGCATCTCCACGTTGTTCCACCGGAGCATGCAGGCGCAGAAATAGCGGAGGTCAGCGGCCGCTTCGAACCCGGCCCGGACCATGACCTCGCGCGCGCCGGGGCCTTGCACATCCATCTTGGCCCAGGGAGCGGAGAGATCCAGAATGTTTGGCGCCGCCGAACGAAAGATCTCCGCGACTTCGGCCACCGGCCCCGCGTTGGTGATGATATAGATTGACTCCTCGCTCACGCGAAAGACGATGATGTCATCGATAATGCCGGCCGATTCGTTCAGCAACGCGCCATAGCGCCCACGCCCTACGGCGAGTCCGGCCACATCCAGGCAGATGAGCCGGTCGAAGGATTCGATGGCGGCGCGGCCGTCGAGCCGGAACTTGCCCATATGCGAACAATCGAACAGTGAGACGCCCGAACGGGTGTGGAGATGTTCTTGCAGAATGCCGGTGAACTGCACTGGGAGTTCCCAGCCGTGGAAATCGACAAACCGGCCCCCGGCGGCAAGGGCTTCGTCGTACAATGGGGTGCGCTGCATTGTTCGCCTCCGATCCGCCAAGCGGCGGACCTGTTGACCTTCCTAACACGCAGTTCAAGACTGCTGCGCAAACTAGAAGGCCCAGGCGAACGGCTCAAACGGTCCCGTCGATTCCCCGTGGTTAATTCCACGCGTTTCGCCAGTCACGGCGGGACATCTGCGCGGCGCTATCGTGCCATGCGCCAAGCCGAAGAGTCAAGCACGCTTTGCGTTGGCGCATGCGCGTTCGCCTGGCCGATTGGGCGCATTGCGTCTGTTCCAGACCTCAAGTATTATGTCCCACGCACGGCAACGGTTCTCGAATACGGACCGGGGCAGGCCACGCGCCGCCCCGGGGGGAAAGGGCAGCGCATGGACCTCCAGTCGCTTTTCAGCTTAGTCAGCAAGCAGAACGCCTCGGACCTGCTCATCAGCGCCGGTGCGCCCCCGATGTTGCGGGTCAATGGCCGGCTACTGCGCACCCGCGACGATGTCCTTACGCCGGAAGACACCAAGCGCCTGGTCTATGATGTGCTGACGGACGAGCAGCGCGCGTGCTTCGAGCGGGAGAAGGAACTCGATTTCTCCATTGCGGTGGGACGCAAGCATCGTTTCCGTGTAAACGTCTATTGGCAGAAGCAGGCGGTGACGGCGGCGTTTCGTCCCATCCCCGACGACATTCCGTCGCTCGATTCGCTCGGGCTTCCGCCGCTCGTGCGGGAACTTGCCACGGCGCACCAAGGCCTGGTCCTCGTAACGGGGCCCACCGGCCACGGCAAAACCACAACGCAGGCGTCGATCATCGATCTCATCAACAATCAACGCGAATGCCACATCATTACCGTGGAAGACCCCATCGAGTTCGTACACCAACATAAGCGAAGCATCGTGGACCAACGCGAACTCGGCGGCGACACGCATTCGTTCCCGAACGCGCTCAAGTATGTGCTGCGCCAAGACCCGGACGTCATCCTGATCGGCGAAATGCGCGACCTCGAGACGATCCAAGCGGCCCTGCGCGCGGCGGAGACGGGCCACCTCGTGCTTGCCACGCTTCACACCAATGACGCCGTTCAAACCGTGGACCGCGTGATCGATGTTTTCCCCGCCGAGCAACAGCAGCAGGTGCGGTTTATGCTCTCGATGACGCTGCTCGCGGTGCTGTCGCAACGATTGCTGCCGCGCGCCGACGGCGAGGGCCGCGTGTTGGCGTGCGAAGTGCTGCGCAACAACATGGCCGTCGCCAATCTCATCCGTGAAGGCAAGACGCACCAGGTCTACAGCATCATGGAGACCAACACGAAGGACGGGATGATCACCATGGACCGCTCGGTGAAGGATCTCTACCTCGAGGGCATCATCTCGTACGATGACGCCGCGGGACACGTCCGCAACGTGCGCGCCTTAATGGACGCCAAACCGGCGAAGTAGGCGTGGCGCGACATGGACGCGCCCGGCGATATTGTTACTATCGACTGCCAATATAGGGGTCCCCAGCGCGCCGCGTCATACCTCATTCTCGAGGGCCGCGAAGCCGCGTTTTGCGACGTAAACACGGTGCATGCACAGCCTCTGCTGCTCGAGGCGCTGGCGAACCACGGGCTCGGCCCAGACAACGTGCGTTATCTCCTCATTACCCACGCCCATCTCGACCATGCGGCGGGCGCGGGCGCACTTCTCGCGCGCTGTCCGAATGCGATGTTGCTCTGCCATCCCGTCGCGGCGCGACATCTCATCAATCCGGCGCGTCTCGAGGCCAGCGCTCGGAAAGTCTACGGCGACGAAACCTTTGACCGGTTGTATGGACGGCTCGACCCTATCCCTGCGGAACGGGTATCGGCGGTGGAAGACGGCGCTACGTTGGATTTCGGCGGCCGCACATTTACTTTTCTTCATACCCCTGGCCACGCTCGACATCACATGTGCATCCACGACTCCAGGGCCAACGCGGTATTCACCGGCGATACGTTTGGCGTGCGTTATCCGGCATTGGGGCCTTCCGAGAGACCTTTCCTGCTGTGCTCCACCGCACCCACGGACTTCGATCCCGAGGCCGCCATCGCCAGCGTTGAGCGCATCGTCGCGACGGGTGCGGAGTGGGCCTATCCCACGCACTTCGGCCCTATCGCGGAACCCGCTGTCGCCGCGCAAGACCTCCTCGCGGACCTCCGCGCCATGGCAGCCATTCTCACCGAGGCCGTCAAACGTCCCGAGACCGGTGCGCCTCTCGAAGCGTGGTGCCTAGAGCAAATCATGCGCGCCTTCGCGGAACACTGCGCCCGCGCGGGCGTCGCTAACCCCGCCCAGGCCGCCGCCGTTCTCGATGGCGACCTCCGAATCAATGCCCAAGGGTTGGCCTTCAAAGCCAGCCAACTCGCCAAAGGATAGCCCTCGGTCTATGATGCGGTAAGAATTCGCGCAAGAAGCTGCCGAGCGCGCTCGGCATGGGTGTGATGCGTGAGGAAGTGTTGGCGCCCAGCGTCGGCAATTCGGGCGGCATCGGCGGGAGAGGCGATGATCCAACGCAGTTTTTCAAGAAAACTGGCCGGTTCATCAAAGAAAACGGCGGATTCTCCATCGACGAAGTTGTCCGGTATGCGCAGGGGTGAACGCTCGGAAAAGAGCAGACAGCCGTGGGCGGGCAGTTCCCAATAGCGGACGGTGTCGAAGCCAAGACCGAAAAGGTTCAGGCCCGTGTGCGCGCCGCAGAGCGCCGCGCTGTACGCTTCCGGAGTGAGGTGTGCGTCGAACCGACGGCCCAATTCTTTTTCCATCAGTTCGATATAGGGCCTGCGCATGCCGGCGGCGCGTTGGCCCGCCCAAAAGACATCCTGCAAGCGCGGGGCGTCTGTGATGCGTGCGCGGTGTGCGGGATAGGCAAAGGGCAGGGGCCAGACGCCTGGACCGTAGTCGTGCGCGACAAGCATCTCTCGTTTGAAGTACCCCGCCATGTCGCGACGGCCAAGCACGCCGAGCACATGTTCACGATAGTCCGCTGCGCCGTCTTCCTGATCGACGATGTAAAACGGCGTACGCCGTAGCGATCGCCCCAACCGCTGTGCGGCCTCGGGCATCGTGTGCAGTTCGAAGTGACCGATCAGCACGAAGTCGAAATAACCGTCCTCAAGCAGGGCGAACACATCGTCATCGGTGCGCGGTGCGCCGTCGCGCGCGAAAAGGCACGGGTACGACGTAAAGTCCGCCGGGGCCTGGCCGTGCAGCGAGGGCTTCCAAGGCCATTCGACGACCTGTTGCTCGCCGAGGACTTCGCAGAGCCCATCGAAGAGGACATCGAGTCCATAGTGCGCCCGCGCAGGGAGCACAAGCAAAACACGGAGTCGCGGCGGCGCGGTGTGCAGCGTCGGCGCGGGTTCGCATAGGGGTGACGGCGCAGGCCGAGGAAACGCGCTCAACCGTTCTCCAAGGGACGCTGAATGTGAACAAAAGTGTCCAAGCGCGAGAATACGCCGCGCCATGTCTGTGTCGCCGAGTTCTTGCCACAGGCGCGCCTGACACAGGTAGGGTTCTGGGAGCGCGGGATCGTCCGCCAACGAACTATAGAAGAGCGGCTGCGCGGTGGTAAGGCGATCGAGCACCGCGAAATCGGTCAAGTCCAAAAGGCATGCCTGCATTTCCCTCGCCACTCGCGCAACGGACCGGGCCTCGGGAAAGAACGCGGCGGGGGCTTGTCCTAGGAGATCGTAGGCCGGTCCTGGCTGCCCGCGTTCTCGCAGGCGTTGGGCGTGCTCCAGCGGTCTATACTCCAGTCGTACCGCCTGGATCACGTGGGAGACAGTGGCGGCGAGGCCGCGGTCTTCACCCGCGGCTAGGGCTATGGCGACGTCGGGTAGCAGCACCGCTCCATCTTCGCAAGGAGCCGCCATGAAAACCTGATCGTACAGACGCCACCACCGATAGCACTGCAATCCAGTTTCTGAAAGTCGCTGCGCTATGCTTTCGAGGTTCTCCCCCTGCAATGGCCAGAGACCTGCCCTGCGGCGCCAGTAGCCGGAATGTGGAGCCTCAAAAAACAGCGACCCATCCGGGGACAAGTAGGCCGCGGCCGCCTCGATTATCTCGGCGGGCCATTGGTCGTGTGTGAGCGTGTTGCCAAGAATCACTGCGTCGAACGACGCGGGTGGAAATGGCAGCGGAGGACCGGGAAAATCGGATTCGATCAGGTTACGAAGGCGGAGGCGGGCCCCATCGAGGTCATCACGTGGCGTGCCGACGGCATATACTTCAAGACCGTGGGCATTCAGCAGCGCCGCGCCTTCTCCATTGCCGACACCTAGATAGAGTACTCGCTGAACCCACGACGGCAGTTGCTGCTCGATGAACCCCGGCCCGGCTGGCGCGGTCATGCAATGCTCCAGTGCGCGCTATTTCGCTTCCTCGGCTGGCGCGGGTGTGGGCGCAACCTGACCGCTGCACTTGGCCTTGATGAGTTCCAGCAAGGCCGCTGCATCCTTGTTGTCCGAGGTCTTGCGGTCGTGCCAGTCCGGATAGGTCAACAACGTGACGCCGTAGACCTGGCGCACCGTTTCGATCTTGATTTCGGTCGAATCCGACGAGAGCGAGGTCAGCGTGATCGTGTATTGCACCCGGTTAGGCACGAAGAGTTGGCGTTTCATCTTGCTGTACGCCACGAACACGCCGCGCTTGTCGCGGGTGTAGATCTCAAACTCCTGCTCGCGCAACGCCGCCTTCGCATGCTGCCACGCCTGCTCGAACGGCGTGTCCACCGTAATCGTGTCCACCACCGCGAACCCGGATGTGTCCCGCGCCGCACGGGCACAGCCCACCATCCCGGCCATCAGAAGCACCAATACTCCAACAAACCAAACCGTGCTGCGATTCATGGCATTTCCCTCATTCCACGCGCCGATAGTATCACAGCCCCGCCTCCCCTTCCAACTCACCGCGACACGCGGGACATCGCGCCAAAAGCCATTCGCCTCGCCGCGATCACTTCTTGCTTTTTAATGAAATCGTTTTCCTGGCGACCAGAAAAACGGGAAAGAATACAGCCGTCCATATAATCAGTGAGAGCCCGGTCCCGGTTATGAGATTCCATTTCGGAATGGGTATGTAGTCGGCGACCAACAAGGCTGGCACCCAGAACAGCCTTCCTGCCGCCAGTTCCGAGACTGGGGTGACAACGGGTTCTCCATCAGGTCCATCGGGATCCATAACCATACCTGCATCTATGTTGGTGGCAGGCAAAACCATTGCACACCATAGGACGGATATGCCAATGGCACAAAATAATGGCACTAGACGGTGCATGACACTTCTTCCCTTCTTGCCTGGCGAAATCGTAGCCAAATATCCGAAAGCCGCGCAAGAAGGGTCGCCACACTCGGCGCAAGTACATAACGCGGGCGCATGGGGTACTATAGCACGCGGCATGTAGCCTATGAGGACTTGAAGCGCGGCTTCAAGAGAGAGCGTTCCGCGTGTAAATCGGAAACGAGGAAGATGGAGCGTATTTTGAGGATTCGTCACGGCTTGTTTGCTTTGTGCTCATCGGTGTGTTGGGTTCTGATCGCTGCGGGCGCGGCGGCTGAATCGGTTCCGTGGCTTTACGACGGCAAACCGGAAGCCGGTCCTCTCGGGCCCACCCGGGTGGACCTCCAAACCTTGGTCAGCACGCGCGCTCGGCAGGAGAATCTGGTCGAGAATATCGAGTACGAGTTTTTCTCGGAAACTCGTTGGACGAAGGATTCCTCCGTCATGAGCAGAACCAGCGGACGCTGGCTATACGATCCTCAGGACTACCGTGAGCGCGTCACTTTGCGCCGGAACATCGACGACAATGGAAAGCCGAGTTGGGTGAACGAGTTCGGCTTTGATGGCGTCGAATCGAGGAGTTGGACGAGCGAGAACAACTCGGGGCACTTCGAGCCGGGAAGGCACGACGGTAACATTGTGACCTTTCCATACGACCCCTCCGTTCTTTCTTCCCCGCTGTTTCAAGAGGCTCCGACGTTGACGTTTTCCGAGATAATGAGCGGCGGGAAAGGTAAGCTTTGGAGCGGCGCATCGCCTACGGAAGCGGCGGTCATAGGCCGTCAGTCCTTGCGCGTGCTCGGCGGGACCTTTCCCGCGATAGTCGTGGACATCAAACTGCCAGCCAGTTTCAGGGCGCGTCTGTGGTTGTCCGAGACAGAGGAGTATGTGCCGCGACGTATCTTGCACTATGGGACCGAAGGGCTGACCAAGGACAAGCCTCTTTGGGATGTCGTCGTGGACGAAATGCGCAAGATGGATACGCCATTGGGGGCGGTGTATGTCCCGGTATCGGGGCGTATCGGCGGGATAGGCAACAGCGCTACGGGACAATATGTGCAGACGACCCAATGCGTCGCGACGGCGATTCGGCTCAATGAACCGCGTAAGCAGGAGGACTATCGCTTCGAATGGCCTGAACAAGCGTTGGTTGTTGACGACGGCTCCGGTGACTGGGGGTACATGGTCGGCGGCAAAATGATTCCCGGGCGCGAGTGGGATAACATGAAATCCAAGGCTGGCAGCGTGGCCGATTTGGAGGCCTCGCCTAAAGAGAACCTTGCGGCGGCCTCTTCGGACGGATCAGCAGCGCCTGCGGTGACGGCGGAGGAGCCGGTCCAGCTCCCCTCGTCGCCCAGGCAACAAGCCCTTGGTTTCGGGCTAGCCCTCCTGCTTCTCCTGTTGGTTGTCGTGGTGGCTGGTATTTGGCGCTCTAGCGAAAAGAAGTCTCCGTGAGATGCATTGACAAGCGAGGTTCTCCCCTCGGTCCCGGTTGCGTCTGGAAACGAGAGGGGCATCGTCCGCGCTGTAAAGCCAAGGAGCATTCCAAGTATGTGCAAACAGGTGTCCAGCGGCGTTCCGCTGCCCAATTCGAGCAGTTGTTTTGTGTGCGGCGAGGACAATCCCGCGGGCTTGCGGACGCGTTTCTACGTTGAGGACGGCAAGGTCAAGGCCCGGCTCAATGCGCAAACCCATCATTGCGGCTATGCCAACACCGTCCACGGCGGCGTCAGCGCCGCGTTGCTCGACGAGTGCATGGGCTGGGCCGCTGCCCGCGCTATCGGCCTCATGTGCTACACGGCTGAACTCTCGGTCCGTTACCTGCGGCCCGTGCCTGCCGACATTGATCTGATCGCCGAGACGGAAGTGGTCCGCCACACGCGGCGTATGGCCGAAGCGCGCGGGCGCTTGGTGGGGGGCGATGGCACTGAGTATGTGCGCACCGAAGGGAAGTTTGTGCCGCTTTCCGTGGATCAGACCCTCGCCGTGGATGATATGCTGCTGTATCGTGGCGGGGAGGAGCGGCTCTTCGATCGGCTGCGCGAGGACTGAGCGGCACATACGCGGATGGTGGCACGCAAACGAATCACTTCGTATTTTTTGACAAGACAAAATTCCCCTGTCCCTATTCCGGAGTCGGTATAGGGACGGGGTTAGCTGATCTCGGTGCCCATTGCGCGCGTAATCCGCGCGGCAACAAGCAGCACAACGCTTTGCACCCGGTACGTGCCCTGTTCGATGCGCTCTTTCGCGCGGGCGACGCGCTCCGCCTGGAGTCTCGCTTGCTGCTCCGACTCCTGGGAGAGTTGAACCGCTTTCGCCGTGCTGAGCGCTTCGGTGCTCAGGGTGACGCCGTCTTGCTGGGCGGCGGCTGCCTTGGGCGCTTCTTTCTTGTTGGGCTGAGTCCCGACCTGCGCGGCATTGGCAGGTTCGGGAATACCCCCGATACCATAAATGCCTACCATGACCTGCTCTCCTTAGCGTTAGAGTCTTAGGCTTCCCTGCCTATCCTCTCTTATCGGCAGACGGGGGGAGAACTTTAGCGGGAGATGACAAAAGCCGCCCCGGGGGGAGGGGCGGCTTCGCGTGTTTAGGTTACTGAGCAAACTGCGCGGAGGTCGATGTCTTGAAAAACACCGCGCACCCCCTGGACTCCAGGGCATTGTTGGAGGTGTAGTTGGTGTAGGTTCCAACGAGCCCGTTCGTGGTTGGGCGCAGATGCCATACGATATCGCCCACCAGCCCCGAGCCGCTCCAGCGCCAGGTAATCTCCGAGCCGGAAACGGAACCGGTCATGTTGAAAAGCCGACGGCTAGTGTCGCCCGCGAAGCGCAACGCGCCCGACCCGCTGAGATCGCCGGTGGAGGTGGGGGTACCGACGGTGATCAAGGCGAGTTGGTTGGCTTCGGGCTCCGCCTCGCCGTAGGTGTCGAGGAACGAAGCGGTCCAGGTTCCCGCGAGGCTAAAAGCGGTGGACTGATAACGCCATTCGGCGACGCCGCGGCTGAGGTACGCGCCGCTGTTTGAGTACTTAATGTACGACCCGATGAGGACGTCGCCGCCCAGTTGGGCGTCCCAGGAAAACGTCGTGCCCGTTCCCGAATCGTGCAGTTCGAACTGCGCCCGTGTTCCCGTGGTGGAGCCTGCGCGCACGGTATAGCTTCGGTAGGCGGGGGTACTGGCGCTTTCGTCGAGGATCGAGGCCGTTCCCGAGAGCACATTGCCGTCATTCGCCGTGAGGTTCAGCACCCCCACATAGTCCGAGCGGCGCGTGCCGCCTACGGAGGCGGTGGAGGTGTCGCCAAAGGAACTCGCCCAGGTATGCGTAAACGCGCCGGGCGTCGTTGCGCCGGTGGGGTACCAGACCGCGGTTCCGGCCCAGTTCAGACGGCCGCCGCTGAACTGCGCATAGGCAGCGAGCAAGCGCACGCCGTCGTGGATGGCGAAAACGGACATGGGCGTCTGCACAAGATCCTCCGCGCCAAAACGAAGAAAGAGCTCCGCGCCGTTCACGACGCCACCCGTGATGCTGAAGGCTTGGGTCAGGGGCGTATCGGTTTCCCGTTGGAGGTAGAAGTTTCCGAGGTCGCCGGGAGTCGTGCCGACGACGGTCAGGTTGAGTTCGCCGACCCGGTCCAGGCGATTGGGAGGGGACGATGGCGTGCGATCGGACAGCGTGGCCACTTTCAGCCCGCTCATCGTTGCGCTGGACACGCGCCGCCACAGGGCAACCCCCGAGCGCACAAGCGTGTTGTCGGTCTTTGATGCGGCGTACATTCCCACGATGCGGTTGTTGCAGAGGCGCAAGTGCCAAACCGGCTCAAAATCGAACGGACGCCCGCTGGTGGATAGGAAGCGCAGCGTCGCGTCGTCGTTCGTGGTCGCGCCAGACACGGAAAACGTGAGCGGTTGCGCGTCGTAGGCGGTGGAGCCTTCGGTGAAAACGCGTAGCACACGGCCCGTACCGCTCAGGACCGTTCGGTTCTGCGTCAGCGAGAGGCGAACGACATAGTAGATCTTCCCCGTCGTCGCGTCGGGCGTCACGATGTCGTCGCAATACGCAGCGGCCCATGAACCCGCGAACCGGTTGTCGTTACTGGAGGGCGGGGTGTTGCCGCCGCCGTCGGACGAGCCTCCCGGGCGGTTATCGCCGCCGGAGACTTGGTTTATGGGAACGAAGAGTCCCTCGCCGTCGCACGCGCTGAGCGTCCATGCGAGGCCAATCGCCATGAACACCGCGCACACTGTCGTTGAAACACGCATTAGATTTCCGCTCCTGTCCCCAGTCCACACTCATTCTACCGCGTAAGCGTCACGACCTTACGGGACTTGGCGGATGCGTAAGCCGCGACCGTAACCTCGGTGGCGCGCAGACCGTCCAGTCCCGTCACACTCGGCGCTCGGCGCGCCTTGACCGCTTCCACGAAATCTTCCATCAACCCCATATCCATCTCGCCGCCCCAATAGGCCCACTGGGCCTTTCCGACGGCGTCGTTGCACACGAGCAGCTTCTGGTTGAAGGCGTCGACCTGAACCACGCCTTTCTCCGCGATGATCTCCAGTGTAACATCGCCCCAGCTGGGAAAACTGCGCGGGCGGCTCCAACTCGCGATGTGGGACGCGATCATGCCTCCCTCAAATTCAAAGTGTAGACTGCCCAAATCGTCGGTACCCAGGTTCTTGTGCAACAACGTTCCGTTCTCGCAGTAGACCTTCCTCACTTCGCGGCCGGTTAGCCAGCGCAGCAGATCCACGACATGTACCGTGTGGTCCATGGTCGCGCCGCCACCGGACAACGCCGGTTTAGTGAACCAGCCGCCGGGCAGTTGGCCGTGATTCGTGCACATCGCCGCATAGACCTCGCCCAACGCCCCACTAGAGAGCTGGGCGCGCAGTTCGCGCACTGCCGGGATCCAGCGGCAGGGAAACGCCGTGCCCAGCCCGACCTTGGCCTTCTTGCACGCGGCGACCATGGCTTTCGCATCGGCCACGGTGGTCGCCAGTGGCTTCTCGCACAGTATCCACTTGCCGGCTTGCGCGGCGGCCTCGACCATTGCGCGATGTTTGACGTTCTCCGACGCGATGATTACGGCGTCTGTATCCAACGCAAGGAAGGCATCCATATTGCGCACGAACTTTGTCTCGAAATGCGTCGCTACCTGCTTGCCGCGTTTCGCGTCGTCATCCCAAATGGCCGTCAACTCCACATCGGGCAACCGCTTCAGGCACGAAGCGTAGCTGAAGGCGTGCATGTGGGCGAAACTCATAATGCCGATCCGGGTCATTTCCCGTTTCCTCCTTCAACCTCCTCATGAGCGGGAGGTCGATGCGTTCTTGGACTACAGTTTCACCGGTTTGCCCGTGCGCGCGGACTCAAGCGCACCCAAGGCCATTTTCACCGCCGCCATGCCATCCTGGGGCGTCACACGGGGCTTGGACTTGCCCTCGATCCAGTTGATGAAGTCTTGCCATTCGAGCTGATAAGGACTGATCGCAACCGGGCTGCCCGGCACAATCATGCCCGGCCCTTCGCCGGGTGCGCTACGGAGCATCGTCGTTATCGACGCCTCCTGGCTATCGAAGGAGACTATGCCTTTGTCGCCGCAGACTTCGACCCGTACACGGAACCCTTGCGGGTGCGCCCAGGTGCCTGTGACGCTCGCGATAACGCCGCTCTTCATGCGGAATGTGACGAGGCTGTAGTCGAGCCGCTCTGGTTTGGTGCGCTGCAACGCCTGGCAGAACACCCGCTCCGGGTCGCCGAAGGCGTAGCGCAGCCAATCGAAGTCGTGAATCAAGGTATCGAGCGTGACGCCGCCGCTCATGGCGTAATCATGGAACCACAGGCCCTGGCCTTTGGGGAAAATGCCGCCGCGGTACATTTTCACAAAGCCCGGCGTGCCCGTCGCGCCGGCTTCGACTTGTGCCTTGATCGCGTCGAATTCCTGGAAATACCGCACCACATGCGCCACAAACACCTTTCCTTTGGTGCGCTTGGCATTCGCGATCGCGGTCTTGCATTGCTCAATAGTGCGGCCAAAGGGTTTCTCGCAGAAGACGTGCTTGCCCGCGTCTGTCGCCATCTCCAAGTACGGCGTGTGAAACGGCGTCGGCGTGCAGATCGCCACAATGTCCGCCTCGGGATAGACCGCCGCTTTCTTGGGATCGACCACCGTCGCACCATAACGATCTGCAATGGCTTGGGCATTGTCTTTCGCCGTGTCCGCGCATGCGACAATTCTCAGCCCACAAGCATTCGCCATGTGGGCGTGGAGGGCGCCAATGCCTCCGCATCCAACAAAGGCCACTTTCATTCTCGTGCTCCCGCTGTTCGAGCGCCGCGCGCTCGTTACTTCAGTATGTGATCGAATCCCGCCGCCATATGCGCCAGTACCGCCTCGTAGGAGTGCGTATATGTCCAGTACTCGGCGGTCAACGCGCCATCATACCCTGTTTCACGCAACACCTGCATTACGGCGGGCCAATTCACGTCGCCTTCCATCAGCATTACGAAACCGCCCAGCGTCCCCACGGATGCGCGGAAGTCCTTCATGTGGATTGCGCGGATGCGTGACCCTAGAATGCGGATCCACTGTTCGGGATAGCCGTAGGCGATGAGGTTTCCCACGTCCACATACGCGCCTACGTATTCGCTGTCGCATGCATCGATAAATGCGCGCATCTCGAGTGGACTCAGCAGGAACTTGTTCCAGACATTTTCGATGGCGATCGCTACTTTGTTGCGTTCCGCGGCGGGGATGAGGGCCTTCACGCCTTCCAGGGCGCGGTCATAGGCCTGATCGTACGGCGTGTCGGCATCGACCACGCCCGGCACGACCAGCAGCGCACTAGCGCCCAGCCAACCCGCCACGCGCAATGCCTGCTCGGTCACTTCGAGCGCTTCAGCCCACCGCGCGGAGTCACCCGCGCACAGCGGATGCTGCCACCCAAGACCGCAGCCAACACTATGCACTGTGAGGCCTTCGCGTTCCGCGGCTGCGCGCAGGACTCGGGCCTCCTGCTCGCTCACGTCCAGCCGCACGGGACCGTCCTCGCCCACGCAGAATTCAAATGCCTCGAAGCGGTATTTTTTTGCCATGCACACCGCGTCTTCCGCCGGCATTCCGTCTGGAAACAACCATTGATTTACGCCACGCTTCATTGCCGCTCTTTCCCAGAAATCCTCTGCCGCATTTTCAAACACGACGCTTCGCAAGTTTGACGCAGTTTCGTCCCCCGCTCGATCGCAGATAGCTTACCGCGTCCACGCTCTCGCGGATAATGTGCAAGCCAAACCCTCCCGAGCGTGACGCGTCCAGCACCGGCGGGGGAACCAAACCATCATAGAACGCACGGCCCCAATGATACATCCTAAGAATCAGCGTCTCGTCCAACGCCTCCGCACATAGCTCAATGCGCCCTCCCGTGCCCTCGTAGCCATGCAGGACGATGTTCGTGAACGCCTCATTGGCCGCCAACTCGAGTTCCAGCGCGCCGGACCCGAATTCGGCCGCTGCGCAGGCCTCGCGAACGAACGCGCGCACGTCCGCGAGGCAATTCAGGTCCGATTCCAGGATCGCATTCGCGAGGTGACGGGGGGCTTCGCTTCGTGGGCCGAGGCGCACCGCTACGCACGTGAGATCGTCGATAAATACGGTATTTCCCGAGAACGCAACCGCAGCCGACCAGATGGCCTCGATCAGTTCGTGTGGCGGAAGCGCGGCGTTGCGGCGCACGAGTTCGGTGAGCGCTTCTTGCCCGAACCGCTCGTCATTGCGCAGCATGTCCGTCAGACCGTCTGAATACAGGAAGAAAACGTCGGCTTCCCTAAAATACGTCCGCCGTTGTTCATATACCTCGCGTTCAAGCACGCCTAAAGGCAAATTGGACCCTTCGAGCAGGCGGCATTCCCCGGTGCCGATGCGGCAATGAAGTGTTTTGGTGTGGCCGCAATCGACGACATCGGCAACGCCGCGAAGCAAATCAAAACGGATATGACACAGCGTGACGAAGCTCTCCAGTTCCATCAGCCGCGGCGTCACGATCCGGTGCATCGCGTTGACAACTTCTTCTGGCCGCGGAATCGCCTCATCGGGATCGGCCATGAGGCGCTCGCCCATTGCCTGGTGGAAGGCGCTTCGCGTGGCGGCACCCATGAGCGCCGCGGGAATGCCTTTGCCCATAACGTCGCCAACCACCACGCTCAGGTGATCGTCGCCGCGCCGGAAGAAATCGTAGAAATCCCCGTCAATTCCTTGCGACGGCACGGTCAGCACGCCGATCTCCACCTTGGGCATGTCGGTGGGCGGCTGGCCCAGCAACAGGGTTTGCTGAATGCGCGCGCCGATCTCGACTTCCTGTTCGCGGGCCTCAGCGATCTGCGCTTCATGACGCTTGCGCTCCGCGACATCCCGAAACACCAACACCGCGCCATGCAGACGGCCTTGGTTATCCTGAATCGGAGCGGCGCTGTCGTCAATCGGTGTCTCGCGTCCGTCGCGCGCGATCAACAACGTATTGTCCGCAAGCTCGACAATGCGCCGATTCGTTAACGCCTCCGCGACAGGGCTGGGCGCCTGAGCGCGGGAGTCCGCCGAAATAATGTGAAAGACTTCGCCCAGCGGCGCGCCAAGACACTCCTCGAGTTTCCAGCCGGTCAACTGCTCGGCGACGGGATTGAGAAACGTGATGCGCGCCTGGGTGTCGGTGGCAATGACGGCGTCGCCGATGCTGGACAACGTGACCGCGAGCCATTCCCGCTGACGCTCGACCGCTTCGACGGCGCGGCGGCGTTCGACCTCGATATGATGCGCCTCGAGAATGTTGGCGCAACTGGCGGTGAGCGGGCCGAGTCGCTCGATCAGGGCGCGATCGTATCCGTCCGGGCGATCGGTCAGAACGATCATTCCCACCGCGATGCGTCCGCGCAGCAGCGGAAGCCCCAGAAAACTCTCGAAAGGACCTTCGAATCCCGGCAGACCGGTGCGAACGTCGGAATCGATCTGGCCGCGCAGCAGCGGAGTGGCCGTCTTGAGCAACTGGCCGCCCAGGGTACCCTCCGGCTCGAGGTCGATCTCGTCGTCGGGCAAGGGCTCCTGTCCGCCGCGCACCGCGAAGACCTGCAAATACGTTCGGCCGCCCAAGGTGCGCCGGGCCCGCGCGATGAAACCCCGGCGGCTCTGCGTAAACGTCAGCATTTCGTGGAGCAGGCGCTCAAAGAGTAGGTTGGGATCGGTTTCCGCAATGAACTCGGTCTGAATTTCGTGAACGGCGTGCAGCAAGGCGTTGCTCTCGCGCACGGTCCGCTCGGCGTGCTGCCGGGAGATGATTCCGCCGATGATGCTCGCGTACAACTCGAGGATCGCGACTTCCGTCTTTGACCAGACGCGCTCGAAATGACATTCATCGAACCCGAGGATGCCCCAGAAACGCCCTTCAACAATAACCGGCGCTACGACGATGGAGACCGTTTGCTGCAGGTCCAGCCGACGCCGTTCGGAAGGCCGGAAATCGCGCGCGATCCCGCGGATGGTCCGGCCCTCGGCCAACGCAGGGTACCAATGCGGAAAGATCTGGTCCCATGCGAGATTCTGCATGCGCGGATTGCCGATGCGCGCGGGAACCTCGGGAATGGCGTATTCGAAACGCAGGCTGGCCCGATGCGCGCCGGTATCGGGATCGTCGTGGTTCTCGAAGACGTACACCCGGTCGAGATCCGTGGCCTCGGCAACTTGCCGGAACGCGTCCACAATGCAGCGCTCGTACTCTGGCGCGCTGATCAACATCGCTGCGGAATTCACGACCGCGTTGAGCAATTGCCGTTGCCGCAGCAATTCCGCCTCGGACAGTTTGCGCGCGGTGATATCGACCGCCACGCCGAGGTAGCCGGCGACCTCGCCCGCCGCGTTGCGCACGGCGGTTACCGCCAGGCTTACGGTGATGTGCGAGCCGTCTTTGCGCACATAGGTCCATTCGCGCGCTTCCGCGCCGCCGCGCCGCGCCCGCGCCACGAACACATCGAACCCTTGTATGTTTTCGCCGAGTTCTTCGCTGAGTTCACGGCTATGCGCCTCAATTTCGGAAGGGAGATGAATGAGCACCGGCGTTTTCTGGCCGAGCACTTCTTCGGCCCGGTAGCCCAACATATGCTCCGCGCCGGTGTTGAAAACCGTGATGACACCTTCGCGGTCGGTCGAGATAATAGACACCTCCGAGGCCGCCTGCAGCACCGCTTCTTTCTGTGCGTTCGCGGCAGCGACGGCTTCTTCGGCTTGTCGACGACTCGTGATGTCGCGCACGATTCCCGTGAACACCCGCCGCTCGTCGGTCCGTGACTCTCCCAACGACAACTCGATTGGAAACAGCGTGCCGTCCTTGCGGCGGGCTTCGAGTTCGCGGCTGCTGCCGACGACATGCGGCTCGTTGGTGTCGAGGTAACGGCGAATGTACTGGTCATGCTGACTCGCGTGCGGCTCCGGCATAAGCTTGCAGACGCTCTGCCCAAGCAACTCGGAAGCATCGTAGCCAAAGAGGCGGCAAATCGCCGCGTTCACCCGCTGCACGATGCCCGCCTCGTCGATCACGATAATGCCGTCCGCGGCGGTGTCGAAAATGGCCTTCGTCCGCGATTCGCTCTCCTGCAAGGCATTCCAGGCGCGCCGCAACTCGGAGATATCCTCAAACGTCAGCGCGAAATCCCCCGGTTCCGGCATGTAGGCGCTGATGGTCAGCCAACGTCCGGAAACGGGAAGGTATTCATCTATCGACAGGGTCTCGCCGTTGCGTGCGACGCGCTCGAACAGGCCGAGCCAGCGCGGACCTGCCTCAAGGAAACCTGGCGGCGTTTCCGAAGCCCGACGGCCCAAAAAGTCCGTGGCGGGCATACCGCTGTGCGTTTCGAAAGCGGCGTTGACTTCGAGATACTCCCAATCCGCGGCACGGCCCGTTGTGTCGTAGAGCAATCGACAGCGGGCGTGTCCTAAAGGCATATGCCCAAACAACGCCCGGTAGCTTTTCTCCGAGCGGGCGATGCGCTCTTGCGCGGCGCGCCGCAAAATCAAGACGATTTCGCCACCTACAACTAGGAGAACCAAGAGCAGGCTGAGCGTGAGCGGGCGCAATCGCTCGAGATTGACCGTGTCCCACCATTGCTTCGCGGGAATATCCATCCCTAGCGCGGCGATGATCGCCTTGTGGTCGCGATCCCACACCGGGGCCGCGCCGGTCATCCAGGTGCCCCAGCGATCTACTGCGGGACCGATCATGCGGGGCTCACCGGTTGAGAGCACCTCAAAAAACGCGATCGGCGCTTCGGGAAACTCTGAACCGGGGGGTGAGGCGTCGGCGGGATCGGCGGTGGGCGCTTCGGCAACGAAACGGAGTACTCCGTCCACGTTGTGTAGGAGGTACAGAAAACGAACGTCTTCGTTCGCTCCCGCGACCGCGCCAAGACGCCGCACAAGTTCGGAGTACTGTGGGCTGGACGGTCCTTCCAGCCGCGCAGCATCCATCAGCCGGGAATCGAGCGCGAGCGCGGCGGTCTGCACGCGAAGCAACAGGAGGCGACGTAGCCCCGCGTCTCTCTCATGGGCAGCCCGACTGGATGCGGTGAGCCCGGCCGCCGCGAGCGTCACAACAAGAAGCGAAATGGCCAGCGTGCGCAGTGGTGTGCGTGGCCGACAGTCTTGTTCGGCAAGAGGCGCGCGGAGGTAGCCATTCCATGCCGCCAATGCGAGAAACACGCTACTCAACAGATCAAGCGCGGCGAGTCCCGGTGTGAAAAACGTCTCGCCCGCCGGCAAACGAAATGCCTCTGGACCGGAAGCAAACGTGATTCCCCAACGCAACGCGGCAATCCCCGCCGCTGCCAGAAAGGCAAACGCCAGCGCTTCGAGCGCAGTCCCCTGGTGCTTTTCACGACGGCTCGCGCGAAAAAAGGCTAGGGCCGCTAGCGCTTCGGCGCAGGCCTCGCCCGCGCCGCGCGCAGGCGAAACCAGCAATATGGCGTAGATTCCGGCGATGACGAGGTAGGACATGCGTTTCGAGAGGCCAAGCTCGCCTCGCACACCGAGAAGCAGCGCGCCGAATGCGCCCATCTTCGCGAGAAGTTCAGGGACGGTGAGCCACAGGTGTGCGCCGTAGGCCGCTTCGGCCATGAGCAGATAACGGGAGAGACCCAGCAGGCACGCGAAGGCCAGCAACCAGCGCCAGGGAAGCGGTCGCGTATCGCGAATCAACAGGAGACAACAAGCCGCCGCGAAAATGGCCGCCATCACGCAGCGTAAAAAGAGGATATCCGACGTCGGCAACATGGCGACTACGTTCATATCCTCCCCGCACTTTTGTCGACGAAAGCCGCAAAATACCCTGTGCCGCTATTCTATCGCGCGGGAAAGGGATGGGCAACCTATTCCGACGCGTTTCACTGGGCAACTCGCCAGAGGGATACATTCCCGAAGACGGGCCTGGCGCGAGGCAGAAAGGAGGAACGAGGCGGGAATATAAGCCGGGCAAGAAATTCGATACGTTCGTGTATTTCCCGATATTGTTACTTGACAAAATTAGCAAAAACGATTAGAGTTTGGAAGGAGTGAAGGAGATCCCTGGCGGGGTAACCCCGAGGGAGACGTCGATTCCCGCTATTTATGACCCTACTACTGCCATAAGATGTGGAATCGCCACAGTGCGTGGGCGGCGAGCGGAGGAAGGATTGGTGGTGGTAGAGCCTGGCGGGAGAAAGGAAGTGGCAGCCGTGACTACACAGGAAGCGCTCATGGAAGAAGACATGAGTGCGCGGGGCCGGGTGCTTGTCGTGGACGACGAGCGGGGTCCGCGTCAGTCCTTGCGGATGCTGCTGAAAGAGACGCACGAGGTGCTGTTGGCCGAGGACGTGGCGAGCGCCATGGAACTGCTAGGGCACGAGCCGGTCGATTTGATCATCACGGACCTTCGCATGCCGCGTCAAAGCGGGGTGGATCTGCTCCAGTGGGTCAAACGCGAACAGCCGGACACCGAAGTCATTATTCTGACCGGATACGGTCAGCTCGAGTCGGCGATGAAGGCGGTCGAGTATGGCGCGTTCGCCTATGTGGAAAAGCCGTTCGACAGCATGACGATGCTCAAGTACGTCGAAGACGGCCTTGAGAAACGCCGCCGCACGCTGGAGCGGCGTCAGATGGAGGAATTGGCGCTCGAAGCGAATCGCTTTGAGACCTTGGGCCGCTTTGTGTCGGGCATGCTGCACGACCTAGGCACGCCGTTGTCCGTCGTGGGCAGTCAACTCGAACTCGCGATGCTTCAACCCATGCCGGCCGACCTTGAACAGCGCGTCAAGATCGCGTTGGGCCAGGTCGAGCATTGCAGCGATATCGTGCGTTCGACGATGGGTTTCCTGCGCCATAGTTCGCGCGAGCATGTGCCGATCGACATCAACGACATGGTGCGCGCGTGCCTGGACATCGCACGACCGTTCATTGTGCGTCAGGGCGTTGAAGTGCAGATGGACCTCTCCAAAGAAGTGCGGGCGTTTCGCGGCGACTTCACGCTGGTGCGTCAGGCGGTCCTGAACTTGGTGACCAACGCGTGTCAGGCGATGGAGAATCAGCAGTCCTCCCGCATGCTCGAACTCACTTCATGGATGAACGACGGCTGGATTTGTCTATCGGTGGGCGATACCGGCCCCGGCATCCCCCCGGAGGCGCGCCAGCGCGTATTCACGACGTTCTACACCACCAAAGGAAAAGGCGGCACGGGCTTGGGTCTTGCGGTCGTGCAAAACGTTGTGCAACGACACAACGGTCTCGTGCGGTTGACGGAACACCCCTCCGGCGGTGCGCTCTTTACCCTGCATTTCCCACAGGCGGAATAAGCCTCGATATTGCACCCTCGTCCAAAGCGGGGGCATCCGTGCAAATTCACAGCTCATTCGTTGAAAACACCAAAAACACAATGCCCCGCGGCAGACGTTGTCTATGCTGCCGCGAGGCGTGAGTATCTAGATGGAATTATCTACTTCGCCGCGCCGGACTGGGCCGGAGGCGCAGCCGCTGAAGTCTTGGAGGCCTTGGACTTCAGGAATTCCTCAAACGCCGGGTCCATGGGGTGCCCTTTCCACGCGATCAGTCCCTTCGGATCCACGATGACCGCCGTGGGAATGCCTTGTGAATCGATCAGGCCACTGTACTCCTTCCAAATCGCGGAGTCCGCATCCAGCGCGACCGGATAGGTCATACTATCGCCCATCTTCTTGATGAACGGCGTCACATCGGCTTCCGTTTCATCCGTAATTCCCACAAAGCCGACGCCTTTGTCTTTGTAGGTCTTGTACAGTTCATTCAGGTGGGGAATGCTGCGCCGGCACGGCGGACACCATGTGGCCCAGAACTCGACCACGGTGTAGTTCTTTCCGTCCGCCAGGGCCACCGGGCTGCCCTGCACGTATTTGAGCGAGGTCAGCGCGGGCGCCTTCGCGTTCAATCCCTTCATCGGATCACCCTGCGCCCACGCCGGGAGCAGCGTCGAAAGCGCCATAACTCCCGCTGTGAACAATGCGAACACCGTAACCGCCTTGGTTTTCTGACTCATGGAAACAGCTCCTTTCTTGACTCGAAACCGGAACCAGTATATCGCGCGCAGGGCGTGCGCAACAACGGTGGTCTATTGCGCGCCGGCGCGGCCTGTCCGAGATAAGAAACCGTTGCACGGAGGGGAGTTATTTCGGAAATGGATTGAGGCGGGCGTGAATCTGGGGTGCAATGTGTTAAATTAAAGAGAATGAAACGGCGGGGCGGAGAAGGAGTGGATGGTGAACGATATTGGCGCTGTAATGGACGAGGGCGGGCGGCGTAACGCCTTTCCTATCGTGGACAGCCGCCTGTTTTTCGCGCACGCCGGGGTTGCGCCGTTGCCACGGGTGGCGGCGGACGCTTTGATCGAATTCGCGCACCGCGCCTCGTCGGAAGCGCAGGAGTCGCTGTGGGTGTGGTCGCAGGTTCGCGAGGCCCGCGAAAGCGCTGCGGCGTTGCTCGGGTGTTCGGCGGGGGAAATCTCGCTGCTGGGCCCCACTTCCCTTGGACTTAACATCGTGGCGCTGGGAATCCCGTGGAAGGGCGGCGACGAGGTTGTCTATTACCGCGACGATTACCCCGCGAATGTCTATCCCTGGATGGCCTTGCGTGAAAAAGGGGTGCGGCCGGTCACGTTGCGTCCCCGCAGGCCCGGGGCGATCACGTGGGACGATGTTCAAGCCGCGCTTACGCCGCGCACGCGCATGGTGGCGCTGGCGTCATGCAATTTTCTGAGCGGCCACCGTATTGACGTGGACGAGATCGGGCTTAACTTGCAGCGGCGCAATGTGCTGTTCTGCTTGGATGCAATCCAGACCTTGGGTGCGTTCCCGTTGTCGGTGGAGAATGTGGATTTCCTCAGTGCGGATGCCCACAAGTGGCTGCTGGGTCCGGCAGGCGCGGGCATTTTCTATGTGCGCGAGGATCGGCGCGAGTTGCTGCGGCCGCCGTTGGTGGGCTCGTGGAACGTGATGTCGCCGCAGTTCATTGCGCAGGACGCGATCCACTTTGAAACGGGAGGCCGTCGTTACGAACCGGGTACGCTGAATTTTCCCGGAATCTGCGCGATGCTCGCCTCCATGAACCTGCTGCGCGGGATAGGGATACCGCATGTCGCCGCGCGCATCCTCGAACTGCGCCAACGTCTCGTGGAGGCGGTTTCGGAACTTGGGTTCACGTTTGCGCTTGAGGAACCGGCGGACGACGTTGAGCGGCGCGCGACGCGTTCGGGCATCGTTTCCATCACCCACCCGACGCGCGATATCAAGGACCTGGCGCGCGCGCTTGCGGCGCGTGGCGTAACGATTTCGCTGCGCCAGAACCGTCTTGGCCGCGACTTCATCCGTTTTTCGCCGCATTTCTACAACACGTTCGACGAAATCGACCGCGCCGTCGCCTTGATGCGGATCTAGCGTTCCTGATTCAAACGCGCAACAAGTCGGCTTGTACCCTCAGGGGATATCCTTGCGCTATGATGTCGCGCATGTTACGTCGACTCCGCAGGCACGAAAGAGGATGAACCGAATGGACGCATCGCCAACCGCTTCACCGCGGGAGAGAACCCCTTGGGTGTTTCATCCCCTCTTGCTTGCCGCGTTTCCGTCGCTATCCTTGTTCTCGACAAACACCGGGATCGCGTCGTTGCCGGAAATCGTCGCGCCGCTCATTCTCTGCGTGGGAATCGTGGCGATACTATACGCGTTGTTGCGCGTGGCCGTACCCAATCGGCATAAACTTGGCGCGGCGGTGAGCGTGGGGATTGCGCTCTTCTTCACCTATGGAGCGATCCTCGACGCCGTGCGCCGCTGGTTGCGTTTTCGTGAAATGCTGACAGGCGGAACAATGCTCCTTATCGTTGCCGTCGGAACATTAACCGCCGTCGCCCTGCTCGTGTGGTTATACCGGACGTCGCGGTCGTTTGTGCCCGTGACGCGCTTCCTCAACCGCGTGGCGCTTGCGGCGGTGCTTATCGCGGCGGGAACCGCGGCGTATGGCAAAACCAAGGTGGCCGCCTATCACGCTCCGGACGCGTTGGCGGCGCCGGCCATCACCCTGGGAACCAAGGAAGCGCCTAAGGATCCGCCGGATATCTACTTTATCGTGCTCGATTCGTACGCCCGGGCCGATCTTCTGAAATCGTTTTTCGGCTATGACAATGAACCGTTTCTGAATCAACTTCGCGAGCGCGGATTTTTTGTCGCGGACCAGAGCGTCTCCAACTACGGATATACGCGGTTGTGCTTGGCGTCCACACTGAATCTGAATTACGTGGATCCCGCGTTTATCGTGCCGGTGCATAAACTCCAGGGAGAAACTCTGCCGATTTCCGGCATGATTCGCCACAACGCGGTGACTGCGTTTCTTAAGTCGCACGGATACACGTTTATCGCGTTTGGGAGTGGCGCCTCGGGCACGGAGATCCCCGGCGCAGACGTCTATTTGAAGCCGCGTTTTGGGATCACGGAGTTCTCGAAAGCCCTTATCAATCTCACCCCCATTCGCTCCATTCTGAATCGTTCCTCGTACCGCCTGGACCTCGCGATGATGCGCGACCGGATCGTGTACATGTTGGATACGCTTCCTCACTTGCATAAAGAGCGCAGCCCTATCTTCGTGTTTGCGCATCTCATGGCGCCGCATTCGCCGCACGTATTCGATGCCGAGGGGAAAGTGCTGCGCGTTGTCAATGACGCGGACATGGCGGGCCTGAATGACGAAGACACGGCTCCGACGCGGCAAGAAACGGAAGCGCCTGTCGATCCGCAGTATCAGCGGCTCGTCGAGGACGTCAAGAAGGGGTATCGCGATGAGGTAACTTATCTCAATCGGCGAGTGATCGAGGTGGTGGACGCCATTCTGAAAGAAAATCCCAACTCCGTGTTCATTATTCAGGGCGATCACGGCCCGCGCATGAGCATTTCCTTCAACAAAGTCTTTGATCTCGACGCGCATATCGCGGACTATACCCACATACTCAATACGTATTACCTTCCCGGCGTCGACGCCAACGCCGTACTCACGCGCGACATTACGCCGGTGAACAGTTTTCGCGTCGTCTTGAACGCCTATTTTGGGACGGAACTCCCCATGCTTGAGAGCCAAAGTCATCTAACCGCGCCTGACGACATCGAGCGGGTGATTACGATTCCTGCGGGTGCTGGACAAAAAGGAGAGACCCCGTGACGCATGAACGGTTCGGCGAGTTTCTAGAGCGCTTGGGCGAGGTCATCGACCTGCGCGCCGCCGCGGCGTTGCTGCAGTGGGACCAGGAAGTGTATATGCCGCCGAAGGGCGCGGAGGCGCGTGGACGCCAGTTGGCGACCCTGTCTGCATTGGCGCATCGTCAGTTCACATGCGGCGCCTTTGGCGAGTTGCTTACGGCGCTCAACGCCGCGCGCGGAGAATTGACGGCGGATCAGGCGCGGCTGGTGGACGAGGCGCGCTACGACTACGACCGCGCGACGCGCCTGCCGGAGCGGTTTGTGGAGGCGTTTGCCAAGGCGCAGAGCGAGGCGTTTGCGGCGTGGCGTGCGGCGCGCGGAGAGGCCCGTTTCGCGTTGTTTGAGCCGCATTTGGCGCGCATGGTCGAGCTGCTGCGTGAGCGCGCATCGCACTTGGGGTACACCGAGTCGCCCTATGACGCGCTGCTCGAGGACCACGAGCGCGGCATGACCAAGGCGCAATTGGACCGCCTATTCTCGACGCTTGCTCCGGCGCAGGCCGCGCTGATCGAGCGCATTCTCTCCGCGCCGAAACAGCCAGACCTGACTTGGATCGATCAGGACTGGGACGAATCCGCGCAGTGGGCGTTCACGGAGCGCGTGCTGCGCGATATGGGCTACGACTTCGACGCGGGCCGCCAGGACGTGTCGCCGCATCCGTTCACGACGAATTTTGACATGTACGACGTGCGCGTGACGACACGCATGAATCGCCGCGAACTCTTCAGTGCGTTGACGGGTTCGATGCACGAGGGCGGTCACGCGCTCTACGAGCAAGGGTTCCTGCCGTCCGACCGGCGCACGCTGCTCGCCGAAGCGCCGTCGCTGGGCATTCACGAATCGCAATCGCGTCTCTGGGAAAACATCATCGGCCGCAGTCTGCCGTTCTGGAAACACTATGCGCCGTTGCTGCGCGCCCAGTATCCCGGCCAACTCGAGCACATTACCGCCGAGCAAATGGTGGCGGCGTTGAACCGTGTGCAACCGTCGCTGATTCGCGTTGAAGCCGACGAATGCACCTATAACTTGCACATTATCTTGCGATTCGAGATCGAAGTCGCGCTGATTGAAGGGCGCTTGGCGGTTGCCGACGTGCCGGAAGCGTGGAACGCGCGGATGAAGTCGCTGCTTGGGATCGACGTGCCCAACGACGCGCTGGGCTGCTTGCAGGACATTCATTGGTCGCATGGGTCGATGGGCTATTTCCCCACATACACGCTGGGCAATCTTTATGCGGCGCAGTTGTTCGAGAAGATCGAAGCGGACTTGCCCGGCGTGTGGGCGGACGTCGAACGGGGCGATTTCGCGCCGCTGCGCGAGTGGCTGCGGCGAAACGTTCACGCCGTGGGACGGCGCATGACCGCGCCGGAACTGGTGCGCCGCGTAACGGGCAAGGAGCCCAGCGAGCAGCCGTACCTCGCGTACCTGACCAAGAAATACGGTGCCCTGTACGGGTGCTGAGGGGGAAACGCGCCATGGCCAATGTGGAACGCCTGAGTTTTTCGATCGAGCAGCCGTTGCTCGAACGTCTCGAACGCTTAGTGCAGAAAAGCGGCTATGCCAATCGATCGGAGTATATTCGGGATCTCATCCGTGATCGGCTTGTCCAGGAACAGTGGAAACAAAACGAGGAAGCGCTGGGCGCAATCACGTTGGTCTATGATCATCACTCGCACCAACTCAGCAATCGGCTCATGGACCTTCAGCATGATTTTCACGACATCATCATGGCCACGACGCACGTGCACCTCGACCACCACCACTGCGCGGAGATGATCATGGCGCGCGGGAAGGCCCAACGCCTCGAGGAACTTGCCGCGCTGCTGCGGCAACAGAAGGGCGTGCTCCACGCCGCACTGAGCATGAGCGCGCTGGGGACCAAGCTCGCATAAACCTAACAGGCATTGAACGTCTGCGCCGTGTCGGCTACAATCCGACCGCGTTTTTTGGGCAGGGACGGCATTTGGGGCAAATAAGGACGGGCGCATGAACAAGGAACGGTACCTCGACCTGCTGTCGCGGTTTAAGCAGGCGCGGGTGATGGTCGTCGGCGACGCCTATCTCGACGACAACGTTTTCGGGACGGTCACGGGAATCAGTCTGGAAGCCCCGATACCCGTGTTCGAAGTGCATGAACGCCGTAACAACCCCGGTGCGGCGGGGAACGCCGCGTGCAACGTGGCGTCGCTGGGCGCGAAAACGTACATGGTCGCGTATGTCGGCCAGGATGCGAATGCGGACGTGCTCCGGCGGGAATTCGAGTACCGTGGCGTGGATACCGCGTATCTTGTGACGGATCCCGCGCGCCCCACCAATACCTATGGAAAACTGCGCGCCGGCACGTTCAACGCCCCGTCTCAGGAAATCCTGCGCACGGATACGCCGCGTCCCGGTTTCGTCGAGGGCGAAGTCGAGGACGCGATCATCGCGAACATTCGGGCGCTTGCGCCGCAGGTGGATGCTATCGCGGTAGGCGATCAAGTTTCTTCGGTCATTACGGAGCGCGTCTTAGCGGCTATCGCGGAGGTCGCAAAGAAGTATTCGTTGGTGACAGTGGGCGACTCCCGCGCGGGCGCTGACAGATTCGTGGGTTTCGACGCCGTCGTACCGAACGACCGCGAGGCGGGCGACGCGGTGGGCATCGACGTGCACGATGACGCTACGCTTGATGCGGCGGCCTGCGCCTTGCTCAAGACCTGCAAGAATGCGCTGATTACCCGAGGTCCGAAGGGAATTGCGGTGTTCAAACAAGACGGATCGCGCACCGACGTGCCGATTCTGCCGTGCGCCGTGGTGGATATCACGGGCGGCGGAGATACCGTGACGGCGGCGGTGACGTTGGCGTTGACGGCGGGCGCAACGCCCGAGGAGGCGGCGTTCTTGGCTAACGCGGCGGCGGGCGTTGCGGTGAGCAAACCCGGCGTGGTGACGGTCTCGGCCGACGAAGTGCGCGCGGCAATTGCGGGTACGCGGGGACCCGCCAAGCTGAAGACCCTGGACGAACTCGCGCCCCTTGTGCGGCAATTGCAGGCCGAGGGAAAACGCGTGGTGTGGACCAACGGTTGCTTCGACATTCTCCACGTGGGGCATATCACCTACTTGATGCAGGCCGCGCGACAAGGCGACGTGCTTGTCGTCGGGCTGAACTCGGATGCGTCCGTGCGCGCTATCAAAGGGCCTTCCCGGCCGATTGTTCCAGAAAATGAGCGCGCGTTGGTGTTGTCCGCGCTGGAATGCGTCGGTTATGTCACCATCTTCTCCGACATGAACACGGTGGGGATTCTCGAACGGTTGCAGCCCGACGTGTACGCCAAGGGCGGCGATTACGACATCAACACGATTGTTCAAGAAGAACGCCGCGTGGTTGAACACTACGGCGGCGAGATTGCCATTCTGCCGGGAGTCGCGGGGCAATCCACGACGTCCATCATTCAGCGAATCAACGCCGAGGGGTAAGCGACGCGACAACACGCAGGGGCCTCTTTTCAACAAAGAGGCCCCTGAATCTTGACCTAAAGCATTCTAAAAATGGCGTGGCCGTTTTCCGAGGGCTATCCCGCACCATTTCATAAAATGCGTAGTGCCAAGTGGCTACGGTTTTGCTTAAACTGCTCTAGAAGTCCTTGAAGTCTTCATCGTCGAGCGGAATCACTTCTTCGGGGCGAATGACCGCAGGACGTGTGCCTGTTGCGATTTTGGCCGGCGCCGCAACCACTGCGCGGCGATGATTGTTCGCGGGGGCGTTGGTTTTCTGGCTCTTCGGCCCCGCGGAGCCGCTCCTGGAGGGGCGCGCCGTCGCTGCGAGCGCTTGGTGGCCGCTTGCCCCGCGGGAGCCGCGCACAATCACCAGGAGTTGTTCAACCATATCGCTTAGCTCTTTGGCCTGTCCCGACAACTCCTCGCTGGCCGAAGCCGCTTCTTCCGAGTTCGCGGCGTTCGACTGCGTAACTTTGTCCATCTGCGACACCGCGGTGTTCACTTGGTCGATGCCTTGTGCCTGTTCCTTCGTGGCGGCGGCGACTTCCTTGACCAGACCCGAAACGCGCAATGCGCTTTCCTGGATGCGCTTGAGCGCTTCAGCGACTTTACCGGTCACTTGCACGCCGTTCTCCGCGTTCTTCTGCGCTTGTTCAAGCAAACTGGCGGTGTTCTTTGCCGCTTCGGCGCTACGTTGCGCGAGGTTGCGCACCTCTTCGGCGACCACGGCAAACCCTTTTCCCGCGTCGCCCGCGCGGGCCGCTTCAACCGCCGCGTTCAACGCCAGAAGATTCGTCTGAAACGCCACTTCATCAATGGTCCGCACGATCTTCGCGGTTTCATCGGAGGATTTCTTAATCGCTTCGATGGCGACGACCATTTCCTTCATGAGTTGCGTGCCTTCGATGACATGGCCGTTCGACTCGTCCATCAACTGCGCGGCTTGATCGGTGTTGTCCGCGTTCTGCCGCACCATCGACGCCATTTCCTCGAGCGACGCGCTGGTCTCTTCCAGACTCGAGGCTTGTTCGCTTGCGCCCTCGGCCATCGATTGGCTGGATTGCGCGACCTGACTTGATGCGGACTTGACTTGGTCCGCGCCCGAGTTGAGGGTTTCGGCGATGAGGTTGAGCGAGCTCGCCAGTTTACGGCTGATCAAAATACCCAACGCCAGCGCCGCGACGACACCCGCTATCGTCGCCACAAGCGAGAGGAGCTTAAGAAAGGCACCCTGTTTCTCCGAGGCCTCGGATTCCACTTTAGCGACGGCCTCATTGATTTCCACAAGCCGGTTCAGGAGCGATTCCGCCGCGCCGAACGATACCCCGATGGTGTCGAGGGCCTGTTTCACCATCGCCTGGTAGTTCTCGTCCGTCTTTTCCTTCTCGTATTGTTGGACCAGCTTGACGTAGTCCAGGTGATCGCTCCACCACTTCTCCCACGCGGGCACGAATTTCTTCCACGTCTCGGCCTCTTCGACCGTCTGAGGCAGCGGCTCGTAAATCGCCCATGCCGCTTTCGCGCGCTTCTCCGCGTCATCGAAACGCTGGTATTGCGCTTTACGCATCTCTTCGGTGAGCGAGGTGCAGAGCAATGCGTTTTCCGCCGAGTCCACTGCCGTTTGCGCCTCGCTGATGACCAGCAAGGTCTGAATACTGGGCAAGCGGACCCCGCCGATTTCGTAAATGGATTGTGCGTTCTTGACTGCGCCGTAGTAACCGACCACGCCGAGCAGCAGTGTGATCAGTGCAACGCTGAGGAATGACAGAATGAGCTTTGCTCCAATACTCCACGAGTTTCTCATGATCGATCCCCCGTGATATGCCTTGAGCAGGCACAGCGCTACCGTCAAATTTCTGAGTGCGCAGATTATTGACGGTTATTTTCTTCTGAACCGCGCGACACAATGCTCTGTGCAGTTCAGCCCCAAGTACTTCGCGAGTCCTTGCCCCCCTTTCCCGGTTTGCCAGCAGCCTTTGGCTCCAATTCAACCACCAACGTCACGCGGTCTCGCTGCCCACCACCGAGAGTAGCTCGGCCCCCTCGCCAGCCAATACGCGGTCGATGTCCAGCAGCGTAACAACCTTCTCGTTGATCTTGCCCATGCCTAGAATAAAATCTGTCGCCTCGGCGTTGCCCAGCGACGGCGCGGGCTCGATCTGTCCCTCGCGAATGTCGAGGACTTCACAGACCTCGTCCACCACGATGCCCATGATGACCAGTGTGTCTTGACGCATCACTTGCACCACGATGATGCACGTGCGTTCCGTGTTCTCCTCTGCGTTCATGCCGAATTTGAGCCGGAGATCCACCACCGGAATGACCTTGCCGCGCAGGTTGATTACCCCGCGGATGTATTCCGGCATGCGCGGGACATGCGTTACCGGCAAGATGCCGATGATCTCTTGCACCTTCAAAATACCCAGGCCGTACTCCTCTGGCCCCAGCTTGAATGTCAGGTATTTGCCGACCAATGCCCTCATTGATTCCATAGTCTGTCTCCCCTTCGATGCCGCGGCGCCGACGCCGACGTGCTTCCGTGGGCCGTTCACCCCAAGATAACCGCATCTCGCAATATACTCATACAGAAAACTATTCCGACCGGGGTGGACCTCCTCATCTCGCCCCATTTATTTTCACCGATATCACTAAACGTAGTATTCCACACGTTGAGCGGAAAGTCCAGCAGAAAATACAATAAAAACCGCACAGGCGCGTTCAAGATTCGGAAATTCAGCTCAAAGAAAGGAAGGACTCCTTTTCTCTACTTTTCTGACTTCGAGGCGCTAACGCGGTTCGCTGCGACACAAGGTGGATATTGGGGCGTGTTCCGGGCTAAGCTGTTGCCGCTGAGGGTTTTCCTTGGCGTGGAAAGGGGCCATGCGTATAGGAATTGACACGACCGGCTTGTCCGGCGCTGGCTGTTCGGCGGAAGAGACCTATTTGCGGTCTGTGACCGCCACCTTGCGGAGCATCCAGCCGTCGCTTCAAGTGGTGTTTTTTACGACGAGCGAGAACCATGACCGTTTCGACGGCTGGAATCGCACGCGCCTGTCCGATCTTCCCAGGGGACTGGGGCGGCTGTTTGTGTCGCCGACGCGACCGCTGGAAAGCCTGGCGGGTAAAGTCGGCGTGGACGCTGTGTTTACAGCGTTGTCGACCGCTCCGCAGAGTCTACCCGTGCCCTTTGTCCTGTATGCGCTCGATGCGCACGGCCTGGACTCGCAAGCGCGGGCCAACCGGGGGGCGAAAGCGCGGCTCAAGCGCATGCGCACGGCGTGTCAGGCGGCGCGCACGGTGGTAGTGCCGTCCAAGCATGTGCGCGACGCGCTGCTTACGCATTTGGGTGTGCCGCTCGACAAAGTACAGATTGCGCCGCTTGGCGTGGACGCCGTATTCGAGACGCCGCCCCCGCCGATCGTCGAGCCGCCGTATGTGCTCTTGCTCACGCACCCCCGGGCCGACGACGCGTTTGCCGTGGCCGTGGAGGGGTGCCTGAAGACCCGCGACGTGTTCGGAGGCGCGGTCGTGTTGCTGGGCGTCGGCGGGGATAGCCAGCTCGGGGCGTTGAAGGATCGGGCGTTGCGGTTCGAGCGCTGCCCCGCGCCGCAACTGGCCTCACTTTACCACCACAGCCGTGTGGTGATTTGTCCCCACCCCTACGAAGGCGCGGGATTGGCGGTGTTGCAGGCCCTGCGCGCGGGCGCGCGCGTCGTCACCGCAAAAACGGGCGGCATACAAGACGTCGCGGGGAGCGCGCCGCTTTATTACAACCCCGACAGCGTCTCGTCGCTGATTGCCGCCTTGCGCAAAGCCGCCGAAGAGCCTGCAGAGGAGCGCGACGCTGCGGTGCGCGCCGGACAGAAGGCGGCGTCTGAATTTACGTGGGAAAACTGCGCGTGGAAGACCCTCCACGCCTTCCGAAAAGAGTAGTCACACAGGAGCAAGACGATGAGTGAACGTGAGCTGTTTGAAATCCGCAAAGCCCTGATCCAAGCGTTTCTGCGCGAGCACGACTACGACGGCGTGTTGCTCAGCCGCACCAACAATTTCGCCATGGCGACCGGTGGCAAGCGCAATTACATCTATGAATACTCGGATTTCGGCGCGAATTCCGTTTTCTTTACCAAAGACGGCCGGGCGTTTTTTGCGGGAAACAATATTGAAGAAACGCGGGGGATGGACGAGGAACTCGGGCCGCTGGGTTGCGATTCGCGCAATTTTCTTTGGTGCGAGGACAACATCGCCGACGTCATTCGCCGCGAATTCACCGGCACGCTCGTGTCAGACGACGGCAGCCTCGGCAAGGATGTGAACGCCGAGCTGTTGCCGCTGCGCACGTTGCTCACGCCCGCGGAGTGCGAGAAGTACCGCCGCCTGGGCGCGCTGTCGGCCGACGCCATGACCGCCACGTTGAACGCCGTGAAGCCGGGCATGCTCGAAGCGGATATCGCCGCCACACTCAAGGCCGAAGGCCTCAAACGGCGTTTGCAGGTGCCCGTGGCGTTGATCGCCGCGGACGGACGGATTGCCCGTTACCGGCATCCCCTGCCGACCGAGGCGCTGCTGCTGGGCGATGGACTGAAGGAAACGGGCGTAGAGCGTTATGTGATGATCGTCGGTTGTTTCCTGCGCGAGGGGTTGGTGGCGTCGCTGACGCGTTTTGTGCGTGTTGCGGGCGTTAGCGCGGAGATCTTGGACGCGTACGACCGGGTGTGCGGCGTGGATGCGTTGGTGCAAGAGGCGACCGTGCCCGGCGCGACGTTGAGTCAGGTGTTTGGCGCCGTCAAGAAGGCGTACGCGGATATGGGTTTTGCGGCGAACGAGTGACACAACCACCACCAGGGCGGGCCGACGGGCTACGGCGCACGGACCATCATCGCCACGCCGAGTGAAGCCTTCGCTGTGCTCGACACCAAGCGCTACGAACAGGCGGTGAAGGACATCTCGGGCATTGAAGTGAAATTCGGCCAGGCGTACGCATGGAATCCGTCCGCTCCGGGCGTGAAGTCCGAGGACACCTTCTTGTTGTTGCCCGGCGGCGCGAAGGAGATCGTCACCAGCACGCCCGCGCTGCCGCAAGTGGACCTAGGCCGGGTGCTGGGCCGCAGCACGCCCATCGTGAAATACGGCATGAAGGAATAGCCAAATCGCTTTTAAGGCAAGGCGCAGCCCGAGCGGATGCGCCTTGCTTATATTAATCCTCTTGAGTGTCCCCGGAATGCTTGCGAAGACGCGGATACCGTTCCGCTAGACACTCCGGCGGGGCCGGATGGGATAGACCGAGACCGTCCTGGAGTTCGAAGGCGTTCGCCACCGCTTGCCCCTCGAAATGGTTGTTGGTCACGACATAAATCTCGCGCGCCTGCCCACGCATACGCTGAATATGGCCGAGCCAGAGTTCCAGTTCGCCGCCGGAGTACAAATAATTGTACCGGGCGTCCCGCCCGGCGCCTTCCTTGAACCACGCCTCGGCGTTTCGCCCATGCAGCCGCACGTACGCCGTGGGCGCGGTGACCTTGTCCGACGGCGCGATGGAATCGCGCAACACGGGCTGGTCGATATTGCAGAACGTCACGCCGCGCGCGCACAGTCCCTCGTACACCTCCGGGCGATCCCAGGAAGCGTGGCGCAGTTCGATTGCGAGCGGCCACTGCGTAAACGTGTCCACGAGGCGCGCCAGCCAGGTGCGGTTTTCCGGCGTTCGGCGAAAACTCCAGGGAAACTGGGCAAGCATCGCGCCAAAGCGCCCCGCCTCGTGCAACGGCATGATCCCCTCCATGACGGACTGAACCTCCGCAGGACTGGGCCAACTGTCGCGTTGATGCGTGAAACGTTGCCAGAGTTTGGCGGTGAAACGGAATCGGGGGTTCGCCTCCACGTGCGTCGCCCAAGCCGCAGCGGATCGGGGCGTGGGCGGACGGTAGAACGATGAGTCGATCTCGATGGTGTCGAAGAACGCGCAGAGATAGCCGAGGGGATGGGTTTTCCGTGGAGAGAACCCCGGGGGATAGACGGTACCGGCCCAGTCGTCATAGGCCCAGCCGGCCGGGCCCACGCGGACCACGGCCGTCTCGTCCGGCGTCGACATCACAGTGCGTCGGAGATTGCGCTCTCCCGCGCTTCGAGAAACTCCGCCAGCATCGCTTCGATGTTTTCTTTATCAAGCCGCAGTTCGGCCACGGCGTCCTTACACTCCTCGAAAATCCCCTCGTTCTGCGCGTAATCCTTGCCTTGCGCGCGGGTCATGGCGTCCGCGACCGCGACAATCGCCACCAATTGTTTGGCGTTCTGAGCCATGGCAGGCTGGTGATGAAAGCGAATCGTTTCGGCGATGTCGTCGGGCAGGCCCCAGTGCTGGGCCAGTTCGTACCCGGCCTCCGCGTGCGAGATTCCCATCGCCTCCATTTCCGCGGCGATGAGGGCCTCGCCAGTGAGTACCGAGGAAATGCGTTGGTACTGTTGGGGAATCGTCTCGGCGAGCGCCGCTTTGCCAATATCGTGCAACAACCCCGCCGCAAACACGCCCGCTTTTTCCCGCGCTCCGACGGCTTTTGCAACCAGACGCGCCGCCGCGGCGGCGCACATCGAACTCAGCCAGAACCGTTTGTAGTCCATGACCTTCGATTTCTCGAAGAGGTCAAGCACCGCCGCCGCCAGGACAATGGAGTACGTTTCGCGAAGCCCCAGCAGCGACACCGCGAGCACCAGGTTGTCCACCCGGCTGCGGAACCCATAGGCCGCCGAGTTGGCCACGCCCAGCACCTTGGCCGCCAGGGCCGGGTCGAGCGTGATGATCCCTGCAACCTCGTCCACGGACACTTCCGGATTTTTCATCGCTTCGCGTACCCGCTGAACGGATTCGGGAAGCACCGGCAACGACGAAATTCGGTGAATGAGCCCCGCCACGGCTCCCAGGCGCATCGTGCTCTCAAGGCTTGCTGTGGAAGCGGCCCAGGCGGCTTCTTCTTGCTTCGAGGCGGCTGCGGCGGCCTCCGCGCGGGAGTAATAGCGGTGAATCGCCTCGTCAACGTCCTTGGCGGAGCACAAAATAGGCTTCACCCTGAGCCCGGTCAACGACTCGAGTTCCTGCAACGTGGCGCGGTCCAGCGGGCACACCATGGCGACGGACAAGAGACTGCCCATCTTATCCACGGGCACCAACTCATGACGCAGCGCCATTTCCTTCGGGATGAGACTGATGATTTCCGCCGGGATCTCGTAGTTTGAGAGGTCGATGCTTGCCACCCCGGGCTGTTTGGCCAGAAAGCGGACGAACGTGGAGGCGTCGAGGTGCCCAAGCGCAATCAGGTTACTTACCGTCTTCCCACCGGAAGCCTGCTGCATGCTCAGCGCCTCTTCCAGTTGGTTACGCTCGATTAAGCCCGCCTCGATAAGGAGTTCCCCCATCTTTTTCGTGGGTTTAGGAGGGACGCCTTGCGTGTTTGAACGGGGCATACCCTTGCCGGCGGAACTATTCGCGTCACTCATATCCCTTCCCTTTCGTCGTATGTACAGTCCGAACCCGTATTCTCTCCCCTGATGACTTCGTTTTCAAGAGCGCCCTTGCGGGCCGTCCGGAGAGGCTGTTTCCGCCCGAGACCCTCTCGGAACCTTGCTCAGCATCCCCGACTGCTCTAGAATAACGCTTTCGCAGGTCGTGCGCGGTGTTGTCGGGTTAGCCGTAGGGCATCACTTTCGTGAGGAGAAAGCTCATGAATAAAGTCCTTTCAACCGCGTTGGTGGAAAGTCTCATGCAGGCGTGGGACATGGCCATCGACGCCGCACGCCAGTTTTCCGACGAAGACTGGTATGAAGCCCTTGATGAACGCATGCAGCCCGCGCGGCTCGCGTACCACCTTCTGATTGCGGCGGATCGCTACACTTGGCTCGGCGCTGCGGACGACTACCCCGCCAACCGGCAGTTCACCTTGGACTGGGTCAAAACGCCTGTACGCGATCTCCTCCCGCGCGAAACCGCCATCCAACAGCTTGAGCGCGCCAAGACCAAGTCTCGGGAGTGGGTGCAGCATTTTGGCGCGGAAGGCCTTGTTTCGGAGAAGGCGCTCTGGCCGTGGACGGGCGATAGCGCATTGGCGCAGGCGCTGTATCACCTTCGCCACCTGCAACACCATACCGCAGAACTCAACGTAGAACTGCGACGGCGTGGGCTTCCCCCGGCGGCGTGGAGATGACGACCATCCCGCCGGACGCCGCCCACGAGAAAGAAGTTATTCGTGAATCTCCCCTTTCCTGCCAAAATAAAAGTGTTGCGTTGAGACAAAGATTATGCTATAAGTGTATCCGATAGACGAGACGCCACGGGAAGGCGTCACGGTTTTTAGGTTAAAGAGTGATTGTTTTCCGCGTGACGATTCTGCCAGAGACTGCATCCAGCCTAGTTTTCCTTCACGGTACTTTTGTTGCTGCGCGCCAGTTCCATCTGCATCAGAATTTACAGCGCCTTTCTATTCAAAGCACCGTGGGGCATCATCCAACGCCACAAGGCGTCAGAGCGGTATTTAATGGGCCTCCGCACAAGGCCGAGGGGGAGTAGGGTTTCGCGTACATGAACGTGCGCGATGAAGTAAGGAGTTCGGCTCGGGAAACCGAGAAAGCGCTTTCGGCGATGCCGAAAGTATCCGGACGGAAACGTGCGGCGTCCTGTCAAGGCTGTTCGGGAGTACAGTCGGGATGGGCAAGACAAGGAGGCGTTCCCTGGGGAACGCGCGGCTGTTAGCGTTTTGCAGAATCGTATGAGTGAATCTGGCCTGACGCAGCGCGCTATTGCGCGTCCTTCCGCGCTTTTCTCGCGAACCACCCTTCTATTTGCAGTGTCACCCAGTGTCCTTCGGGACCAAACCATAGGAGAAGAGGAATGAACATCTACGTTGGCAACCTGTCGTACAGCACGACGGAAGACGACCTGCGGTCGGCTTTCGAGCAGTTCGGCGCCGTGAGCGCTTCGCGCGTCATCATGGACAAGATGACCGGCCGTTCGCGCGGCTTCGGCTTCGTCGAGATGCCGAACCAGGCCGAAGGTGCGGCGGCGGTTGCGGGCATGAACGGCCGCGACCTTCAGGGCCGTAGCCTTCGTGTGAACGAAGCCCAGCCCCAGCCCGAACGTCGCAGCGGCGGCGGCGGTGGCGGCGGTCGCATGGGCGGCGGTTCGCGCTGGTAAACGAAAAACAATGACGGCGCGGGGATTCCCGCGTCGACATTGCCGAGAGATGTGTCGGTGTGCGCCGAGGCCCGTCGCCAACGCGCACGGCGAGTCGCAGAATGACGAGTAGCCGATCACGGCAGAAAATGCCGTGCCGGTTTTGCTGAATGACATTTCGGTACAGGCTGCGCCCTGCGCGCCTCCGGTGCGGAAATGCAGCCGAAACGTATATTCGCACTCATAGCTTGACTCATTTCTTGGACAGGAAAAGGCCTTCATGGCGCTGAAAAGCGCCGTGGAGGCCTTTGTGTCTATAGCCCCTGCTGGATTCATACTCTAAGTGCAACACGAGAAGGTTTGGTTTGGAAAAGGAAGAGGCATTGAGGATTTCGGTAATCTGAGTTTTGCGCAACCAGAACCGAAAGGAGCCCTCAATGCCGTATGTACATCTTACACCAATGGAGCGTGGACAAATACAAGCGTTGTTTTCACCAGGACATCCCCCAAGATTTTTGCGGTTCGCGTAGTTTATGAGGAGTCGCAGGCGAAAAGGTTCATCTGGGGCGAGGTTGGGCAGGGGCGTTGGGGTATTGGCGGCCCTGGGTGGCGCGTTAAAAGGGCGTGCAGGCCGT
>JBHELB010000003.1:0-16787 GCA_041859045.1 Candidatus Hydrogenedentales bacterium | reverse complement strand
CACGTCAAAATCTTACTCGGGCTGTACATGGTCTTTTCCTCCGGGTGGACCCTGTTTCCTCAACTTGAGCCCATTTTAGACGGAGTCAGACCATGTACGCCCTCTATTCATGCACCCCTCACAAAACTGGGGATCGTTGAGAACTTCACACCTGGAAATTGATTTCTCGCCGCTTCGCGCGTATCATAGTCGCAACCTGTAGACAGCCGGAAGACCACATACTTGGGCGTGCTTCTGGTGCTGCAACGGGAGCCAATCGCAGCATGAAACTCGCGATCATTGGGGGCGGAAGTTCCTATACCCCCGAACTCATCGGTGGACTTCTCGGCAGAACGGACGTTTTGCCGCTCACGGAAGTCTGGCTGATGGATCGCAACCCCGAGCGCCTTGAAATTGTGGCCGGGCTTGCCCGCCGGATGTCTGAACACCACGGCGCGTCCCTTATCATTCACCACACCACCGATCTCCAGAGCGCCGTGCGCGGGGCGGCGTTCGTAGTCACCCAACTTAGAGTCGGGGGGATGCACGTCCGCATCCGCGACGAGAAGCTGGGGCTGCGGCATGGGCTCATCGGTCAGGAAACCACAGGCGTCGGCGGCTTCGCCTGCGCCCTGCGCACGATTCCCGCTATCCTTGAGATTGCCCAGGCAATCAAAACTAACGCGCCGAATGCCACACTCCTCAACTTCACCAATCCTTCGGGCATAGTCACCGAGGCCCTTTTCCGCCATAGTCCGGTTCGATCGGTGGGCTTGTGCAACATTCCCATCGGCTACAGGTATGAAATCGCTGAGCGCTTCTCCTGCGCCCCTGACGACGTCTCTCTCGATTACATGGGACTCAATCATTTGTCGTGGATTCGCGGGGTGCGTATCGAGGGAGCGGATCGAACCACGGACGTGCTGCGCGACTATATCGAACGGGCGGACGAAGAGTGGGATACTCCTGCCGTAGCAGGTATAATGCGCGCGGCGATGCAGTCGCTGGGTATGGTCTGCAACGGCTATCTTCAATATTACTATGCCGTGGAAGCTTCGCTGGAGCGATTGAGGAAGCGTCCGCAGACTCGCGGCGAAGAGGTGCTTGGGATAGAAGAACGCCTCTTCGCGCGCTACCAAGACCCGGAGCTCGTGGAGAAGCCGGAGGAACTGTCCAAGCGCGGCGGCGCACTCTATTCAACAGCGGCCTTGGCGGTCTTGGAGGCCATCGCGCGCGACGAGGACAACTGTCAGATCGTCTGCTGCCGCAATGCCGGAGCGCTGCCTGGATTCGATAGTGACGCCTGCATCGAGGTTCCGGCGCTCATAGGACGGAACGGCGCCGTGGCCTTGCCGCAGCCCGCACCGCCGCCCGAAATTCGGGGGCTTATGCAGGCGGTGAAAGCGTATGAAACGCTGACGGTCGACGCGGCGGTACGCGGCGATCGGGAGAAGGCGTTTCAGGCAGTATTGGCGCATCCGCTCATGCCGGATGCTTCCGGAGCGAAGGCGCTGTTGGATGAACTGCTGGAAGAGAATCGTTCATTCTTGAAGGGGACCTTTTTCTAAGAGGAGCGGAGAAACATGCAAGCACTGTGCGAGACCCACCTGCCGAACAGGAAACCCGCTGCCCGCGGTAAAGTGCGCGATATCTACGATCTCGGCGATCATCTTCTGATCGTGGCCACGGATCGCATTTCAGCGTTCGACTGGGTAAACCCCGTCGGGATTCCGGATAAAGGCAAAATTCTCACACAGATGTCGCTGTTTTGGTTCGAAAGGACCGCCGATATCGCGAAGAATCACTTGGAATCCGCGGATATCAAAGACTTCCCCGAGGATTTCCGCGCCGCGCCCGAGCAGTTTGAAGGCCGAAGCATGCTGGTGCGTAAGTGCAAGATTTTCCCTGTGGAGTGCATTGTGCGCGGATACTTGGCTGGCAGTGGATGGAAGGAATACCGCGAACATGGTACCATATGCGGGATGCCTGTTCCGGCCGGTCTTGTCGAGTCGGATAAGTTGAAGGAACCGATTTTCACGCCGTCCACCAAAGCCGAAAGCGGCCACGATATCAACATCTCGTTTGAAGAAGCCGCAAACGAGGTCGGACGCGAGTGGGCCGAGGCATTGTCAGCGGCCTCGCTAAAGGTCTACGCCCGGGCGCGCGACATTGCGGAGACCAAGGGCGTAATCCTGTGCGATACGAAGTTCGAGTTCGGCCTGCGTGACGGCGAACTCATCCTGGCCGACGAGGTGTTGACGCCGGATTCCTCGCGGTTCTGGCCTGCGGATCAGTACAAGCCGGGACGGCCGCAGCCCAGCTTTGACAAGCAATACGTTCGCGATTACCTGGAAACGACGGGTTGGGACAAGAACTCGCCCCAGCCGCCGCTGCCGGAAGAGGTGATCCTCAAAACTCGGGAGAAGTACGTGGAAGCCTACCGCAAACTCACCGGAAGGACGGATTTCTAAGATGCATCACGCCAACGAGAATTCCACGCAGGACATTGAGACACTTCGCTCGAACCTTCTGGCGCGTGCACAGCGCACAACGCCTTTTCTGCGTGGCTTGAGCGACGAGCACCCGCGCGAGGAATGCGGTGTTTTTGGCGTATATGGGCATCCGGAAGCCGCCACGCTAACCTATCTCGGTCTCTATGCACTGCAACACCGTGGGCAAGAGGGTGCGGGGATTGCCTCGTCCGACAAGGGACAGATGCACAGTTACCGTGGCGTGGGACTCGTGGCGGATGTGTTCAAACCCCATCGCTTGGCAAGTCTCCCCGGCTCAATGGCCATCGGACATGTCCGGTATTCCACGTTCGGCAGCAGCTCTCTTAAGAACGTACAACCGCTGATCGTCGACTACGCCCGCGGTTCGATGGCGCTTGCCCACAATGGCAATCTCGTCAACGCCGCGCGTCTGCGCGACGAACTTGAAGACAACGGCGCCATTTTCCAGTCCACCACGGACAGCGAAGTGGTGATTCAACTCATTGCCCGATCGAAGGAAGAGCGCTTTTCCGACTGCGTGATCGACGCGTTGCGCAAAGTCGTCGGCGCATACTCCATCGTCGCCACCAATGGCGAAGAAGTCGTCGGCGTACGCGATCCGAACGGGTTCAGGCCCTTGTGGCTGGGACGGCTTGGCAACGCCCATTTCCTTGCAAGCGAGACCTGCGCGCTGGACATTATCGATGCGGAGTGGGTGCGCGAGATTGAGCCGGGCGAAGTCGTTGTAATCGGTCCGAACGGCGTGGAAAGCATGCGCCCGTTCGAACAGGCCGCCCGGTATACACAGTGCATCTTCGAGTTTGTGTACGTTGCGCGCCCGGACAGCGTCATTTTCGGGCAAAGCGTGGACGAAGTGCGCAAGCGTCTCGGTCGTTATTTGGCGCGCCAGGCGCCTGTCGAAGCGGATATCGTCATGGCGGTGCCCGATTCCTCGAATCAGGCCGCGTTGGGTTATTCGCATGAGTCGGGGATTCCGTTCGACATGGGGTTCATTCGCAACCACTACGTTGGCCGGACCTTTATCGAGCCGGACCAAACGATCCGCGACTTTGGCGTCAAGATTAAGCTCAATCCCGCGCGCAGTGCGATTCGCGACAAACGAGTGGTGCTCATTGACGATTCAATCGTTCGCGGCACCACCTCGCGCAAGATCGTCAAGATGCTGCGACGTTGCGGCGTGAAGGAAATCCACTTCCGCATCAGTTCGCCGCCGATTATCAACTCGTGCCACTACGGCATCGATACGCCGCGCCGCGAACGATTGATCGCTTCGACGATGAGCGTCGAGGAGATCCGAGACTTCCTTCAAGTAGAGTCTCTGGTGTATCTATCAGTTGAAAACATGGTCGCCGCGACGGGCCTGCCGATGGACTCGTTCTGCTTGGCCTGCTTCAACAACCAATATCCGACGCTGATTCCTTCGGAATTCGGTTTGACCAAAAATAACGTTCGACACAATGATCGAAGCACGGACCCGATCGACCTCGGGATGGGTTCTATCCCCACGGGGTGGCTCAAGCGGTAGGATTGCGAGTAAGAACTAGGGGCGCTCTCCTCCTTTGAGAAGAGCGCCCCTGTGGTGTTTATTGCTTGGGCGTAATCACTTTTACGCCTCTCCATATACCACCGACGCCGTTTGTGTCCTGGACACGAACGGCGATGAGGTTTTTGTCCGCCTGTTTGACGAACGCGGTGATGTCGATTTCAAAACGCGTGTTCCACGTCACCCCAGGCACCCCAAACTCTCCGACGCGCTGACCGTTTACATAAACCACCGCCGCTTCGTCCACCGCGCCGAACGACAGTATCAACTTCTTGCCCATTGCTTCTTGAGGGACGTCAAACGAGGTGCGATACCACGCGAATCCGTCGAAGTTCTTCCCTATCTGCTCCTCCCATGGAATCCGTGCCGAGAGCGGACGCCACGACGCCGTATCGAACGTAGGCGCAAACCACTGTTCCGTCTCGCCGCGCGACTCGGGGTCGGTGCAAAAACGCCATTCGTCCGGCACATCGCACACGAGTTGATAGTCCGTCCACAGGGGCGCGAATGCCATCTCGTCCGGGTCTTGCCGCGGCGGCCAAAGCGGGCGGTCAGCGTGTCGATTGGTCTTTTTCGCCGCTTTGATCCACTTGTTCGGGGCATACAACCCCGCGCGCGTGTAGTCAAACGGCTGGAAACCCATCGCGAGAGCGGGGGAGGAGGGCTTCAGACGAAAATCGCCGTGCAGCGGATCGACAAACTGCGGGTCCGCCACAATCGATCCGATATCCACTCCGGAGGCGACGCGTTCCTCGAACGTGCTTCCCACAAGAGAAACCTCCCCCGAGATATCCCAGTAGCAGTTGCGTCGAAATTCGAACTTGCCATTGCCATAGCGTCCGCCTAACAGACGCCTGTTTCCACAGAGGACAATATTCCGCTCAAAGTAGAAGGAAATATGCTCCTCTTCGCGAGATCGGACAATCTGTGCCTCCGCAGCGTACGCGAAAATGTTGTTTCGAATACGGCTCTCTTTACCGTAATGTTGGTGGAAACCACCTGTCTTCGTGCTATAGACGAGATTGTTCTCGACCAGCATCTGCGTGCTGCCTTCGTCAAGATAGATGCCCCAACCGCCATAGGTCATCGACCAGACATCGTGAATCCAGTTGTTGCGCAGGACCGTGCCGGGCGAGACCCCCAAGGTGTAGATGCCGCCCATGTCGCTGAGCACACCCTGACCGATTTTGTGAATATGGTTGTACTCGATGATGTTGTGATGCGCGTTGCTCGGACCATACCCCCACGCCCACCCCACCGAAATGCCCGTGTAGTAGAGATCGGCGATCTCGTTGTGCGACACCGTGTTGTAGTGACTGTCGCCAATCCAGATACCGCATCCGGATGGAATCGTGCGGCTTCCCGCGTGGACCCAGTTATTATCCACTTCATTCCATCCCGCGGTAAGTTCAGGATCGCTGCTCTGCCCTCTGTAGGAACCGATCATCACGCCGCCCGCGCCAAAATCATGGATGTGGTTTCGAGTGATGCGGTTGTAGCGCGCCCCCTGATTCAACGAGAGCGCGTGGTTCGCCGTGTGAGCAATTTCGCAGTCTATCCACGCGCAGTACTGCACCCAGTCTCCAGAAAGTGCCGAATCCACGCCGACCGCCGCTTGACGCCCACGATAGCCTCCCTGCGGTAATTCCACATCGGCATAGGCGAAGGTGAGCCCCTCAAACCGCAGGTGACTGACAGTTCGATCAGGGCCCTCCCCCTTGAGCAAGAGAAGTTCGCTCGTCACAGGAACGGTGACTTCAACCTCGTCCGGGCGCTCCCCGGGAAGCGGAAGGTAGTAGAGTCGACCTTCCGCCGCGTTGAGATACCACTCACCCGGCGCATCCAGGGCGGTCAAGGTGTTCGTCAGGTAATAGACAACGGGCGTTGTCCATTGTCCAAAAGGCCATGGGGAAGAGAAGGCAAACGTGACTTGGCGCGTGGCGCGGTCAATGCTCTTGACGGGCAAGATTGAGATGTCCCATGCGTGCGTCACAACCGCAATGGCGTTCTCCGCATCCTGCCAGGCCGCGGCATTCTGTTCCTGATATCGCAGAATGTCCTTACTAAATTCCCCAGGTTTCTCCGGGTTTTCGACAAGACCGTCGGAGAAAAAATGACCGGTGTTGGGCGTGCGCGCGGGCGTTCGGCGCTCTCCATTCACCCACAGCGCGTGCACGGGCAAGGAACTGCGGACATCCGCGGGAAGATCCAACACCCAGCGGCCCTCTTCCACGCGCCACCCGCCCAACTTACGTCCGCCGGACAGCACGGGGCGTTCGCCAGGGTAAGCCGCATAGGTAATGGGGGCAAGGGCCGTTCCGGAGTCCTCTGGATTAAAAACAAGCGGCGCAGAAAGCGCGTACTCTCCCTCTCTCACCAGTACGGTGACCGGTTCATTCAATCCCTCGGCCTTGAGCTTACGGACCGCGTCGCGCGCGCCGGCGACTGTGGCGAAGGGACCGTCACTGCGGTCGGAAAGCGGTTGCTCCATACGGCCAGACCAAGAGTCATTTCCCGCGGGCGAGACGTATAGCTCAAGAGCCCACGTCGCCTTCGGTAAGAACAGACAAGCCATCAGCAGAAGATAAATTGATACTCGATTCATGCTCCCTCCCTTCATAGTGAGACTTCCTTACACCAAAAACTACTTCTTCACAGCCCGATGCGTCTCCGCTGGACTGAACTGTTCGACAATATCCACCTGGGTGGAGCGCGCAACGAGATCGAAGAGCTCTTCGAAATCCTGCGTGGACAACGCAATCGTCACCGCGCCCGGACGTTCTTCACGCCCGATTTCCTGGTTTGTCGGCATTTCCGCGCGTTCCGGCACCAAGGGCATCGGACTGGCCAATGCTTCGCTACGCCCCTTATTGCCGATACGGTATCCCCCCAACGTTAGCGTTCCTCGAAAAACGCAAGGATACCATCTGAAAAAACCGTCCTTGTCCAAGAGAAGCAAACGGCTATTTGAGCGTTCCACGACCAACCGGAAGTCTTTCGGGGTGTATTTCAGGGACATGCCGGGGTGCAACTGAGAGTCGTCGTTAAGATTGTTCGCGCGGGTGAGCAGCCCCTGCGTCGTGTTCAGCGCCACACCGATGCTGATGATCGTATCGCCCGGCCGAACGGTATACCTTCGGCTGTCGGGGGTGTCGATCGGAGAGAACATCAGCGCGGTGTTCACGCGCCCCAGAAGTAGACTCGCCTCTTCCCATGCGGGGGAGTTCCACTCGGCATCATTCACCGCCTTTACCAGCCACTCGCGCGCGCGCGGCAGATCGTTCTGTTTCTCCGCAAGCCGCGCAAGGCCCGTTTCCGCGGGCGCGCGGAGTTCCGGGGGAGCCGATTCCTGCACTAGGGTAAAGACGCGTGTGGCTTCGGCGTCTTGTCCGGCGTTTTCCAACGCGCGCGCATAGGCAATGCGTGACTCGGCCGTTTGAGAGGAATGAGGGAAATCCGTCGCGGCCCGTTTCAAAAGCTCAAGGGCTTTGGGCAAGTTTCCTGCACGTTGCTCCACGTCCGCCAGAAGACGCAGGGCGTCAAGAATCGCGCCTGTGTCTTTGCTCGGGGCCACCATCGGGTCTAGCAATGCGCGAGCTTCATCGAGCCGGCCCTGCGCCAAGTGTTGGCGCGCGGTCTCGAGTGCTTGCGCGGCCTCTCCGGTAAGCTCTTGCGTTGGAGCGGGCCCGTCACCCGAGTGCAATTGGAGTCCGTAGTATCCCGCCACGATCAGCGCAACCAAGAGGATGAGCCCCCGCCGCACGCCAAGAGGCTTTTTGCGGCGGGTGAAAATGCGGCGGGACATGGCTTAAATACGGGATTCGGCGATGCGCGTAAGGTCCAGAAGCATTTCCGTAACCGACTGGTAACGGTGTTCTGGGTGTCTGCGCAGCGCTTTGAGAATGATACGATCCAACGCCGAGGGCATGGACGGATTGTACTGGGAGGGGGGCGGGAACTTATAGCTACTGCTGCGCAATTGACGCATCACCTCGTTCGCGTCCGCCCCTGTGCAGGGATGATGCCCCGAAAACAGCTCATACAACGTGATTCCCAATGAAAAGATGTCCGAACGCGCATCAAGATTGCGCTTCGCGAGCTGCTCGGGGGACATATAGCGGCGCGTTCCGCCGCCTTCCTTCATCCACCGGGTACGCCAACTCGAAGTGGATTTGGACAGACCAAAGTCCACGATCTTGACTTGCTGTAGGTCGCGGGAAAACAAAAAGTTCTCGGGCTTTACATCACGATGCACAATGCCGTTCTGGTGAAGGAAATCCAATCCCTGACAGATGCGGATGGCGAGCCAAATCATCTGCTGAGTGGTGAGGTCACGGTCGGTAATGTGCTTGCGTAAATTGTGACCGTCGATGTATTCCATCAACAGACAGCGCCGCACATGACCGTTCAGATCTTCTTGCTCTATAATCTGATTGTGCATGCGGATGATGTTCTCGTGCCGAAGAGAAGCAGCGATGAGAATCTCGCGCCCCAGGTAGTCGCGGCGGCGGCGTTTCTTGTCGATATCGTAGCGACGATCGAGCACCTTGATCGCGACGGTCATATCTCGCGAACGATCGATGGCCTTGTACACCGTGCCCATACCGCCGGTTCCGATGGGTGCGATGATTTCGTACGGACCTACGTGGGTAAGTTCGAGGCCGCGTTCCTCGTGGACCGCGTTTTCATCGCCATCTTCCCGAGGCCCGAGATCCTCTCCCGGATCGACGGAGCGTCGTTTGAGAAGACCTCCTGCTTGAAACCATTTTCTCATGCGTCAGGCTATCCCCGGGGTACTGCGGCGCTGGCGCCGTGCTTGCGGGCGCGCGTAAATGACCGCACCTCTCTCAGGCAAGAATAATACCCCGCAGACTACCCCTGCTTCCAGCTAGACGTCCCCGCAGGCACGGCCACTTCCGCCAAAATGTCGCGCAACACGGAGTACGCCGTTACTCTCCGCAGGCGGCTCTCGGGTTTGAGGATGAGACGATGCTCGAGCACGGGGTGCGCCAGCGCCTTGATATCGTCGGGAATGACATAGCCGCGGCCCAGTACCGCCGCATAGGACTGAGCCGCGCGATAGAGCGCCATCGTCGCGCGCGGGCTCGCCCCCAACGTCAGGTGCGCCGAATCGCGCGTTCGGGCCACGAGCCGCAGGAGATAGTCTTTTACCTTTTCATGGACATGCACTTCCTTGACCGCGCCCTGCATTCGGAGCAACGTCGTCGCGTCCGTCACGGGACGCAAAGAATCCAGAGGATGAGCCATACGCGTGCGTTCGAGCATATCCGACTCGGCCGCAATTCCCGGGTAACCCATCGTCAACCGCAACATAAAGCGGTCCAGCTGGGCCTCGGGTAAGGGGAAAGTCCCCTCATGCTCAACCGGATTCTGCGTCGCGAACACGATAAACGGCGGTTTCAGGGGATAGGTCCGACCGTCTGCCGAGACCTGCCCTTCGGCCATTGCTTCGAGCAACGCCGATTGGGTCCGCGGCGTGGCGCGGTTGATTTCGTCCGCCAGCACCACCTGTGTGAAGATGGGGCCTTGCCGGAATTCGAATTCCTGATTCTTCTGGTTGAAGATCGAGACGCCTATGATATCGGACGGCAGAAGGTCTGGGGTGCATTGTATCCGCGCGAATCCACACCCGCTCGAAATAGCCAACGCCCGCACAAGCACCGTCTTGGCCACGCCGGGCACGTCCTCGATCAGGACGTGACCGCCCGCTAAGAACGCGCTGAGCGCCGTGCGCACCACCTGGGATTTGTCCAGCACAACCCGCTCTATGTTCGCCAAAACGCCCTTTACCACATCGCGGAACTCGCCCATATGTCAGAACCTCCGTTGGCGCATGATAACCCGGGCATGGAAGTGGAGCAACTCGTTTGTTAGAATAGCGTGTAGGAGATATGGAGGGAGTCTAGATGAAGTATGCATTGCTTATCGTGGTCGCCGTTCTTGCCGTCATCCTAATTCTTCCTGTTCTCCTCTATGGCGGAGGCAAAGGGGGCGCTGTCCCGGAGGTCGTCTGGGATATGAAAGCGCTTGGGTTATTGGACTCCTCGAATTCGTCTTTCGAGATTGCGAACGAGACCGTTCATGTGAACCCACTCTCCAAACAAGACAAGTGTCCCGCGGGTCTTGGAAACATTGTCCAGGGTAAGCCGAATGTCGACCGCATCGTTATCGATTACCCCCTTGCCCAGAAAGGCGCTTACTATCTTCACGTGACGTGGAATCCGGGAGGCTCCGGTACGGAACAGTTCGAGGTGCTGTGCAACGACACGGTCGTCGCGTCCAGCGAGGCTCGAACGGGCGGCAGCGGCGATCGCACGGACGTATTCGAGGTCCCTCACCAGCGCGGCGAAAACACATTGACCCTGCGCAGACTTTCAGGAGACGGGATGCACTTCTCCGGTCTTGCCCTGACGAGCGTTCGGGAACCTTCGGCAGCCCCGCAATCGCCTCCGCCTGTACAAGCGACTTCTCAGGCTTCCTCGACGGCTCCTAGTCGTCCCACCGTCCAGACAATGAAGCCGAGTCTCAAGTACCCGACCGTCGCAGCATATAGCGCGGCGATCGGCGAACAAGGAATGCTGCTCACCAGCGAGCATGTCTATTTCTACGCGCCGCAGTCCGCGAACGCGTCGGCCCAGATCATCTTCCCATATCTCGTGCGTGCGTACGATGAGCTTAAGGCTATTACAGGAATCGACACGGAGTACATCATGACGGTCTACCATTTCCCGCCAGGAAACGAAGAGGGCTGGGGGGGAACCGCCAACTGCGAAATCCAGTATGGGTACGACAATCTCTATCTCGATAGGCAAGAGGAATGGACGAAACACCGCGTACCGCACGTTTCGGGATACATCGAGGAAATGGCCCACAGCTTCGTGGGCACGTTCCACCTGCAATTCGGCTGGGAAATGGTCGGCTGGTCGCTAGGCGTCGCGGCGATACAAAAGGTCGCCGATAATCCTATCTTTGAGGCAAGCCTGCAATCGACTCGGCAGGGACAAAAGGACACCTACAACCGTTACATGGCCGCGGGGGGTGTTCTGCCGTCAGATGTCGAAGCGAATCAGGTGGACCGAATTCACGCGTACATTCTGTGGCAATGCGAGCAGCGTTACGGCCCTCGCTTCTGGCCGGATTTCTTTGCCCAAGCACGTGCCCAACAGGCAGCACTGGCTCAGGCGGTGAACGCACCCGGCGGAGACGACGGCGTCCGCGATCTGCGGTACCAGCTTTCGGTGGATTGCTTTGACCGTCTGCCTGGACTGGGCTTCAAAGAGTTGCTTCAGTCCTCACATATTTCGCTCACACATGATGTGCGGACCCTGCGCCCCACCGAACCGGGATGGAACCGCCGGCTGCAGTAAGAACCTAGAGCGCATTAAGCAAAAGCATAGCCGCTTGGTGTTACGCCTACGGTACAAGACAGACCGAGGGCGTGACTTGCGGTACCAGTGCGTTCGTTTTCAGATTCGCCCCATGTGGCTTGCGCCCGAAATCCGGTTTACCTGGCCTCGCTAATCACGCCCCCGTCGCATTTCGTCAGTTCACGCAGCCGGCTAAGAAACGGCTTGAGCTTCCGCGGTCACTTCGAGAAGACGACGGATCTCGTTGAGTTCCTCCGCCTTCAGATCGGAAACCGCCACGGCCTGGAGAATGAGTTTCGCGGTGGAGCCGCCAAATGCCCGGTCGATCAAATCACGCACCAGATGGCGCTGAGTATGATCTTCCGAATCTTTGGAGGAGTACACGTGGCTCCGCTTGGACTCGTCGCGCGTGACCAAGCCCTTTTCGGTCATAATCTGCAGGAATTTCAGCACCGTCGTGTACCCCGTGGGCCTTTGCCGATTCAATTCGTCCTGCACCTCCCGCACTGTGCAGGCCCCCTTGAGCCACAGGACACGGAGAATCGACAACTCCGCGTCCGTCGGTCGAAGTGGCTTGTGTCTACTCATAGCTCCCTACACCTCCTCAAGTAAGCAGAAAGCAATACGAACGCGACTCAAGTATACCCAAATTTGCGCAAAATGAAAAGCCCTCGTTTTTGGACGAAACTACGATATTTCTGCAACAAATCACTTGTCTCGGAAGAGTCGCCAGGAAATCTGTAGAAGTCGATGCTCAATCCATGCCTATAAAATACTGCAAATAAATACGTTAAACGACATTACTCATAACCAAATTCCTTGAAAAAAGGCAGTGGATTCTAGAACGCAAAAACAGGTTTTCATAGCAGTATTAGTACTCCCCTTGCGCAATTACTGGAAGGATATTCACACAAAAATTGCCCAATCCCATCATTTTCTGAGACAAGCTGGAGCACTGTACTTGAAATACTTTGGCATTTTGGCTCAAAAGGGGCCATCCCCCCTTGACAGTCTGGGTTGGGACTGGTATTTTGCTCGCCATGCTCTTGGGCGATGGGCGGCCGGGGGAATTCTGGGGTTTTGCTTACCGAGGGGAATAATTTCATCATGAAAGGCTGTGCACGGTCTACGTATTTTCTGCTATCCGCAACGTTGATGCTCATTTTCGTAGGGTGGGGCGTTGCCACTGCCGAAGAACAGAAAGGGACCTGCGAAAAAACCGAGAAAGCTTGCTGTGCTAAGGACAAGAAGGATTCCGCCTGCACGAAATCAAGCGTTGACACCGCGGAAGACGGCATCTCCGAAGACGAGTGGTTCATGTTCTATGGCGTCTCCAATCTCTATCCCCGACTCAAGGAGTCTGAAGACAAGATTGATCGTCTGCTGAACCGCGGCCTGGGCTCGCTGTTTCCTCGTTGGTCAGAGCCTGATACCTTCGCGGATTGGCGCGATTCGGTGATGTTGTGGGACGGCTTCGTGGGCATTGGACGGGATCTTGGCCCAGAATATTGCTGGACCGGGACGCTCGGCTATTCCACCGGACGCATCCTGAATTCAAAGAGATACTACCCGCTTGGTCTTCCACTGAACATTCATGCGGATTTCATTCGGGAAGTGTACTTTCTGTCCTTCGGTTTTGATTGGTATCCATGGGGCAAGCCGCAGGTGCGCCCTGAGGATGAAGATAAGAATATGTTGGTTCGCATGTTCCGGGGAAGTCGGCCGTTCTTCGAGATTGCCACGGGCTATGTACACCTCGCCCGTGAAGGCAACACGCGCCTGAACATTCCGAATCTCGTGCGCGTGGCGCAAGTGGTGGATTCGCAAAAGGACAACCTGTTCTACGTCAGCCCGCGTATTGCGTGGGAACTGCCAATAGACGACAACGACTCGCTCAACATGATGGCGTCGCTGTTGTTTTTTACGTCGCATACTCGTGAGTACAACAGCGTGTCGTTTTATTTCTTCCATCGGCACCGTTTCTAGGCGACGAGGTTCATCCTTCATCGCTCGCAGGAGAGCATGCGCATGTACGGCGACGCTAAGGACGCGCAATGAGCCGGCAGCCGCGCGTGGTTGCCGCAGGACATCCGCATCACGTCGTGCAGTACACAAACCGGCGTGAAGCGCTCTTGGCCGCCCCCGAGGAACAGCGCTTCTACCTGGAGAATCTTCGCTGGGCCGTCGAGCGCCGTGGGGTTCGGGTGTTGGCCTATGTCGTGATGCCCGACCATATCCATCTTCTTCTTGTGCCGCAAACGCGCGAGGCGTTGGGCGCAGCATTGAGAGACGTGCATTCCGCCGTGGCGATGGAGTGGAACCGCCGCTCCGGCCTTCGCGGCCATGTGTGGCAAGCCCGCTTCTATTCTTGCCCGTTGGACCACGAGACGCTTCCACACGCCGTCCGTTACCTAGAAACCAATCCGCTTCGCTGTGGAGTAACGAGCACGGCCTGCGGATATCAGAGTTCAAGCGCGGCTGTTCGCGCGGGTCGAGAAGAAGACGGTCTGAACCTTCTTTCCTCTCTGGATTTTGAAGTTCCGCTTGCCGACGACTGGGAGGCATGGCTTCGACGAGAAGACCCCGAGGCAACGGCAAAGATTCGCAGTTGCACGCGGCGTGGATACCCCTGTGGCAGTTCGGAATTTATTGAGCGACTTGAACGCGAACTGGGTCGTTCCTTGCATGTGCGTCCACGGGGACGCCCCCGGCGAACGACAGAACCGCTAACTGCGCCCGCGACAGTCCTCGAAACAAGGGAAGACAGTTGGCGCTACTGGTGATGCGCGGGAGCGAGCACCGTCTCGATCCAGCCTCCTGCAATCACGCGGTCGTTGGCGTAAAGAACTACGGCCTGACCTGGAGTCACCGCGCGCACGGACTCTTCGAAAAGAACCTCAAGACGATCCGAAGGCATCCGGCGTATCCGCGCCGCTACCGGGATATGGCGATAGCGGATCTGGGCGGCACAGACGACCTCCACGCCTTCTGCAGGAGGTGTTTCCTGCCAGACAACGTCACGAGCGACCAATCCTGGCGCCGCGAGATCGCTGGGGTCTGTTGAGACGACGACGCGATTGCGGCCGAGATCGATGGCCGACACATACGCGCGTTCGCCCAGGGCCACGCCGAGCCCCCTGCGCTGACCGATGGTGAACTGTTGCGCGCCGGTGTGCGTGCCCACGACACGTCCTTGCGTGTCCACAAACTCGCCCGGGTACGCTGCGCCGCCAAAACGTCGGCGAAGACTTTCGGCAAATCCCTGTCCTTCGCTCACAAAGCATACGTCCTGGCTGTCCGGCTTCTCGGCGGTATACAGACCGAAACGCCGGGCGAGGGCACGGACCTCGTCTTTTTGTAACGCGCCTAGGGGGAACTGTGTTCGCGCGCGTTGTTCTCGACTGAGCGAGAACAGGAAATAAGATTGATCCTTGCCAGGGTCCAGACCACGCGCCAATACAGGACCGGTAGGCGATTCGAGCAGACGCGCGTAATGTCCCGTGGCGACAGCGTTCGCGCCGAGGGCTGCCGCGCGATCAAGCAGAAAGCCCCACTTCAGGTGTTGGTTGCAGAGAACGCAGGGATTCGGGGTCTGCCCCTTTGAATAGGCGCGCCATGAGGTCTCCAACACGAACGTCTCGTACTCGGCGAAACAATTGAGCACGTAGTGCGGAATGGCCAGTTGCTCGGCGACGGCCCGCGCGGCGGAAATGCCCTCTCCGCCGCAGCAGCGTTGTGAGGCATTGCCGTCATCGCAGGGACGAAGCTGCAACGTCACGCCAATGACGTCCCATCCCTCCTCACGGAGCAACGCCGCGACCACGCTTGAGTCCACGCCACCGCTCAGCGCCGCCACAATCCGTCCACGACTCATGGTTGCTGCCCTCGCAAACGCCGGACAACGCGCGCGAGCTGTTGCGCGGCGATTGCGGCGTCTTCTGGTGTTTGACCACGTCCGAAGGAAAAACGCAGCGAGGCGCGCGCTTCTTCCGGGGTCAGGCCCATCGCGAGGAGTACGTGCGACGGCTCGCGCGATCCGCTCACGCAGGCCGATCCCACTGACGCCGCAATGCCTTCGAGATCAAGGGCCAGTACGGCCATATTTGCGTCAAGCCCCTGGATATGGAGATTCGAGGTGTTGGGAAGGCGATGCTCGAGGTTCCCATTGACCTTTACCCCAGGAATGCTAGCAAGAACCGTCGACTCAAACGCGTCACGGACGTGCTTCAGCGCCTGTGCATCCGCATTCAGGCGTTCCGCCGCCAATGCGCACGCCGCTCCGAAACCTACAATACCCGCCACGTTCTCCGTTCCTGGACGCAGCCCCTGCTCTTGTTTTCCGCCGCGCATCAAGGGGACCAGCGGCGTGCCGCGGCGTACGTAGAGTGCGCCAATGCCCTTTGGACCGTACAGTTTATGCGCCGAAAGGGAAAGCAAGTCGACCCGAAGCGTCTGGACATCGATCGGAATCCGTCCCGCAGCCTGCACCGCGTCGGAATGGAAAAGTACGGGCCGCCCTTTGGCCGCGTGGATAAGCGCTTCCAGTGGTTGAAGCGTGCCAACGTCATTGTTGGCGAACATAACAGACACAAGTAAGGTTTCATGAGGACCTTCCAGGCACTCAATAGCGGCCTGAACGTCGAGATATCCTGTGGAATCCACCGGCAGTGTCGTCACATTCACGCCCTTCGCCTCAAGCGTCTGAGCGGGCCCGAGCACCGCCGGGTGCTCAACAGCGCTCACCAGAATGCGAAGTCCAGGCAATGCTTCGGCGACGCCCCGCAAAGCAAGATTCGCCGCCTCCGTGCCGCCAGAAGTGAACACAATCTCGTCCTGGTTCGCATGAATAAGATCGGCCACCTGACGTCGCGCGCGGTCGATAGCGGCCCGGGCCTGGCGCCCCCAGGCGTGCGCGCTGGAGGGATTCCCATAGGCCTCCCGCAAATAGGGGAGCATGGCCTCCACAATCTCAGGGGCCATAGGCGTTGTCGCATTGTGATCGAGGTAAATCGGCGGCATGTCCAGTCGAAGCTCCGTGAGAAGACGTCCCCTATGATACCCCTCCGGAGGCCCGCCGCGCCAGCGACGATCGTGTCAAGCCATTTAAGAATCTTACCGGGGCGGTAGTTGTCCTGCCATTTGTGGTCTTACCGGGAGAAGGGCTGGTTAGGGACCTGGTTGTCGACTTGGGCTGGTGCTTTTTCACCCCCTCCCGCGGGAGGAGGTGTGCTGCTATAGTACAGTAACTCATTGGGCCTCGTTTCGCCGGGGCGATTTGGTCGAGTTGCTAAGGCGCTCGAGCGCGGCGTCGATCCTTTTGGAAAGCGCGAAGGGGTCGAGTCCGTCGCGAAGGGATATGAGCCG
>JBHELB010000072.1:0-60270 GCA_041859045.1 Candidatus Hydrogenedentales bacterium | reverse complement strand
CAACACCGTCCACCAACGCGTCCTGTCCCTAGCCCGCATCGGAAGCTACTGCATCCAAATCGCTGACCTCTACCCACTCAACCACGCCATCAACGTACTCAAGGCAATTCCAGATTAATTAGGAAACTGGGGATTGATGAGAGAAAAACTCGTATTTTATACGGATGGATTTCGGGCGATCCTCTTCCGGGTACTACTCGGTCGGAGAGCGGGCGGCTTGCCTGACCTCTGTCAAAAAGGGGGCTCGATACAGCGCTCTTGACCGTGTCTTGCCCGCCCAGACATATCCCTTGCGGCCCTCCAGCTCCACGCCATCGCGTTGACAAAGTGATGAGGCCAACGGGATTGCCTATTCGCACAGACCGCTTCTGTGCTCCATACCCCCGCAACGTTTCGCCAGGCTTCGCATTGAGATTTCAGGCACCCATCCGCTACGCGGGCTTCAGCGCCTTCTCCGCCTCGTTTGGACACGCCCCTGATTTCCAGGTTGTTTTACTGCGAGCCCCTGAAGGTTTCATTGACTTGCCCCGCCCAAGATTGCTATACTCCGTTCTCTGTCTCGACGCAGCGAAAGCGGGCAGCATGTTCCCGGCACTGCGGCGGCGTTTGCCCCGCCCTGCGGGACAGTTGCATGGCATTTTGTTGGGGCGTCGCCAAGTGGTAAGGCATCGGCCTTTGGAGCCGACATTCGTAGGTTCGAATCCTACCGCCCCAGCTTGGAGATACAACGGTGGGATTGGCGGCGTGGCGTATAGCACAGAACTAAAGATATTTGCGGGCACTTCCTCCACGGCATTGGCTACGGACGTGTGCGCGCACTTGAACGTCGAATTAGGCCACGCGACGGTCTCGCGGTTTAGCGATAGTGAAGTCAGGGTCCAGATTGGCGACAATATCCGCGGGAAAGACGTGTTTATCATCAACAGCACGTCACCGCCCGTGAACGACCATTTGGTCGAGTTGCTGATTCTCATTGACGCGGCGCGCCGCGCTTCGGCCGCGCGCGTGACGGCCGTGTTGCCGTATTTCGGGTACGCCCGGCAAGACCGCAAGGATCGCCCGCGCGTGCCGATTACGGCCAAGCTCGTGTCGAATCTGTTGGTGGCGGCCGGAGTGGATCGCGTCTTGACGGTGGACCTGCACTGTGGCCAGATCCAAGGGTTTTTCGATATACCGGTGGATCACCTCAGCGGCGAAGTCGAATTCGTTCGCCACATGCTCGGACGCGAGTTAGGCAACACGGTAGTGGTCTCGCCGGACACGGGCAGCGTGCACCGCGCCCGTTCGTTTGCGGATCGTCTCGAGGCGCGTTTGGCGATTGTGGATAAACGGCGGCCCCGCGCCAACGTCTCGGAGGTAATGAACCTCATTGGAGATGTCACGGGCATGCACGCGGTCATTTTCGACGATATGATTGACACGGCCGGCACCTTGTGCAAGGCCGCCTCGGCGGTGAAGGAAAAGGGCGCGTTGGACGTAGTGGCTTGCGCCACGCATCCGATTCTGAGCGGCGAAGCCATCCGACGCATCAACGACTCGGCGCTGGATGAGGTTATTGTGAGCGATACGATCGCATTACACCCCGCCGCGGCGGCGTGTTCGAAGATAAAGGTGTTGTCGTTTGCGCCGCTATTGGGCGAAGCCATCCGGCGCATTCACCACGAAGAATCGTTGAGCATCTTGTTTCAGTAGCGAAAGCGAATGGAGGCGTACGAACCATGGAACTGAAAACCCTGAACGTCAACACGCGCGAAGTGCGCGGCACCTCCGGCGCTCGCGCTACGCGGCGCGCAGCCAAGGTCCCGATGGTGCTCTATGGCGGCGGTCAAGAGCCGCTGGCGCTGGCGGCCGACCTGCGCGAGTTCACCAAGCTCCTGCACGGCCGCGGCGGCGAACACGCGATTGTCCAGCTTCAGGTCGCCGACCGCCCGGAGGCGAGTGGTCCCGCCCTGATGAAGGACGTGCAGCACCACCCGCTCAAGGGCACGGCTGTGCACGCGGACTTCCAGCGGATCCGCATGGACGAACGCATCACGACGCTGGTGCAGATCGAACTCGTTGGCCAGCCCAAGGGCGTGCTTGCCGGCGGCGTTCTCGACCAGCAGATGCGCGAAGTCGAAGTCGAGTGCTTGGCACTCAACGTGCCCGATCGCATCACGCACGATGTCTCGCAGCTCGATCTGGGCGACAGCGTCCACGTTTCCGACCTCGTGCCGCCGGCGGACGTCGTTATCGTCACCGAGGCCGATCGGTCGGTGGCGGCGGTGCATGTGCCGCGCAGCCTGACCGCCAGCGAAGAAGCGGCGGCCAAGGAAGCTGAAGGCGGCGAGGCCGCGCCTGCGGGCGAAGCCAAGTCCAGCTAGTTTAGCGACGGACTGAAAGGACGGGCGTGAAGGTTATCGTGGGACTGGGCAATCCCGGTGCGCGGTACCGGAATACGCGACACAACGTCGGTTTCTTGACGCTCGATGCCGTCGCGGCGGCGATCGGCGCAAAGTTTGACCGCGAGAAGTTTCACGCGATGATTGCGACGGGCCAGCACGCAGGCGAACGCCTGCTGCTGGTCAAGCCGCTGACGTATATGAACCAGAGCGGGATCGCCGTGGCCCAGGCCACGCGGAACCAGATTTCGGACTTGGGCGACCTGCTCGTGGTGGTGGATGACGTGAATTTGCCGTTGGGGCGGCTGCGGTTGCGCGGCGAAGGCAGCGCGGGCGGCCACAACGGCCTGAAGTCGATCACTGAGCATGTGGGCAGCCAGGCCTACCCGCGCCTGCGCATAGGCGTGGGTGAGAAAGAGATGGGAGCCGACCTGTCCGACCACGTGCTCGGAACGTTCAAGCCAGAGGAGAAACCTCTCCTGGCCGAAGCGGTCGAGCGGGCCGCGCAGGCCGTGCTGACTTTCGTCGGCGAGGGGCTGGCGAGAGCGATGAACGGATATAACGAGGGCCGATGACGCCCCCGCGCGAGACCGGAGCCTGTCTTCCGGACCTGGGCGGCCGTTAGGTTGGGAGTGATGAAGAAGCACACCATTAGTCTTCTGGTCGAAAACCATTTTGGCGTGTTGGCGCGCGTTTCGGGCCTGTTCAGTGCGCGCGGCTACAACATCGACAGTCTGTGCGTGGGCACCACCGAGGATGCGGCGGTATCGCGCATGACCGTCGTGGTTTGCGGCGATGACCGCGTGCTCGAGCAAATTGTCAAACAGCTCAAGAAACTGGTGGACATTATTGAGGTGCTCGATCTTACGCGCGAAGACCACGTCGAGCGCGAATTGGTCATGATCAAGATCGCTGCGGGCAGCAAGAAGCGCGGCGAGGTCGTCGAGCTGGCCAACATCTTCCGTGCGAAGGTGATCGACATGGGCAGCGACGCGATGACCATCGAAGCGACGGGTTCGGAAGACAAGTTGGCCGCGTTCATCGATATGGTGCGGCCTTTCGGTATTCGGGAACTGGTGCGAACGGGCAAGATCGCCATCGCGCGCTCGCCGAAAAACGTCATGAAAGGAACGGAAGACAATGGCTAAAATGTACTACGATCAGGATGCGGACCCTTCGATTCTCTCGAACAAGACGGTCGCGATCATCGGGTTCGGCAGCCAGGGCCATGCCCATGCGCAGAATCTGCGCGACAGCGGCGTGAAGGTCGTCGTTGGCGAACTCATCGATGAGAAGAACCGCAACTACGTTGCCGCCAAGGAAGCCGGTTTCGACGTGATGACCGCCGCCGAGGCGAGCAAGCTCGGCGACATCATCGTCATCCTCGTGCCCGACACCGTGCAAAAGCCGATCTACGAGAAGGAAATCAAGCCGAACCTCACCGCGGGCAAAGCCCTCATGTTCGCCCACGGGTTCAATATCCACTTCAAGCGCATCGTGGCCGACGCCGGCATCGACGTCTTCATGATCGCCCCCAAGGGCCCGGGCCATCTCGTGCGCGATGAGTACGTGCGCGGCGGAGGCGTGCCCTGCTTGGTCGCCATCGAGCAGGACGCCACCGGCCAGGCAATGAAGGTCGCCTTGGCTTACGGTCGCGCCATCGGCGGCGGCAAGGGCGGCATCATCGAGACCACCTTCAAGGAAGAGACCGAGACCGACCTGTTCGGCGAGCAGGCCGTGCTGTGCGGCGGTTCGGCCGCCCTCATCAAGGCCGGGTTCGAAGTCCTCACCGAAGCCGGCTACCAGCCCGAAATCGCGTACTTCGAGGTCATGCACGAGCTCAAGCTCATCGTCGACCTGTACTACCGCGGCGGCTTGGCCTTCATGAACTACTCCGTCAGCGACACGGCCGAATACGGCGGCCTGACGGTCGGTCCGAAGATCATCACGGAAGAGACCAAGAACGTCATGCGCAACGTCCTTAAGCGCATCCAGAACGGCGAATTTGCGCAGGAGTGGATGGATGAGTATGCTTCTGGGAGCAAGACTTTCCAGAAGCTGCGCGATGCCGATGCGGCTCACCCCATTGAGAAGGTGGGCGCCCACTTGCGCAAGATGATGCCTTGGATTAAGTAGCCCCAAGGGCCGCAGCTTCGGCTGCGGCCTTTCGTATATTTGAAGAAATTCGGCGGCGGCGCGGGCGATACCCTGCGCCGCCTCAGGAGAAACGCATTTGAAGACCCTGCTTCAGCTCCAAGCGCTCGATCTCAAAATCGAGGCCTGCCGCCTTCGCGAAACCGAGATCCCCAAACAAAAAGGGAAGTTCGAGGTCCAGCGCAAGCGGCTGGCTGCCGAACTTCAGGAGCGCGAGACCGCCGTGCGCGATCTCCAGCTCGCTCAGCGCACCGCCGAGGGCGATATCGAAAAGCACCAGGCACAAATCTCCAAGTACAACACCCAGCTCCTCGCCGTGAAAAAGAATGAGGAGTATACCGCGCTGTTGCACGAGATCGAGGGGGTCAAGAAGCAGATTGGCCAACTCGAAGAAAAGATCCTCGCGATCATGATGGATATTGACCAGGCCAAGACGCGCCTAGCCGAAGATCGCAAACGTATCGAGGGCGAGGTCAAGAAAATCGAAACGCAGTGCGCGGAAATCGATGCCGAGCTTGGCGAAGCAGTCAAGCAGCGCCAGGCGCTCGAGACACAGCGCGAGCCCATCGCGGCACAAGTCGAGCCCAATCTTATGGCCCGCTACCGCCGCATCCGCGACAGCAAGAAGACCGGCGCCGCCGTCGTGCCGCTGCGCGGCGAACATTGCTCGGGCTGCAATATGGCCGTACCCGCGCAGGTCGTCAATGAAGTGTTAGGCGGGGCCGCACACTCTTGCCGCTCCTGCGGCCGTCTGCTCTACGCCAAGGAACTCTACGAAACCGGAAACTTTACCACGCAGACCGCGTAAGCGAGGTCATCACGATGTCGTTTCTCAATCGCAGACGTTTTGTGCCCGTCATTGGCCGTAAGAGCGCCGTGCCTGATGGCCTGTGGACCAAGTGTCCTTCGTGCAAGCAAGCAGTCTACCGCGCCGAGGTAGAGCAGAACCTTCAGGTATGCCCCCTGTGCGGCCACCACAGCCGCCTGACCGCGCGTCAACGCATCGAGACCGTCGTGGACCCCGGCACGTTCGAAGAGCGCCACGCGCTGATCGAGACCGCCGACCCGCTTGGGTTCAACATCGAAGAAGTTCGCTATTCCTATCTTGATAAAGTCGACCAAGCCCGAAAGAAGTCCGGTCAGACCGAGGCGATGATCTGCGGCTTCGGCAAGATCGAGGACCAGCGTGCTGTCTTAGCTGTCATGGACTTCTCTTTTCGTGGCGGCAGCATGGGGTCTGCCCTGGGTGAGAAATTCTGCCGCGCCGTGGCCGATGCCGTGGCGGAACGTACCCCGCTTCTCGCCTTCACCTCCTCCGGCGGCGCCCGCATGGAGGAAGGCATCCTGAGCCTTATGCAGATGGCCAAGACCTCCGACGCCGTGCGTGAACTCAACGACGCCGGTGTGCCGTATATCGCTGTGCTGACCGACCCGACCACGGGCGGCGTGTATGCCAGTTTCGCGAGTTTGGCCGATGTCACCCTTGCGGAGCCGCACGCGCATATCGGTTTCGCCGGTCCACGCCTTATCGAAGGCGCCCTGCGCGTCAAGCTCCCCGAGGGCTTCCAGAGCGCCGAATATCAGTACGAGAACGGCTTTGTCGACCAGATCGTAAAGCGCGCCGACCTCCGGCCGACCTTGGGAAGACTCCTGCGCTATCTGACCCCGCAGTGACCCCACGCGAATATCTGGCTGGCCTCGAGTTCCACGGCATCAAGCTGGGGCTCGAGAACATCCGTCGTCTAACCGAGGCCGCCGGAAATCCCGAGCGCGCGGTTCCCGTCGTGCACGTCGCAGGCACCAACGGCAAGGGCAGCGTCCTCGCGTTTCTCGACGCCATTCTACGCGCCGCCGGGTATCGCACGGGCCGTTATACAAGCCCGCATCTTATCGACGTGAACGAACGTTTTCTGTTCGACGGAGCGCCTATTGCCGACGACGAGTTGGATGCGCACCTCGCTTTCTTTCAGACCATCGCACGCGACTGGGACCATTCCCCCACCTACTTCGAAGTCGTCACCGCGACGGCTTTTCGCGCCTTCGCCGCGCACCAGGTCGATCTCGCCTTGATCGAAGTCGGCATGGGGGGGCGCTTCGACGCTACGAACATCGTGCAACCCACTGCGACCGCGATTACCAACATTGACCTCGAACATACGCGTTATCTTGGGGATACGCTTGGAAAGATTGCCTTCGAGAAAGCGGGCATCCTCAAGCCAGGCGTTCCGCTTGTCTGTGGCGAACAGAAGTCTGAGCCGCTCGGAGTGATTCTGGGCCGAGCAGAGGAGGAACACGGCCCTGTGCGGCTTCTCGGACGTGACTTCGCATTTACCGCCGCTCCCTCTTCCCAGCACCGCCTGGCGTTTCATTACGAAAGCCCAACCCTGGTGTTGGGACCGGTGGATTTGGGCTTGCCCGGGCGCTATCAGGCCCCGAACGCCGCCCTGGCCGTGGCTCTGGCCGAGACCCTTCAACCGTCGTTTGCGAAGATAACGCCGGACGCGATTGGCACAGGACTGCACCGAGCGCACTGGCCCTGTCGCCTCGAACGGGTGGTTGGTACCCCTCCGGTTCTCCTCGATGTCGCCCACAACGCGGCTGGGATAGCGCGCCTTGCGGAGGAATTCGAGCGCGCTGTGGTGATACTTGCCATCGCGGCGGACAAAGATGCCGCAGCGATGATCGCCGCTCTGGCACCCATCGCGGCTCCGCTGATTCTGACCCAATTTGAGGGCCCCCGCGCAATGTCGCTGGACGCCCTGTGCGCGGCCGCAGGAACAACCCCCTATTGCCGATTCAAAACACTCGACGCGGCGCTCACCGAGGGGCTTTCCCGTGCGCAGAACGATTGCCCCCTGCTTGTGGCTGGTTCGTTTCACACGGCCGGCCAAGCACGGACTCTGCTGGCCCGCACGCTCGATCTCGGGCTTCTCCGGTTCTGATTCACCGTCACAAAAAAAACTCCGCGCTGTCCATCCTTTGACGAACAGCGCGGAGAATGTGTCAGCTATACGCTCAGGCGTTACGCGGCGCGGCGAATGCGGCGCGCAACCATTCCGGCCAGGCCCAGGCCCAGCAACAACATCGACGACGGCTCAGGAACGATACCGGTCATTTCCACGACCAGATCCTGATAGTCACGGTCGCTCACGGTGCCAGGGGCCGCCGTGCGAGCGCCAAACACGCGGTCTTTCCAGCCCAGCAGGTAGTGCTTGTCATACGCAGCACCCACCAGCAGGCCAAGGTCGTAGATCACCAGGTGATCATCCGGAGCAAGGTCGCCATCCAGATCGCCGTTCAGGGCATTCTCCGAGTAGAAGAAATGTCCGCTGCCGCCCGGCGAGTTCAGGTAGAACCCGTACGGGCCCACCGGACTCAAGGTGGCATCAAGCGTGCCCGACAGCGAGCCAACAAGGCCCTTGCCCGACACGGAAAGCAACGGCGTCGTCACGAACGGGCCAGCACCCGTCGGCTGATAGTAGCCCATCACCTGCGGATCGTTGCCCGCATACTTCGCCTCAGCCGAGAGTTCCTTGTAGCCGGAGAAGACCTGCGTCCCCACCGCCGCGAACTCCATCGCCGCGTTGCTGGCGTATGCCGTGCCATAGACGGCATTCACCACCTGATACAGGTTGAGCTCTGAAGGCGACGCCCCCGGATTACTCACCGCATCGAACCACGGTTCCGTCGGAACCGGCAGCGCCATAGCCGCAGAACTTACCGCTACTATGAGCGCCACTACCCATGCCGCACGCGAGATCTTCATCGTATTCCCTCCTCTGCTTCGGCGGTAAGCGTTCCGCCTTGCATAACCACACCGCCGCCCACCACCAGATTTTCTTGGGCCTTAGGTGTCTTTAACTATTCGGTCAGTCCCTTCTCCCTACCGCTAATTCGGATTGGAGCCTTTAGACTTCCCAGTGCCTGTACAATTAAGCAGGTTGCGTGCCAATTCCGAGCCGCGGCTTTAAGAAACCATATATAAACAGGTTACGGCGGCTACGCCAGTCACTTTTGGCAACATTGGCCTTTTGAGCAAGCCCCACCTGTGTCAAGGGAGACTAACTCTTTACCATGCAAAAAGGAAAAGTGCCGGACCGCTGCTTTTTGAGGGCAATAGGCGTAATGGCAGCCCTTGTGGGCACTTGCGCGTATACCACTACCCCTAGCGCGTCTCAAAAATGGCGTATTCCCGTCGTCTAGCCCAACTCACACCATCTTTGAAGATCATACCGTAGGTAGCCAATCTTGGTTTAGTGCGCCCGAGTTCAACGCATTGTTCGCGCCTTGTCGTTATACAAAAGGATTGCGCCGCGAGGGAGACCCTCACGGCGCAATAGGCTTTTCTGGACGCGTGGCCCTTAGGCGGCCTTGCGCATCCGATGCACGATCATTCCCGCGATACCCATGCCCAGCAGCAGGAAGGAGGCCGGTTCCGGGACAATACCCGTCAGTTCGAGCACGTGATCATTATAGTCTGTGTCGCTAACCTCGAAGGGTTTGTCTTCCCAGCCCATCAGATAGCGGCCCGCATAGTCTTGACCCACAAGCAAACCCAGGTTGTACAGCACCATATGGTCTTCGCCATTGGCGTTTTCGTCCGCCTCAGAGTACCAGACATACTTGTCGGGGTTATTCGCCGGGCCCGCTGCCTCGAAGAAGCCATAGTCGCCCACCGGCGAAATGATCGCCGAACCCGTGGCCGCCAGACCCGTGCCCGTCACCGTGTACAGAGGGTTCAGGGTCGTGGGGCTGCCCACGCCAGTGTCCTGGTACCAGCCAAAGGTCTGCTCATAGCCCGCATACTTCGCCTCGGTCTTGATCGCGGCCCAGCCCGAGAACACCTCGTCCGCCGGAGCCGAAACCATCGCGAAGGCCATATCCGCACTCGAAGTGTACGCCGTGCCGTACAACGCATTAACGATTTCGAAGAGGTTCAACTCATCGGAACCGTTGGGAACCGACCACGGATCGCTGACGGGGGTAGCCATCGCCGGAAGCGCCACAATTGCCAACGCCGCCACCAAAATCACACTCAGAACCTTCATCGTTCCTCCTTATTTCGCCGCTTGCCACGCAAGCTTTATCGCCTTGTCAGGTTTCTCTCGCTGAACGAATAGCTCGCTCAGGTTAAGAAATAGACCTTTCCAGGCCAGATTTCTTCATATTCTCTTCAATTTAACGCTTACACTTGCCACGCTCGGGATAGATACGTACAAGCCCTGTGCCAAGTCCATCAAGGAGAGAATAAGATATTGTAAATAAAACACTTACGCTATGTAAAGCGGGTGCTCTTTGGTCAAGATTTTTTGTCGGGCGTCACCTTGTGGATCGTTCTAGACAAAGTATTGTTCTTAAATGAACAACAATCGCCACTTTCGCGCTATAATTACCCAGCTTAGCCTGAAGAGAGGGCAGGACTCACAACTCTATGGGAGTACCAAGATGGGCGTCCCCACTTGCTTTGCCGCGCGCGCAACGTCTTCGCGGCAGGAGAATAACACAATCTGGGAGTCCTTTCCAAGGCGCGCAAGCAGGCGCATCGCACTCAGGAGTCGCTGGTCGTCATAGTTCGCAAATGGATCGTCCAGCAACATAGGAATGCGCTCGCCAGCATCGCTCAGACTCTGAACAAGCGCCAGACGCAGCGCCAGATAGATTTGGTCCACCGTTCCGTGGCTCAGGCGCTGCTCGGGGCGGTCGTGCAGGCTGGCGGTCTCGGGGATACGTACGGTGATGCCCAGCTCTCGACTAAGAAACAATTCGGAATATGAGCCCTGGGTGATTTCGGCCAGGTATGCACCTGCCGTTTCCGCGAGGCGCGGGGCGACGCGGGCGTGCTTGTCGCGGGCGACCTCCTCAATGAGCCCCGCTGCGTAGAGGGCGGCGTCGAGTTCGCTCTGGAGCAGGTCACGTCGACGCACGGCGTGGGCGCGTTCTTCCTCAATTTCGTAGAGTGGGCGCGTTCCGGCCAGTTTTTGCGTCGCGGCGATATGGAGATCGTGGGCGAGTTGCTGGGCGCGGTCAATCAGTAAGGTGACTTCGGCGGCTCGTCGACGAATTTCTTCGGCGTTTCGGGTGGGTGCCGCGTCGATTCGACCTTCCTCCTTCACTTCTTGCCGCAAGGCGTCGAGGTCTTGTCCAGCCAGAAGCTGCTCGGCTTCTTTGAGCAGACGCGTCCGCGTTTCCCATGCTTCCCGGTAGGCGCGAGCCTTCTCCGCCATGGCATTCCATTCTTCCATGGAGCGAAGGCCAAAAGGCTGAAAAATGCGGGCGAGCGCCGCCTCGAGCCGGGCGACGTCTTCCTGCTCCAGTTCGCGTTGGCGGGTCAGTTCGTGTGCGCGCTCTTGCAGGGCGTCCGCTCGCCCCCGGCGGAAACGCGATTGCGCCGAACGGATGCGGTAGGCCTTAAGCGCGGCCAAAGCGCTGGTGTGTTTGTTCTCGTCGCGGAAGCCGCGTTCGCGCAGTTGCCTCCGCACATCGAGCGAGAGATCGATATCCTGTTGCTGCAGCGCTTTCAGTTCCTCGCGCAGGCGTTCCGCTTCCGCTTCGTATTGCAGCGCCAGGTCTTTGCCTTCGTTGACCCGGCGTTTGGCATCACGGTATTCCTGGTAACGCCCGATGGCGCGGCTCGCGGCGTCCCGGACGTCCGCCTCGCTCTCCAGCGGCTGGCCCAGCGTAGCGAACGTGCGCTGAAGGCGCTCGAAGAGGCGCTCAACTTGATACCGCTTTTCCTGAACGCGGCGTTCTTGCTCGTGCAACGTCTGCATCAGGCTGTCGAGTTTGACCTGCGAGCCGCGGTAACGTTCGTACAGTGCCTCGAGTTCCCGCACTGTCGCGCACGACGCCGCTTGCAGCAGGCCCTCGATGTTTTTGCGTTGTGCTTCGCCCGCGGCAATCAAACCTTGGAGATCCTGTTCCGTGTCTGATTGCTCAACCTGGGCTCGCCCGGCGATGTACATTTCCCTGCGGTTGCGCGTTAGCGCCCAGAGCATACCCAGCAGACCGAGGAGGGCTGGCCCGTAGGCTCCGTAATTTTGGAAATAGGCGCCGAATCCCGCAAACGCGACAATGAACGGCACAAACACGAACGCGAGATTGCGGTAGCGGGGGGCCTCGCGCAGCGCGTCACGATGGGCGTTCAGCAGCGCGTCGATGCGGCTACGCAACTGAGCGGCCTGCTCCTCGCGTACGCGGGATTCAATCTCGTAGGCGCGGACTTCCGCGTTGAAATCGACGACATCAGAGAACGCGCTATTCAGCGGTTCCATCTCGGTCCGCAGTTGTTCGACATGGTGTGAGGCGGTGGCGAGTTGGCGGCATTCCTCCTCGCGCGCTTGGCATTCCACCTCGAACGACGTCGCGAGCTGTTGCAGCCATTCAATGGGATTCGAGGCCATGCGCCCAAAATCGGGAAGCGCGGCTAAGTCTATGCTGGCTGCGTTCTGCCGGTCCCGCGCCGCTTCGGCCTGAGTCAATGCCTGATCGAGCTTTTCCTGAACGCGTGCGATCTTGCCTTCAATGTCAACGAGCCCTTGCTCCAGTTCCTCGGGCAACTCGGCATCAACAAGCGCTTCGCCGGTTTCCGTCTGCTCTCCTTCGCCCGCGAGTTGGCGCTCAGTCTCGTGCAATTCCTGCTCGGTGCGAGCCAACGCCGTCTTGGCGGTCATATACGCGTTGTGCTGCCGTTGGATTTCCGGCGTGCGCTCAACGGGGAAGTCGCGCGCGTCGCTCAGGGCGAAGCAGCGCTTCTGAATTTCCTCCGCCTCCGCGTGAAGCGCTTCGATTCGGGCCAAACGTTGCGCGCGGCCTTGCTGCTCGACCAAGCGTGTTTCTTCTTCAAGGGCGATTCGCTCGGCGCGCAGTGCAACAAGTTCGTCAAGCAACTGCCGCCGCCGGATCTGCAATTCCGCCGCCTCCTGGTGGCGTGCGCTGTTCTCACTCCATTCCGTATCGAGTTCCGCCACACGCGCGCGCAGCACAGGCAACGGCTTTGAGCGGGCCTGCGGACCGCCGATGAGCGCGATCCGCGCTTCAAGCGCCGCGACCGCGGCCTCAAACGAGCCCTGATCTTCCCCGGAATCGGCCAACGACAGAATCTTTTCGCGGATCTGACCCAGCGCGTCGGCGTCGCCGAGGTCCTGCATTTCCATATGCCCAATCGAGGCGGCGTTCAGGAACACGAGTTTGCTGACGCCCAGATGCGCTTCCGCGAACGCCGGTTCCTGGTTGCGGCGCCGAGGGAATTGCGCCGTGATTTCCTCGCAGTGGGTGCGGTCAAAAATCTGCACGGACTCCGTACGTTTGTCGAAGTTTCGCAGCACCTCGATTTCGCGTCCGTCATCCAGCACGTAGAGCATGCGGCCGCCATAGGCCGCCGCGTGATGCCACGGCCGCCGCAGCGTGTGCGAAAGATCATAGACTCGCTGGTTGTCGCTGCGCTTCTGGCCGTAGAGCATGTCGCCGATGAAACTGCGGATGGTTGTTTTCCCTTGCTCATTCGGCCCGAGAATCACCTGGAATCCGGGAGCGAACTCAACCGTTTGCTGCAAGAAACGGCCGTACGCGTCCAGCCAAAGGGTGCGAATTTTCATGCGCCGTCCTCGAGTCCTGGAACAGGCAAGGCCACGCCCCGATACGCGCTCACGCCGAGCGTGCGCGCGCGTTCCAGCATAGCGCGGCGGGCGTCATCCTGCGTTTCGCGGATTTCCTCGTTGAGCCGCGCCACAAACAGGCCCAAGGCCGTGTGATCTTGCGCGAGCGCCTCAAAATCCTCCTCAGGAACGGTGTGATCCACAACGCTGAGATACTCAAATGCGCCGTTCAGGGCGTCGCGCACACCGCCCAGCGACGCCGTCAGCGAGACCGGCGCGGTCCCTTCGAGTGTGATGCGCGCGGCCAGCGCGCAGGCGTGGTTCCCCGCCCAACTTCGGATATGATCGAGCAGTTCTTGACTGCTCGTGAGCCCTGAACAATCGACGGTGAGCGTGTGAAACTCAAGAACGCTTGCCGAAGCCGCGCTAACGCGTGCTGCGCCGTTTGTCAGTTCCACCTCGAGGTAGCCGCGCGGCCCTTGTTCGCCGAAGTGGCTGCCCTGCGGTGTGCCGGGATACCACACCTCGACGCCGGGACCCGCTTCGAGCCGTGTCGCCGCGTGGAAATGGCCCAGCGCAAGGTACGACAGCCCCGGAGCCGTCGCACTGGGCGCGTCGAACGGCGCGTACGCACGTTTTTCTGCCGGTTGGCGGCTGCGCTCCGACCCATGTCCCACGGCCACGTGCGTGCGGCCATCGGTGGGCACGCGCAGCGCGCCAAAAGGATTCTGCGAAATATCCGGACCATCGAACGCGAACCCGTGGATCGTCAACGGCAGCGAGGGATGTTCAACCGCTGTCCACCGCGCCTCGCGGAAGATATGCACGTTCTCCGGCCAGGATTCGGTGAGGTAGGGCGAATCCGGCACGCAGGGATCGTGGTTGCCCGGCGCGATGCACACCAGCACATCCGAAATCGAGGCGAACGCGCGCTGCAAGAACGCCACCGTATCGCGGGTGACATGCTCATGCTCGAAAAGGTCGCCCGCGATGAGCAGCGCGTCCGCCGGCCACTCGCCCGCGCGCGACACAATGCGCTGAAACACGTCGCGCAATCCCTGGCGACGCCGGTTGCCATACGAAGGCGTCATCCCCGCGCCCGAAAAGCACGCGTCGAGATGCACGTCGGCAGTATGAACAATACGCATGATGCCCTGACTTCTTCCCTAACACTTCACATGCCGCCGTACATATACAGCGGACCCGCGCCATATTACCGCTTCTGGCGCGGCGTTGCACGTTGCGCATAGTTATCGCATTAAGATCCGCCTGGGTTAGATCGCCGTCCCGGAGCGTCCGGCCTCCGTGCCGGGCGTTTTTGCTTCGTGCCCGCAGGAATAATGGTGCCGCACCACGCGCCCGCTTTCGCGAAGATGTTCCTCGTTCCCAAGTTGTACTTGGGAACGCAGTTTCCCCGAAGCTGTGCTTCGTCTTTCCTTTTTCCCATGCCCCTACCCCGAGAGTGGGCAATCCTGAGCACGGAGTGGGTGCCGTCGGATTGTGTGAGTGCATAACGCGGGGCATGGGGGCTATACATGCGCGCGGGGGAGTTGAAGCGCAGCTTCAAGAGAGAGCGTTCCCAAGTACAACTTGGGAACGAGAAAATAGAGTTGTCGGCGTCTGGCGCTTGTAAGGTAGTTGAGTCCCGCAAATACCAGTTTCCTGACACAAAGCCAAGATTTGCGTTTACCGCAGATCTGCTGTGGCAAGAGATATGCTCCTGTCCGCGTCGGACAGGACGCGCGCGATAACACGAGCTCGCTGGCGGGTGGCGTCGCTTACCTTTTTGACACGGAGGCTTTCTCGGAGTTTTGCGATCGTGTCTTCGATTCTCGACAAGGTTGCGTTCGCGACGACTATCGGGTCTTCCTTGTTGTCGGAAGCAAGCGGAGATGTTTCAACTATCTCGTTTCTGACCAATTCCTGAAGTGTGTCGTAGACAGCAACAAGGCAGTGGATCTGATCCAGCATTTGCGCGCTGGCTACATATCCCCAGAGTAGCCTGTGTTTGTTGTCTCGCGCAGTGACCCTAACTCCGGCACCAAGCGGTTCAAAGATAATTTCCCCTGGTATTCGCTTGTTGGGAGAGATATCGTTTGTGAGAATGCTCTCTCCCAAGAGGTCGAGCTGTTGTTCAAACGTTCTGGATGGAATGTTGTGTGTTTCTTTCATCGCGGTAGCTCCTAATGAGATGGCTCATCCCTTTCGATCAATCCAGAGTGACTCCTATGGCACACCAGAAATCCGTGTCCGAAACAATGGGAATCCCATATTTTCTGGCGCGCTGTGCCTTTCCAGATTGCGTCGCAACGTCTGCAACAACAAGGAAGTCCAAGCTTCTTGTGAGGCTGCGTGATATGACAAGTCCGTGATCTTGCGCTATTCTCTCTGCAAGCTCGCGAGTGATTCGCTGTCCGCCATGTACGCAGTTTGACTCCCCAGAGAAACAGACCCTTCGATTATGCAAGCTACCAAGGCTCTGTAGCGAGAAAGCCTGAGAGGGGGTTTCGCTATCAACATTTTGTGTCTTGAGGGATTCTCTTGGTAAGAGAAATGTGTTGCTTTCTCCAATCGGACTCCAACAAGGAGCGTCCAGTTGCGAGATGCTCTCCAATAAATCTGAGTTATTCAGAATGAGTTTCTGCAAGAGCAGAGCAGTTGCTCGGGCATCACAAATAGCTGAATGCTGAGTTCCCAAAAATGGAATGCCGTGGCGTTCGCAGCAGCAGCCGAGTCCTCCCCCGCCCGCCAGCCGCATGGTGTCGATGCGTCTGTATGGAGGCACTGCAATTCCAAGCCTATTGTATTCGGAGAGAATGAAGCGGATGTCAAACGCGACATTATGTCCGGCAAGCACTCCAGACCGGGACAAGACATTTGACAGTGGAGCAGCGATTTCTGAAAAAGATGGGGCTTTGCTGACATCGGAAGCTGTCAGCCCGTGAATATGAGTGGGGCCGACGTCTCTGCGTGGGTTCACAATTGTTTCAAATTCACCCACTATTCCAACGTGAGGCTCCAGTAGAATAACTGCAATCTCGACTATTCGGTTACTGGTCGAGGGGGATAGTCCCGTTGTCTCTAGGTCTATTACTGCAATAGGTGGCATCGTTAATCCCATCAGGTATTGATATTCCCAGCGATCAAATGATACAGCATTTTTATCATGATTTTAACAAATATTCTAGGACACCCCGCGCACTTGGGGGAAATTCTAGAGAAGATTCCAAAAACACCGTCCAGGCGGAGATTAAGAACCGAAAGAAAGGAGCCGCAACGCCGCTCCCGCTTTACGCGGTGCCTTTTTGGAGTCGTTCGGATATCCAGACTTTGATGATGGACTGTCGGGTGACGCCGAGGCAGTAGGCTTCTTTATCGAGGGCGGTCACCATCCACGAGGGGAAATCGATGTTGACGCGGCGGGGCGTCTGATTAGCGCGCGCGTTCGCGGAGTCCCTCTTACTTACTTCTTGCGTCGCGGAGACGGCGCGTGCTCTTCGGCTTCCTTCTTCATGATGAATAGGTAGTTGAAGCCGCGCAGGAAGTAGTTGCCTTTGGCGGCTTCGGTGTGCCAGTGGCGGCGCTTGAGGCTTTTGTTGTGGCGGACGACGCAGACGATGTCGACGGGGCGGAAGCGTCGGGCGAGTTGCTCGAACAGGCGAAAGCCGATGGGGCTGAACGGCGCGCCTTTCTTGAAGGAGTCGCAGACGTAAAGGCCCATGAAGCGGCGCGGACGCAGTACGCGGTGCATTTCGTCGATGGCGGCTTCCATGGCTTCGAAATACGTTTCTTCGCGCGCGTCGAGTTTGCCGATACACCGCGGATCGTCGGAGTAGTCGACGTGCGTGGAGTAGGGGGGATCGACGAACACGAAATCGACGCTGGCGCTGGCAAGCGGGAGCGTGCGCGCGTCGGCGCGCAGGATATCGGGGCGATATGGCGCGATGTCGAATCCGACGGCGCGTCGGCCGAGGTCGCGGGCGACGTCGAGCGTGGTGCCGCTGCCGCACATGGGATCGAGAATGAGATCGCGGGGTTTGGTGTAGCGCGTGAGCAGATTCCAGATAACATACGACGGCGTCGCGCCGATATAGGCCTGATCGCCCTGCATGTCCGCGCCGTAATGCTGCGACGGGTAGTCCCAGAGCGTTGTGGTTTGCAGGGTTAATTCGGGTTTCTTAAACATCGCGAAGAGAAGCGCCTTCCGTGTTCGTTGCGCGCGTTACGTCGCCGGTTGGTCGAGGCCGTATTTCTCGATGCGCCGCCGGAGCGTTTGGTAGCTGACGCCCAGCGCGACAGCCGCCTTGCGCCGGTTCCACTGATGTTGTTCCAGCACCTGCACGAGCAGCGCGGCTTCGGCCTCGGGATCCAGCGAATCATCAAGCAAGGGCGTCGCGGCAGAGGCTGGTGGAGAACCGGCGGTGGCCGCCTCAACCGTCGCCATGGAGATTGGCGCGGGTGCAACAGCATGCACCACCGAACCGCGCGCTCCTGGCAATTGCTTGGTGCCCAGCGCCAACCAACGTTTGATCGTACTCTCCAGTTCGCGCACGTTGCCCGGCCAATCGTAGGACGTCAGTGCCGCGAAATCATCGCCGGTCAGTTCGAACGGCGCACCGCCCAAGAAGCGGCCGTGCTTGCCCAAGAAGTGGCGTACCAACAGAGGGATATCCTCGCGGCGTCCACGCAGCGGGGGTATCCACAGACTGACTTCGTTCAGACGGAAATAGAGGTCCGGACGGAACAGGCCTTCTTTGGTCCGCTGCTCGAGGTCGACGTTGGTCGCCGCGATGATCTGTACATCGACGGTGATCGCCTTGCGTCCGCCGAGTTTGGTGAATTCCTTGTGCTCGATCACTTGCAGCAATTTCGCCTGCAAGTTCGGGTGCATGTCGCCGATCTCGTCGAGAAAGATAATGCCGCGGTGCGCCAGTTCGAAGCGCCCCGGTTTTGAGGTGTTCGCGCCGGTGAACGCGCCGCGTTCATACCCGAACAGCTCACTTTCGAGCAGTTGCTCCGGCAACGCCGTGCAGTTCACTTTGACGAACGATCGATCCCCGCGCAGGGACAGCCGGTGAATTTCGCGCGCGACCATGTCTTTTCCTGTGCCGCTCTCGCCGCGCAGCAGGCAGTTCAAGTCGGTTTGCGCCACTTGGCGGATGGTTTCGCGCAATTCCTGGATGGCCTGGCTGATGCCGATGATGTACGAATCGCTCGCGCGGCCCGCCGTGGTGCGCGGTTTGATGGCCGGACGCGGTTCGGGTTCGGCGCGCAGGGCTCGGGCGAGCACCGCGCGGATCTCGGACAGACTGAACGGCTTAGGGACAAAATCCGCCGCGCCCCGGCGCATGCATTCGATCACGGTTTGCGGGGCGGGATCGATCGACGCGCATACAACGCGCACGCCGCCGCCCGCGTCGACCAGTTCGCTTAACACATCGAGCGTGAGCCCCGCCTCGGGCAGAAGCTCAAGCACCATACCGGCCGCCGTATTGTTTTGCAGTGCCTGGAGCGCATCGCCCACGTTGCTCGCCACCAACACTTGGTAGCCTGATGCCGCCAGACCCCGCTCCAACGACCAGCGCACGCCGGGATCGGTGTCCAGCACCACAATGAGACGCGGCGCTTGCTCCTCAACGGGCGCGCCGCTGTCCATCGCGAATCCGTTGTCGCTCTCGGCTACCACGTGCCAGCTCCGTCGACGCGCAGGTTACTCGCCGTGCGCGGCAAGAAGATGCGCAATACCGTCGGAGCGCCCGGTTCTGTGCGCAGCGTTAGGTTGCCGCCGCAACTGCGCACCGTGCGCTCGGCCAATTGAAGTCCCGGGTGACGACGGCCCGGCCCGCCGATGGTTGGGAAGAAGGCGAGATCCTCGACCTCGAGTTCCGCGCCGGTCGCGCGCTGGTGTACAAGCTCAAACACGGCATGATCCGTCGCGGGATCCGGGTGCGCGCGCACCGTCACCGTGCCGCCGACCTCCACGGAACGCAGCGCCCCGAGAATAAGGTCCAGGAACGTCCGCGCGAGCGCCGTGCTATTCAACAACACGCACTCGCAGTGCGGCGTGAGTTCGCGCACCACCGTGACATTGCGGTTTTGAATCGCCACCGACAGCATCTCGATCGCCTGCTCAACATACTGGTCCAGCGAGACCGTCTCGAGGCAGCCCGCGCGAATCTGCGAGAGCTTGCGGAACTGTTGCGTTTGGCGGTTTAGCCGCTCGGTGTTTTCGAGGACGATCCGCATGCCTTCCTTGGCCTCGTTGGAGAGGCCGGATTCCATGACCAGATCCGCGGCGATTCGAATCGCGGAGAGCGGTTGCACGAAGTTGCGGGCAAGTTCGATCCCGATGTTGCCCAGACTCGCGTTGTGGGCGATTTGCAGCAGCAAACGCGCCTGCACCCATTCGAACGCCAAGAAATGCGCGCACATGCCCAAGAACTCGCGTTCCGGGTCGTCGGCCGGCGTGTCGGGCGTGAGGTAAATGCCCACGGTGCACAGGGTGCGGCCCCAGTAGGCCTGGGAATAGACAAACGGCATCAAGCCGCTCGTGTCGAGGCCGGTGTGACGCTCGACCCAATTCTGCATCAGGCTTTCGGGTTCGGCCTCCGCCAATAATTGATCGAATCCTTGCAGGCCTGTGTCATCTTCGGCCGAGACGAATTGTGGCGCGTCTTCGGGATTCTTCCCTTGCACTACCCCAACGAATTGCCGATGTGACACGTCACACAAGGCGATGCAATGCACCGGGAGCAGTTGCGCCAGCTCTTCAAACACTTGCCGCAAAAGGGTTTCCGTGGAAACGTGACTCTCGGAGAGTTGCACCAGCCGCAACAACGTGCGCAGGCGAATATTATGCGTTTCGATTGTGGCGGCATACTGCCGGAGATCCGCCGTCGCCGCTTCGACGCGGGCCCGGAGCAATTCGCGCTCCTCGAGCAGTAAGAGGGTCAGCTCTTGGCGCTCACGCAATACCGTGTGATGCGCGGCCGCCCGGGCCACCGCCGCCCGCAAGGTCGCCGAGTCCACCGGCTTGGTGAGATAGTCGAACGCCCCGACGCGCATCGTCTCGATAATGGTTTCGGAACTTGCGTCGCCCGTTAGAATCACCGTTACGAGAGCGGGGTCTTCGCGCGCAAAGAGCGGAAGCAGCGAGAGACCGCTTCCATCCGGAAGCCCCAGATCGACCACCGCGCACGCGTACAGTCCCGGTCGGAATTGTGCTAGGGCCTCCTCGTGCGTTGATGCCGTGGCATACTCATAGCCCACCGTTTCCAGCAGTTTGCAGAACCTCAACTGCTGGGCAGGATCGTCCTCGATTACAAGAACTCGGAGTTGCTCTGTGCCTACGTCGATGGAATCCAAACGATTTTCCCTGGAGCCGCCGTGAATGATTGACAGTCCCTTCGCTCTGCTGAGGCGCGAACAGACCCTCGGGTTTTTGCCACCCGCTATTGTGGCGATAGGGTCTATTCTCAAAAAGCCGGATCTCTCTGGTAATACTACCTGTTACGCATTGTTTTGTCAAGAAATCTAGCTATTCGAAGAGTGCGCGCGAATGAAAAGGATTTCACCAATAAGGGAATCCACGACGGGGCACGTGGGAGATACTCGTCTTTGCGTATCTCCTTAATACAAAATACCTTCGCAATACTGAATATCTGTCCCGGGTTTTGCCTTTAGTTCTTGGTATAGGTGGAAATTTGTCTGATCGAGTAGGACGCAGACCTATATTGCCTACTAAGGTTTTGTAAATTGGTTGTCACGAGTGAACATTTTTAGCCCAATGTTCAACAGCCCCTCTCTAGTATTCCCGACGATATGGCTATGAAAAACCCGAAAAAATCCCGCGATTGCGCGATTTCACTCGTAGGCGTCCATTGGCACATGACTTGCGCCCCTACCGATGGGTTAATCGGGTAAGGGTTATTTAGCAATGGAAGATACGCACAATTTGAGGCAAGCGGTTGAAGACTTGCAGGAACGCTTGCACGAAGAAGTAAAGCAGCGTTCCGAACTGGAGCGGCGCTGTCATCTTCTCGAGAAGCTGGCCTACCGCGATCCGAGCACGGGCTTGCGCAGCGAGATGTACTTGCATGCGCGGGTGCGCGAGGAAATCGAGCGCTCGATTCGCTATCCTTCGGCGACGTCGTTGTTGACGGTGTGTGCGCCGCAGGACCGGGCCGAGGCGCTTCCGAAGGTGGGTGCGCGGCTGGGCAGCGAGCTTCGCGCGACGGATCATGTATTCCGGCTGCGTGAGAATGGGCTGGCGATTTTGCTTGTGGAGACGCCCGAGGAAGGGGCGCGCCGGGTGCTGGATCGTATTTCCGGCGACCTGGAGCAATTCTTCGGGCAATATGGATGCAGCGTGACGTCGTTCCCGGTGGATGCGAACCTGGCGGATGAATTTCTGACCATGGCGATGGACCGGCATAACGAGGTGTCGCAGCAGTTCCAGGCTGCGGGAACGATGCACTGATTTTTGCCGCGACAGGCTACGGACAAGGGGCATAGCGCGCGTCGGATATCCGGCGCGCTTTTCTTTTTTTAGAGGTCTATTTTTTGTTTTTCGGGAAAAACGCCTGCAGGAATTTCTCTTCCTTGCCGTCGTACACGGCGTGGGCGAGGAATTCCTTGCCTTTTTGATCACCCCATGAGTAGTTGATGATCGTCTTGCCCTTGTATGTGCAGAAGTCCACGTCGGAATTGTTGATGTTTTCGCCCTTGGCGATGCGCTCGCGTTCGCTCGCGGAAAGGTCTGGATTGCCGATGACGCGGTCCTCATCCGAATGCTTCATGATCGGGTTGAACGGACTGCTCTCCCACGTCTTTAAGTCGCGCGATCGGACAATGCACGTTTCATACTGCGGGCCGGGGTAGGCCTCGAGGTACGTTTTGTAATAGTAGCCTTTGACGTACCGCAGCGCGGGGCATGCGCTGTAGCGCTCGAACGTGTACGCATACTCGCGCGGCAACACGGTCCACGTCTTGAGGTCTTTCGACTCGGCGAAGCGCGTCGTGAACGGTACACCGCATTCCTCGGGCGGCGCACCGATTTCGAAGGACAACACGTAGCCGTCGCGGCCTTTGCAGGCCGAGGTGTTGAAGAGGGTCCAGCCCGGCAACTTCAGAATGGTATGCGAGGTCCAGTTCGCGAGATCGGGGTCGCTGCACTCGAACTGCTCGAGCGAATCCGCGCCCCATTCTTTGACGCCGAAGACGATTACGCGGTTCGTGACCACCATCGCCGAGCCGAGGTGATAACCTTTGGCGAAGGGCGGCGTCTTGCGGCCGGTCTCGACCTCGACGAAGTGGAAATAGGAGTCGCCGGTCGTATTTTTGGGGTAGTTCCGGCGGATGTATTCGAAGCGGTAGAGTTTGCCATGGAAGACGATGGGCGTCGTCTCGACGAGATCGCAATCGATGGTACCCAGTTTTTGGATATGCGGCGTCTGGGGCTCGGCGTTTGCGCCAAGGCAAAACAGCAGTCCCGCTAGAATTCCCAAGTACACACCGTTCATGACACTACTCCTTGGGGTCGCGCTAGTTATGCCCAAGCAGGCGCAACGTCTCCGCGACGATACGCTCAATTTCGGGGCTGGGTTGCGGCGTGGGGGAGGAGCCGCCGCAGGTGCAGGTTTGGCTCGCGCAGGGGTAGGCCTTGGTCGAGATGCCATAGGCCTCGCGGACGGCCTGAAGTTTCTCGATCTCGTCCGGCGACAACGTGCGCACTTCGCCCAGCAGGCGCGCGGTGAGCAAGGTTTCCGCGGCGTGCTCGATCTTCTCCATCTTGTAGTACGCGTCCCAGACGTCCTTGCCGACCGTCAGCGCGCCGTGGCGGTCCATGAGCAGCGCGTCGCACTGGCGGATGTACTCGCGCACGACCCCGCCGCCCTCCTTGGTCGCGGGCGTCGCGTAGGCGGTTGTTGGGATGCCGCCGATGGTATTGACCAGTTCCGGCAGCACACACTCCACCATCGAGATCCCCGCGAGCGTGAAGCCGATCGCCTTGGGCGGGTGCGCATGCACGACCGCGTTCATCTCCGGGCGCTCTTCATACGCCGCGAGGTGCGTGAAGAACTCCGACGTGACCTTGCCCGAACCCGCGATCTTCTGCCCTCGTCCGTCGGCGACAAGGATGTCGTTCGGCGCCATATCGGCCTTGCACACCGCGCTCGGCGTGCACAGAAAACGGTCGGGGCCGAGCTTGATGCTGATGTTGCCATCGGTCGCGGCGACCAGGTTCTTGAGGTACAGGCGCTTGCCGACTTCGCAGATGGCTTTGCGCAGTTCGAGTTCGCTTTTCATGATTCTATCTCCACGTGATCGACGATACCGACAATAACGGAGCGGACCGGCCCCTTCGGACTCTCAAACATCCGCCGGGCCGAACTGCCTTCTTGCATGAGCAGCACGAGATCGCCCACGCCCGCCTGCACGCGATCGACTGCAACGAATGTTGAGCCGTCCTCCGTGCCGTCGAGCTTGAGCGGTTTCACCATAAACGTCTTGAGCCCCCAGTAGAACTCGGGCTTCTGCGTACACACGACCTGCTTGACCACCCGCGCGAGTTTCATGGCGTCACCTCGTCGATGATCGATACGATCGTCATGTCCGAGCAGTTGAACGCCTCGGGCAGGGGGAAAGTGGCCTCACCGCCCTGCACCAGCACCACCCGCTCGCCGACGTTCGCTCCGATCGCGTCGCACGCGATCAGTGGTGCGCCCTTGGGTTCGCAGTGTTCGTCCATGGGCTGCACAACGAGAAACTTCACGCCGCGAAACGCGTCGAGCGCGTGCGACGCCACGAGACGGCCAATCACCTTCGCCGGGATCATGTCGCATCCCCCGCGGCACGCAACAGGTGCCCGTAGAAATCGTCGTAAGGGTTCGGGAGGACGAGTTGCTCGATGAGGTCCGCGCCCGCCGCGCGTGCGCCCGCCTCGACCGCCGCCTCCACATCCGCCACATCGCCCACAAACGTCGTGTAGCCCTTGCCGCCAAGGCGCAGCGCCAGGTGCAGCGTAACCAACTGCACGGGACTCGCCTTGCACGCGGCATCCGCGGCTTCCACCACCGCCGTCGCGGAACGCGTTTCGATCACGCCCACCGCGTCGCGCGCGGGCGGCGCGGCGTTCCCGCGCAGCGCCGGGAGAATCTGGTCGTGCAGATTCGCCAACACGAAATGCCGGACGACACGGTCGCCTCCGAGCGCAACCCCCGCCGTGATCGAGGCCTCGACACTCGCCAAGTCGCCCGTCACCACGGCCAAGTACTTGCCGGGATCGATAGGATGTGACTCAAGCAACTCGATCGGCGCAGCCTTCACCATCGCATCGCTCGCGCGGATGCCGCTGGTGATCGTGCTGAACTCTATCACGCCGAGAATGGACACTAATTTCTCCTGAAAGTCATCTACACTAATACGTCTGGTAGACTATGCCTTGGCTATTCACCAAGAATACCCGGTAATGGAGGGCGTGCATGCATACGTCCGGCCGCTTGCACGGAAACGTATATCTCAACGTCGTCCCGCCTTTTCCGTCCGGCGCCGTTTCCGTTGGTTGGCCAAACTCTGTCTGCACTTCAGCGCGCGTGCGGCCTAGCCAAGCGCTGTGTTTTTCGGCGTTGTCTTTCGCGGCCCAAACAAAAATGAACGGAAGTGCAAGCAGGGCCGCTGCTATCATCACCAAGATGTTTCGGCGGTCGCTATTGCCTAATCCTTCTCTTTCCTCAGGCGGCGGCGTTTTGCCTTGCAACATACCGAGCAAGCCTTTCCGCTTCCCGCGCCCCACGACACAGGTCCTCACACGATCCGGAACGAGTCCACCAGGGTGCAGCGCCGTTCCCGGCTGAAGTTGATCGCCGTGGTGAGGCCTTCGCCGGTGGGGCTGGCGATGGTGAACGAGGTGTAGCCCTCGCCGCCCATGCCCAGACCCGCGTAGGACGGGCCGTTCTTTACAAAGATCGAGGCGTTCACCAGGCGCGCCATCTTGCTGAGCTTCTCGATGTTGCGGCTGTGCATGGTGGCCGTGTGTCGGCAGCCGCCCTCGTACTGCAGCGCGAGATCGATGGCCTCGTCGACGTCGTTTACGCGCACGATCGGCATCACCGGCATCAACTGTTCGGTCCAGGGCAAAGGATGATCGCGGTCCACCTCGACCAGCACCAGGCGTGTTTCAGGACCGGCCTTGATGCCGATCTCCTTGAGCATCACGCAGGGGCTCTTGCCGACGCAGTTCTTGCTCACGACGCCTTTGCGGCCTTTCACGGATTCGAAGATCACGCCCATGAGGCGGTCGATGTCCTGACCGGTCAACTCGATGCAGCCCTCGGTGACCATCGCGCGCTTGAGTTCGTCGGCGACGCGGTGGACGACGACTGTCTCCTTCTCGGCAATGCACACGATGTTGTTGTCCAGCGACGCGCCCGATACGATGCTCTTCGCGGCGTGGGCGATGTCGGCGGTTTCATCGACGACCGCGGGCGGATTTCCCGGGCCCGCGGCGATTACCTTTTTGCCCGAGAGCATCGCCTCGCGCACGACGCCGGGGCCGCCGGTTACCACGAGCAGCGCCACGCCCGGATGGCGCATGAGGGCTTGCGCGGTCTGGATGGTCGGATCCGCGACGCAGGTGATCAGGTTCGCCGGCCCCCCCGCGGAGACGATGGCGTCATTGAGAATTTCGACGCAGCGCGCCGAGACGCGCTTGGCGCTGGGGTGCGCGTTGAACGCCACCGCGTTGCCCGCGCTGATCATGCCGATGGCGTTGCAGATAATCGTTTCGGTGGGGTTCGTCGTCGGCGCGATCGCGCCAATAACCCCGTACGGCGCGCGTTCCATCAGAACCAAGCCGTGGTCGCCGCTGCGAGCCTTCGGCTCGAGAATTTCCGGTCCGGGCGTCTTGATTGTCACGAGCAGGTTCTTCTTAACCTTGTCCTCGGCGCGCCCCAGGCCGGTCTCGGCCACGGCCTGTTCGGACAGTTCCTGCACATGCTTCTTGGCCGCCTCGCGCATCGCCGCGACGATCTCGTAGCGGGTGTTCAACGACAGCCCGCAGAACGCTTCGAACGCGCGGCGCGCTTTCGATACCGCGGTGTCCACATTAGGGTTCATCTGCGGGGCGGCGGGGGCGTCCATGCGCTCCATGACCTGCCGCACCACCGCTTCGATCTGGGTTCTGTCCGGTTTCATCAGTCATCACCCTTCCGGTAGCGGAGATCCCCGCCGATATCCCACGAATCGACGATGGCCATAACGACCGCGTCGGCGGGCCGATCCTTCGTGGCGGCGGTTAACCGCGCGCTGCTGCCCGACGCCACCAGCACCACGTCGCCCACGCCGGCGTTGACGGCATCGATGGCCACGACGTAGCTCCCGGTTTCCTTCGCATTGAGGTCCAGCATGCGCACAACAAGAAATTTGCGGCCCTCGAGCAACGGCTCTTTGGCCGTGGCCACGACCGTACCGGCCACTCGACCTATCTGCATGGATAGATGCTCCCTTCCCGCTCAGACGCGGCGCGGTCTGCGCCCGCTGACCGGGGTTCCAGTGCGCAACGCGACGTTATTTCTTGCTTTCCTGCGCGGCTTCCTTCGTGCGGCCCAGCGGCAGCGCGAGATCGACGTTCGCGTGCGGGCGCGGAATGATATGAATGGACACGACCTCGCCGACCGCGCGCGCGCCGCGTTCACCGGCTTCACACGCGGCCTTCACCGCCGCCACGTCGCCGCGAACGATCGCCGTGACGTACCCGCCGCCGATCTTTTCATAGCCGACCAGTTCGACCTTGGCCGCCTTAACCATTGCATCGGCCGCCTCGACCATCGCCGCGAATCCGCGCGTCTCCACCATGCCCAGTGCGTCTGCCATGACTCAGTTCTCCTTCGTTGCAAAGGCCTTCCGGCCCGTAGTTCCTTAGTTCCTGCCTTCGCGGCCCGAAAGCCCCTCGAGCGCCTTGATCGCCGCTTCGCTGCCCACGACGACGTCCGCCTCTTCGCCCGCCAGATACAACCGCCCGTACTGACCGAACGGACGAATGTCCACCAACGTCACCCGGCTCGCCTTCTCCGCTTCGTTTGCGGCCAGAATCGCGTACAGCGCAGGCTGCGTTTCGAGGATAAACAGCGTCTGTCCGCCCAAGAGCATCGAGCCGCTGCGGCTCTTGTTAATCAGCGACGCGTGGTACGGGTCCACCTTACGGATAACCGTCGACGACGCGAGTTTTGGCTTCAGACGATCGCTGTCCTTGAGCCCCATCGCGTCGAGCACGGCCTGTCCGGCCTGGCGCACACTGCCCTGATCCTCGGCGTGGACCTCGAGCGTGCCGAAGCTGCGCTCGACGACCTGGATCGCCGGACGCACATCGGTGGCCTTCACGGCGATGTCGAGCAGCCGGACGATTTCCATGCCCGGCGCGACCTCGATGAACAACGAGGCCATGCCCGCCACGGGCATATAGCCCTGCACCGTCGAGGCCATGAAAGAGGCCAATTGCGACTGCAAGCTGTCGAGAATGATATAACTGCGAAGTTCCGCCATACGCCCCCGCACTGGACCGCCGTTCAGGCGTCCTTTCGTTGAATTAAGCCCGATTCACCCGAGATTGCCCTGAGACGGCCCATAGCATGCGCGTTTTCGGCGTTCCGCGCAAGTTTTTGGGGTTTGAATCCGAAAAAAACCCGAAAAGCGACGATCTAGCATTTGATTGACGCGATCCGCCGCCGGTATAATGCCGTGCCTCCTTAATGGGAGGAGAGTATCGAGGAACAGGGGCGAAGCTTTTTCCGGGCGGTGACGGAACCGGGGCTCGGACGGGGCCTCGCCTTTATGCTTTCTCTATGCAGGAAAGCGAGGCGGTCATGATTCGTGTAGGAATAGTCGGCGCGACCGGTTACGGCGGGCGCGAAGTGTTGCGGTTGTTGGCGACGCACGGCGGGGCGGAATTGGTGGCCGTCGCGTCCACGAGCGCCCCGGGCGAGCGCGTGGATGCGGTGCTTCCCCAATTTCGCAAGACCATCGACCTCAGTTTCGAGGCGTTCGATGCGGAGTCGCTCGCGAAGCGTTGCGACGTGGTGTTTCTCGGCGTGCCCAGCGGACACTCGATGGCGGTCGGCGCGGCGTTGCGCGCGGCGGGTGCACGGGTGATCGATATCGGCGCGGATTTCCGTCTCAAAGATCCCGCTGCATGGAAGAAGTACTACAAGTCCGACCACACGGCGGCGGCGCTGTTGCCGGAGGCGGTCTACGGCTTGCCCCCGTATTATCGCGCGTTGCTGCCCGACGCCAATCTTGTGGCCGTGCCGGGGTGCTATCCCGTGAGTGCGATTTTGCCGTTGCGGCCGTTGTTGGCCAAGGCGAAACCGGCCGTACCTGTGGTGATCGATTCGATCAGCGGCATTTCCGGCGCGGGGCGTTCGCTCAACGAGGCGTATCACTTCCCTGAAATGAACGAGAACTTGCGCGCATACAAGCTCGGCATGCACCAGCACGTGCCGGAGATCGAGCAGGAACTCGAGTTCAAGGCGATGGTGCAATTTACGCCGCACGTTGCGCCGCTGTCGCGCGGGATTTTGACGACGATCACCTTCCGCGCCGAGGGCACCGTCGATCCCAAGGCCGCGTACGAGGCCTACGCCGACGAGCCGTTTGTTCGCGTGCTGGGCGAGGGAGTGATCCCCGAGGTGAAGAATGTGCGCGGCTCGAACTTCTGCGATATCGGCTGGGTCCAAGACGCGCGTACGGGCAATCTCATGATCGTCAGCGCGATCGACAATCTCGTGGGCGGCACCGCAGGCTTGGCGGTCCAGTGTATGAACCTCATGTTCGGCTTTGAGGAGACTCAGGGGCTGATGGTGGGAGGGATGACGCCATGAATCCGATTGACGGCGGCGTAACCGCACCCGCAGGTTTCCGCGCGGCGGCAGTGGCAGCGGGGATCAAACCCAAGAGCACGAAACTCGACTGCGCGCTGGTGGTGAGCGATGTGCCCGCGACCGCGGCGGGCGTGTTTACGACGAACGTGATGCGCGCGCCGTGCATCGAGTGGAACGCGGATGTTTGCGCCCGTGGAACAGCGCGCGCGATGTTCGTGAACAGCGGCAACGCCAACGCCGCCACGGGGGAGCGCGGCCGCGCCGATGTGCGCGCGACGGCGAAGTTGCTCGCCGATGGTCTGGGGGCGGCTGCAGAAGAAATTTGCGTCGCAAGCACCGGCGTAATTGGCGTGCCGTTGCCAATGGACCGCATCACCAACGGCGTGTCGGGGTGTTTGGAGAAGCTGTCGCCTGAGGGCGGGCACGACGCGGCGCTGGCGATCATGACCACCGACACCGTGCCCAAGGAACGCGCATTCGAGATCACGCTGTCGGGCGGAACCGCGCGTATCGGGGCCATCGCAAAGGGCTCGGGCATGATCGCGCCGAATATGGCTACAATGATCGCGATCGTGACGACGGATGTCGCCATCGATGCGGCACATCTGAAGCCGATGCTGCGGCGCGCGGCGGACGCCTCGTTCAACCGCATTTGCGTCGACAATGATATGAGCACCAGCGACGTCGTGATCGTGTTGGCCAACGGCAAATCTGGCCAGCGCATCGCACCGGGCAGTCCGGATGAAAAGACGTTTGAAGACGCCTTGACCGAACTGTGCGTGGTATTGGCGCGTGAACTGGTGAAGGACGGAGAGGGTGCGACCAAATTTGTCGAGATTACCGTGACCGGCGCCGCGACAGACGCCGACGCGAAGACGGTTGCCCGCGCCATCGCGCACTCGATGCTGTGTAAGACCGCGTTCTTCGGGCAGGACCCGAATTGGGGTCGAATCGCGTGCGCGGCAGGCTATGCGGGCGTGAAGTTTGATCCGGCGCACCTATCGGTGTGGCTCGAGGATCTCGAACTCATGCATGAGGGCCAGGCTGCGGAGTACGCCGAAGCCGACGCGGCCGCGTATATGAAGCGCGCGGAGTTCAGAGTGCGCGTGAACCTCGGCGATGGCCCGGGCCAGGCCGAGTTTTGGACCAGCGATCTTAGTCACGATTACGTCACCATTAACGCGGATTACCGGACATGATGAAGCAAATGCAGGAATACATTCACAAGGCGGCCACGCTGATCGAAGCGTTGCCCTATATTCGGGAGTTCGAGGGCAAGACCGTCGTGATCAAGTACGGCGGCGCGGCCATGGAAAACCCCGTGTTGCGCCAGAGCACGGCCGAGGACATCACGCTGATGAAATACGTCGGCATGAATCCCGTCGTCGTGCATGGCGGCGGCCCGGCCATCAACCGACGGCTCAAGCAGCTCGGCGTCGAGGCGAAATTCCACAACGGCCTACGCATCACCGACGCAGAAACGATCGAGGTCGTCGAGATGGTGCTGTGCGGAACGATCAACAAGGAGATCGTCACGCTGCTAAACCTGGCAGGCGGCGACGCCGTCGGCCTTTCGGGAAAAGACGGCAACCTGCTTCATGCCAAGCGCATGGAAACCGAAGATGGCGTCGATATCGGCTTCGTCGGCGAGGTGACGGGCGTCCATTACAAGATCATCAACGTTCTGACCGCCGCGGGACTGATCCCCGTCATTGCCCCGTTGGCCACCGACGAAAAAGGCAACACATGGAACATCAACGCCGATACCGCAGCCGGTGAGATCGCGGCGGCGATCAGCGCGGAGAAGTTGGTTTTCCTGACGGATACGCCCGGTCTGTTGCTCGATCCGAAGGATCCCAATAGTCTCGTAGCGCATCTCGATTATCGCGAGATTCAGCGCCTGACCGCTGAGGGCGTGATCTCAGGCGGGATGATTCCTAAGGTGGAGGCCTGTCTGAAGGCGCTCGACTACGGCGTGAAGAAAACGCATATTATCGACGGGCGCGTGCCGCATTCGTTGTTGCTCGAGATCTTCACGGTGCGCGGTCTCGGCACACTCGTCAGCCACTAACCCCCGCGCACGGCGCGGAGGCCTCGGAAAGGCGGTGCGATGTTCCAGTCGATGGAGATTATCTGGCAGGGCGGCCCGCTCATGTGGCCGATTCTACTGTGTTCGGTGGTCGCGGTGGCGATCGCCCTCGAACGTTTCTTCGCCTTGCGCAAGGCGGGCGCGGACACCCGCGAGTTCATGGATGCCATGCGCAACTTTCTGCGCCAGGGACGCGTGCAGGAAGCGACGGATACCTGCGGCGAAGCCGCGACGCCGTTGGCGCGCGTGGCGCGCGCGGGCCTGCAGAAACACGGAAGCGCCAAGGCCGCGATCCGGGAGGCAATGGAAGACGCGGGGCGGCTCGAGGTGCCCAAGTTGGAGCGACTCCTGTCGGGCTTGGCTACCTGCGCGACGGTGGCGCCGCTGCTCGGCCTCTTGGGAACGGTCACCGGCATGATCAAGGCGTTTAACCGCATCTCCACGATGCAGGGCATGGTGAGTCCGGCGGACTTGGCCGAAGGCATCAACAACGCACTGATCACAACGGCCGCCGGATTGACCGTCGCGATCCCGACCTTGGTGATGTACAACTATTTTGTAAGCCGCGTATCGAGCCTGGTGCTTGAGATGGAGGCCAGCGCCTCCGAGATCGCCGATCTCATCACGCGAGGACGGGACGACCATGAACTGTAGCGCTGCGGGGACGCGGTGACATGAAATTCCGCAACGGTCCACGAAATCCGATCGCGGCGCGCCTCGAAATCACGGCGCTCATCGACGTCGTGTTTCTGCTCATTTTGTTCTTCATGTTGTCGTCCACATTCACCGTTCAGAACGCCATCAACATCGAAATGCCGCAGGCCCAGGGCGAAAACACCTTTGATCAACGCACGTTGTCTGTGTCGTTGCTGCCCGCGCCGGGCGGATTCGACGGCCGCGGCGATGTCTACCTCAACAATGAGGCGGTATCGTCGCTCGACGATCTAGGTCAGAAACTTGCGGAGCTGCAACGCGCGCATCCCGACACGCTCGTCCTGATTCGTCCGGATGCACGGGTCGAATCCGCGCGCTTGCTCGAGGTGCTTGGCGCCGCGCGCGCCGCGGGCGTTTCGCGCTACCAGATCGCCACGCGTGCCACGCCCTGAGCGGCGTGAGGGAGGAGGACGAGCCACGTGACGCGTCTCAATCCATTCGGCGTGGCCTTGGTTGTGTCGACCGCGCTGCACCTTTCCATGGTCACGTTGTTTTCGATCGTCGTGTACGTGCCGCGCTTTCCCGCGCAGTTCAGCCGCGTTGAACTGGTGAGCGCCGGGGAGCCCGTGCGCGCAGAGGGATGGTCTCTGCCGCCGTTGGCCCGATCCCTTACCGCCTCCAGTGAGGAAGCCCTGCCCCCAATCGACCTCCCCACGCTATCGTTACCCATAGTCGACCCCGCGCTCGACGCGGGTCGTCTTGCGGACCTTGAGTCGCGCGCCCCGATAGCGCGCCGCGAGCCCGATTCCTGGGCGCGGTTTGGACAGGAAATCGGCGCATTGCGCGAACGCATCGGCGAGATCGGCGCGTTTGTCGGCCTCGAAACGCAGGCGCGCGCGGTTACCCCCGTTGCGCGCGTCGATTCCGGCGTCACTGCGTCCATCGAATGGCCCCAGGGCGCGGAGGCGCGCGAGCTGGTGATTAAGCCTACCATCGGCGTTCTGTGGGATATTCGCCTCGCGGATCCCGTGCTCCCATTGTCTATTTCCTTCAGTATCAACGCGCGCGGCCAAGTGACGGATGTTCTTGCTCCCCCCGAAGACGAGCGCGGCATCACGCGCCGCGTGGTATCCGCATTGCGCCGATTCCAGTTCGCGCCGGACACAGGCGACGCGTCTCTCGAACGTCAGGCCACGCTCGTGATCGCCGTGGAGCGCGCCGAACCATGATCGAACTCGAAGTCACCCGCGCCGCCGTATTGTATGTCGGCGTTTTCCTCGCGATGATGTTCGGCATCTGGCTCTATACCGAGATGACCGTCTGGCGAGGCCAGCGGTTTCTCGAGAAGCAATACCACTGGCGCTGCATTTTCTGCGGGTTCTCGTACCTTGACGAAAGCGGCGATCCCGTTTCGCAATGCCCGCGCTGTCAGAGCTATAACTCAACGGAGGATCGCCTTGCGCGTGAAGTGCCGACGGCGGTCGAATGGGAATCCGCGCCGCACGCGGCGGAGAACGATGCCCGCCGGAATCCGTCGCACCGCAAGCGGCCACACGCGCGGCGACGCGGCCCACGCCATAGATAATCATGGGGGACTTCATGCACGAGGCGTTTCGAGACATCCCATTTCGCGACCCGGACGGTGCGGAGCGCGTCTTGACCGCGCTGCTGGAAGGGGATCGCCCCAATTTGCCGGGGCATCTCGCGGAGGCGCTGCACGATACCCACGATCCGTCTCTGGTCTTGCGGCGGTTGGAGGACCTTTTCGCGCATGAGGGAAACTCCGGTACGCTTCGCGACCTCATGAATTCCGCACCGCGATTCTGTCGACTCATGGCGTCCATCTTCGCACAGAGCCAATTCCTGACCGACATCGTCTTTCGTAACCCTGAGTACTTGCTCTGGCTGTGGAGCGATGCGGAACTGCACGACGCCGTGCCGCGCGAGGCGATGATCGCCGAACTCCAGCATCAAGTGAGCGCCTTCGACACGTTCGATGCGCGGATGATGAGCATTCGGCGCTTCAAACGGCGCGAGATACTTCGCATCGGCACGCGCGACGTGTTTGTGCATGCGCCGGTCGGCTCGGTGACGGAAGACCTCTCTAATTTGGCCGACGCCGCGATGGAAGTCGCGCTCCTGTCGGCGGCGCAGGCGCTGCGGCCGCAGTATGGCGCGCCGCAGCATGAACATGACGGAGAAGAAGCAACACTCGTCGTGTTGGCGATGGGAAAACTAGGTGGGCGCGAACTGAATTTCAGTTCCGATATCGACCTAATTTTTCTTTACTCAGGCGATGGCGACACAACTGGCGGCAGCGCGGGCCGCATCAGCAATAGCCAGTATTTCAGCAAGCTCGGCGAGATGTTAATCAAAGCACTGTCGCTTCAGACCGCCGAGGGCCACGTGTTCCGCGTCGACATGCGCCTGCGCCCGCATGGGCGCATGGGGCCGCTCGTGTGCACGGTGGACACCGCCGCGGACTACTATGAGCGCTATGGCCAGGCGTGGGAGCGGCAGGCGTTGATCAAGGCGCGTCCCGCCGCGGGGGATATTGCGCTGGGCGAATCGTTTATCGAGCGCACCCGACCGTTCGTGTTTCCGCGGTATTTCGACGACGAAACGCTCGAGGACATTCGCGGAATCAAACTTCAGATGGAGGCGCAAATCAGCGCGCGCGGACAGACGCATACCGAGGTGAAGCTAGGAAAAGGCGGTATTCGCGACATCGAGTTCACCGTGCAGATGCTTCAGATGCTGAACGGCGGACGTCTGTCTGAACTCCGCACGAATAACACCCTTGAGGCCATTCGCCTACTGGGCGAGCACGCGATTTTGCGTCCGCTAGAGGCGCAGGCGCTGGCCAGTAACTACGCATTTCTGCGCGGGGTCGAGCATCGCCTTCAAATCGAGGCCAGCCAACAACTGCACGCGCTGCCCGAAGCGCCGGAAGCACTCGAAGATTTCGCGCGACGCCTCGGTTTCTTCAACGCGGAATCGTTTATGAGCACATACCGCGCGCGCACCGAGGAAACCCGCGCCATTCTGGAGCGCTTTCTCGAAACCGAAGGCGCAGGGCATCTGTGGATTCGCGATCTACTCAATCCCCGCTCGGATGGCGCAGTGAGTTTGCCGCGGCTTGCGGGAATGGGGTTTCGCGCGCCCGAAGCGGCGCGAGAGGAACTCTTGACCCTGCTTCGAGGGCCCGCCGATTCGCCGCATTCGCTTCACATTCGGCAGCAGTTCTACTCGAGCGCGCCGGTGCTCTTGCAGGCGCTTTCGAAATGCGCCGATCCGGACGCGGCCCTCGTGCGGCTAAGTCGCGTGCTCACGCGTCTTCAAGCGCCTTCCATGCTCTACCATCTGTTTCAGACGAGCCCGGCGATCGCGGATTATCTTGCGGGACTCGTCTCCAACAGCGAGTACCTTACCGAGATTCTCTTGCGCGATCCGGGATTGTTCGAGAACTTCGAATCGCCCGAGGCGTTGGCGTACGCGGCGACGCGCGACGATCTCGAACGCATACTCGACGAGTATTCAAATGCCTATCAGCCCGAGGCCGCGCCGTACCGCGTGCACGACTCCGAGACCCTGCGCGTGGGCATGCGCGAGTTGTTCCGCGGCATTTCCGTGGCGGAAGTGGGGCACGAGCTAACGCTTCTGGCGGAGGTGTGTCTGTCGTATGCCCTGAACAATGCCCATGCCAAGGCTGCCGCACGTTACGGCGAAACCGAAGCGCGATTTGCGGTACTTGCGCTGGGTAAATTCGGCGGCTGCGAAATGGGGTACGGCAGCGATCTGGACCTGATTTTCGTCTACGAACCCGGGCGCGGCACAGCCGACGGCCTATCGGCATCGGAGTACTTCGCGGCGGTGGCTTCGGCGACGCTCAAGCGGCTCAAAGAACCGTCGCGCTTTGGACTGCTCTACGATATTGATGCGCGTTTGCGTCCCGACGGAAAGAAGGGCGTGCTTGCCGTCGGGCTCGATCGCCTCGAGCAGTACTACACGGAGGAAGCGCAGACCTGGGAGCGGCTGGCCCTCACAAAAGTGCGCGCGGTGGCGGGCGATCCCGTCTTTGCAGCGGAGGCCGCAGCCCGCGCGCAACGCCAAGCCTTTGGCCGTCCGCTCAGCGCCGCGGAAGTAGCGGAGGCCGACGATATGCTCAAGCAGATACAGGCCGAGGCGAGCCCGTTTGATCTCAAGAAGCACGAAGGCGGCATCATCGAGATCGAATTTGCGTTGCGGCTGCTTCAGATTCAGCACGGCGCGACGAATCCCGCGCTTTGGCGAGGCGACGTGTACGGCGCGCTCGCGGCATTGGAGGAAGCGCAGCTCTTGCCGCCCGAGCACGCGAAAGTTCTGCTGGACGCCTACACGCTCTACCGCCGGGTGGAGAACCGCATTCGCATGGCGCATGGCCGCGCAGGCACGAAACTTCCGGAATCGCCCGAGGCCCAGGCAGACCTCACGCGCCGTCTCGGGCTGTCAGACGATCTGTTCGGCCTTATCACCCATCACCGAGACGCCGTGCACGGAATCTACACCGAGGTGCTTGGCTGTCTGAAGAACGATTGCTGAGCGCGGTCGATTACTCCGTTACCTCCACCGTACCCGGCGCGGTCGCCGCGGCATAGTCAGGGTCGTACATGCCTTCCGCGCGCGCGGCGGGCTGCTGGTAGCGTCCTGGCGTCGTGGCGCGCACGACGTAGTAGAACCATCGGGGCTCGCCGGGATCGATTTGGCTGAACATCGCGGCCACGCGGTCGTCGCGCACTTCCAAGAAATCCGGTGTGGCCGGCTCCGGGAACGATGACCCCGGCAGCGCATCGGCCTGGAGACGCGGATTTTCAACCTCAAACCCCGCAGGCAATGGGTCCTCGATCACCACACTGTCAACCGCCGCATCGCCCGCGGGCTTGACCTGAATCGCCACAATGTACGCCTCGGCCTGCTTGAACGCGCCTGCGGTTATCTCTTCACCCTTCGCGGTGTAGACGTGACGCTCGATGGTCATGTTCTTCGACACCGGACTCGTATCCGGTTGCGCGGGCACCCCGCTCGACGTCAGTGCCGCGTAGAGCACGGTATTCCCCGTGTTCACGACCGAGAAACGCCCGCCCGCGCCGTCGTGCCGACCACGATAGACCTGCGCCCTTTGCAGCGTTTGCGTCTTGCCGTCCGCGCTGACTTGGGCCGAAGCGCCGGTCTGTTGCGCGGCGAGCAGGTCGTAATACTGCGAAAGTGCGGCGATCACAAACGCGCTTTCCTGCGTTGTGCGGCCATGCGGATATTGCCGCAGGAAATCCGCGAGCGTCTGCGCGCGCGCGGCGAGTTCCTTCGGGTCGGCTTTCATCTGAACGAGCGCCAACAGTTCGATGGCTGTATTGCGCGTCTTCGAACTGAGGATTGCGCCGCGTCCGTCTTCAAAGTCGTCGGTTCCTGGTTCAGAAGTCATGTAGGCGCGCGCGCGTTTCATGTCGCCGGTAGCCTGCGCGAGCGCTGCCGCCAGCAAATAGCGGCCCGCGCGCGGCAAGTCGGCGTTGGAGAAGCGGTCGAGTTGCTGCGCCGCGCGCAGATCGCCGTCCAGCACGAGCACGTAGAGGGCGTACGCTTGCAGGAAGGCCGCCGCCGCGGGCCACGCGCCCATGTTTGCAGGCAGATCCTCTGCGGGCGAAAACGCAATGCGGCGCACATATTCCTGCAACTCGCCAAGACTCTTTTCGGGCAGTTCGAGCGCTCCCGATTGCTTCACGAGCGTCAGAAAGTGCAGGCCGTATACCGAGCCATAGGGATACGAATCCTGCCCATTGGGCCACGTGCTCAACCCGCCGTCCGCCGTCTGCATCGAGAACACTTTCTGCACCCCTGAACGCACGAAAGCGTCGATGGCGGTGTTTTGCAGCAACTCCGGCGTCACTAGATCGGCGTGGCGGCGCAACAGAAACGCGGGCATTGCGCGGGAGATCGTTTGCTCGATACAGCCGTAGGGATATCCGATCGCGTAGCCCAGCGCTTTTTCGAGCTGGAGCAGCGGCGTGGCGCTGAGGGACAGCCGCAACGAGGCGCGGCCGTCTTCGACAAATCGCGTCTGCGTGAAATCGCGCGATTCCCCGGGCTTGAGCACGATCAACTCCGTCGTTGTTTGGAATGCAGACGGCGCGCGCACGGGAATGGGGGTGTTTTCCGTGAAGCGCTCCCTCTCCACACCGGTGCCATCCATCGCGATGACTTCCCAACCGACGTTGCCCTGACCGATGGCGTCGAGCGCAGTAAGCGGCGCGACGATGCTCGCTTCGGCGTGCGCGGCGATGTCCAGCGTCTGCTCGCCGGTATCCGGTTTCAGCGCGCCGCCCGGAGTCCACCGCAGCGTTGCGCGGCACGGCGCGTCCGTGTTGTTAAACACCGCAACGCGGCACTGTGCGGTATCGCCCGGCAGCATGAAGCGCGGCAATCCCGCACGCAGCAGATACGGCCGCCGCACATACATCTGCGAGGCCTGTGCGCCCATCGCATATTGCGATGCGGCGACCGCCACGAGCCGCACCTGGCCCGTGAACTCTGGAAACGCCATCTTCACACGCGCGTGGCCGGTGTCGTCTGTGGTCAACGTGCCCGACCACAGCGCCAACGGGCGAATCCATGTGTTGTCCGATACGCCCATACGCGCAGCGAGGTCGGCGTCACCGCCGGCGGCAGGCGCGGCGAAGTCATATGCGACTTTGTCGTAGTAGTGCGCCCGGCGATAGTCCGGCTTGCGCAAGCGCTGCAACCACGCCAGCGGATCCGGATTCGCATAGTTCGTGATGCCATGAATCCCCTCGTCCACCACCGCGAGCGTAACCTCGCCACGGGCGGGCTGGTTCTGGCTGTCGCGCACTTCAACATCGAATTCCGCTTCCGTGCCTGGGCGAATTTCGCCGGGCAAGCCTGGGAACGCCACGTTCAGCGCGCGTTTTGCGTCGCGCACTTCGAGCGCGGCAAAGCCCACGCTCGAGAAGGGATACATCTGCGCGCGGCCTTGCTGCACGGCGTGAATTACCGTCGCCTCGATCCACGCGTTCGGGGAATGTTCCGCGCCGACCTGTACCGCCGCTACGCCTGCACCGCCCGTAACAGGCACGGTTTGCACATCAAGCACGCGTTCATGTTGCACCACGATTACCGCTTGCCCGTCAAAAGGAGACTCGATGCGCACCTGCGCGGTTTCGCCGGGGGTATAGGTGGATTTATCCAGCGTGACCTTGATCAATTGCGGCTTCTTCGCGTCGCTGACGAAGATTTTGCCTCCCCACGCTTCAAAGGCCATTGAACTGTACTGCTGCGTCTCATCGGCATGCACGCGCACACGGTAGCGTCCGCCGTCGTTAATGGTCCATGACGTTGCGCCGCGTCCGGCGTTGAGCGGCACGTCGCGCGTTTCCACCTCTTCATACGAATCGTCAAAATCCGACTCGTAGTGCGTGTAGTATTCGCGCACGTAGTAATTCCATGTTTGCCGTTCGAGCGTGACCTTCGCGGACGTCAGCGGAGCGGGAGACTGGTCGGGCTGTACCGCGGCGACCGCCACATCGAGCGTACTCGGCGACGACGCAGGCGACAGCGCGACTCCCAGTGCTGTTTGCGATGGAAAGAGAACGCCTTCCGCACGTCCCGTGACGCCGCGTCCGCCGAGTTCGAACACGCGGCCGAGCAGGATGGCTTTCAGGGGAAACGTCAGCTTCTTCGGCGCGCTGTAGGTGAACGTGAATGTCGCGTGCCCTTGCGCATCCGTGTTTGTTTCGCCGATTGAGAAGGCGTCCGGGACGAAGTCGCTGTCGTTGTCGAAGCGGAATTCCTTCCACTGGTCGAGTGGGGCGTCGCCTCTCTTGAACACCAGTTTCGCTTCGCACATGCGATCTTGCGCGGGCGCGCCGAAGAGATGCCGCGCATTCACTTCGAGCTTGGCTTCCTGCCCGGACACGAGCGTGGGCTGCGGAAGGGCGACGTTGACCTCAATGCGGTTCGGTACGAACTCCTCGACGCGGAACGTGTACGTGCCCAGCGGCTTCTCACTGCCCGGCACCAGCAGCCGCGCCTCATACGTTCCCGTGGGGTAGGTCTTTTGCGTTTCCAGATCGTAACCGCCCGTGCCCAATGCCGACAGGGGCAACGTTTGGCTGAACAATTCGCGCCCGTTGGGCTTGAGCACCGTCAACACCAACGGCACCGCGCCAAGGGCATCGCCGTAATTCGTGCGCACGAGCCAATGCAGGTGGGCCGTTTCGCCGGGGCGGTACAGATCGCGGTCCGCATAGAGAAACGCGTCGTAGCCCGCACGATCATAGGCCGGCATGGCCTCAGTAAACGGCGTCGGATCTCCTTCGCGCGGGCGCAGTTCGATGAACGTGAAATCGTCACCCGCTTCGATGACCGCAACCCGCGGCGTACCCAACGCGCGGTTCGGCGTCGCAACGCGCGCAATCCCGCGTGCGTCGGTTGCGCCCTGTGCAAGCGTCTGGTTCTTCTCCGAATACACCGTAACCTTTGCGTTCGCCACCGGGGCAAGCGAGAAAAGATCGTGCACAAACATCGCGAGTTCGTCGTCCTGCCAATGGGCGAGAACGCCGAGATTCGTCCACAAGATCAGCTTGACGCTTGCGCTGCCTTGCTTTGCGTCCCGCACTTCGAGACCAAACACGCCTTTCTTGTCCGCCGGGAACAACGAATCGAGTTCGAGCGGCGTCTGCGTGAGCGTATCGGGCGCGTACTTGAGCGGCGCCTCTTTCGTCTGCAGCGGTTCAGACCAAAGCGTGTTGAATTCCGACGATCCCCGGCCGTCCTGCATCGCGTTGAGCGCCACAGCAACGTTCGACGGGAACATCCGAAACACGGCGATTTTCGCGCTCTGTACGTTGCGCGACTCAATCGGCAGCGAACCGCCCGTGCGCCGAGGCAGATACGCTTTGCCCGGCAGGCCGAAGTTCACGTATGCAGGCATCTCGTCCGTCTTGACCGTGTAGGAGATCTCATCGTCGGAGACCAGCCCCGGTCCGTATTTCAATCCCGGCGCGATGTTTAACGTATAGGATGTCTTTGACGTCCAATTCGCAGCGATCGTGATGCCGCCGTAGTCAGGTTCAACTCGCACATTAGCCACTTCCGGCTCAATGGTGAGGAGCTTTTTAAGATCAGGCGCCGCAACCGAATCGCTGAAGTTCAAATGCAGCTTCAGGCCTTCCGGACCGCCGTGTTGCCACCAGTCCGATTGAATAGCCAGCGGCGGCGGGGAATAGGTCAGCGTCGCCTCGTGGGGTTTGGCCAAGGCGCGTCCTTCGCTGCCGGGAAGCCCCTGCGCGACGGCTATCCGAAGAAGCAGTCCGCGCAGTTCCGGCGCGTGGATTACCGCGCGGTGCACAGAGGTTGTGCCGCGATCCTCAATCGTCGTTGGCATGTTCTTGCCCTCGCGATCGGTGATCGTCAGCGCCTTCGCCAGATCCTTGTCGAGCACAGGGATGGTGAAGTAAATGTCTATGGATTGCGCCTCGGCAGAGACCTCACCCCACGAAACGTCCGTTACGGCAAACGTGGCGTCGGAGGGGTATACGGAGCTCCACATTTCAGTCGAAGTCACCGCGCCGTCCGCCGTTACAAGCCCCGGCGCAATCTCGACGCGCACCGGCCACTCGGGTGTTCCCGCAAACTCGAGCCACACAATGGACGGGTCCTGTTGCGGTTTCACCTCAGTCTTGACCGCGTTTCCTTGCTTGTCGGTTACCTTCACGCGCTCGCGCAGCGAGTCCGCGTTTGGCGCGAGCAGCGTCGGGAACTGCAGCGCGAGTCGCTGCGTGGCGTCTTCGGACGCGGGCCAAACGCCTTGCGGCGCGAACGGGCGAGTCAACACGATGAACTCGCGGTCGGCGTCCGCCAGCGTACGGCCATCCTGGCTCTTGATGCCCGGACTCAGTTGAACGCGGTATACGGCTTGCGGCGGCGTCTTGTCGAAATCCATCGCCACGAAATTCTCGCCGGTTCGAGACGTCCCCTTGTCATAACTCGCCAAACGGATCGGGGCGGGCCAATCGGGCAACGGCTCAACCGTGATCGGCGCGTCGAAGAAGACGACGACCTGGTTCTGAAGCAAGGTATTGGCGAGCGGCGTCCGGCCGACAATGCGCAGGCTGGGTTGCTGCGCATTCTCCACAGCGGGAGGTTGCGCCGGTTTGGGTGCGCACGCGGCCAACGCGGCGGCCAGCCCCAACGCCCACACCAGACTCCAGTCGAACGCCCTGCGTGTACGCATCGCCCAGTCCTCCCCGGTTAGAGCTCGTTCAAATACCCTAACACGAACCGTGCTGGGAGTCTATCGTACTGATACTTCGCGCTGAAAAAGGGGTGCGGCGTCTGGGGGGAGGGACCAGACGCCGCGCGTTGAGAGGAGCGGGGAGATTAGGGCGGTTACGCGAAATATTGGTCCGAATCGGTGTTCAGCAGCGCCCAGAGCGTGTAGATGCCCAGGGCGGTGCCGAGGGGAAAGTTGAGCAGGTTGAGCGCGCCGAGGACGATGACGAGCACGCGCGCCCAGCGCCGTCCGCGCAACAATCCGATCCCGCCGATGAGTCCGGGGATGGCCACGGCGATGAAGCAGGTCCCCAGGGCAAACCCCAGCGCCGACGTCAGCGGCGAGATAGCGAGTCCCTCCATGCCGTGTCCGGAGCCGCTGGTTGCAATGCCGAACACCGCGGTGCCTGCGAAGAACACGAGCATCACAATGATGCCGCCGAACAACTGAAGGGCGTGGAAGAAGAGGTAAAGAAACCCCAGTATCTTGATATGTGATTCCATGAGCGGCTCCGTTTATCGACCGTTGTTCAGGCGGTCTTCCCAACTAAACTCGCGCGCGGTCACAATGCTCTCGATGCGTTGAATCCGGCGTTCGATGTTCTCGAATGATCCTTTCAGCCGCTGCAGCGCCAGGCTGCGGGAATGCACGTACGAGTTGTAAAACTCCGCCTGCTCGGGCGATGTCAGCGGCACGATCGGCTCGGGCTTCATCAGGATTGCGGCGGCAATATAGAGGATAAGACCTGGCATTAGGCCCGTGGACAGACACAGCACTATGAAGAATGCCTGAATGTACGCCAGCGGGATGCCGGTGTAGTTCGACACGCCCCTGCACACGCCGAGGAAGAAGCCCTTGCGCGAACGGTACAGCGGCCGGGGCGATTCCTGAGTAGGCATGACTACTTCTCCTCTTCGTGTTGCCCGGCGGTCCGGGCGGTTCGCACGCGGCCATCGTCGTCCATGAGAATCGTCTCGAGCGCCTCGACGCGCTGCATCAGCCGCTCGATGCCGTCATGCAGGTCCTGCATCAGCCGGGTTTCGTCGTCGCTGTTACGGCCACCCGAGCCGCCCGCCATCCCTTGCTTCACGGTGTTTACCAGCACAAAAAAGACCTTCACCGCGACGAGCACGAGCAGCAGCACCATAATGATTCCGACGACACCGCCGATAGATACTTGAGACATGATGAATTCCTTTCCCTTGCTACCGCAACGGCTCGTCTTGTGCGCGGCCCGGATGCCGTTCCATTAAAATCGTCTCCAGCACTGCGATGCGCTTGTCGTAGACATGCGTCCGGTCTTGAAGCTGCATGATGAGGTGCATATCGTCGGCCCGCGGCGGCGGCTCGGGCATGCCGTTCGCCTTTCCACCCTTTGACCAGCGGCCGAGCGTATAGCCCGCGAGACTCGCGACAACGACGCCGATGCCCCCGATCATCTCTTTGTCGTGACTGTCGTCAATCATCTCCGCGCACGTGAACGCGCCGATGACGATGAACAACACGATCCAGAAGCACCCCAACAACCCTCTCATAGCGAGCCCCCTTCCCTGCGCCTAGCGGCGGCTGTCCAGCACGTCTTCGAGATTCGCCACACGCCGCTCCATGCGTTCATAGCGGCACAGCACACGGTCCACCACGCGGCGCGAGTCGGGATCGGCGTCCATGCGGCCGCCGCCTCGCCGCCGCAGGAGCCACACGATGAATACGACGGCGCCAACCGGAAGAAGTACGGGCCACAGCGCCGCGACGAGGGCCACAATAGCGCCGACCACGGCTCCAACCACCGCGAGAAGCAGCTTCAGTCCGATCAAGCCAATCGCGACGGCCAACACGCAAAATCCCACGAAGAGCGCCAGTATGCGCAACATACGTTTTCCCTTTCCCCGGGCCGAAACCCGTCCGTCGCGCGGCGTTAGCCCTTGCGCGCCTTCAACTCGGACAACTCGCGTTCGATCTCTTCGTCAGTCTCGATGCGCGCAAACTCATCCTCAAGCGCCGGTTTGCGGCCGTAGTTCACGAGGTCCGCCTCGGCTTCCATGCGTTCGATACGGTTCTCGAACTTCTCGAAGCGCAGCACCGCATCGCCCGACGCCGCCTTGCGCAGGTCCGTCTGCGCGCGCTTGTGTCCTTGCGCGCTCACGTGCCGCTGCACCAACACCCGCTGCTTCTCGCGCGCCGATCCCAGCTTCTCTTCGAGCTGCACGATGTCTTTCTGGTATTGCTCGACGATTCCGTCGATATGCGCCAATTCCTTTTCGATCGCCGCGGCGCGATCGCGCTGACGGCGCTTCTCGAGCAACGCCTCACGGCCCAGGTCTTCGCGGCCTTTGTCCACCGCCATCTGCGCCTTGCGGCCCCACTCGGCTTCACGCGCACGCACCGCATCGAGTTCGCGCTCGGCTTTCTTCTTCGAGGCCATCGCCCCGGCGCAGTTCGCCTTGATCTCGACCAGCGTGTCTTCCATCTCCCGGATCATCAGCTTCACCAGCTTCTCCGGATCCTCGGCCTTGTCGAGCATCGAGTTGATGTTCGAACTGATGATGTCCCGCACCCGCGTGAAGATACCCATCGCAACGTCCTCCTTTGTCAGGCGGTGCGCCGCCGGTCTAACCGGCGGCCGCCACCGCGTGCAACCACCACACCACACCGACAACCCAGGCCGCGCAATACGGAACCATGCGCCACAGCGGCGCAGCCCGTCGTGCACACTCCTGGGACTGCTCTTCCTTGCTCGCCGTCCCGTCGTCGGCCTCGCTTGCAGTCACCTCGACGTCTTCGCGGTAACCGCTCAGACGCGTCAGCGCGCCGCATTCATGGAGGCCGGTGTACAACAGCTCCGACATCGTGTGGATCGACTCCGCCTCATCGTGGATGACGCGCAGTCCCGCCACGAAGCGTTCCGGCGTCGGCGCCGGTTTGCACCACGCCACTTCCGCCTTCAACTCGGCCGCGGACGTACCCTCACGCCCGTTGACCCACACCATCAAGAGACGCCCGGGCCGGAAATAGCGGCCAAGCTCCACGCTTAGCCCGCCGCGCCCCACGTCACAACTGCGCGCCCGGACGCTTTCCGCGGCCCCATCCACCACGCATACCTCACGAACGTAAGGCACACGGGTAAACCGGCGCTGCTCTTTCGCCACGACGCTCGCCAAACTCATCTCTGGTCTCCTTCCTTTGCGCGGTCACGCGCATGGTTCAAATAAAGCACCTTCCGTGCCATCGAGAACGACTTTTCATAAGACTTTGTAATAGCGTAGTTTATGCATATTTACCGGAAAAAGTTTCAGGGAGTGGCTGGTAAAATGCGCTAATATGTGGCATAATAGGCTAAATAATGGAGCTAAAATAACTATGACCTCCCCCTCAAAAGGCCCGAATGACACCTCCGATCCCTATCTGCTCGACCCCCTTGGGCAGTCCGAAACGTTCTTGGAGTTCCAAGAGCGCCTGTCCCTCGTCGCCAAAGTCGATCGGCCCGTGTTGATCCTGGGCGAGCGCGGCGCAGGTAAGGAGCTTGCCGCGCGGCGGCTGCACTTCCTGTCGGCCCGCTGGGAGGAGCCCCTGCTGGCGCTCAACTGCGCGGCCCTGTCGTCCACCCTGATCGAGTCCGAACTGTTCGGGCACGAGGCCGGGGCGTTCACCGGAGCCACCCAGCGGCGGCGCGGGCGGTTCGAGGCGGCGAACGGCGGCACGTTGTTTCTCGACGAAATCGGCAACATCCCCATCGAGACTCAGGAGAAAATCCTGCGCGTGGTGGAATACGGCGGGTTCGAGCGCGTGGGCGGTTCCGAGAGCGTGCGTGTGAACGTGCGCATCATCGGCGCAACGAACACGGACCTGCCCGCCTTGGCCGAACAAGGCCGCTTCATGCGCGATCTGCTCGATCGCCTCTCGTTCGAAGTGCTTTTCTTGCCGCCGCTGCGTGTTCGGCACGAAGATATCCTTCTCTTGGCGAATCATTTCGCCGCGCGCATGGCGCACGAACTGGGCTGGACCGAACTGCCCGAGATCACCTCCGACGCGGTCGCGAAGCTGGAGGGGTATCCGTGGCCCGGCAACGTGCGCGAGTTGAAGAACGTGATCGAGCGTGCGGTCTACCGTTCGCACGATACGCTGATCACGGCCGAGGAGATCGTGTTTGATCCCTTCGATTCCCCCTACGCAACGCCGTCCCTTCCACGGCAGACCGTTGCTGCGCCGGAACCGCGGCGTGCCGAATTCTTCCAGGGCGACGCGTTACCTCTCTTTGAAGACGCCGTCCGCACCCTCGAGGTAGACCTGTTGCGCCGGGCGTTGCGCCGGGCAAAGCGAAATCAGCGCGCGGCGGCGGATCTGTTGGGGCTGACGTATCACCAGTTTCGAGGATTGCTCCGCAAATACCGGGAAGAGCTACGGGATGCGCTCTAACGCATCTCAAAAAATGGCGTGTTTATTTGATGCGCTCTAGCGACGGAGCTTTTGGATGCCCGGCGCGGCAAGAAGGAGCAGCGCGACCAGCCAGCCACCGGTGGATATCCAGACGCCGGTCTTCACGCTGGGCGAGTGAAATTCGAATCGAACTCGGCTCGTGCCCGCGGGGACTTCCACGGCTTTGAAGAGGTCGTTGGCGCGCAAGATCGGAGCGGGCCGATCGTTTACCCACGCCCGCCAGCCCGGGTAGTCGACGTCAATGAATGACAGAATGCGCGGTCCAGCCAGGTTCCTTACCTCAACCTCAATCGCGTCCGCGCTACGCGAGAGCATCTGGATGCTCTCATTCTCATCATCCAGATCTGTTTTCAGATAGACCTCATGAAGCATAAGCGTGCTCGATCTGTCGCGTGGCGTTCCCAAGATGAACAGGTCCACCTCCCCCAGATCGGGGAGTGGAATTTCCAACGTCTGACTTTGTGTGTCGGAAACGACGGCCGACGGCGCGACGAACGGGGCTGCGGTGTCTCGTTCGTTCATCCAGGTGTCGAGTTGCACCGCGCCTTTTGCCGAGCAGCGAATCACCAGTACCGCGTGGCGCGACGGAAGACGTATCGGAGGGAAACGGTACGCAATCGGCGTCTGTGGATGGTCGGCTGCGGGAGAGATCTCCAGTTCCGGTGCGGGCAGATCGATGCGTTGTGTGTTGTTCGACAGAAACGTTCCCTCCACGACCGCACGATCCACGCGCGGGACGGCGCTTGGGCTGTCGTCTTTGAGGAAGACGGTTGTCGCGGAGGGAAACGGGACATGCTTCCCCGGCAAAGGCCCCTCCACATATTGCCGAGAAAGCCAAAACGGACGTTTTAGGAACACGTTGTAGTAGAGGTTGTTTCTCGGGTCGTTTTTTGTACCTGCGACACGGCGGTAGATTTCTTCCTCTCCCGGTGCGCTGAGCAGGGCGCGTGTGGAAGAGAGCAGCAGCGGTTCATAGCCGCCGATCACCGGCGTGAGCGAGAAGAGTCCCAGGCTTCCCCATCCCGTCAGGCGCCGGTTTGAAAGCGGGGGAGAGGGGACGGCGTTGGTGTGGAGTGCGTTGTCGTATCCATCGAGCCCCGCCGTTACTTGATACGGCACCAGATGCCGATTCCATACCCAGGCCTCTGCAATGAGCAACGCCAGAAAGACCACCATGACGGCGCGCGGCGCGCGGTTCCAGAGGGTGACGAGCAAGCCGGCGCTCAAGAGGGCCGGAATCGCCAGCACTTCCCAGCCTACGTTTAGATAAGGGTGCGGATGGACGAAACGCGACACCACGGCCAGCATCCCCACGGCGGCGGCCATCAAGACGACGCTGCGAAGCAGGCGTTGTCGCGAACTGGCGGCCGGCCGTGCGCAGGCCTGAAACCCCATTCCCGCCAGCAGTCCCAGCGGCAGACACACGAGCAGCGTAAGGCGCTCCGGGTGCCGCCACTCGAAGGGCGTCGTTGCGTTGATAAGTTTTCCGAAGATTCCATCCGAATTGACGGCGCACAAGAGCAAGAACGCAAAGGCGAGCCCGCACGCGACGACATCGCGGCGTTTTCGCCAGAAAAGCGAGAGCAACGCGAACAGCCAGACGCCAATGCCGCACAAGCGCGGGTCTTCGGTGTTCTTGGTCCCCGAGTAGAGAATCAATTGACTCAGGACTGAGGTCGGTTCAACGGGCTCCTGCGCGGAAGGAAACTGAATTTCCACCGCAGACCCGATGCTTCGGCTGCTATGGCGCATGAGCTCAAGTCCGGGGAGCAGCAGCATCGCCGCTGCGGAGAACGACACCACGCCAATCAAGAAGATAGCCAATGCGTAGCGTCCGGCCACTACCTCGCGCAAGCGTTCCCTATGCCCAAAGATCTGTTTCGTGGCTAAGACAACAAAATAGATGCCGCCGCCCAACATCGCGAAATAGGCCAGTTGCGGGAAACCGGCCAACAGACAGAGTCCCGTAAACACGCCCGCCGCGACTGCCCAGTAGGAGGCCGATTTCAGCGAATGGGCGAATGCGATCTTGCGAAGCGCAAGCCACATCCACGGTACCCACGCCAACGTTGTCGGAAACACCCAGTGCATCGTGCAGCGGATGACGAACCCGGCGCTGAACACGAACGCAACGGTGGTGACCAGCGCCGCCGTCCTGCCCAACCCATGACTGCGCGCGAGCGCGAACGCACCGAGCCCGGCGATCACAATATGTACCGCGACCATCGCCAGCATGCTGTAGACCGTCTGCCTGGGATGTAGCCCATCGACGGCGAGTCGGCGCAGCATGTTCGGGGGGTAGAACAGAAGCGCCTGCGGATTTGCGGCGAGCGGCATGCCACAAAGATAGAATCCGTTCCATTCCGGAAAGTCGCCGTGTTTGACCCAGTAATCGCTGAAGAAGGTCAGCGGACTGTAGTAGTCACCCGTATCGTAGGGAAGGGCGATACCCAGCGGGGAGTCTGCCGTGCGCAACGGCGCAAACGTCAGCGCGCCCATGAGGATAACGAACAGGCACACCAACCCCCATGCCGCACCTTCGCGTCGCCAGCTCCGTTTCCTCAAAATGCCTCCGTCTTGCTTGTTTTCCCGCCTTTTTCCCGCCTTTCAGGCCCCTGCACCCCGTCGAGTATAGCAAATCCGCTTGTCGTGGACGGGCCATTTGCATTTCGTGTTCCCGGCTCAGGATAATCAAACCTTCCTGGTCGAGTATTCGCGCGCACTACTTACACGACGCCTGCACATGACGTCCGGCGAAACTCACGGTGTAGGACGTACCATACTTGCAGATCCCCATCGTCTCCGGTCTTCGGGAGCTTGACCCCGCGCCCCGTCGTTTCCTGCTGTTCATTTCGTTTAACGTCATCTCGTGGCAGTGCATCAACGGCCCGGGACTTGTCTTGTTTGCCCGGCACATCGACATGCCCGCGTCGTGGGTCGGCTTTCTCGTGTCGTTTCTCCCCATGTCCATGCTGCTCGTCGTGTTCACGACGCGCATGGTCACGCGCCTGGGCTCCAAGCGACTCATGATGTTCGCCTGGACCACGCGCAACATCGTGGCCTGCTCGGTCTTCACGATGCCCATCGCCGTCGCCCTCTACGGCCCCCGCGCGGCCTGGTTCGTGCTCATGGGCGCGACGCTCGGCTTCTGCGTCCTGCGCGCCATTGGCGCGGGCGGCTGGTTGCCGTGGTTGCACGAGGTCGTCCCCCAACAGCAGCGCGGCGTCTATTTCAGTTCCGAAGTCGCGGTCACGCAACTCCTGAACGTCGCGGTTCTACTCATTCAGGCGCTGATTCTGCACGGCAACCCGGGGACCGGGCGTTACCTCGCCATCTACGGCGTTGGCATTGCCACCGGGATCGTGAGCGTCTATTGGATGGGGCGCATTCCCGGAGGAAAAGGCCAAGTCGGCGCAGTCCGTGAACTCAGTAACTTCGCCGCATACCGCACGGCATTGGCCGACAAAGGCTATGCGCGGCTGGTTGCACTGGCCTCATTCAGCTTCGCGGTCATGGCGCTCTACGGCACCGCCGTTGTGCTGTACATGCGCGACGCCCTTGGCATCGCCTCGAACCACATCATGTACGTCATGGCGGCCGCGAGCGCCGCCGTGCTGTTCACCGTGCGCCAATGGGGGCGCTACGCCGACCGCCGCGGCAGCAGTCCCGCCTGCGCCGTGTCCGTCGCGGGCCACTCGCTCTTCGCCGCGGCCGCCGTCGCGTTCATCCCCGGTTTGGGCGCTTTCTCGCAGGCCGGCGCCGCTTTTCTTGTCATTGTTACGTCGATTTTCGGCGCGGCGTTTGGCGTGGCCGTACATCGCGCCATGCTCAACCGCGTCAACCCCGACTGCCGCGTCGGTTACACGAATCTCTGGAGCGTTTCCACCGCCTTTTCCACCGCCGTGTCCCCGATTATCGCCGGGTTGCTTATCGACCACGGCGGCCTCTGGGGCTATCGCGTCTGTTTTGTGGCCTCGGGCTTGGCCGGCCTGCTATGCGCGTGGATGTTGCCCGCCGTCGTCGGCGACACGCGCGGCACAGACCATGCCGCGGAAACGCCCGCGCCTTCCACGCTCGCGCAGTAGCAAGCAAAGGGACAGAGGTTTGTCTTCGGTGCGGGAAAGTCTCTTACGCGTTCGGCGAGAGGCCGAAACGCTGCAGGACAAAGCGAATCATGCTTTTCGCCACTTCCTCTTCCTCGAGGAAGATCACGCCTGCTTGTTCGGCCTTGAGGAGTCCGGCCTCAACCTCGCTATGGGAACCGATGACGACTTCGATGGCGGGATTCAGCACTTTGGCCAACTCCACCATCTGCCGCGCCTTAAGCGTGTCCGACGTGGCGATGACGAGGATTGCCGCGCGGGCCACGTGCGCTTGCGCGATGACCATGGGCGTAGCGGCGTCGCCAAACACGGCGGCGATGCCGCGTTCGCGAAGTTTTCCCACGATCTCGCGCTCCTGATCGACAACGACAAAGGGAACGCCGCGCGCTTCCAGCGCGTCGCAAATGCGTCGTCCCACGCGTCCATATCCGACCACGACGGTTTGTTTGGAGAGAAATTTTTCGTTCGTCGTGGCAGGCAGCATGCCCAGCGGATCGTCCGTGAGTCCTCTCGGTATGGCCGGTGCGCGCGGCGAGAGCAAGACTTCTTCCGCGGCGCGCAACGCGGCGGGCTCGCCGAGCATAAGCAGCGTGTCGAACGGTTCAATGTGCGTCTGCCCCTTAGGCACGACGAATCCGTCACCGCGCCCAATCAGCAACACCAAGACGCCGGGGGGTAGGTCGAGGTCGGCGATTTTCCATCCCGCCACCGCCATATTGGGCAGGATCTCCATCTCGCGCGTTTCGCCCTGGGCTTGGCCGCCGCGCTCGATCTCGAGGGAGTATTTGGGGAGCCCCGCCATAGGCTCGTCCACTTTGAGCAAGCGGGCAAAAGGCATCAGCAACGTGCCCTGAATCAGCACCGACGTCAGCACGGTGAAAAATACAACGTTAAAGATCATGTCGGAGTTCTGATAGCCCGCCATGAGTGGAAACGTGGCCAACACGATGGGCACCGCGCCGCGCAGTCCCGTCCACGCCGTTAACGCGCGCTCGCGCCACGAGAATGTGCTACCCCACAGACCGATGCCCACCGCCACCGGGCGCGCCACGAAGATGAGAAACAGCGCGGCGGGAAGCGCCTGGAGAGTCACGGTGGGAAGCTGCGACGGGTACACAAGCAAACCCAGCACAACGAACAAGACGATCTGCATGAGCCACGCAAGACCGTCGTGAAATTTCACCACATAGCGGCGGTGCGTGAAGTCGGAGGCGTTCAAAATAATGCCGCAAAGGTAGACCGCGAGATACCCGTTGCACTTGAGGAATTCAGAAAGACCGAAGGTAAACAGTACCAGACTCATGCCCAGAACCGGGTAAAGTCCTTCGTAGTCAAGGCGAATCCGATTGAACAGCGCCCCGGCCAATTTGCCGGAACCCCATCCGATAACCATGCCGCCCGCCATGTTCCATACAAAAGCCGGGATCACGCCCAGCCACGCGAAATCAGGCTGTGTGAGGGCCTGCGTTAGGCTCAGCGTGAGAAAAAGCGCCATCGGATCGTTGCTGCCCGACTCGAACTCGAGCAGCGGCTTGAGATTGCCCTTCAATCCCACGCCGCGCCCCCTTAACAACGAGAAAACAGCGGCGGCATCGGTCGAAGAGACAATGGCGCCCAGCAACAATCCGGTGACAAGGTCAAACTTGAGCACGGCCCACGCGAACAACCCGACAAGCGCCGCCGTAATGAGCACGCCGAGGGTCGAGAGCACGACGCCGCGCCCCAAGACCGGCCGTATGATGCGCCACTTCGTGTCAAGGCCGCCCGAAAAGAGAATAAACGCCAACGCAATAGTGCCCACAAGGTTGGCCGCCGCCGTGTTGTCGAAGTGAATGTCGCCGGGACCATCCGACCCCGCCAACATGCCCACGCCAAGAAACACGATCAGCACGGGCACCCCCGTGCGGCCCGAAAGACGGCTTGCGAGGATACTGATGAGAACGAGAGTCCCGACAACGAGAAGCTGGATGGATGGTTCAATCATGCACTAACTGTTCCTGTGTGCTGATAGTAGCAAAACACTTCGCCCTATGCCAGATGGATGGCAGGTAATCGCACCAAGACCTGCCCCCTCATCTGTCTGAGCACGCGGCCCGTAGCGCCGGGGCAGCCCGCAGAGAAACACTAAGGCGGATTTTAATGTCGATTGCCCCCACGCCAGATGGGTTTTTGAGGTTCCTTCCGGATGCTGCTAGAGTCCCTAGGCGAAAGGTGAGAGGAGGCAAGGTGGGCGAAAACAAAACGCTGGGCGATCCCGCACAGGAGGCGGAAGTCTCCGTTATTGTGCCCTTTCACAACCATCACGCGCTGTTGGCGCGTTTGCTTGCGACCATTCGCCAGTGTACGAGCCCGTCCGTGCGGTTGGAACTCATCGTGGTGGACGACGCATCGCGCGAAAGCCCGGAGCCGCTTTGTGCGGAGTACGACGCGCGCCTCCATCGCCTTACCGAGAACCGCGGCCCTGCCCACGCGCGAAACGTCGGGGCGCAGTTGGCGACGGCGCCGGTGCTGTTTTTCTTCGACGCGGACGTTGAGTGCCCGCCGGGGCTGATCGAGGCCGCACTGGACGTGTTGCGGGCTCAGCCCGAGGTGCACGGCGTGTCGTTCCTGAATCAGATTTACCGGAAGGGCGACGCGGCGGTGGCTAACTACAATGCCCTGTTCGAGCATTGGAGTTTCGCACGGCTCTTCGAGCCTAGTATGCGGACATTACGTTGTTCGGGGTTCTCGACCCGGAACGGGGCGGTGCGCCGCGCGGCGTTTGAGGCGATTGGCGGCTTTGACACCCGGTACCGGACCAACGCGCACGAGGACTACGACTTCGGCAAACGCCTAAGCGGACAGTTCGCATGCGTATTGGTTCGAGAGCCGAACCCGTACCATAATTACCCCACCCGTCTACGCCGCCTGTTGCGGAATTATTGGGTGAGAATTACCCTGTTTGTGCCCTATTTTCTGGAAAAGCGACCTCCGCTTGACCGAGGACAGATCTCGAAGCCGGAAATGTCGTACCGGATACTTGGGGCGGGCGCGCTGCTGCTTGCCGTGTTGGCGGCAACATTGCCGGGCGCGCGCGGGGCGGCGGTCTTGGCGGTTGTCGCGGCCGCCGGTTATCTATACGGCGTTTCGGAACTCCTGGCCACCTCGTACAAGGTGAGCAAATCCCCCCTTTTCGTTGTGCAGTGTCTTGGGTTACACTATCTGAGTACCCTGACGATTGCGGTCGGCGGCGCCTTGGCGCTGGCGCGCGCCGTATGGAGCAGGACAGTAAATCAATTGACGAGGCAGGGGTCGGAATAGTCCGGGAATATAAGATGTTTGCCCAACCAGTGCAGTAGCGTCTTCACTTGGGCGGATGTTAAACTCCCCTGTCACGCGGGGGAATGGAGCATGGCGATGGTTGTCCGATATGTCCAAGCAGCGGGGAGTCTGGCGAAATCCACGCTCACGGGAACGGTCAAGTACCTTATTCTGCACGTAACTCCCGTATGCAACGCACGGTGCCGGTTTTGCTTCAATGCCGATGGCATGGAGGAGCGTAAGACGGAGCCTACCCTGAAACTCGAACACATCCAGAAGATCGCGTCCACGATCGGCACTTTGCCGCAGTTGACGCTTTCCGGCGGCGAGCCGACTCTACGCAAGGATGTGCCCGAGATATTCCGGGCGTTTTACCTGGACGCGGGAACGCGTTTTTTCACCATTCCCACGAACGGTTCGCTTCCGGACCGGGTATCTAACCTGATCGAGTCGTTCGAACGGGACTGTCCGAACGGATTCTTCAATTTGTGCCTGCCGTTTCATGGCGACCAAGAGACGTTCGACGACGAGATGGGTGTACAAGGCTTTTTCGAGAAGTTCAAAGAGACTTACAAGGTGGTCCGTAACGCCAGCAAACGATACGGCAATATTTCGGGCGCGTTGGTGTGCGTGATCAACAAATACAACCAAGGCCGCTATCGCGAGATTACGGATCTGGCCCATTCGGAGTTTCCCGAACTCCCGCTGGGCATGCACTACGCGCGCGGCGTCACGCGCGACCGCTCCGTGCGCGATTTCACGATTGAGGAGTACGAGCGGGCGTACGACTACGAGTTCTCGCAGAAACGGAACAAGAATCGGACGAATCCGTTCACGGTCGTACAGGAATCCATCCAAACGCAGATGAGCCAGATCATTTCCGGAGTGGTGCGTGGCGAGATCACGAATCTCGGATGTGATGCCGGCCGGAAGATTCTTGTTATCTACGACAACGGCACAGTGTATCCGTGCGAAATGATCGAGGTCGTCGGCATTCCCGAGGGCGAAGGAAAGCCCACGGATCCTTGTATGGGCCGTCTGGAGGATTTCGACTACGACATTGCCGCCCTGCTGGAGAGCCCGAAAGCACGGCACATCGCGAACTGGCTCAAGACGCACGACTGCGCCTGCACCTGGGAATGCGCAGTGTACAACGCTATTGTTTCCAAACCGGCGTCGATGGTGCGCCTTGCGGTGGACGCCGTCGAGTACATGTTCAAGTAGCCGGTTAGCCCTTGATGCCTGCTCCAACGCTGCTTTCGATGAAGTGACGTTGCGCGGAGAGGTAGAGGACGACCGTAGGGGCGATGATGATCGTTGCCGCGCACATGAGCAGATCGAAGCGCACGCCCTCTGCCCCACTGAAGACCGTTAACCCCACTTGCACCACCCGCATGGCGTTCGTGCCCGTGACCACCAACGGCCAGAGCAGCGCGTTGTAGCTGCCGAGAAACGCGAACAACCCGACGGTCACCAACATGGGTTTCACCAGCGGCGCGCCCACCCAGACCAGGAAACGCAGTGGGCCGCATCCATCCACACGGGCCGCGTCGAGGAAGTCGCCGGGAAGCCCCAGAAACGCCTGCCGCATCAAGAAAACGGAGAAGGCGTTGGCGCACCAAGGGACGATCAGCGCGGCGTACGAGTTGTACCACCCCAGCCGGTGAACAAGCACGAAGTTCGGGATAAGCGTTGTCTCGAAGGGAACCATCATCGTGGCCAGCACCAACACAAAAAGCATATTCTTGCCGCGAAACCGCAAGCGCGCGAAAGCGTAGCCTGCCGGAAGTGAAGTGAGCACTACGGCGGCGGTGACGCTGAAGGCCACTAGGAACGAATTGAAGAAATATCGCCCAAACGGCGCCGCGCGGAACGTTTCGATGTAGTTGCTCCACATCCAACGATCGGGCCACAGATCGAGCGTGGGGGAGGCGGATTCCGCCGCGTCCTTTAGCGAAGTAGCGACCATCCACAGGAAGGGAAAGGTCGTGAGCCCGGCCCCCGTAATCACCGTGAGGTAGAGTAGTGCCCGGCGCGTCATTCGTAGTGGACCTTTCGCCCGAGATAGCGCCACTGAAACAGCGTGATCAGCACAAGCAACGCCGAAAGCAACGTCGCCACCGCCGCGCCGTAGCTGTATTCGCCGTACTCGTAGAACGTGTTGTAGAGATAGACCATGAGGTTTTCCGTGCTGCCCGCCGGACCGCGGCCTTTGAAGCCCGCCAGCGCGAAGAAACTGCTGAAGGCCTGAAATGCGCGTACGAGGCTGACGACGATCAGGAAAAACAACGTCGGAGACAGCAACGGAAGAACAACCCGGCGCTGTGTTTGCCACCAGGTGGCGCCGTCGATGCGCGCGGCCTCCTCGAGCTCACGTGGCACCGTTGACAATCCCGCGAGAAGCACGACGATCAGGAATCCGCTCGAATGCCAGATGTCGAAAACGACCACACAGGACAGTGCAACACTCGGCCCCACGCTCTCGGGGATAAGCCCGCCGGTCAGGAATGACAGGACGCCTCGCGGTTCGAGCAGCCACATAGGCCCGCGATCGGGGCGAAGGCCGACGGTGTCGAGCAACGTATTCACGAGGCCCACGTTGGGGTTCAGCATCGCGCGCCAGACCGTTGCTGCGGCCACCACCGAGGTTACATAGGGCAGGAAGTAGAGCGTGCGGAGAACGCCGCGTCCGCGAACGATGCGAAACAGAAACGAAGCCGCAAGAAAACTCAACGCCAGCGCCGCGGGAATGGTGGCGAGCGCGTAGTATGCGGTGATCCGAACGGCATGCCAGAAATCCGCGGAGGTGAGCGCGCGGCTGTAGTGACTGAGCCCCACAAACGAAGCGCCGCGGTCGGGACTCGAGAATAGGCTCATGTACACCGACCAGAGCAGGGGCATGAACGCGAACACGGCGAGCAGTCCCAACGCCGGAGTGAGTAACACTGCGGCCAACGGACCATCGCCTTTGCCCCGTCCGCGGCGATGTTCAAGGACGTCGTCGATGCGCGTGAGCAGGGCATCGAGCGCGTTCCACAACGCACGCCGAAACACCAACGCTACAAGGAATAACGCGGCAGCAAGTATCGCCCCGATTGTCAATTTCGGCCCTCCATGGTGCATCGCGCATTTTAACGCATTTTGGGAATGAGTATAAGCGGGGAGTTCATTTGAAACCGCGAAGCGGGCGCAGCGGTTACAGACCAAGCAGAATGCGGACGCTTTCCTCGACAAGCGCAAGGGTATCGCCGCGGAGGGTACCCTGGCATTGGAGGAAATGACGAGAAGGGATTGCGCGGATCATTTCGCACATCACGAAGTGAGGCTCGTTCACGCCGCCCTCGGGCGGTTCGACGCGAATGTGAATGGGCAGATCGTGCTGGAGCGTGGTCATCGGCAGGATTACGACCAGATTGGCGGCGCCCGAGTTGAATTTGTCCACGCTGAATACAAGCGCGGGTCTACCCGCCATCGGAAGGCCGGCCTCATCCAGACCAGGGGAAACGGTCCATACCTCGCCGCGGCAAGGAGGCCGCTCGCTCATTGGGGGAGGGCGTCCTTAAGCGTCGAATCCCAGAACGCTTGTTCCCACGCGGCCTGATCCTGGTCCACATCCTCGTACTGCATTCGCTCGTACGCGGCGTTGGTCCGATCCAGGAAGTAGTCGCGCCGAAGTTTTTCGATCGCCGACGCCAAAACCGCCTGCATCGAGCAACCGTTCAACTCGGCCAGTTCATGGAGCACCGCGTGGGTCGCGGTGTCGATCCGCACAGTCACGCTGCTGGACATAACCCGGCTCCTAAGTTGTGAACCGGACGGAGTATAGCGAGAGATTTTCTGGATGTCAATAGGTTGTGTCGGGTGTCTTCCTATAGCCCAAAATGTTGGGTCAGGAGGACCGCCAAACGGTCGATATCGGATCGAGATTGTAGACTGAGTCCCAACGCCCCCAGCGTTTCGCCCAGGGCGCGGTCGAGCAGGTGCAGCTCGAGATCGGTGGAGTCGTAGCCCTCAAAAGGGCCATCCAGCGGCGTACGATCGAGTAGGGCCAGCATTTGAACGAGAAAATCGACAATCGCGGCCATTTTTGAGTAGTTCAGGCGCTCTGGGGTGTCGGTGGCGGCGTGATAATGTGGCCAATGGCCGCAGCTTAGAAACAAATAGGGGCGCTTCTCCAGGCGGTGGATGTAATAATCGCCCAGATCGCCGATGTAACGCGTGAGGGTCGGAGCGACGCGCAAGCGTGAATGTGCCGGCATGCACTCAAGGATATCCGCCATGCGCGGGTCGCTTTCGATTCCCGTCATGAAGAGCAGATCGTCGAGCCCGGGCAGCGGGACGTCATGGCCGACGAGATCGAGCACCACCGAGCAATGGGATTCATGGCGGCTTTGCTCGCGGAAAAAGACGGTTGAACCCATGGAATCCGTGAGAAAATACGGCGGTTCCTCGGCATCCGGGAAGAGAAAGACCACCGTATGCTCCAGGCCCATCGCGTTGATCGGTTCGATAAGCGCCAGCAGGATCGCCACGGCGGCGGCGTTGTCGTCCGCGCCGGGTTGCGCGCCGCAGGTGTCGTAATGGGCGTCGAGGAAGATGGCGGGCAGGTACGGCTTGCTGCCAGGCAGGATACCGGCGATGTTGATGCCGTTGAGACCGTTCGACGCGTAGGGAAGTTCGTATTCCGGGCCCTCATAGGGCTCCACACCCGCCCGCCCCAGGGCTTCGGTGATGACCGAACGCGCGCGGGCATGCCCCACGCTCCCCGGGACGCGCCCATCAGGACGTGCTAGCAGCCCAACGACCCGGCGCAGGTGTTCTTCCACGCTGGCCTCCTTGCGCACAACCGGTCAGCGGCGGCTTTTCCCGCGGCGCACCGGTTCCCCCTCGCCCGCGAAAGCAGGCTTGCCCACAGGTCTACAGCGATTCGTTCTGCAGAAGATCCGCGTCCGGTGTGGCGCTTCCCGCCGGGGCCGCCGAGGCGGAGCCGGCCGGTTTCGCCGCCGTGGCATCGTCCTTATACAGAATTTCAATCTTCATGTTCGGGCGCGCGGCCTTCACGGTTTCGCTGATCTGCTTTCGAGTCTTGTCTTCAGCGACCATCCGCCGCAGCTCACCCGCGATATCTTCCAGTTTTGCCGAGGTGCCTGCGTCGAAATGGGCATAGACCTTGACGAAATGATAGCCGTTGTCCATGCGAATCGGCGTGGAGACCTGGCCTGCCTGGGTCTCGAAGATGGTCTTATCCAAGCGCGATGGCATGCGCCCGCGCGGGATTTCCTCATACGGCGCGCCCTTCTCGTCCGGGCCCTTGTCGTCCGACATCTCCGCGACGACCTTCTCGAAGGCTTCCTTACCTTCGGTTACGCGCTTGTACGCGTCCTCCGCCTTGGTTTTGGCGGCGTCCCAGACGCTTTCCTCCGAGTCCTGAGGCACGTTCACGAAGAAATGCCCTACCCGGACGGTTTCCTTGTCGCGCTTCGTGCGGCCCTTCTCGTTCAAGTCGTCGTATGCTTTCTTGATCTCTTCATCGCTGACCGTGATCTTGTCCCGCACGCCGTCCAAGTATTTCTTCATGGCGACTTGCTCGCGCATGCGCGACTTGAGCAAGTCCATCGTCAGATTTTCCTGGGCGAGCGCGGCCGTCATCTCCTGTTCGGAGCGAAACGACTTGCGAACATCGGCGAGCCCCGAGTCGATCTCATCCTCGCTCACGGGAAGGTTTTCCTTGGCCACCAGCTCGGCCAGAATTTCGCGCTCAATCAGACCGTCGAGCACGCGCCGGATCTCGTCCGGGCCGGGGTTGGACGAAGCGCCCACTTCCCGCGCGACGCGGACCACGCGGCCAATGTCGGCGACGGTGATTTCGCGCGCATTCACGCGGGCGACGACTTCATTGGGGGACGCCTTCGGCGCGGCAGCAGCGGCCGGGGCCGGGGCGGAACCCACCGCGGGGGCCTGTTGTGCGGCCGCAGGCAGGGCAGGCGCAAGAACCGCCGTAAGGCCGAGCAGCGTGGAAGCGCCAAAACGGAGCGCGAAAGATGCGAACGTCATTGAATTTCTCTCCATCGTTACACGGTTCGAACCGGCAAACCGGAATTGCATCCCAACGGCGTCACTATAGCAGACCGTATTCAAAAAGGAAAAACCGCTCAAAGGCACGCGAAACTTAGGCCGGGAAACCGCGTTCTGACCGCGCGGCATCCCCTTTTCAAGACCTGATATCCAGGACATCCCCCAAGATTTTTGCGGTTCGCGTAGTTTATGAGGAGTCGCAGGCGAAAAGGTTCATCTGGGGCGAGGTTGGGCAGGGGCGTTGGGGTATTGGCGGCCCTGGGTGGCGCGTTAAAAGGGCGTGCAGGCCG